>NZ_JBVJRT010000005.1:653129-753520 GCF_055607425.1 Lentzea sp. NPDC037011 | reverse complement strand
GCTGGCAACATGGAACGAGGGTTGCGCTCGTTGCGGGACTTAACCCAACATCTCACGACACGAGCTGACGACAGCCATGCACCACCTGTACACCGGCCACAAGGGGGCCAATATCTCTACTGGTTTCCAGTGCATGTCAAGCCCAGGTAAGGTTCTTCGCGTTGCATCGAATTAATCCACATGCTCCGCCGCTTGTGCGGGCCCCCGTCAATTCCTTTGAGTTTTAGCCTTGCGGCCGTACTCCCCAGGCGGGGTGCTTAATGCGTTAGCTGCGGCACGGAGGACGTGGAAGTCCCCCACACCTAGCACCCACCGTTTACGGCGTGGACTACCAGGGTATCTAATCCTGTTCGCTCCCCACGCTTTCGCTCCTCAGCGTCAGTATCGGCCCAGAGACCCGCCTTCGCCACCGGTGTTCCTCCTGATATCTGCGCATTTCACCGCTACACCAGGAATTCCAGTCTCCCCTGCCGAACTCAAGTCTGCCCGTATCGACCGCAGGCTCGGGGTTAAGCCCCAAGTTTTCACGGCCGACGCGACAAACCGCCTACGAGCTCTTTACGCCCAATAATTCCGGACAACGCTCGCACCCTACGTATTACCGCGGCTGCTGGCACGTAGTTAGCCGGTGCTTCTTCTGCAGGTACCGTCACTTGCGCTTCGTCCCTGCTGAAAGAGGTTTACAACCCGAAGGCCGTCATCCCTCACGCGGCGTCGCTGCATCAGGCTTTCGCCCATTGTGCAATATTCCCCACTGCTGCCTCCCGTAGGAGTCTGGGCCGTGTCTCAGTCCCAGTGTGGCCGGTCACCCTCTCAGGCCGGCTACCCGTCGTCGCCTTGGTAGGCCATTACCCCACCAACAAGCTGATAGGCCGCGGGTCCATCCCATACCGCCGGAACTTTCCACCAAGAATCATGCGATTCCAGGTCGTATCCGGTATTAGACCTCGTTTCCAAGGCTTATCCCAGAGTACAGGGCAGGTTACCCACGTGTTACTCACCCGTTCGCCGCTCGTGTACCCCGAAGGGCCTTACCGCTCGACTTGCATGTGTTAAGCACGCCGCCAGCGTTCGTCCTGAGCCAGGATCAAACTCTCCAATAAGGATTGTGTTGATCGCTCCAGACGGAATATGTCTGGCAATCTGGTCTAGCTACTCAAAGGAATACTCCTGACGAGGAGTATTCATATTACTGGCTGTGTTATCGGCACGCTGTTGAGTTCTCAAAGAACACGCGCTCACCGGGTCCATCTCCGTTTCCGGAGAGTTTCTCTCGGGGCTTGTGTTTGAAGCTTAGCCAGTTCGTTTTCGCTTTGTCAAATCGGCCGTTTCGGCTTCTTCGGTGCGGCGCAAACTCGCTTCGCATTCAATTTTGCTTGGTTCAGAAGTTATCCGACTGGCTTTTCCGGTGTCAAATCGGGGTCATTTTCAGATCCCGGACAGCACGGTAGGCCGTTCATTTACTTCTGGGGGTTTGACGCCGTGAAACTTTACCCGGCCCGATCCGCGGTGTCAACCGCTCGTTCCGGGGGTCTCGCTTGCGACCCGGAGAAAGTTACTCACCGGGGGCACCGGTGTCAAATCGCCTGGTCAGCGGGCTGCTTGATGGGCACGGACGGCGGTGGAGCGGCCGGCTTGGCGCCGATCGGACGCGGTCGCAGCCACAGCGTCACCGACCGCAGACCCTCCATCGCCCGCACGATCTGCTCGGGAGAGGCGGCCTGGCGGGTGGCCAGCGGCACCAGCTCGTACCCCCAGATGCCGAACTCCTTGAGGACCGTCACCGGATCGTCACCGAAGTCGGCGGTCGCGGTGGCGGAGAACTCGAGGAACACCTGCGGGCGGTCCCTGCGCAGCAACCGGACCAGGCCGGCCAGTGCGCGGTGACCACGACCGGGCGTGTCGACCCGGACGACCGAGAGCTTCATGCCCTGTGCGAGCGCGATCTCCTCGAGCTCCTTGTCGAGCCGGACCGCGCGGACCCGCGGGACGTCGTCACCGGCATCGGCCGGCAGCGGTGCCACCGACACCCCGCCGGTCAGCGTCGGCGCGGCGGCCAGCTCGCCCGTGCTCTCCCACGCGGCGCCCTCGATGACGGTCATCCGGTCGGCGACGGCGGCGGGCAGGTTCGCGGTGACGTTGTGCCGCAGCAGGGCCGCGGCGCCCCTGTCGGGTTCGACGGCGACGACCGCGCCCATCAGGCCGAGGCGGGACAGCACCCTGATGGAGTGGTAGCCGACGTACGCGCCGACGTCGAGGAAGATCCCGTCCGGTTCGACGTGCGAGTCGAGCACCTCGGCGAGGTCCGGTTCCCACACGCCGTTGGACGACAGCAGCGGCAGCATGAACGCGTCGTCGGAGGGCAGCCGCAGCATGCCCGCGTCGCACAGCACCAGCGAGCTGCGCACCCCGGGCACGTCGGAGGAGGTCTCGTGCTGGCGCACCACGACCCGGCGGAGCGCGTCGGCGGTCTGCTGGGCCTGGTGGGCGGCGCGGACGGCGGCGTCGAGGCGGGTGTCGCGTTCGCGGAACACCTCGACGACGCGCGATTCGAGGGTGTCGATCCGGTCGAGCGTGCGGTCGAGTGCGACGGTGAGCTTGTCGATCCGGTCGGCGAGCACGTCGGTCGTCTTCGCGCGCTTGGCCGCCTCGGCGACGACGGCGTCCTCGATCTCGCGCAGCCGGCGGCCTTGGCCGGCCATGTCGGCGCGGACGCGGACCACGCCGTCGTCGACGCCGACGAGCTGGTCGGTGAAGTGGGTCTGGCGGGCGGCGACCTGTTCGACCTCGGCGCGCAGCAGCTCCAGCTCGCCCGCGCCGACGCCGGTGCGCAGCGCGTCCTGCCGGTTGACCAGCTCGGACACGGTGCGTTCGACGCCGTCGACGAGGGTGTGGAGCACCTCGCGCATGTGGTTGTCGTAGTGGTCCAGCGCGCGCAGCACGACCTTGCGCAGCGCGGGAGCCATGGGCGTTCGGTGTGCGGATCCCACGTCGGGCTGGCGCAGCAACGCGTGCTTGGCCGACTGGAGTGCGAGCAGCGGGTCGACCTCGGGGCGCGGCTTGGGCCGGCGGGCCCGCCAGCCGCGGTAGGAGTGCTCGACGCGTTCGCGCAGCAGTTCGCCGACGCGTGCGACGGACCGCACGGACAGGACGTGGTCGCGTGCGGCCTGGCCGAGGGCGGCGGCCGTGCCGAGGTCGTCGGCCAGTGACCGCATCAGCTTCGCGGCGGCCTGGACGTCGGGTTCTGCGCCCTGGTGGCACGGCACGAGCACGGCGGTCTTGCCGAACAGCTCGGCCACCCCGCCGTGGTCGGAGGCGAGCACGGGGATGCCGCGGACGGCGAGCTCGGCCAGGCGCAGTGCGATCCGGTCGTCGGCGCCGCCGCGGTGCAGCGACACCACGACGTCGGCGGTCTGGCACACGTCGAAGTCCTCGACCAGGGCGATCCGCTGGTCGGAGGCGGTGGCGAGACGCAGCCGCTCGGCGGCCTCGGGGTGGTCGTACGCACCGGAGACCGCGACCTGCAGCGTCACGTCGGTGCGGTCGGGGAACGCGCTGAGGAACGCCGACACGGCGCCGAGGACGTTGCCGGGCCGGTCGAGCGCGTGGTCCGCGATGGCCGCGAACACCACCACCGAGCCGGCCTCGTGGTCACGTGCGCCCACGTCGTGCACGGGTACCGGGACCACGCGGACGATCGGGCCGCCGATGCGTTCCGCGGCGGCGCGTGACGACTCGGACGACACCCACAGCTCGTTCACGCCGACGCGGTCGTCGGCCGCGGAGGCGTCCAGGGCGATGTCGACGACGAACCGCCCGTCGGGGACCTCGACGTCGTCGGAGGTGCGCACGACGACCGGGTAGGCGGCGGAGTCGGACACGGGCAGTCCGGACGCCCGTGCGGCGGCCAGCACGCGTTCGGTCACCGGGCCGTTGCCGACGATCGAGACGCCGAGCTGGTCCAGCAGCGCCGGGCCTTCTGACCGCGGCTGGGGCACGGCGGGCACGGGCAGCCGCCCGGAGGCGACGCCGGCACCGGCGCACCACTCGCGCCAGTCCTCGAAGTCGGCGCCGAAGGGTGCGGGGAACTGCTGTTGCAGCGCGGGGTCCGCGCGCCAGACGGCGTCCGCCCAGCGGGTGCCGCCCTGCTCGGTCCGCTCGCACGCCCAGATGAGGAACCCGCCGCCGCCGTCCTCGCCGAACGCGGGCAGCGGCGTCGGTGCGGTGGCCCGGTAGTCGGCGCGCAGCTCGGACGGGATGACCGTGCCGTCGATGAGGGCCCCGAACCGGTAGGGCACGGGGGCGGTGGTCCACCCGCAGCGCACCAGCTCGGCGCGGTAGGCGGTGCACAGGTCGGCGACCAGGGGGTGTTCGGACAGCAGCACGCGCGGCCGTTCGACGAACTCCGCGGACAGCATCCACGGTCGCAGGGGGTCGAAGCCCGCGAAGTGCACGGTGAGCAGGTCCTCGCCGAGGACTTGGACGGTGCCGGCCTCGGAGCGGTGCAACGGCCGGTCGGCGACGTTCCACACGGACAGTCCGACCCGTGCGTCGCGCACGACGTGGTGCGGCACGATCGCGGGCATGTCGAGCGAGCCGAGGTAGGGCTCGGAGCCGGGGCCGACCGCGATGAAACCGGGGTCGAAGGCACCTGACTCGTGCAGCTCCCACGGCCCCGGTTGCAGGCCGTCGTCGGGCAGTGGTCGCAGGGTGCGCGGCAGCAGCACGACCGGTGCGGTGCGCAGCGCCTCCAGCACGAGCTTCGTGACCGACCCGAAGACCTGCACCCACGGGTCGAGGTAGAGCACCGGCATGCCCTGCGTCAGCAGCGCCTCCAGCAGCCGGGGCAGCATGGCGGCCTTCAGCTCGGCGGCGTCGCGCGCGGTGGCCAGCACGTGCAGCTCGACCTCGGAGACGCCGATCTCGAGCGGTGTGATGAGGCCGGGGCCTGCGTGCTCGGGCTGGGCGTCGACGATCAGCGCGACGAACCGGCCCTCGGGGTGTTCCGCGAGGAAGGAGCTGGACAGCACCTTCACCGCGGGCAGCTCCGCCGCCGTGGCGACCGTGCACGCGCAGATCGTCGGCTGGAACTCGGGTACCTCTGTCACGGAGAGCAACGTATCGGCCTCACAGCACGGGAAGAAGAGTGCGCAACTCGTACGGGGTGACGCTACGACGGTACGCGTCCCACTCCGTCCTCTTGTTGCGCAGGAAGAAGTCGTAGACGTGCTCGCCGAGCGCTTCGGGGAGCAGTTCCGAGTTCTCCATCTCGGTGAGCGCCTCGCCGAGGTTCTGCGGCAGGTTCGCGTAGCCCGCGGCACGGCGTTCGCGGTCGGTGAGCGACCACACGTCGTCCTCGGCGGGCGGCGGCAGCTCGTAGCCCTTCTCGATGCCCTTGAGGCCGGCGGCCAGGATCACCGAGTACGCCAGGTACGGGTTGCAGGCGGAGTCCAGCGTGCGGACCTCGACGCGGCGCGACGACGACTTGCCCGGCGAGTACATCGGCACGCGGACCAGCGCGGACCGGTTGGCGTGGCCCCAGCAGACCGCCGTGGGTGCCTCGCCGCCGACGATCAGGCGCTTGTAGGAGTTGACCCACTGGTTCGTGACGCCGGAGATCTCGCGCGCGTGCTTGAGGATGCCCGCGACGAACTGCTTGCCGATCTCGGAGAGCTGGTACGGGTCCTCTTCGTCGTAGAACGCGTTGCGGTCGCCCTCGAAGAGCGAGAAGTGCGTGTGCATGCCGGAGCCGGGCTGGTCCGAGAACGGCTTGGGCATGAACGAGGCGCGCACGGCCTGCGTGATCGCGACCTCCTTCACCACGTACCGGAACGTCATGACGTTGTCGGCCATGGTCAGGGCGTCGGCGTAGCGCAGGTCGATCTCCTGCTGGCCGGGTGCGCCCTCGTGGTGGCTGAACTCGACGGAGATGCCCATGGCCTCCAGCGCCTCGATGGCGTGGCGGCGGAAGTGCGTGGCGGTCTCGTGCGAGGTCTGGTCGAAGAAGCCGCCGTTGTCGGCGGGCTCGGGTTCGCTCCCGTCGCCGGGAAGGCCCTTGAGCAGGAAGAACTCGATCTCGGGGTGCACGTAGCAGGTGAAGCCGGCCTCGCTGGCCCTGGACAGGGTCCTGCGCAGCACGTGCCGCGGGTCGGCCCACGACGGGGAGCCGTCCGGCATGGTGATGTCGCAGAACATGCGCGCGGAGTAGTTGTTGCCCTCCGGCGTCTGCCAGGGCAGCACCTGGAACGTGGCGGGGTCCGGCTTCGCGACCATGTCCGACTCGTAGACGCGGGCGAAGCCCTCGATCGCGGAGCCGTCGAAGCCGATGCCCTCGCTGAAGGCGCCCTCGAGCTCGGCGGGTGCGACCGCCACGGACTTCAAGAAGCCGAGGACGTCGGTGAACCAGAGCCGGACGAACCGGATGTCGCGTTCCTCGAGCGTGCGGAGCACGAACTCCTGCTGGCGGTCCATAACGCGCAGCCTAAGGCCTGGGGGGACTCTACGATCAACGCATGTCCGCCCGTTGGTTGTCGGTTTGCTTACTCGCCCTGCTCACGAGCTGCACCTCAGGCGGGGATCTCCCCGATGGTGCGACTTTGCTCTCGAAGTCGGCGGAGTCGATGCGCTCGGTGTCGAGCGTCCACTTCTCCATCAAGGTGGACGGGGAGCTCCCGGACGTGCCGGTGAAGGACGCCGACGGCGACCTCACCGCGGCCGGGGACTCGAAGGGCAACGCGAAGGTGAACTTCGCCGGTCAGCTGTTGTCCATCGAGTACGTGCTCACCGGCGGCAACCTGCACTTCAAGGGCCCGACCGGTGGGTACACGAAGCTGCCCGCGGCGTTCGCGGGCCAGGTGTACGACCCGTCGGCGATCCTGAACCCGGACAAGGGCGTGGCGAGGGTCCTGTCGGCGGCGAAGGACCCGAAGACCAAGTCGGCCGGTGACGTGTCGGTGGTCGAGGCGACCGTGCCGAAGGACGTGGCCGCGGGCCTGGTGCCGGGGATGTCGTCGGACGTGAAGGCGACGTTCTCCGTCGACCAGGACTCGAAGCTGAAGAACGCGCTGTTCGAGCTGCCCGGCGGGCAGAAGGTCGACGTCGGCCTGACGGACTTCAACAAGCCCGTCACGGTGACGGCGCCCGCGTAACGTGCGCACAGCAGCCCTTGCCGCGTCCGGCGCGGCCGTGCTCCTCGGTGCGCTCGACGCGTACGTCGTCGTCGGCGTGCTCACGGACATCGTGCGCGACCTGGGCATCGCGGTGAACCAGCTGGAGCAGGCCACGCCGATCGTCACCGGGTACCTGCTCGGGTACGTGGCGGGCATGCCGTTGCTCGGGCAGCTGTCGGACCGGCTGGGGCGGCGGTTCGTGCTGCAGGTGTCGCTGCTCGGGTTCCTGGTGGGGTCCGTGGTGACGGCACTGGCCGCGGACGTGCCGGTGCTGGTGGCGGGACGCGTGGTGCAGGGACTGGCCGGTGGTGCGCTGCTGCCGGTGACGATGGCGCTGGTCGCGGACCTGTGGGAGGCCGGGAAGCGGTCGACGGCGCTCGGGACCGTGGGTGCGGCGCAGGAGCTGGGGTCGGTGCTCGGCACCCTCTACGGCATCGGTGTGGCCACGTTGTTCAACGCGATGCCGTTGTTCGAGGCGTGGGAGCCGCAGAGCTGGCGGTGGGTGTTCTGGGTGAACGTGCCGTTGGCGGTCATCGCGATGGTGGTCGTGCAACGGTCCGTGCCGGACACACGGCGTCCGGTTCGGATCGACGTCGTGGGCGGTGTGCTGCTCGCGGTGGCGTTGTCGCTGCTCGTCGTGGCCCTGTACAACCCGGCGCCCGCCGAGTCCGTGCTGCCCGCGTGGGGTTGGCCGGTGCTCGGTGCGGCAGTGGTGGTGTTGGCGGGCTTCTTCGTGTGGGAACGCCGTGCTGCCGTGCGGCTCATCGATCCCGAGGGTGTGCAGTGGCGGCCGTTCTGGGCGGTGCTCGGGGTGTCGCTGGCGGCCGGTGCGGCGTTGATGGTGACGCTGGTCGACGTGGAGCTGTTCGCGCAGACGGTGCTGCGGCGTGACTCCGCCGCCGCGGCGACCCTGCTGACGCGGTTCCTCGTCGCGTTGCCGGTCGGTGCGGTCCTGGGTGGACTGCTGGCCGGACGCGTCGGTGACCGGTGGGTGTCGTTCGCCGGTCTGGCGATCGCATCGGTGTCGTACGTGTTCATCGCGCAGTGGCCCGCGGAGGTGAGCGGGCTGGTGCTGACGCGGGACCTCGCGGTCGCCGGGTTCGGGCTGGGCCTGGTGATCGCGCCGCTGTCCGGTGCGGTGCTGCGGGTCGTGCCACCGGTGCGGCACGGGGTGGCGTCGGCGTTCGTCGTCGTCGCGCGCATGACGGGCATGCTCGTCGGCGTGGCGGCGTTGTCCGCGTGGGGACTGCACCGCTTCCGCGAGCTCACGGCAGACCTGGACACCCCGCTGCCGTTCGGGGTCGAGCCCGCCGAGTTCCAGCGGCGGTTCGCCGAGTACCAGCGCGCGCTCACCGAGGCGCTGCTCACCGAGTACCACGAGATCTTCCTGATCACGTCGGTGGTCTGCGCGCTCGGAGCGCTGGGATCGGTGTTCCTGCCCGCCCGTCAGCAGACCGGGTCGGTCTCGGGCAACCGCAGCTCCGCCAGGTAGTTCGTCGCCACCCCGTCCACGCAGCCGATACCGGCCAGGAACGCCGTGTGCTGGTTGCCGTTGTAGGTCAGCAGCCGCGCGCCCAGTGCGGCCGCGAGGTCCACACCGGACCGGTACGGCGTGGCCGGGTCACCGGTCGTGGAGATGACCAGCACCTGCGGCAGCCCGGTGACGTTCGGCGGATGCGGTTCCGAGGTGTGCGGGGCCGGCCAGAACGCGCACGGGCCGAGCGCCGTCTCGTCGGTGGGGACCGTGTCGTTGCCGAGCAGTTCCAGCAGCTTCCGGCGGTTGGACTCCAGGGTGGCGCGGTCCTTGATGGGCGGTTCGTCGACGCAGCGGATGGCCACGAACGCGTCCTGGATGCGGCTGTAGGTGCCGTCCGCGGCGCGGCCGAGGTACTGGTCGGCGAGCTGCAGCAGGGTGGTGCCGCGGTTGGTGCGCAGCTCCTGCAGGCCCTTGAGCGCGGTCTCCCACAGCCGGTCGCTGTACATCGCCTGGATGATGGCGGTGTTCGCGTCCGAGTGGGACAGCCTGCGGTCGCCGACCGGCAGCGGGGTCTTCTTGAGCGGCTCGATCAGCTGGCGGAACTTCGACTCCGCGGTGTTCGTGTCCCTCCCCAGGGGACAGTCGCGTTGCGCGCACCAACCGGCGAAGCGCTGGAACGACTCCTCGAAGCCCTGCGCCTGCCGTGCCGACGCGGCCACCCGGTCGGGGCTGACCTCCACGGCGCCGTCGAGCACCATCGCGCGCACGTTGCGCGGGTACATCTCGGCGTACAACGTGCCGATGCGCGTGCCGTAGGAGTAACCGAGGTAGGTCAGCTTCTTCTCGCCCAGCGCGGCCCGCAGCACGTCCAGGTCCCGTGCGACGTCACGGGTGCCGACGTTGCGCAGCAGGTCGATGCCGCTGCGCTGGGTGCACCGGTCGACGAAGAACTTGTTCTCCGACTCCGTCTGGCTCGCGTTCTCGCCCTTGGGGCGCAGGCGTTGCGCGTCCCGTTCCGCGTCGGTGAGGCACTGGACGCGGGGCTGGCTCGCCCCGACCCCGCGCGGGTCGAAGCCGACCACGTCGAACCGCTTGCCGACCGGGTTGTCCGGCTGCATGTTCGCGACGTGCGTCATGCCCGAACCACCCGGACCGCCGGGGTTCACCACGAGCGACCCGACCCGCCGCTGCTGTTCGGCGGCGGGCCGGCGTAAGAGCCCGATGGTGATGGTCCCGATGTCCGGCTTCTCGTAGTCGAGGGGGACCTGCAGCCGTGCGCACTGGATGCCTTCGCGCTCGAACAGGCCCTTGCTCTTCGCATCGGTCGCGTACGGCTGGCACGCGGCCCACGACAACGCCTGCGCGTAGAAGCGCTCGACGCCCTTGCGCGCGGCGACGGGACTGCCGTCGATGCGCGCGTAGGACGTGGAGGTGCCCAGCACGACTATCAGGGCGAACACGGCCGCGGTGATGCGGGACCGCCGTTTCGTCATGAGGCGCACCGGGTTCCGTCGGCGGGCAGGGTCAGGTCGACCAGGTACTTCACGCCGGCCGCGTCGACGCACGACTGGCCCTGCAGGAACACGGTGTGCTGGACGCCTTCATAGGTGAGCAGCCGCGAGTTGAGCGCCTTGGCCAGGTTCACGCCGGCCTCGTAGGGCGTGGCGGGGTCACCGGTCGTGGAGATGACCAGCAGCGGCGGGATGCCGTCGGCCGTGGGCGGGCCGGTGCGCGCGGTCACCGGGGCCGGCCAGAACGCGCACGAGTCGAGCGCCGCGCCCGGCGGGTTGCCGTCGTCGAGGAACGGCGCCGCGGCCTTGTACTGCCTGGCGGTCTCCAGCAGGGCGTTCTTGTCGGTCAGGCGCTGGTCGTCGACGCAGTGCACGGCGCTGAACGCGTCCGTGATGGTCGAGTAGCTGCCCTGGTCGTCGCGGTCGAAGTACGCGTCGGCGAGGCGCAGCAGCATCGTGCCCTTGTCGTTCTTCAGCTCGTTGAGCCCCTGCAGCAGCAGCGGCCACAGCTGCTCGGAGTACAACGCCTGGATGGTCGCGGTGACGGCGTCGTTGTAGGACAGCTTGCGGCTGCCCACGTCGACCGGTTTCTGGATCAACGGGGTCGTGAGCTGGCGAAAGCTCGTGTTGGCGTCCCCGGCCAGGGGACAGTTGTCCTCCGTCCGGCACCACTTGACGAACTCGTCGAACGCCTTCTGGAAGCCGGCACCCTGCGCGACCAGCGACTGGAGCTGGTCCTGGGTCGGGTCGACGGCACCGTCGAGGACGAGGGCGCGCACGTTCTGGGGGAAGGTCTCGGCGTACTCGGTACCGATGCGGGTGCCGTACGAGTAGCCGACGTAGCTCAGCTTCGCGTCGCCGAGCGCAGAGCGAAGGACATCCATGTCCTTAACTACGTCCCGCGTGCCCATGTTGGCGAGCATTGCCGCCCCGAATTTCGTCCCGGCCGCACACTTCTCGGCATACGTCCTGTTCTCCTGCTCCGTTTGGGCGATTCCGGCCGCAGAAGTGTCCGTGTCGAGGTCGAGCCGCTCCGCGTCGCGCTCGGCGTTGGACAGGCAGCGGACCGCCGGCTCGCTCGCCCCGATGCCCCGCGGGTCGAACCCGATCAGGTCGAACCGTTTCGCGAGCTCGGTCTTGCGGTAGTCACCCACCATGCCCGCGGCCGACGCCATGCCGGACGCGCCCGGCCCGCCGGGGTTGGTCAGCAGCGACCCGATCTTCTGACCGGTGGCCCGGTAGCGCAGGACGCCGATGGTGATCGTGTCGCCCTCGGGCTTGGCGTAGTCGAGCGGGACCTGCAGCCGGGTGCACTCGACGTCGCGCTTGGAGCCGTAGGCCTGCCGGCTGGTGCCGGTCGTGGCGAACGGCGCGCAGTCCTGCCAGGCGAGCTGCTGGCCGTAGTACTTCTCCAGTCCCGGCGGGACGGTGCCGGCCGGACCGGGCTTCTCGAAGGTCACGCCGGGCTTGGCGGTCCCTTCGAGGATCGAGGTGCAGGAGGCCAGAAGGGGAATGACGAGCAACACGCTCAAGAGACGGACCACAGTCCGATGGTATGGGAGATGATGAGGGCATGCCGCAGCTTCGCATCGCGCTCGCCCAGGTCAACGCCACTGTGGGCGACCTTTCCGGCAATGCCGCGCTGGTCGTGGAGTGGACGCGCAAGGCCCGCGAGGGCGGCGCCCACCTGGTGGTGTTCCCCGAGATGGTCCTGACCGGCTACCCGGTCGAGGACCTGGCGATCCGCACCTCGTTCGCACGGGCGTCCGCCGAGGCGCTGGAGGCGCTGGCGGTGTCACTGGACGACGCCGGGCTCGGCTCCGTGACCGCGGTCGTCGGCTACCTGGAACACGACTCCGTCGGCCCGCGCAACGCGGTGGGGGTGCTGCACGAGGGCCGGGTCGTGGCGCGGCAGTCGAAGCACCACCTGCCCAACTACGGCGTGTTCGACGAGCGCCGCTACTTCAAGCCCGGCTCGTCGCTCGACGTCGTGCGCGTCAACGGCGTCGAGGTCGGCATGGTGATCTGCGAAGACCTGTGGCAGGACGGCGGCCCGATCACCGCGCTGGGCGACGCCGGCGTGGACCTGGTCGTCTCCCCCAACGCCTCCCCGTACGAGCGCAAGAAGGACGACGCCCGGCTGCCCCTGGTGGTCCGCCGCGCGGCCGAGGCGGGCGCACCGCTCGCGTACTGCAACCTCGTCGGCGGCCAGGACGAGCTGGTGTTCGACGGCGACTCGATGGTCGTCGGCGCGGACGGCCAGCTGATCGGACGGGCACCGCAGTTCGTCGAGCACCTGATGCTGGTGGACTTCGACGTGCCTTCTTCGGCGTCCTACGAGCAGGGTCAGATCGGTGACTTCTACGTGCGCCGTGTGTTCATCTCGGACGCCGTCGCTCCTTACGAACCGCTGCCCGCACCGCGCGTGTTCGAGCCACTGTCCGATGAGGCCGAGGTGTGGCACGCGCTCGTGACCGGCCTGCGCGACTACGTGCACAAGAACGGCTTCCGCTCCGTTGTGCTCGGTCTGTCCGGTGGCATCGACTCTGCCGTGGTGGCCGCACTGGCCGTGGACGCCCTCGGCGCCGACTCCGTGTACGGCGTCTCGATGCCGTCGTCGTACTCATCGGAACACTCCCGTTCGGACGCTTCGGAGATGGCGGCGCGCACGGGCCTGCACTTCACCACGGAACCCATTGGCGAGATGGTGTCCGTGTACGTGTCGCAGCTGGGGCTGACGGGTCTCGCCGAGGAGAACATCCAGGCGCGTTGCCGCGGCATGCTGCTGATGGCGTTGTCGAACCAGCACGGGCACCTGGTGCTGGCGACCGGCAACAAGTCCGAGCTCGCGGTCGGCTACTCGACCATCTACGGCGACGCGGTCGGTGGTTACGCGCCGATCAAGGACGTGCTGAAGACCCTGGTCTGGGACCTGGCGCGGTGGCGCAACGCCGAAGCCGAGAAGCGCGGCGAGACCCCGCCCATCCCGGAGAACTCGATCTCCAAGCCGCCCTCGGCCGAGCTGCGGCCGGGTCAGGTCGACTCGGACTCGCTGCCGGACTACGCGGTGCTGGACGACCTGCTGGACGACTACGTCGAGGGCGACCGCGGGTACGACGACCTGCTGGCCGCCGGGTTCGAGCCGGAGCTGGTCGACCGGGTGCTGCGGATGGTGGACCGGGCGGAGTACAAGCGGCGGCAGTACCCGCCGGGCACGAAGATCTCGAACAAGGCATTCGGGCGGGATCGGCGGTTGCCGATCACGAACGGGTGGCGGGAGGGCTGAGGGCCGGGTTGGGCAGGGTTGGCCAGGCTGTGCTCGCCCTCCTGACCTCGACGGACAGTCCACTTCGTCACCCACCCGAGTGATCCTTGTCCTGATCCACGCCTGACCGCGTCTGTCTCATGTCCGGATCTCCCTCCTCCGACCCCCGCCGAAGGAGGAAGGGGCGCGGGGGTGGCGAGCGGTGCGGCCGAGAACCCGGGCAGGAGGGTGGAAACCGGGGAGTGGAGCCTGCTCTACCGCGACCGACGGGTCCGGGTGGCTACGTTTGGCCACATGAAACGGATCTGGGCAGCGGTGGTCTACCTGGCGACCGGGTTGCTGACGGCGATCGCCGCGTGGCTCGCGATCGGCGTGCTGCTGCTGTCGGTGGTGGTGCTGCCGTTGTTGCCGGTGACCGCGCCGTACATCCGCCGGATCGTGGACTTCGACCGGCGGCGGCTGGCCCGGTTCACCGGGGTGGAGGTGCCCGCGTCGGAACCGCTCGACGGGCCGTGGCTGCACCGGGCGCAGCGGGTGCTGGCGGACCCGGCGAGCCGGCGGGACGGGTTGTGGCTGGTGCTGCACGCGATGTTCGGCACGTTGTTCGGGTCCCTGGCGATCGGGGTTCCCGGGTCGTTGGTGCAGCAGCCGCTCGCGGTGGCGCTGTGGTCGGTGGTGCCGATGGAGAACTCGTTCGGCATGCGGATCGACTCGTGGGGCAAGGCGCTGCTGAGCATCCCGATCGGGCTCGTGCTCGCGCTGGCGCTGACGCAGTTGCCGCGGCTCGCCGAGGTGGACGCGCGGTGGGCGCGGGTGTTGCTGGCGCCGCCGCGGGCGACGTTGGAGAAGCGGCTGGCCGAGGTGGTCGCGACGCGGGCCGCGGCGTTGCAGGCGCACGGGGCCGAGCTGCGGCGGATCGAGCGGAACCTGCACGACGGCACGCAGAACAAGCTGGTCGGTGTGGTGATGATGCTGGGGATCGCGGAGCGGACGCTGCACCAGAACCCGCAGAACGCGCTGCAGGCGTTGCTGCGGGCCCAGGACGCGGCCGGCGACGCCCTGGAGGAGCTGCGCAACGTCGTGCGCAGCATCCACCCGCCGGTGCTGGAGGACCTGGGGCTCGACGGGGCGATCCAGGCGCTCGCGGCGCGGTGCCCGGTGCCGTGCCTGTTGCAGGCCGACCACCTCGGGCGGTTGCCGGCGGCGGTCGAGGCGGCGGCGTACTTCGCGGTGGCCGAGGCGCTGACCAACGTGGCCAAGCACAGCGGCGCGAACCACGCGTGGGTCAGCCTCGGGATGAACGGCGAGCGGCTCACGGTCGTGGTGCACGACGACGGCAAGGGAGGTGCTGACGAGAAGAAGGGCACCGGCCTGGACGGCATCCGCGGGCGGGTCGAGGCGCTGGACGGGACCGCGACGATGAGCAGTCCCGAGGGAGGCCCTACGGTTCTCACCGTCGAGTTGCCGACCGGGAAGTGACCACATGCGCATCGTGATCGCCGAAGACGACGCGTTGCTCCGCGAGGGGTTGACGTTGCTGCTGCGCAACGAGGGCCTCGACGTGGCCGCGGCGACGGACAACCCGGACGACTTCCTGGTCGCCGTCGCCGAGCACGAGCCGGACATCGCCGTGGTCGACGTGCGCATGCCGCCGACGTTCACCGACGAGGGACTCAGGGCCGCGGTCGAGGCGCGCGCACGGCACCCGAAGCTCGCCGTGCTGGTCCTCAGCGCGTGGGTGGAGCAGAGCTACGCCCACGAACTGCTGGCCGGCACCTCCGGCGGCGTCGGCTACCTGCTCAAGGAACGCGTGGGCCGGGTCGCGGACTTCCTCGAGTCGCTGCACCGCGTCGCGAACGGCGGCACGGCGCTGGACCCCGAGGTCGTGTCGCAGCTGCTGGTGCGCCGCAAGTCCGACGACGCGCTCAGCGGGCTGTCACCGCGCGAACGCGAGGTCCTCGGCCTGATGGCGGAGGGGTTGTCGAACGCGGCCATCGGCGAACGGCTCGTCGTCAGCCCGGGGGCCGTGCACAAGCACATCGGCAACATCTTCCTCAAGCTCGGCCTCAACACCGAGGACGGTGCGGGTGACCGACGCGTGCAGGCCGTGCTGGCGTACCTGGATCACTGAGGACGAGCGCTCACAGCAGGCCGTAGCTCCTCGCGTATGCGATGAAACCCGAGCCCGTACAGGGCAGCCTCATGTTGCTGTCCCGCAGCATGTCGATGAGGTTGCCCGCGCCGGCCTCGGGAAGTTTGCCGTCCCGGCACAGCTGGGCGAGCAGCCAGATGGTGCCGTGCACTTCCAGTCCCCGTGCGCGCGCCACCTTCGTGGCTTGCCGGTCGTCGGTGAGAGCGACACCGTCGAGGACCTCGCTCGCCGCGAACACGCTCGCCTCGCCGTGGTCGCGGTCCGACGTGCCGATCGCCCTCGACCACTTGACGAAGAGCTGGATCTCGGAGAGTTCGTCCAGCGCCTTGACGTGCAACCACGGCAGGTCCAGAGCGTTGCGCAGCAGCGGGTGCTGCCCGACGCCGCGGGAGATCTCCTCCTTCACGACCGCGGTGGTCCAGCACTCCCTGTTGCCGAGCAGCTCTCCGAGCACGTCGAGCCGTTCGATCAAAGCGAAGTGCGACAAGCACATGGTGTCCAGGACCAGCGGCTTGTCGGCCTTCACGGTGCGACTTCGTCGTCAGGCGCGACAGGCAGGTCGCTCTCGACGAGCTGGCCGTGCATGAGCTCGACCGCGCGGGACGACGTCACCAGGTCGCGCTTCCACGCTGCCATCACCGCCTTCGCGTAGCTGCGCGGCACTCGGACGGAGTCGAGGTCGGGTTGCGGCGCCCATCCGACGGCGTCCATCAGCTCCGCCTTGGTCGGCGTGCGGTGCTTCCACCTCCGAGCCTCAGCGGCGTCGAACGAGTCGACCAGCTGGGCCTGGCGCGTTGCCAGCGACCAGGACGTCCGGTACCGAGCCGCCAACTCGACGAGGCCTTGGCGGCCGTTCGCCTTCGCCACCACCTCGGACGGGAGCAGCAGTTCCGCCGCGAACGCGTCGACCACCGCTTCCCGTTCCCGCAGTGACGCGTGCACGCCGATGTCGTTCGAATAGGGATCTCCGAGCACCATGTGCCCGAGCTCGTGCGCGGCGGTGGCGCGTCGCCGGCCCGGATCACCCGACCTGCTGACCACGGCGACCGCCAGCTCGTCGTCCACCAGCACCGATGCACCATCGCCCGGCAGGTCGGTGACGAGCACGAACTGCCCCGCTTGCTCGCACAGGTCCATCAGGGTCGGGATCGGCTCGAGGACGAGGCCCGCGCGTTCCCTGAGCCGCAGCGCCGCCCGCCTCGCGTCCTCTTCGGTGGCGACGGCTCCCTGGAAGCGGTAGGGGTTCCTGGGCGGGAGCGTTCCGAGCCCGATGAGCTGCTGGACGTCGCGTACCCACGATTCCAGGCGCGCTTCCAGCCGGTGAGCCTGCCGGCCCGCGTCGGTGGCGGTGTCCTCGCTCAGCTCGGCACGCCTGGACAGCACCGCCGGCGCGCTGTGGAGGAAGTGGTCCAGTGGCACCTGCAACGCGGCAGCCAGCCTGGTCAGCTCCAGCGCGTCGACCTTGCGCGTTCCCGCTTCGATCTTCGCGATCATGGTGCGGTCGAGCGACAACGCCGCGCCCAGCTCGGCCTGGGAGAGACCGGCGCCGATTCGAGCGTCACGGACACGCTCGCCCACCTGGCTCCACTCCCGGATTTCAGCCATGGTGCGATTTTCGCACACACTGTCGCGCGTGTCACAGTCGATCACCCAGGTGACCAGGAGTGGGTCACTGAGGGCGGACGAACGGGAACAGCACGGTCTGCCGGATCGACGTCCCGGTCAGCATCATCAGCAACCGGTCCACGCCCATCCCGAGCCCGCCCGTGGGTGGCATGCCGTGCTCCAGCGCCCGCAGGAAGTCCTCGTCCAGCTCCATCGCCTCGACGTCGCCGGACGCGGCCTTCAGCGACTGCGCCTCCAGCCGGCGCCGCTGTTCGAGCGGGTCGGTGAGCTCCGAGTAGGCGGTGCCGATCTCCGCGCCGAACGCGACGAGGTCCCATCGTTCGGCCAGGCGGGGGTCGTCGCGGTGGCGGCGGGTCAGCGGGGACACCGAGGTCGGGAAGTCGATGTAGAAGGTCGGTCCGACGGTGGTCGCCTCGACGAACGAGTCGTACGCCTCCTGCACGAGCTGGCCGTGGTCCCAGTCCTCGTTGATCTCGACGCCGCGTGCGGCGAGCAGCGAGCGGAGTTCCGGGACCGGTGTCGAGGGCGTCACCGAAGTGCCCAGCGCCGACGAGACCGCCGTGTAGACCGGGATGACCGGCCACTCCCCCGAGAGGTCGAAGTCGCCGTCGGGGCGTGAGGCGATCTCCGCGCCGAACGCTTCCCGTGCCGCGTGCTGGATCAACGCGCGCACGAGGTCCAGCATCACGCGGTAGTCCGCATAGGCCTGGTAGGCCTCCAGCATCGTGAACTCGGGGTTGTGCGTGGCGTCGGCGCCCTCGTTGCGGAAGTTGCGGTTCAGCTCGAACACCCGGTCCACGCCCGCCACGCACAGCCGCTTCAGGTACAGCTCGGGGGCGATCCGCAGGTACATCCGCATGTCGTAGGCGTTGATGTGGGTGACGAACGGCCGGGCGTTCGCTCCGCCGTGCACCGCCTGCAGCATCGGCGTCTCGACCTCCAGGTACGAGCGCGCGTGCAGGAACTCCCGCACGCTGCGGATCACGTCGCTGCGCAGCTTCAGCAGGGCCGCCGAGTCGGGGTTCACCACCAGGTCGAGGTAGCGCTGCCGCACCCGCGCCTCCGGGTCGGCGAGGCCCTTGCGCTTGTCCGGCAACGGGTGCAGGCACTTCGCGGTCAGCGTCCACGAGGTGGCGCGCACGGAGATCTCGCCCTTGTCGGTCTTCATCACGGTGCCGGTCACGCCGACGTGGTCGCCCAGGTCGACGTCCGACTTCCACGACCGCAGGGCGTCGCCGAGCGACTCGGTCTCCAGCATCAGCTGGATCTCGCCGCTGAAGTCGCGCAGCCGTGCGAAGCACAGGCCGCCCATCTCCCGCAGTGCGACCACGCGGCCGGTGACGGAGACCTCCTCGCCGAACCGTTCCCGTGCGCCCGCGAGGAGGTCCGACCGCGCGAAGCCGACCGGGTACGGGTCGACGCCAGCGGCGACCAGGCGTTCGACCTTCGCGATGCGGACCCTGACCTGTTCGGGGCGGCGGACGGTCTTCGGCTCGACCTTCAGCGCGTCGATCTCGGCGACGCGGGCGGCGAAGTCGGAGCTCACGCCGGTCTTCTGCAACGCGCGCCTGCGCAGCGACCGCAGCGACGGCACGAACCCCTCGGCCACGCCGGCGGCGATGCTGACCCGCGGCAGGGCCCTGGACCGCTGGTAGCAGAGGAACCGCGGCTCCCACTCCGGCAGGTACTTGGCGTTCGACCGGTACAGCGACTCCAGCTGGAAGAACCGCGACGCCAGCGACAGCACCCGCCGCCACGCCCGCAGCACCGGGCCGGCGCCGATCTTCTCGCCCTCCTCGAACACCGCGCGGAACATCGCGAAGTTCAACGAGATCCGCTGCACGCCGAGGTGTCCCGCGGCCGCGGCGAGCTGGGCGACCATGTACTCGTTCAGGCCGTTCTCGGCTCCCCGGTCGCGGCGCATCAGGTCGAGCGACACGCCCCGGCGGCCCCACGGCACGAACGACAGCAGCCCGCGCAGCGCACCCGAAGCGTCGTAGGCCTCGACCATCACGCAC
Source organism: Lentzea sp. NPDC037011 (assembly GCF_055607425.1). Classification (NCBI taxonomy): domain Bacteria; kingdom Bacillati; phylum Actinomycetota; class Actinomycetes; order Pseudonocardiales; family Pseudonocardiaceae; genus Lentzea; species Lentzea sp. NPDC037011. Next base: position 734,302 of record NZ_JBVJRT010000005.1, on the reverse strand, counting down.
CGGCCGTCGCTCGGATCTCCCAGGCGCCCCAGCGCCATCGAGAAACCGCGCTCGGTCTCCGCTCCGCGCCACGCCTGCGCCAGGTCCAGGATGGACGACATCTCGTCCGGTGCGATCTCGCTGTGCCGGCGCACCCGCGTGGTGTACCCGGCGCGTTCCACGCGGGACACGGCCTGGCGCAGCCCGCGGCGTTCCGGGCCGGCGAGGTTGAACTCGCGCACGTCGAGGATCGCCTCGTCACCGATCTCCAGCGCCTTGAGGCCCGCGTCGGTGTAGACCTGCGCGCCGCGTTCGGAGGCGCCCAGGACACCGGCGGTCCAGCCGTAGGTGCGCGCCTCCGCGAGCCACGCGAGCACGGCCTCCGGCCACGCCTCCTCGTCACCGACCGGGTCCGCGCTGGCCAGCGTCACGCCGCCGATCACCCGGTAGGTCAGCGCGGCGCGCCCCGAGGCCGCGAACACGACGCTCTTGTCGCGCCGGGTCGCGAAGTAGCCGAGCGAGTCGGGTTCGCCGTCGGAGGCGAGCAGGCGGCGCACGTCCAGCTCCTGCTCGGACGTGATCATGCTCTGGGTGCGGACACCGCGGAAGAACACGTACAGGGCGCGGCTCGCGACCAGCGTGCCGCCCAGTCCCAGCACGACGCTCAGCCACTGCGGTCCCTCGGGGATGTCGAGCCGGCCCAGCCGGACGACCTCACCGGTGGCCTGGTTCGCCGCCCACGCGAGCTTGTCGGCGTGCTCCACCAGCCTGTCGGGGAACAGCTCGGTGAGGCCCCAGCCGGCCAGCACCAGGGCGATCATGCCCAGCACGAACGACGCCAGCGCCTGCCGCCACGCACCGCGCGCCAGCCGGGCCGGGAACGCCGCCCGCACCGCCCACAGCGCCGCCACGAACAGCACCGAGGTCGCGAGCCCGACGCCGAGGAACGCCCAGTAGCTCGACTCGTCGTCGCCGTCCAGCACTTCTTCAGGTGCGACGGCCAGGATGACCATGGTGAACGCGACCGCGAGCAGGCCCAGCGCCTGGAACAGCAGCAGGGCCCACAGGGCGGCCCGCTTGCGCCTGCGCAGCGCCGCGCCCAGCACGAAGAACACGAGCGCGATGAAGAGGTTGCCGTCGATGGGCAGGCCCGTGAAGTACCCGACGCCGTCGGCGAGGTCGGTGAACCAGCTGTCCTCCGGCAGGACCACCCGCAGCAGCGACATCACCCCGGCCAGCTGCACGATCGTCGCGATCCAGCCAGCGACCTTCCACTGCCACGCCGGTCCCACATCATCTCCCGAGGTCAGCCGATGACGGCCATGATCCCCTCTTCGGCGGGCCGGGTGCACGTGGCGGTCTCCGGGCGTGTTGACCGGCCGGTCGTGGTGCTGAGCTCGGGGCTGGGCGGGGCGTGGTTCGACTGGGACCGGACCGTGCGGATGCTCGAACCGCTGGCGCGGGTGGTGGTGTTCGACCGGCCCGGTCTGGGCATGTCCGGTCCGGCGCGGCGCGGGCCGTCGCTGGCGCGGGAGGTGGCGGTGCTGGATGCGGTGCTGCGCGGCGTCCCGCAGGCGGTGCTGGTGGGGCACTCGATGGCATCGATGCACGTCGAGGCCTATGCGCGGCTGCGGCCGCACCGGGTGCTGGGGGTCGTGCTGCTCGACCCGGACACGGAGATGCCGGGCGCGGGGGCGCCGTTCGACGTGTCGGCGGTGGTGGCGCAGGTGTTGCGCGCGTTCGGCAGCCGTTGGCTGGGAGCCCGCCTCACGCGCAGGTACGGGCACTCCTTCCGCAACTGGCTGACCGCGCTGTCCACGCTGGGCGCGACCGACCCGGCACCGCGGGACCTGGTCGAGCTGGTCTACCGGCGGGCCGATGTGGGACGCGCCACACTGGCCGAGCTGGCGTCCTACCCCGGTCAGGTGGCGACGCTGGAACGGCTGCGGACCCGCTGCGCGTTCCCGGAGGTGCCGTTCCTCGTGCTCACGGCCGGTCGGAAGATATGGCCGGAACACCGGTCGCTGGCCGCCCTCGTGCCGTGGGGGCGCAACGTGCCGGTGCCCGGCAGTCGGCACATGGTTCAGATGGACCGGCCGGACGCCGTGGTCATGGCGATCCGGACCGTGCTCAGGGCTCTGCCCGGCCGCTGAGCAGGCAGAACTCGTTGCCCTCCGGGTCGGCGAGGGTGTACCAGCTGACGTCCTCGCCCTGGCCGATGTCGACGCGCGTGGCGCCGAGCTCCAGCAGGCGCGCCAGCTCCTCGTCCTGCTCCCGGTCGGTGGCCCGGACGTCGATGTGCAGGCGCAGCTTCTGCAGCTTGCGGTCCGGGTTCTTCAGGAACAGCAGGGTGGTGCGGCGGTCCGGTGGGGCGATCTCGACGAGGACGTCCTCGCGGTCGACCACCTCGTAGCCGAGGACCTCGCACCAGAAGGCCGCGAGTCGTTCCGGATCGGTGCAGTCGAGCACCAGTTCTGTGATTCGGGCTGCCACCCGTGTGACGGTAGCCGCATCTGCAACCGGTTTCCGGTCGGCGGTGCCACCCTGGGGTTCGGCAACCGTGCACCAAGCGCCCGGGGACTCGCTGCGGCGGGCCTCGAGGAAAGGAACGGTCGACGATGACCAATGCCGAAGTTTCCGCGCCCTACGGCTCCGGAGCCGCTCCCCAGAAGGCTCCCGCGAAGCGCGTGCGGGTCCACCACCTGCGTGAGATGAAGGACCGCGGCGAGCCGTGGCCCATGCTCACCGCGTACGACACGTTCACCGCCCAGATCTTCGACGAGGCGGGCATCCCCGTTCTGCTGGTCGGCGACTCCGCGTCGAACACGGTCTTCGGCAACGACACCTCGCTGCCGGTCACGGTGGACGAGCTGATCCCGCTGGTGCGGGCGGTGACGCGGTCGGTCAAGCGCTCCCTCGTGGTCGCCGACCTGCCGTTCGGCTCCTACCAGGTGTCGGTGGAGCAGGCCGTGGCCACCGCGGTGCGGTTCATGAAGGAAGGCCAGGCGCACGCGGTCAAGCTGGAGGGTGGCGCCTACTTCGCGCCGCACATCCGCGCGATCACCGCCGCGGGCATCCCGGTCATGGCGCACATCGGCTTCACCCCGCAGTCCGAGCACCAGCTCGGCGGGTACCGGGTGCAGGGCCGCCACGAGAACCACGACGTGGTGCTGCACGACGCCGCCGCCGTCCAGGAGGCCGGCGCGTTCGCGGTCGTGCTGGAGATGGTGACCGCCGAGGTCGCGAAGCAGATCACGCACGACCTGGTCATCCCGACCGTGGGCATCGGTGCCGGTCCGGACACCGACGCCCAGGTGCTCGTCTGGCAGGACATGATGGGCCTGAACCGCGGCAAGGCGCCCCGGTTCGTGAAGCGCTACGCCGACATCGGCAACGTCATGCTGGGCGCGGCGACCGAGTTCGCGAACGAGGTGCGCGGGCACCAGTTCCCCGGCCCCGAGCACACCTTCCACTGAGCGGAAGTCACGCGGGAGTCCTACGTTCCCTTCCGGGGCACGCGGGGCCCCCGCGTGACAGCAAGCCGAGCAGGGTCAGCGGGTCCAGACCGACGGGTCTGGGCCCGCCGGCACGATGCCGGTCGGGTTGATCTCGTGGTGCGTCACGTAGTAGTGGCGCTTGATGTGGTCCCAGTCGACCGTGTCCCCGAACTGCGCGTAGAGGCGCTTCGCGTACGCCCACAGGTTCGGCATCTCGGTCAGCTTGGTCCGGTTGCACTTGAAGTGGCCGTGGTAGACGGCGTCGAACCGCACGAGCGTGGTCCACAGGCGGATGTCGGCCTCGGTGAGCTGGCCGCCCACCAGGTACTCGTGCGTGGCCAGGTGGTCCTCGATGCGGTCCAGCTCGGCGAACAAGGCGGTGTACGCCTCCTCGTAGGCCTCCTGCGACGTGGCGAAACCGGCCTTGTAGACGCCGTTGTTGACGTTGTGGAAGATCGGCTCGATCCAGGAGTCGATCTCCTCGCGCAGGTGCTCGGGGTAGAGGGTGCTCTCCGGGTTCCACTTGAGGCTGAAGTCGAGGGTGAGCTGCGGGTAGTCGTTGGTGACGACCTCGCCGGTGGTCGTGTCGACCAGCGCGGGAACGGTCACGCGGCCCTCGTAGCCGGGGTCGGCCTTCTCGTAGGCCTGGCTGAGGAAGTCGTAGCCGAGCACCGGGTCCGTGCCCTGGAAGCGCCAGCCGCGGTCGTCGCGGATCGGGTCGACGACGGCGAGCGAGATCGCGTCCTCCAGGCCCAGCAGCTTGCGCACGACGACCGCGCGGTGCGCCCACGGGCACGCGAGGCTGACGACGAGCCGGTAGCGGCCGGGCTCGGGTTCCGGCCGCGCGGTGAAGCGGTTCGGCTGCCGCACGAACGCTCCCGTGGTGGACGTCTCCTTCGTGAACTGCGCCATGTCCTCGACGATAGGCCCATGTACCCGGAGATCGAGCCCCACGCGTCAGGCCTGCTGGACACCGGCGACGGCAACCAGGTGTACTGGGAGGAGTGCGGCAACCCCTCCGGCAAGCCCGTCGTCTTCCTGCACGGTGGTCCCGGCGGCGGCTGCTCCCCCGCGCACCGCCGGCTGTTCGACCCCGAGGTGTACCGGATCGTGTTGTTCGACCAGCGCGGCTGCGGGCGTTCGCTGCCGCACGCGTCGGTGTCCGGTGACCTCTCGCTGAACACGACCTGGCACCTCGTCGCCGACGTGGAGCTGCTGCGCGAGTCGCTGCGGGTCGAGCGGTGGCAGGTGTTCGGCGGGTCCTGGGGGTCGACGCTGGCGCTGGCGTACGCGCAGAAGCACCCGGACCGCGTCACGGAACTGGTGCTGCGCGGCATCTTCACGCTGCGCCAGTCCGAAGTGGACTGGTACTACCGCGGTGGTGCGGCGAACGTCTTCCCCGACCTGTGGGAGAAGTTCATGGCGCCGTTGGAGGGCATGTCCGGCGACCCCGTGCAGCTGTACGCGGAGCTGCTGGCCGACCCGGACCCGGCGGTGCACGGCCCGGCGGCGGTCGCGTGGAGCACGTGGGAGGGCGCGACGGTGACGTTGCTGCCCAGGCCCGAGCTGGTGGCGCAGTTCGCGGAACCGGCGTACGCGCTGGCGTTCGCCCGGATCGAGAACCACTACTTCGTGCACGACGGCTGGTTCGAGGAGGGTCAGCTGATCCGCGACGCCGACCGGCTGGCGGGCATCCCGGGCGTGATCGTGCAGGGCCGCTACGACATGGCGACGCCCGCGGTGTCGGCGTGGGACCTGCACAAGGCGTGGCCCGGTTCGGAGCTCGTGCTGGTGCCGGACGCCGGGCACGCCTACGACGAACCCGGGGTCCTGGCGGCGCTGCTGGCGGCGACCGACCGGTTCCGCGACTAGCCCCCGAGGTGGCTCAGCGCCCGTTGAAGGCTCGCCCTGGCCTCCACGAGGGAGGGCCCGTACCACGTGAGGTGACGGCCGTTGACGAGCACGTACGGCAGGCCGGGGAAGCTCTCCGGCCCGTCCTCGTGGGTGAACGCGTACGGCTCGTCGGGCAGCACCACCAGGTCGGGCCGCTGCTCGTTCAGCTCGTCCAGGCTCGGCCGCGGATAGCGTTCCTCGTGGGAGGCGTAGACGTTCTCGACGCCGAGCCTGCGCAGCACGTCGGTGGCGAACGTGTCGCGGCCGACGACCACCCACGGCCGGCGCCACACCGGGATGAGCGCGGTGAGGCGTTGCGGTGCGGTGTCCCGCCACAGGTCCTCGGCGTCGACGAGCCAGCCGGGTTCGAGGTCCCAGGCGGTGGCGAAGAGCCGCCGCAGCGACGCCAGCGCCATCGGCACGGTCCGCGGCGCCTCGGTCACCCACACCGGGATGCCGTCGGCGCGCAACCGGTCGACGTCCTCGGCGCGGTTCTCCTCGGAGTTCGCGATCACGAGGTCGGGCCGCAGCCGCAGAACCTCCTCCACGTCCGGGTACTTCGAGCCGCCGACCCGCTCGACGTCCAGGCCGGCCGGGTGCGTGCAGTAGTCCGTCGCACCGGCCAGTGCTCCCGGAACGCTGACCGCGACGGCCTCGGTGATGGACGGCACCAGGCTGACCACGCGCCGGGGCCGGTCGACCGGAACCGGCTCACCGAGGTCGTCGACGGGCAGCATCAGACTCCCGTGATCTTCAGACCGGCGTGCGCCTTGTACCGGCGGTTGACCGCGATGAGGTTCGCCGTGAACGCCTCGACCTGGTGAGCGTTGCGCAGCCGCCCGCCGTAGACGCCGCGGAAGCCCGGCACCAGCTCGGCCAGCTCGCGCACGGTATCCGTGGCCTCGCGGTCGTCGCCCAGCACCAGCACGTCCATGTCCACTTCGGACACCGTCAGGTCCGCCAGCAGCACCGCGGACACGTGGTGGAACGCGGCGGTGACCCGCGACTCCGGCAGCAGCAGCTCCGCCTGCTGCGCCGCGCTGCCCTCGGTCACCGGCAACGCGAACGGGCCCTGCTTGTCGAACCCGAGCGGGTTCACGCAGTCGATGACGATCTTCCCGGCCAGCTGGTCCCGCAACGACGCCAGCAGGTCGCCGTGCCCGTCCCACGGCACCGCGACGAGCACGACGTCGGAGTCGGCCGCGCAGTCGGCGTTGTCCGCGCCTCTGACGTCACCACCGGCGACACCGGCGATCTCCTCGGCGGCGAGCCCGGCCCGTTCGGCACTGCGGGAGCCGATGATCACCTTGAGCCCGGCCCTGGCCCAGCGGATGGCGAGGCCCTTGCCCTGGGCACCGGTGCCACCGAGCACGCCGACGGTGAGGTCACGAATCTCTGTCACCCGTGCATCTTCACACGGTCCGGTGGGGGCGTGCGGCCCAACGTGACCTTGCGCTCGACACGCGCAACTACGCCGCGAACGCCGATAGCCCGCGCACGCGGGGATCGCACGAAAGGTCCCCGCGTGCGCCAGGAGGGCACGAAAGGGCCCCGCGTGGCATCAGGAGGGCACGAAAGGGGCCCGCGTGGCGTCAGAGCTGGGCGGTGAAGTGGACGCGGCGGGAAGGCGGGTCGGCTTCCGCAAGGCGCACGCGGATGCGTTCGCCCTCGGGGAGGTGGGGGCCGGCGCACTTGGCGAGGATCGGCGGCGAGGCGATGAACACCTCCGCCTCGTCGTCCCCCGCCCGCAGCACGACGGCCTCGAACTCCTGCCCGACCCGTCCGCTCAGCACCCACGCCTCGACCTGGTCCAGCGTCGCCCGCTCCACCTTCGACGCGAGCGAGTCCGACGCCCCCATCAGCGACGGCAGCACCGGCAGCGCCTCCGCCAGCCACGCGGGCACCGGCTTCCCCGCCGACACCGCCAGGCACACCTCGGTGGCGAACCGGTCGACGAGCCGGCGCAGCGGTGCGGTCACGTGCGTGTACGGCGCCGCGACCCCCGCGTGCGTCACGAGCTCGGGCACCGTGCCGTTGAACGCCGAGTAGCCCGCACCCCGCAACAGGCGCGTGGCGTCCGTGAACAGCGCCAGCGCCTCCGGTGTCGAGGCGTCCAGGTCGGCCAGGAACGCACCCGGCGACACCCCGGCGGCCCACGGCACGCCCAGCGCCGCCGCCGACTTCCGCAGCGACGCCACGGCCTCGGCGTCCGGGTCCGGCAGGGTCCGCAGGACACCGACGCGGGCCTCGATCATCATCTTCGCCGCCGCCATGCCGGTCATCAGCGAGATCTCGGCGTTCCAGGAGTCCACGGCGGCCCGCGGGCGGGTCACCAGCTTCCAGCCGGCGCCGTCGGGTTCGACCTCCTGCTCGGGCAGCTGCAGCTCGATCGCGCCGCGGGAACGGGCCAGTGCCCGCCGCAGCAGGCCGAACTCCGCCAGCGCCGCCACCGACGGATGCGGGGTGCCGGCGTCGAAGGTCCGCTGGACGGAGGCGTAGTCGAACTGCGCGGTCGAACGGACGAGAGCGCGCCGGACCTCGACCGCGGCGACCTCGCCGTCGGCCGAGCACGTGAACGTCCACACCACCGCCGGCCGCACCACGCCGGGCAGCAGCGACGCGGCGCCCTCGGACAGCACGGTCGGGTGCAGCGGCACGTTGCCGTCGGGCAGGTACACCGTCTGGCCGCGGCGCCGGACCTCCTCGTCCAGCGCACCGCCCGGCGTCACGAACAGGCCCAGGTCGGCGATCGCGTAGTGCACCACGAAACCGGAGGACGTGCGGACCAGGCACAGCGCCTGGTCCAGGTCCTTCGCGCCGGGCGGGTCGATCGTCACGAACGGGATCGACGTGAGGTCGAGGCGGTCGCCCACCGGGCGGGCGACCACCTCCTGCGCCTCGGCCAGTGCCGCGGCCGGGAACACCGGCCGCAGCCCGAACTCGGTGCGGATGCCGTCGAAGGACAGGTCAGCACGACCCGTGCGGATCACCAGGGAGGCCACCCGCACAGCCTAAGGACCGGCGATCAGTCCTCGTCGTCGCCGCGCCACTTCTTGTCCGCCTCGTCCGCGGAACGCGTGCGTTCGCGGGCGATCTCCAGGGCGCGTGCGGCCGTGGCCTCGTCCGGGTACGGGCCCATCCGGTCAGCGCCCCGGCAGCCCTTGCCCTGCTCGACGGTCTGGTGGGTCAGGCAGTAGAACCACCCGCTGGTGTCACTCATGCTCGTTCGCCTCCCATGGGCGCCGGGAATCCCCGCGGCGGCGTGGACTGGTTGGCGTTGGCGTACTCCGACGGGATCGGATCCAAACACGAGACCAGGACCGTGCGGTGCTCGGCGTTGTCGATCAAGCGGTCGGACCGGTCACGGTAGACCAGCGAACCGTCCGAGTCGATCTCCACCACGGCACCGACCTCCGCGAGCTGTTCCTCGTCGAGGTCGGTGAGCTTCTCGTAGCGCGAGGGCACCACGCGGTAGATCGGCCACTTCAGGTGGCCGTAGGTGCGGTGGAACTCCGCGAGCAGGTGGACCATGTGCTGCTGCCACGGCAACGGCATGGCCTCGGCCAGCGCGCGCGGGACCACCACGTAGTCGGACGAGACACCGGGAGCGCCGGCGGCCGTGTAGTCGCGCACGGGTGCGCTCGACGCGGGTGGTCCGGCGGGCCTCGGGATGGGGTTGTGGTTGAACATGCAGCGCCTCCCCGCGATCTACACGCCCGGCCGGACGGCCATCGGCATCAACTCGTGGTAGTTCCAGTTGATCTTGCTGATCTTCACGACGTCACCCGTCTGCGGTGCGTGGATGTACTCGTCGCCGCCGAGGTACATGGCCACGTGGTGCACCGAACGCGGGTCGGCCGTGTTGTAGGCCCAGAAGATCAGGTCGCCCGGCTGCGCGTCGCGCACCGGCAGGTGGGCGCCGCCCTTCTCGTACTGGTCGTTCGCCACCCGCGGGATCTTCACCCCCGCCCCCGCGAACGCCTTGACCAGGATGCCGGAGCAGTCCCAGGCGTCCGGGCCGTTGCCGCCCCACAGGTACGGCTCGCCGAGCTGCTGCTTGGTGAACTCGATGGCGACACCCGCCGCGTTCGAGGCGACCAGGAACTCGCCGGCGCCCGCGCCGCAGCCGGCCGGGTCGGAGATCTGGCCGAGCTCGCTCAGCAGGAACGCCGCCATGGACTCCCAGTTGTGGTACCTGTCCGGGAACGCCGAGCGCTCCACCGCCTGCGCCGAGTCGCCGGGCCTGCGGTTCTCCCAGTCCGGCACCTTCAGCAGCACGTCGTAGAACTTGTTGATCGCGTAGACCGGGTCGACCACCTGGGCCTCGGTGCCCCAGCCCATCGACGGGCGCATCTGGAAGATGCCGAGCGAGTCGCGGTCGCCGTAGTTCAGCGGGCGCAGACCCGACTCGGTCATGCCGGCCTGGATCGCGATCTGCCACGCCAGCGGCGGCAGCTCCCGCTGCTGGCCGATGGAGATGATCTGGGCGACGATGTTGCGCTGCTCGTCGTTGAGGCGCGACGCGTCGTGGCGGCCCTTGTCGCCGCCGCCCGCGTCCCACGGTCCGATCGAGGCGTTGCAGCTCATCCGCAGCACGCCGGCTCCGCCGGCCGCACCGCTCTGGTTGTTGACCACTTGCGTGACACCGGACGTCGCGACCACCGTCACGATGGCCACGACGACCGCACCGATGATCAACATGAGGCGCATGGCTCAGTCCGCCTTCGTGTAGCTGTTGACCCGCCACTCGTTGCTGGGCGAAAGCTTGATCAACGTGATGACGACCTTGCCGGAGTCGGTGCCGACCCGGAAGTCGGCCGACGACACCGTGGACCGCACCGGGGCGACCTTCTCGGTGATCTTGTCCGGCACGTTCTTCGGGTCGATGGTCGCCATCTGCGCGAGGAACTCCTCCGTGGTGTACGGGCGGAGGTTCGCGAGCCACTTCTCGACGTCGTTGTTGGGCGGCGGCTTGATCCAGTTCTCCGCCCAGAGCTCGGCCACCAGCTGCGCGTCCGCCTGCGGCGGCGCGGCCTGCGCCGAGTTCGTCGGCGGCGGCAGCTTGGTCGGCAGCGACACCCCGCTGCTGGGCAGCTGCCCCACCTGGGTCGGCTGCACGGAGGTCGACTGGGCCGCCACCGTCGTGCCGGTCGGCGAGCGGTCCAGCATCCTCGGGATGATCACCCCGAGGGCGACCACGAGCAGCACGAAGATGACGATCGACGCACCGAGGTGGCGCGGGGAACGCATCGGCCAGCCCCACAGGCTGCGGTAGACCGCGGCACGGCCGCGGTTCGTGCGGATCGGCACCGGTTGTCCCCCTTCCTCAGTTGTCCCTGACTTCGAAGCCGCGCGACGGGCGGTAGATCACGTGCACCTGGCGTCCCGCCACCACTTCGGTCTCCGCGCGCCGCGGTTCCTGCACCGGGGCCGAGTAGCCGTTCGACCGCGACGGCACGAGCACCGCGTCGTCCACGCGGTCCCACTGCCGGTCGGTGACCGGTGGGCTGTCCACGACGCGCGACCGGCCGACCGGCAGCGCCGCCGGACCCGATCCCGCGGGCAGCGCACCGGCGCGCGTGGTGCTGTAACCGTCGCCGGACGAGTTGATCTGGCTCGGCGCACCGCGGTCGAGCCGCTGGGCGGTGGCCGCGACCGGGTTCGACGCCTCCGGGCGCACCCGTCCGCGGCCCCGCTGCGGCACCTCCTCGCCGGCGCCGTCGCCCTCGCGCACCGAGTCCCAGAACTCGTCCTGCGGGCTGGGGCCGGTCTGCTTGCGGCCGCGCAGCTTCGACCAGACGCCGCCCTGCATCGGCAGGACGTTGCTCGCCGAGCCGACCGACATCTCGACCATCTGCCACATGCGCCGCAGCGGTTTGCCGATCACGAAGCACACCAGGGTGAGCATCAGTCCCAGCAACGTCCTCGTCAGCAGCGACAGCCCGGTCGCGTTGAAGATCGCCTGCAGCAGCAGCGCGTGGACACCCGCGAGGACCGCGAGCACCAGCACGTTGAACACCGTCACGGCGGCCGCGCGGGCGACCTTGCGCAGCAGGTCGTGGTGGATCAGTGCGACGAGACCGATGAGCGGTCCGGCGAGCGTGAGGATGCGCAGCAGCAGCTGGGCCAGCAGCACCGCGCCCTTCGCGAACAGCTGGAACAGCGAGAACGCGACCGCCTGCAGCAGCGAGAGGAACCCAGCGCCGGTGCGGCTGCCGTCGGTGCCGTCGAAGTAGCCCTTCGCGGTGCCGAGCTGGCCTTCGAGTGCGATCCACTCGGCCTTCTTGGCGCTCAGCGCCGCCTGGTCGGCGTCCTTGTGCTCGGCGATCTCGGCCGTGGTCCAGGCCTGCGCCTTGAGGATGCGCGGGCCGTACTCGACGGCCTGCGGTGCCTCGGGAGTGCCGAACGCGCCGCGCAACCAGCTCTGGTACACAACGGCTTCGTGCAGTTTCGTCGGCAGCACGTGGAGTGTGCCCTGCTCCTCGGGGGCCTCGATGAAGCCCGCCTGTATCTCCGACGTCTTGGAGACCAGGGTGTTGTCGAGGAGGTTGTAGAACTGGGGCAGCGCCAACGTCGACGTGGCGAGCCACATCGCGGCCAGTGCCCAGAGCCCGCGTTTGGAGATCGCGGCGAAGTCGCCGGTCCAGATCTGCCGGAACATCAGGATCGCGAGGATCAGCGCGACCAGCCCGAACCAGCGCAGGTAGACGTTGTCGTAGACCTTCTGCACACCGTTGTTCACGGCGTCGTCCAGCGGCACGAGCAGACCGCGGCCCATCACCGTGTAGTGCAGCGCGTTGGTGGCGCCGACGATGTTCTTGCCGATGCTGAAGAGCTCGTTGCCCGCCCACGTGTCGATCGTGGCGTTGGCGTTCGGGATGGTGCAGCTCTTCTGGTAGTAGTGCCAGACCATGCCGGCGTAGCCGTAGTCCAGGTACGCCGAGCCCGGCAGGCCGTTGCCGACCGGCGGGTCGAGCGCGCCGACCATGCCCGCACCCGGACGTTCCGGATTGGGTGCCTCACCGCAGTTTTGGGCGTGGGCGGCGGGGGCACCCAGTACCACCTGGAGTGCCAGGATCGCCGACACGAGACCGATGGCCCTCGTGCGCGCGCCCACGCGCTGGGAGAGGCGCAGCCCGAACCGCCGCCTCGCCCAGAGCAAGGCGACGACCGAGACCACGACCGCCAGCAGCGTCATGCCACGCCGTCCCGGTGGCGGTTGGAGCCGTCACCGTGACCCACCAGGTGGGCCTCGTCCTCTGTCAGCCCCAGTTCGAGGTCGGCGGCGAGCTCGTCGTCGATCTCGTCCGGCACGTACGCGGGTTGTGGCACTGACGGCACCTGGTCCTCCTCGCCCGACGGAAGAGCATCGCGGTCGCGCTTGGCGTCCGGAGTCGTGTCGAGCGCGTTGCGCAGGTGCTCGAGGTGCGGACCGCTGAAGTCGATGCGGATCCGTTCCACGCCACCGGCACCGTCGCCGAAGATGAACTGCCGCGGCGCGCGGTCGCGTTCGGACACGCTCCGCTCACCACCGGGACGGCGGCCGAGCGAGGCGACGACCTGCTCGTAACCGGCCCCCACGGGCACCTTCAGCAACCGCAGCGCGTCCGCCTGCGCCTGGTCGTCGTCGAGCCTGCCGACGAAGACCGAGTCGAGCAGGGCGACGAAGCCCTGGATCTTGAGGAAGTCGGCGGGGATCTGCGAGGACAGCAGCACGCGGACGTTCCACTTGCGCGAGTCGCGAGCGAAGCGGTTCATCAGCACGCGACCGGTCGGGACCTCCGACAGGAAGAACGCCTCGTCGATCCAGACGCCCTTGCGCTGGTCCTTCGGCTTCTCGTAGATCGAGCGCTGGGTGAGCCACGCGGCGAGGTTCAGCATCTCGACGCCGAGCGACTCCGCGTCCGTCCAGTGCTCGCGGCCGACGCCGTCCTTGGGCAGGTTCAGGCCCGCCATGGTCAGCACCGTGAGCCGGTCGTCCCGCGCCTCGTTGTACGGGTCGGCGTTCGCCTCGGGGATCAGCAACGACATGCGCTCGCGCATCTCGTCGAGGAAGTCCGCGACGACCACGGCGTGCTCGTGGTGCTCGGACGCGTCCCGGCGCAGCGCCTCGAAGACGAGACCGGGGTGGGCGTCGAAGCGGCCGCCGACGGTGCGGACCGCGCGCAGCAGCACGATGCGCGTCTGTGGCAGGCGGGCGACCTCGAACGGCAGCAGACCGGTGAGCACGTCCAGCACCAGCCGGCGGCGGGTGGCCGCGGCGAGTGCCTTCTCCCTGCGCCACGCGCGTTCCGGGTCGTCCTCGTCGAGGAAGTGCTCGATCATCGGCTCGGCGACCACCCGGTACGGGTTGAGGATGCCGGGCTGGGCGTTGAGCAGGTTGATCGGCCGGGCGTACGGGCGCAGCTCCGGCAGCTCGCACAGCGCCGCCAGCGGACCGGACGGGTCGAGCAGCGTCCAGTGCGCGCCGGAGCGCAGCGTCTTGTAGACGATGCCGCCGCCGAGGAACGACTTGCCGGCACCCAGACCCGCGACCATCGCCGTCAGACCGGACGCGTCGCGCAGCTCCTGGGCCATCCACGGGTCCCAGGCGACCGGGCGCCGGGTGGCCGTGACGGTCTCGCCGAGCAGGATGCCGCGGCGGTCACCGACCTCGGCCGTGGCCGTCGGGACGGCGGACGCCGCCCACAGCACGCTGCCGCGCCGCAGGTACGCGCCGTTCGACAGCGGCTCACCGGGGATGAACTCGCGGGCGATCGCGTACTGCGCCTCCGGGTGGTCGATGGCGATCTTGGGCTTGTACAGCTCCAGCAGCTGCTGGGCCAGGCGCAGGGCCTCGCGCTCGGTCGGCCCGGAGACCGCGAGCCGCCACCACGAGCGCACCCTGGTGCCCAGCGCGGTGAAGCCCGACGTCATCTCGTCGTCGATCTCCAGCACGCGCCCGGCCTGGCGGGCCAGCGACTGCGGCGGTTCCAGCTCGTGCTCGTCGGTGTAGTGGCGGACCTGCGAGCGCACCTTGCTCATCTGGCGGGAGAGCTCGCCGGACACCTCCTCCGGGCGGCGCACGTAGATCCGCGCGGACCACTCGACGGAGGCGGGCAGCCGGTCGGCGCGCTGCACCCACGGGTCGTCGACCTCGGGGATCTGCAGGCCGTGCATCAGCCCGACGGTGAGCACGGCGACGTGCCGCCGGATGCCCGCGTTCGAGCCGGTGCGGCCGCGCACGGTCACCGTCGGCGAGTACGGCTCCTGGTGGAAGTCCGCGGCGTCGGTGAAGCTGGCCAGGTCCTCCGGCTCCCACGCGGCACCCGGCACTGCGGGCAGGTTGCGCGGTGCGGGCAGGCCCAGCGAGCACGACCGGTGCATCAGCCAGGACATCTCCTCGGCCGTCGCGGGACGGCCTTCGAGACCGGCCGACCCGATGACCTGGTCGAGGTGCTCGACCTCGGAGTCCAGCGCCACCAGCTCGGCGTCGACGGCGTCCGGGAAGACCTTGCGCAGCACGGGAGCGGCGCGTTCGACGGCCCGGTCCATCATGTTGCGGGTCTGCACCTGGACGCCCAGGTAGACCTCTTTCTCCGCCATCGAGCGGCCCATGAGCTGCTGCTGCTCGCCGACCATGTAGTCGTCGAACGTCAGCGTGCCGGGGGTGTCCGGCAGGCGCTTGACGGCGTTGTGCACGTGCGCCTCGGCCCACATGCGGATCGGGTACGGCCGCGTCGTGACCCGCAGGTGCATCCAGCGGCCCTGCAGCTCGGCGTACTGACCGGCGATGGCGGCGATCAGGTCCTGGCGCTGCGAGTCGCTGCGGAACGACCAGCGCTGCGGCGCGAGCCGGTACCAGGCGTAGACCTCCTGGCCGGTGCGCAGCAGGTGGCCGTCGATGCTGCGGGCGCTGATCGACGGCGTGTAGCTGGGCACCGCCTGCTCGCCGGGCAGGCGGCGGCCGCGCTTGGAGTACGCGGCCCGGTCGCGGTCGCGCGGGTCCGCGGCCGCGTGCTGCGCGATGTGCTGGGCGGAGCGACGATCACGGTCTCGCCGGCGTCCGAACACCGCGAACCTCCTTCTTGCGCGTGGCTGACGTCCGGCGGTTCTGGGCCTGCTGTCTCGCCCGTTGTTTCTTGCTCAACTTGGGACGAGGGCGCTGCGAGCTGACCCGGATCCGGGCGGCACTGGCCGCCCCGCCGGTGCTGGCCGTGCGTTCTCGAGGTGCGGTGAGCTCGCGGACCCACATCGACATGACCGCCGTGAGCGGGCGTTCGTGGCTGATCCGCTGGGTGATGAACCTGGTCAGGATGATCGTGGCGACGAGGGCCCACGCGGTCGAGAAGAACCCGAACCCGATGCCCATCTGGCGCTCGATCGTGAGTACGACGAGGAAAACGACGATCCCGACGCCCCACGCGACGTAGCGCGCACGCCAGGGGAAGGTCGCTTTCGGCGGGCCCAGCCAGACGGCGTCGACCCGGTAGACCTCGTCGTCAGTGCGAACCCGCACGCGTCAGCCTCCGACGAACAAACCGGCGAGCCACTGCCCGATGTTCTTGCCCGCGTCGGTCGTGACCGCGAGGCCGATGATGGCCAGTGCGACGATCACACCACCGAGGCGGCGCATGACACCCGCGTTGTCGCCCTTGCCGCCACCCAGCCAGAGCAGCAGCAACGCGACGGTGAGCAGGAGCAGGGGAACGATGTTGCCCAGGATCCAGTCGCGGATGTTGTTTGTGCCCGGCACCGTCGGCTGCTGCTGAGCGAGTGTCACCAGTTCCATGGCGGTCATTTAGGTACTCCTGAGTGCGCTCGGGCTTGCGCTACGAGTAGAACACGAGTTCGTCACGGCGTGTGGAGCAAGTGGAGCTGGCTGCAGATCATCTGGGCGTTCCCCGGGCGGCGAATTACGTCTAATCTGGCCGACACATCATCACTGAGGAGACGTCAGTGGGGAACACCAGGACCAAGATTCTCTCCGTCGCTGGCAAGGTTCACCCGACTGCGAACGCCCTGGTCACACACAGTGCGTGCGTCTCAAAACCGCGCACGTGTCCATCCAGGTTGGATGCGCTGAACGGCCGGTTCGCGGCTCCGCCGCGCGTACGCCCCGAAGCGACGACTCCGAGGAGATTCGCCCATGCTCGAACCTGACCTCGTGCCGGACGGAAGTGTGGACGGAATCACAGCCTCCCCTAGTGCTCCAGGCGTTCCCCAGCCTACCGGGACGGGCCCGCAATCCCGGCGCCGGGTCCAGCGGACGATCAACTTCGACCGTTCGGTGCTGGAGCGCGCCCGTGCGGCGGCCACGTACCTCGCGTCGTACGAACCGCAGGCCGGGGTGCGCTCGCTCGCGGACATCGTCAACCCGGCTGTCCTGGCGTACGTGACAGAACTGGAGGAGCTGTACAACGGCGGGGAGCCGTTCCGGCCCGTGCTGCGGATGCCGTCCGGGCGGCCGGCGAAGCGCTGAGCACGCCGGAAAGGCCCGGCGACCGCAGTCGCCAGGCCTCCCACCGGTGTGCCGGGCAGGGTCAGGACCCGCCGCGGATCCGCCAGAACATGCCGGTCGAGGCGTAGTCGGGACCCACGGAGCCCTTGCCCCAGAAGTAGTCGTTGAAGTTGCCGTACCCACCGGACGCGCCCAGGTACACGCCCATGGTCGCCCACTCGACGGACGCGGGCTGGGTGTCGATGCTGGCCTGCGCCCACGCGTCGCGGACCTTCATCGGCTTGTTCCACCACAGGAACGGCGAGCGCCACAGGTAGTGGCCGTACTTGCCGCCGTGGTTGGAGGAGTTGTAGCTGATCGTGGTGAAGCTGTTGATCTGGTGCAGGCCGCGGAACGCCTGTCCCCAGCGCTGGCCCCACGTCTGGCCACCGGTGTTCGTCTCCAGGATCAGGCAGGTGAAGAGGCTCATCCACTCGACGTCGTTGTTGCCCCAGCGCGCCTCGGTGTTGGCGAGCTTGGTGTCGTTGTGGTTGGAGCAGCCGGTGAAGTAGAAGCCGGTGCCGGAACCGTGGCCCTGCCAGTAGGTCAGGTCGACGTCGTCGGCCCAGTTGGTGTCGTCACCGCCGGGGAACACCGGGTCCTTGAAGTCGCTCTCCCAGGCGTTGTGGTCGAGCCAGCTGAAGTCGCGGGTGATGCCGTGGCTGCTCGCCTCGGAGTTGAACGAGCCGATGTTGGCAGGGGTGTTGGGCAGGCCGGAGCAGTTGCCGGTGCCCTCGCTGCCGACCTGGGTGCCGGCGCGCTGCGCCTTGAGCTGCTGCTCGGGACGCGGGGTCTGCGGCGGCTGCGGGGCGGGCATCTCCGCGCCCACCACCGCGGGCAGGATGATGGCCTGCGGTGCGCCGCCGTCGGCGTTGCGGCCGGTGCAGCGGAACGACGGCTCCACCCGGTCGACCTTCTCGCCGAGCGCGGGGGCCGCGTAGACGTAGTTCACGTCCGGCTTCACCTCGGCGCCGAGGTAGCTCTGGCACAGCTTCAGGCCGTAGGTCAGGTCGTTGACCTTCACGCTGCCGGTCTTCTCGTACGTGCGGGCGGCGTGGCTGAGCGCCGTGACGCCCTGCGCGTCGAACGCGACGCGGATGTTCGCGCCCTCGCCCTCCAGCGGGATGCCGCCGAGGTCGAACGTGTACGACACCGACGTGTCGAGGTTCTGCGTGAGCCCGGTGCGGCCGTTGGCGTCCGCGAGCTCGAACGTCGTGTGCCGGGCGGTCGGGGTGGCGTTGTCCGGCAGCACCCCGGCGGAGCGCAGCGCCTCCTGGACGCGCTTCACGGCCACGTCGGTCGGGACGGTCTGGATGCGCTTGAGGGCCTCCAGGTCCAGTGCGGACTGCGTGGTCTCGTTGCCGTCCTCGTCCTCCTTGCCCCGTCCTTTGTCGACGGTCGGGACCTGGAGGTAGCGCTGCTCGTCGGCGAACGCCACCTCACCGCTCTCGGACCTGGCGACGTCCTTGAGCCCCAACGCCCTCTGCAGCTTCTGCGCCTGCTCCTGGTCGAGCCCGGAGCTCGTCACCCCGTACACGGGCAGCTCCGCCTCTGCGGCGAGGCTGGTGCCCGCGGCTCCCGCGGTGATCAGGCTGGACAGGGCCAGCACCGCGGTCAGCTTGCGTTGCATCGTCTTGTTCCCCCTCCTCGGTGGTACGGCCGGCTGCAGGGGCCGACCGTCTGACAGGAGGATGGGGGCGTGCGGGCCGTGATACCGGGAGTGGTGAACCGGGGCCGGCGCACCACTCGAACGGCCGCATTTCTGTAACGCCCTCAGGGCCTGCGCGTACTTAGAGGCGGATCCCCGGGTATTTGACGCCCGCACCGGTGTTGAGCACGACCACCTCGTCGGCCGGCTGGAGCCAGCCGTCCGCGCGCAGCTGCCTGACGGCGCTGACGGTCGCGGCACCCTCCGGGCACAGGAACACGCCTTCGAGCCGGGCGCACTCGGCGCGGTCGGCCTCGATCTGCTCGTCGGTGACGGCGACCGCGGTGCCGTTGGTCTGCCGGAGCGCTTCGAGGATGATGAAGTCCCCCAGCGGTTTCGGCACGTTGATGCCGAACGCGGCGGTGTGGGCGCCCTCCCAGAACACCGACTCCTCCGCGCCCTCCACGAACGCCCGCACGACCGGCGCGCAGCCCGTCGCCTGCACGGCGACCAGTCTGGGCAGCTTCTCGCTGATCCAGCCGAGCTCGCGCATCTCCTGCAGCGCCTTGTAGATCCCGATGAGGCCGACCCCGCCGCCGGTCGGGTAGACGATCACGTCGGGCACCCGCCAGCCGAGCTGTTCGACGATCTCGTAGCCCATCGTCTTCTTGCCCTCGATCCGGTAGGGCTCCCGGAGGGTCGACGCGTCGAACAGGTCGACGTCGGCGAGGGCCTTGGCCGCGTCGGCGATGGTGCCGGGCACGATCCGCAGCTCGGCACCGCTCGCCGCGACCTCCTCGCGGGTGATCAGCGGGGCGTCCTCGGGCATGGCGATGACGCTGCGCAACCCGGCGCGGGCCGCGTACAGGGCCCAGGCGGCGCCCGCGTTGCCGTTGGTCGGCATCTTGATGCCCTTGATGCCGAGCTCCTTGGCCTTCGCGACGCCGACGGCCGCGCCGCGGGCCTTGAACGACCCGGTCGGCACGAGCGACTCGTCCTTCATGATGACGTTCGCGTCCAGCGCCCGGCTCAGCGCCGGCAGCGGCACCAGCGGGGTCATGCCCTCGCCGAGGCTGAACGCCGGGTCCGGGCTGAACACCGGCAGCACGTCGCGGTAGCGCCACAGCGAGTTCTCGGCCGTCGGCCGGGTGACGCGGGTCAGGTCGTAGCGGGCCAGCAGCGGCGAGGCGCAGGAGTGGCAGAGGTTCTGGACGGCGTTGGCGTCGTGCTCACGGCCGCACCGGGCGCACTCCAGGTGAGAAAGCATGCGTCCATCAATACAGGCGGATGAGCCGGCATGTAAGCCGGATCCTGTTCACGGGGCTCACGCCCCGCTCGGCGGCCATCCATCTCGGCCTGCCGTCGCCGACAGGCTCTAGCGGCCTACCCGCGAGCATCGGGCGGGCCGCCCTCGAACGCTCGCGCAGGCGCCGTCGCTTTCGGTCAGGCGCCCTCTTGGCCTTGCTCCGGGTGGGGTTTACCTAGCCGCCCCAGTCACCTGGGGCGCTGGTGGTCTCTTACACCACCGTTTCACCCTTACCCCGGCCGTGGGCCGAGGCGGTCTGTTCTCTGTGGCACTGTCCCGAGGGTCGCCCCTGGTTGCCGTTAACAACCACCCTGCCCTGTGGAGTCCGGACTTTCCTCGACGGTCTCCCGCCGCGGCCGCCCTGCCGACTCATCCGCGTCCACCAGGATATCCCAGCGGCTGGGAGCGGTTGTCCACTGGTCCGAACGTTGCTTCACTCACACCCATGACACGACGTCGCCACGTCGACTACGGCCGCGTGGCAGCCAGCCTGTGTTGCCGCTGAGACCGCCACCGCCCACGTCCGCGATCTCAGGGAGTGCCCTGCCGTGTCCGAGCTGCTGATCATCTCCGGCGCGCCGTCCCCCGCCGCGCCCACCGGTCTCGTCGTGTCCTGCGTCGCCGCGCTGCTGGAGGCCGCCGGCCACCGCGTGACCCACCTGAACGTGCGCGCGCTGCCGACGTTGTCGCTGCTCACCGAGGACCTGCGCGACCCGGAGATCGCCGCGGCCGTGAGCTCCGTGCTCTCCGCCGACGGCGTCGTCGTCGCCTCCCCGGTCTACCGCGCGGCCTACAGCGGCCTGGTCAAGGCGCTGCTGGACCTGCTGCCGAAGAAGGCGCTGCGCGGCCGCGCCGTCCTGCCGCTCGCGACCGGCGGCAGCCAGGGGTTCCTGGTGGCGATGGACTACGCGCTGCACCCGTTGCTCGCCTCGAAGGGCGCGGACCACGTGGTGCGCGGCGAGTTCGTGCTGGACCAGAACGTCGGCACCCCGGCGGCGACAACGGCGCTGGAGGCCGCGGCGGACCGGTTCATGACGGCGCTGACGCCCCACCTGCGCAAGGCCGGCTGACCACTCCGGGAGGGGAACCGTGAAGCTGTTCGGCGTCGTGCTCCTGTTGGCCGTCTTCACCTTCCTGCTGCTCGACACCGGGCCACCGGCAGAGGCGTCCGCGGACCCCTCCACCCTCCCCGACGTCGAGGTGCTGGCCCTCAGCGGCGCCCTGGTCGCGGCGGCGGTCGCCCTGGCGGTGCACCGCCGCCGTTCCTAGCTTCAGCCCAGGTGTGACGTGTCGTTGATCAACTTCACCGACGCGTGCCCGTCCGGGTAGAACTCGGCGATCGAGACGCCGGTCAGGTCCAGGTGCATCCGGAACAGGAACTGCGGCCCGACGTCCAACGCCTGCCGCAGCAACGTCTTGATCGGCGTGACGTGACTCACGACCACGAGCGTCTTGCCGCCGTACTTGGCAATCAGATCCGTGCGCGCCTTCCGCACCCGCGCGTGCACCTGGTCGAAACTCTCCCCCTGCGGCGGCTGGACACTCGTGTCCCCCAGCCACCGCCGGTGCACGTCGGGGTCCCGCTGCGCCGCCTCCGCGAACGTCAGCCCCTCCCACGCGCCGAAATCGGTCTCGATGAGCCCCTGGTGGGTGACCACCTCAAGCCCGACCGCGCCGGCGACCTCCCGCGCGGTCTGCGCGGCCCGCTGCAACGGCGACGACACGACCGCCGCGACGTCCTCCACCTCGGACAGCCGCTGCGCGGCCTTGGCCGCCTGCTCCAGCCCCAACTCGGTGAGCGGGTGGTCGCCGCGGCCGGAGTAGCGGCGCTCGACGCTCAACCTGGTCTGCCCGTGCCGCAGGAGGATCAGCCGCGTGGGCTCGCCCGTGGCTCCACTCCAGTGCGGCTGCTTGTCGCCTTCGGCTTTGGCTTGGACCGGTTGGGAGGGCTTTCGGGGTTCCTGAGGCTTTTGCGCCTCGTCCATGGCTTCGTTCGCAAGCCGGTCAGCCTGCCGGTTGCGCTCCCGCGGAATCCACTCGTACGAGACCCGGTCGAACTCCTGCGCCACCTGCCGCGCTTCCTGCGCCAACGGCTGCATCGAGGGGTGCTTGATCTTCCACCGCCCCGACATCTGCTCGACGACCAGCTTGGAGTCCATCCGCACCTCGACGACCCCGGCCCCGACCTCCGCCGCAGCCCTGAGCCCCGCGATGAGCCCCTGGTACTCGGCCACGTTGTTGGTCGCGACCCCCACGAACCCCTTGCGCTCGGCCAGCGTCTCCCCGCTCCGGTGGTCGCGGACAACGGCCCCGTACCCGGCAGGCCCGGGATTGCCCCGCGACCCCCCGTCGGCCTCGACGATGACCTTCACCGGCCGTCCTCCTCGCTGTCCACGCGCCTGTGCGGCCCCGATCGTAGGCGGGCGTGCCGGCGTTGCGTGCCCCCTGGTTCAGGGGGCGTTCTGGGGGCGTATATGCTTCAGCCACACCGGTCCGGGTGGCGGAATGGCAGACGCGCTAGCTTGAGGTGCTAGTCCTCGCAAGGGGGTGGGGGTTCAAGTCCCCCCTCGGACACCAGCACTATTCACCCCCGCGGGGTTGATGGAGACATCAGCTTCGTGGGGGTTTTGCTTGTACCGGACCTGCAGGTCGATCGCCTCGTACAGCTCCTCCAGCCTCGTCGGCGCATGACCCTTGAGCGCTGCGCTGACGTCTCCGATGGAGTCGATCGCCGCGTAGATCTCGGCGACGTCTCGCTCGGCGGGTGCCGGGACGTTGTCCAAGGCAGCCCGTGCCGCGAGCCTCTCGGCCTGCGCGTCGTTGATCGCCTCGACCAACGCAGCCGGATCGACGCCGGCCATGATGGCGTTCTGGAATCTCGTCAGCTTGGCTTCCGCGTCAGCGAGCCTCCTCTTCGCGGCACCCCGGTTGACCTCGATCACCGGTTCTTGTGACTCCGTCAACGCGGCGACGGTCCGGTCCCGGTTCTTCCGGTCGAACAGGTGCCCGAGCCAGCCGTTGACGGCGTCCTGAAGAAGGTCCTCCCGCAAATAGATCGCTCCGGGATGTGACGCGAGCACCGGAGAGCCCGGAGCCAGGGTGCGTGCCGGGCACCGGTAGTACATGGCTTTCTTGCGCGGGCTGCCTTCCATCTTCCGCCCGCAGATGTCACATCGAATCCGGCCGCGGAACAGGTAGCGGTGCTTCACCGTCCGTTCGGACCGCTCTGTCTTCCGCGCGGTCCGCAGGCCGCCTTTCGATTTCCGCAGGAGCTGAGCAGCTGTGAAGTCCTCGATCTCCACGATGTTCGGATGCGCCGGTTCACGCGACCGGATTACCCGATCCGGACTGGCCTTGCGGAACCGGACCACGTGACCGGCAGAGACGTCGTCGGGGTCGAGCAGAGTTTCGTACTTCGTGGAGCGGCCGAAGAACGCATAACCGGTGTAGCGGGGGTTCTCCAGAATCGCTCGCACGGTGCTGCCCTGCCAGCCGTCTCCATGCCGGTGCCGGTTCTGGTCCGGCCGACGCGCAGACGGACACGGAATCCGGTCACGGTTGAGTCCGATGGCAATGGCCCGATCGCCCTTGCCACTCAGGTACTCGGCGAAGATCCGCTGCACGACCCATGCGGACTCGTCGTCGATCGCCAGCACCCGCAGCCGGTAGCCCTCCGCTGACTTGCGCGGATTTGGGTGCGGTCCGCCGTCCACCGTGACGTACCCGTACGGCGCTCGTCCGCCTTGATGCCTCCCCTCGTTCAGCACCTGCGTGTCCATCGCGGCACGGACACGCGCCTGCACGTGCTGACGCTCAGACTCGCTCATGCCCCCGAGCACGCTCATCAGCATCTTGTGCGACGGGTTGCGCGGGTCGTACTTCCCACCCAACTCCGGCACCCACAGGTCAACGCCGTACGCCTCGAACCGCGGAGCGATCAACGAGAACTGGTTGCCGAACCAGCACCGCGTTCCCTCCCCCACGACAACGGCATTCCAGCCGCGGTGCGGGTTTTTCAAGGCTGCCAGCAGCCGTGACGCCTCGTCCCGTCGCTCCCACGGCACCGACCGCGACTTCCCGACGTCGAAGAACTCCTCCACGATCCGGCCACCCAACGGCCCGACGAACTTCTCCGCGTTACCGAACTGCCAGCCGCGTGACGTCTCCGGGTCCTGGTTGTCCTCCGTCGAGCACCGCCCGTATCCCGCTACCGGGCCGATGCCGTCTTCCACGACTTCGCTGACCTCGATGCCCCACAGGTCGTCGAGCGTCGCCCACGGGTCTCGGCTGATTTCAACAGTCACTGCACCTCCCTCCCGGAGTCCCCGTCCGGGGCCTCCATCTCGCTCAGCTCGAACAGGATGTCTAGCAGTATGCGGCTTAGTCGCCTGGTGAGGACAGGTAGGGCCGCCGGAAGGTTGACCTTCAGCTCCGCGTGGTCCGGGTCCGCACCGGTCATAGCTGGTCCACGTCGGGTATGTGCGACGAGCCGATTTCAACAATCGCAGCTCGGATGTCCGCGGTCAGGTAGCCCCGGACCCGTCGTGTGCCCTCGTCCTCCTGGACGTACTGCCGCGTGGGTCGGCAGCCAAGGTCGCCCATGTCCTTGCCGAACGTCGTCGGCTCGACGTTCAGCGCCTCCACGAGCTCGGCCGTGGGCACGAACTCTCGCTCGTCCAGCCCGTCACCGAGGTAGTCCATGACCGCGGCCAACGGCTCCGGCAACTCGATCTCGTTCCTGCTCGGCCCGTCGATCTCCCGCACGACCTCCGCGTGATGGAGCAGAGGCTTGTCCTGACCTGCGGCCTGCCCAGTCAACGTCCCTTCGGTCTCCCGGAGCGCACGACCGCGTTCGCAGATCGCCCGCCAGTCCTCGTTGGGCATGTAGAACGTCCGCACGGTCAGTGCGAGCACATCGGCCCCGGCCTGTGTCTCTCCGTCCGGCCGCAGGATGCCGACGCCCTTGTGCGATGGGAGCAGTCGGCTGCTGTCGTAGCCACGGGTGTTCATCTGTTCCCCGAGAACGATGTTGCTGTCCCGCCAGTCCATGACCCGCAGTGCGAACCGCGATCCGAGCACCGCCCGCAGCTTGGACGGGATCGTGTTGCTGTCCGGCCGCTGCGTAGCGAGCACCAGCACCAGGCCAGCCGCGGGCGCCTTCTTCGCGAGCCACGTCAGCAGCTCACCAATCTGCTCCCCTGCGGTGAGCTTCTTCCCATGCACCACAACAGGAGTGCGATCTTCCAGCGCAATGTGGACCTCATCGACGATCAGCGCCGTGATCGGCATGTCCAGCGACGGATCACGGGACATCGCCGGCGTCACCTTCGACTCGGGACACGTGACGTCGTCCAGGTCCTGCATCCGCCCATACCGCCGCTGAACGTCCGCGACCAGCTCAACGAGCCAGTCCAGGAACGCCAACACGTGCTCGCTGTCGTCGCCGGCCATGAACCGGTGTGCGACCTGCTCCGCGGCCTGCCAGTCCTTCCCGTTTTTGAAGTCGGCGACGTACAGCCGCGCGTGTGGATCCAGGATGAGCCCAGCCGCAGCCAGCCGTTCCGCCATCGTCTTCCCCTGCCGGGGAATCGCACCGATGAGCACCGACGTCCACACCAACGGCAGGTCGATCCGCCGTCCGCGAGCGTCGGTGCCGAACGGCACCGGCCGCCACGCGTCCCACCGTTCGACCGTGAGCAATGGCGTGCGGATCGGCGGTGAGGCGTACGGATCCTCATCTGCCACCCACATCGCCACGCGACCGGCGTGACCACCGTTGCCACGCACCCGCTCGACGCTGAGCTGGATCTCGTCTACCGCCAGCGCCGACGCCAGATCCTCCCGATGCTTCACGACGTCAGCAGCCTTGCGCGTCGCCGGCAGGTCCACGGTGATCGCCCAACCAGCCCCCTGCCGAGACGCCCGCTCGACCAGCCGCAGCGACTCGTCCTTACCGATCAGCTTGGCGTCCCGGAACGCGTCGACCAGCACCTGAGAATCCATCGTCCACGTCAGAGTGCGCGGCCCTGCAAGCACCGACTTCCGCCCTGGTGAACCGTCCTTCACCCGCCCGACGATCGCCAGCACGGCCGCGCCGATGCCCCCAACGCTCCACAACACCAGGTCGCCATAGAGCACCCAAGCCACCGTGATCACCGCACCACCGGCGAGCAACACGATCCCGGTGACCTTCCACCGGAACAGCGTCAGCGCACGGATCTCGACGAACTTGTCCGCCAGCTTCTCCGACTGCTCGGCGGCGTCGCGGTAGTCCCTCACCCGAACCCAGTTCCGCCAGCCACGCGCCGCAACCACCAGGCCACGACCAACGGCACTCACACAGCGCAGTGGAGCCCGAAGCACCCATGCGAGCGCGTCCTTCGCGGCGAGCTTCAAGGCTTCCCGAGACTTCAGCGCCGGAGGCACGACCCGCGAGTAGCGCCAGGTCGTCTCGATCCGCCGAACGAGGGCCGCACGCTCGTCGACCAGCTCCCCTTCGAGAACCTGCTCAGCAGGCACCAGCTCGCCGCTCATGGCTGGTCCCCGTTCAACGCCGCGGCCAGCTTCGAGGACAGCCCGCGCGAACACCCCGTGACCTCGCGAATCCACGCCGGCGAGACCTTGGCACTCGACTTCCGAGCCTTGCGAGCCATCTCCAGGTACTCCGCGAACGACGTCCGCGGGCCGAGTGCCACGGCCTCCACCGTGGCACCCGCAGCGGTCCCGAGCTTGTCCCGCAACTCCGTCACGGCCTCCGCGGCGACGAACACGACGAGCGGCGGCACCGAGTGCAACACCACGAGCGCCGCGGACCCGGCCACGAACGCACTCCAGGTGTTCATGACGTACGTGGCCCCGAGCGTGAACCACTTGGCCGCCCGCACCCATCCACCGAGCCGCACCCCGTGCCGAGCAGTCACCTGCTCGGCACGGAGGATCGCCAGCAGCACCAGCAGCACCAGCGACACCATCGGGTCCAACAGCCACGCCGCGAACCAGGCCAGCGACCAGACGGCAGCGCCAGCCGCGGCGAACTGCTGGACGTTGGTCATCGTGAACGCGAGCCCGAGCAAAATCCCGGTCCAGCACAACCGGTCCACCTGCACGGCAACCCGCTCGATCGGCTCTCTCACTTCCGATCACCACCACGGCCGCGAGGCTCGTACGTGGTCACGGTGAGCGCCTTCGTCAGCGTGTACGACGCAAGCAACGCTGGCACCCCGAGCACCGCGAACAGCAGCCAGCCGTTCCCGCCGTGCGTCACGACCACCCACTGAACGATCACGATCAGCACGGCGTTCACGACCACCCGGCCACCGAGCGACATCAGCCGGACGCTCGACCGTGCCGCGTTAGCCGCGGCCTTCGCCCGACGAGAACCAGCCCGCCAGACCAACACCAGAACCAAGAGGACACCGACCGCGGCCAGCACCTGAGTGGGCGTGACGCTGATGGCGTTCATGAACGCGGCCCCCTCTCGGCCCGTTCACCACGCTGGAGCCAGTGCCGGTGCACCTCGCGCCGCTCGTCTTCCGGCAGCGCACCCCACACCCCGACCGTCTCAGCGCCGGCCGTGCGCAACTCCAACTCCAAGCACTCGTCCCGCACGGGACACCCCGTGCACTGGCGCTCGGCCAGCTCTCGATCGGTCAGGTCCTCGTCCGCCCACGGCGGTTCGCCCGTGAACGCCCACATGCACAGTCCGTCGCTCTCAACGACGTCAGTCAACTCATCGGTCAGTACCCATCGCAGGTGGTCCAGCGACCAGGCGATGCCGACCAGTCGCAGATCAGTCACGAGGCACCCCCGGCTCCGAGAGCAGTCGCCGCAGCGAGCTGTTGGAGACGACGAGACGTCCGTACTGACGCTCAGCGGTCAGGAGCCCGAGCCGGATCGCCCGGAAGACGACGGACTGGCTGACGCCGAGCACCCAAGCGGTCTCGCGGATGGTGTGGACAGAAGACACAGAAGTACGCATAGGAATAGGCCCTTCAAAGAGTGAGCTGACGATTTCAGCTCTAAATGATTGATTTCAGCGCGCATGAAGACGCGTTTGATTGCACGCGGCGCGGAATGCGCCGTGTCACGTCACCGAAGAACGAAAAGCGGCTAATCTCAGCGCTGAGGCGGAGCGCGGAGGAATACGTGTCGGAGGATTGGGCGGCAGTCGCCAAAGCCATCAACCAGCGCGTGAACGAGCTGGGTTGGCGTCAGCGTGAGCTCGCGGAGCGTTCGAACGTCTCGCAGGCGATCGTCCGCGAGATCCAGCACCACACAGTGGAGCGCCGGCGGGGGCCGCGGACGCTGGAGTCGTTGTCCACAGCCATGGGCTGGCACCCGCAGCACCTCGACGCAGTGCTGCACGGCCGCCGCCCGCCAGAACGGGACGAGCCGATCACCGACCCCGGCGACTCGCTCTGGTCGCGTTTGGACAGTGTCGAACAGCGCCTGATCGACATCACCGAACGCCTGGACGACCTCAAGTCGGACCTCGCGTCCGTAGCGAAGCAAGTTCGCGAGAACCGGTAGCGCAGTGCGTTTCTGCTGGTTGAGCGCTTTGATTTCCATGCACCAATTCCAGCGCGAATCGCCACTCAAGCCCATGCATGTCCAATGCAAGTTCAATGCAGCTTCAGCGCTCCGGGGGTAGCGCGAGCATGAGCGAGAACACTGAGTGGACCGGCCAAGCAGCGCGCTGTCTCCAAGCCGCGCTCCGCATGACTCACGAAGCCTTCGCCGAACACCTCGGCGTCGGCGTGCGCACAGTGGCCTCGTGGCACCAGAAGCCGGATACCAAACCGCGCTCGGGCATCCAGCGCGAGCTGGACGCCGCCGTGGCGAACGCTTCCGACGACGTCGTCGACCGCTACCTTGAGCTGCTCGTCGGCGGCCCGCTGAACCTCCCGGACGGCGCTTCCGAGGACGCCGAACTCCGTTTGAGCAAAGACGCCACGATCGTCGCCGCCCTGAACTGGCTCGACGAGCGAGCAGGTTGGGACCCCGGCACAGCACGCCGCGAGGTGGCCGCGCGCCTAGCAGCCCTGGATCTCCACGCCCTCCAAGACCGTGGCGTGCGCCGCGGCCGCGTGAACCAACGCGACACAGCGCGTGCACTCGCCGCCTACTACGGCAGCTCGACGACCGGCCACGGCCGCTACTCAGCCACGTTCGGCGCGAGCACGTCCACCTCAACGACGGTCCTGACGCACCCGGACTGGCTCGACCTCGACTGCCCGCTGTTCCCCAAGCACGACAAGCTGAAGCTCGCCGGCGTGACCCCAGCCGATAACATCACGATGGACGAGGCGAGCGCAGACCGCGCCGCGCAACGCCTGGCCGAAACCCTGGCCCTAGGACACCGCATGGTGAACATGCCGCTGTTCCGGCTGCTCGACGTGGACATGCGAAAGCACCAGCTCGCGGGAACCGTGGGCGTGACGGACTTCGTGGGCTACGTGGTGACGATGGATCTACTCGAAGGCGAGCTGGTCGACGCCCTCACCACGGAGCGGCCGACGAACCCCGGCTCACTCCCCCTCCGCGACACCTACATGCCGAACCTCGCGGCAGCGCTCAACGTCGGCGATCGAATGTGCGCAGGCGGGGCCCTCGCACTAACCGCCATCGCCCGCCCCGCAGACGCGTTCCGGAGCGAGCCGGACTACCTCCTGCTCGTACAGGAACGCTCAGGCCACGTCATCAACGCCGCTCGCCGCCTAGCAGTGATCCCGAAGGGCTTCCACCAGCCGCTCACCGACTTCCGCGCTGACGCCCAGGTGGGCGCGACCCTCCGCCGCGAGATGGAAGAGGAGCTGTTCGGCCGCGACGACGTCGACAACACGGTCGGCGAGCAGCGCCACGCAGACCCAATGCACCGGAGCCGGCTTTCCGAGCCGATGAGCTGGCTACTGGCCGAACCCGACCGCCTGCGCATGGAGTGCACCGGCTTCGGTCTGAACCTCGTGAGCGGCAACTTCGAGTTCGCCAGCCTCATCGTCATCGAGGACGAGAGCTTCTGGACGCGATACGGCGGCGACGTCCAAGCCAACTGGGAAGCGTCCCGTCTGCACCAGTACTCCAGCCGTGACCCGGAGCTGCTGGACGAGCTCGTGAACGATGTAGCTTGGAGCAACGAAGGGCTTTTCGCCCTTCTGCAGGGCCTACGCCGCCTTTGCGAGATCGGCGGCGAGCGCGTAGACCTGCCAGAGATCGAATGGGAGATCAGGTGACCGCCAACTGGCAAGCCGGTAACGCCGCGGACGACAGCACGGACACCCGCGGCTGGCTAGTCGGACACTTCATCGACCCATCGATCGGCGTCCGCTCCCAGAAGGACGTCGAAGTGAAGTGGGGAATCCACCCCGCCGGCGACAAGCGTCCGGAGTGGACCGCAGACGACCAGCGCACGACGCTGGTTCTGTTGGTAGAGGGTAACTTCCGTGTGGACACCACCGATGGTAGCAAGACCATGAGCCGCCAGGGCGACTACATCATGTGGGGTCCAGGCGTCGACCACTCGTGGGAAGCACTCGCCGACTCTGTCGTCATGACCGTCCGCTGGCCGTCACAGACCTGACAGCTCGAAGTTCGGCAGGCTTACCCGCGGGCCGCCGATCTCACGCAGCCGCCGGAGCCCTTGGAGCAACGCGAACAACCCCTCGTTGCTCCAAGCCTCCTGTTGAATCAGGTCCGTGAGGAGTTCGCTGTCCAGGCTTGAGTACAGCGTCAGCCCGGATGTCTCCCAGTTCGCCTCAAGTTGCCCGCCGAACCGCGGCCAAAACTCCTCGTCCTCGATCACCACGAGCGTCGCGAACTCGTAGTTGCCGCTCACGAGGTTGAGCCCGAACCCGGTGCACTCCATACGCATCCGCTCCGGCTTGTCTTCCAGCCAACTCATCGGCGCTGTCCAGCGACTCGGATGCATCGGCGACACCGCCCGCGGGACACCTCCGGTCGCGTCCACGTCATCTCGTCCGAACAGCTCTTCCTCCAGCTCTCGCCGGAGCGTGGCACCGATCCGCACGTCAGCGCGAGGATCGGTGAGCGGCTGGTGGAAGCCTTTCGGGATGACCGCCAGCTTCCCAGCGGCGTTCACCACCTGGTCTGACCGGGTCTGCACAATCAAGGCGTAGTCCGCATCGCCGCGGAACGGGTCCGCTGGCCGTGCGATCGCCACGAGCGTCAGAACCCCACCGGCACAGACTCGTCCGGCGACATCGAGCACGGTATCCATGTTCGGCAAGTACCTGTCCCGCAACGGATTCACTGCACCGGAACCGCTCGCCACCGAATCCGCCAGCTCCGCTTCGAGCAGGTCTAGCGTCAGCGCGTACTCGACAAAGCTTCCCACGTCCACCGTCCCGCCGATGCCCCGTGCACTGACGTCGATCTCCGCCATCCGGTACAGCGGCAGGTTCGCGAACCGCACGCCCAAAGCCGCGGACGTCACGAGCCGCTGGACAGCCGCCTCTGCGTAATCTGCGTCCAACACGCGTGCCGCTCCAGTTCGCTGCACCAAGGCCAGCCGCTCGTTGCCCGCGTCAAGCGGTAGCCCAAGCTCGCTCCATTCCGGCTGCGTGAACACGCTGGTCCGAATATCCAAGCCAGGACCGCGGATGCCGAACGTGTCGCCGGTTCGGTAGTACCGCCTCACCGCATCCGCGACCTGACGCCGGCCGATCCGGCTCCGCCGCGCACGCTGGCCGTGGACCGCTCCGATGTCAGCGAGCTTCAGCCCAGCGCCCACCTTCGCCGCGGCCGAACCCTTGGCCCAACCAGCGGCGTCATCCAGCCACTCGAACGCACCCATCAGGTCAGGGTGAACCGGCACATCAGCCACACGTCCCGCAGGACTGCGCTCCATCGGCGCAGACAACAACTCCTCGACCGGCATACCGAGCATGCTCTCCAGCAACCGGGCGGTACTCGCCTTCACCTGGCCAAGAGACTCTCCAGCGGACCGACGACCGGCAACGAGCCTCTGAAGGTGCCGGAGCCCGAGCGTGCCTGGCTCCCGATGCTCGCGCGCGTACAGCTCGGCTTCCTGAACGAACTCCTCCAGCGTCAGCCGACGCTCCCATATGCGCTGCTCAAGCACCGTGCGGAACGTCCGCATCACTCCTCCTAGCTCCCCAGGTCGCAGCAGGTCGTGCCAGGTCGCCCACAGGCCGTACCGCCGACCGAGCGCTGATGGAATCTTGATTTCAGTCTGACACGCCTGCTCCGCAGACGTCAGACCGTCCGGTGACGTGAGGACTCCGCGTCCGCCTCAAACACGTCACCGGACCCCGCAAGCACGTGCCGCTGAGAAGGGAGCCGCCATGACCGCGCTCACTGTCGCGCTCGGTCTCGTGGCAGGGGTGACGTGGACGTGGGTCATCGGCGACCACCTCGACTGGTGGCGGCGAGCAGCCGCGCGCCGCCGATACCTGAGACACCGCCATTAGGCGGGGTTAGCGGATGAGCGACCTCCCAGCAGAGGCGTATGGCGAGGCGTGGTTGTCGCTCACCAACGAACAGCGCTCCGAGTTGCTGTCACTGCGACGAGACAACCAACTCAGCGAGAAGGCACTGGACAAGGCGCCCACCACCCAAGGCGAGCACGAACAGTCCCGCCGGCCGGAGACCACGTAGCCAGCGAGCTTCTCATCAGTCCTTCACAGCAGAGCAAGGAATCGGGACATGCCCAAGAGGAACTCCACCGCGCGCGGACGCGAGTTCGGCGAGAGGTTGCGAGCGACCATCGCGCAAGCGGGCATGACTTCCCGACAGCTCGCCGACCTGCTGGGCTGGGATGAGGCCAAGGTCTCGAACGTACTCAACGGCAAGGGAGGGATCACCACCTTGGAGCTCGCAGTGGTTCTCGGCATCTGCCGAGTCTCCGAGCCCGAACGCGAGTACCTGCTCAGCCTCTTCCCCGCTACCGAGCTGCACGGCTGGTGGCAGGCACACGGCAAGTACGCGCCAGTCCGGTCACACACAGCCCTCACCAATCTTGCCGCGGCGAAGACCCTCGTCAGCTGGCATCCTCATGCGATCCCGGACCTCCTCCGGACAGCCGACTACGCGCGTGAAGTGCTGGCCGCGTCAGCCACCGTGCCAGCGGCCGAACTGGACGAGCGGCTGCGCGCGATGCACGAGATGCAGGAGTTGCTGCGCAACGACCTCCACTGCACGTTCTACGTCCACGAGTTCGCGCTCGAACTCCAGGTCGGTGGCCGCGAAGAGCACATCGCCCAGCTGCAATACCTCATGCGCATGGCGAACTGGACGAAGATCAGGATTTTGATCGTGCCCGCGGCAGCCGGTGCGCATGCCGGCATGGCTGGACCGTTCACGCGGCTCACGTTCCCGAAGTACCAGCCGCTGATCTGGATCATCATCGAGAACTCCAGCCTCTTCGTCGAAGAGGAACACGCGGTCGAAGGATATGAGGCAGTCGTTCGAGCGCTCGACGCGATCAGCCTCGACGAGGACCAGTCGCTGAAGTGGATCTCGCGCCGATGCGTACGCCTCCAGGAGTCCGACGGAGCCGAGCACGTGATCCACGAGGACGAGGACGAGCCCTTTCCGCCGCTGTAGGCGACAAGTACTTCGCACAGAGATGAGAGCGAGCAAAGTGATCGTGAGGCGTCGAACTCCACATGCCTAAGAACTTCCGAGCTACCGCGCTCGAACGCGCTGTTGGTCGAAAGCTGACCAGGTGGCGAGATCACCACGACCTCAGTCTCGTCGAAGCAGGCAACCGCGTCGGTTTCAGCAGCGCCAAGCTGTCCATGATGGAGAACGCGATACAGCCCTCCGCAGCCGTCGACATCATGGCGCTGGGCTACGTCTACAAGGTGCCCACGCCTGAGTGGCAGTTCGTGATGACGCAGGCGCAGCATGCCGCGGACCTCAGAGCGGTCCTGCAGCCCCAAGCGACCATCTTCGATCCGGCTGAGGACTTCCCCCTCCTGATCGCTGACGCGACACGACTGCGGACGATCGCCACGGACACCGTGCCCACCGTCTTCCAGCTCGCCGACTACACCAGGGCGACGACCCAGTGGGACGCCCCAGCGAAAGCTGCGCAGCTCTCCGGCGCCAGGGAGGCGTGGACAATCCGATCAAGTGGGGACGACTCTCTTGCCGTCGAGGCAATGTTCCCAGAAGCGGTGCTGCGACAGCTCGTGGGCGGCAGGCGCGTGATGAAGGCGCAACTACTACACCTCATGGAGGTAAGCGAACTGCCCGAGGTAAGTCTTCGGGTGGTGCCGCACGCGGCTGGGGCCTATCCCGCGATGAGCTGCCCTTTCACCTGGCTGAGCTTTCCTCACCGACAACACAACGACGTTGTGTACGCAGAGACGTTCCTGCAGTCCGAGTACTTCGAAAACGATGCGCAGGTCGCGCAGGTCGCGGACCGGTTCTCAGCTCTTAGGATGTTGGCGCTCAACGAAGGTGAGTCGTTAGAACTCATCAGTAAGGCCGCCGCACTCATCTAGTCAAGCCCGCTCCTAAAGCGGGTGGTCGAAATCTCGAAGGGCGCACGTGGGAGGAAAGTTGGATTGACAGCAGCACAGAGCCTCTGCCCGTGTGCAATTGAGATCGCGCGCAACCAAACTAGATCATTGCACAGCATCCGAGTTCCTCGCCGACGAATCAAGTGCCAATTCCATCTTTACTGCGTTCATGAATTCTGCTCGCTGGTGCACGTAGTGCTCCTGCAGGTCGCGCAGCCGCACGCGAATATTCTCGTCCACAAGACTTTCATACTGACTACCACCCCGGCCACCTTCACGCTGTTGGAGCGTGATTGATTCGCGCAGGAAGTACATCGTTCGAGTACTTATTTCTTGAAGCTTTCGCGCTGGCCCTAGCGCCCCTTCCCCAGCCACAAACTCCACGGCAACGAGATTTGCGTCGATGTCGGCGATACGGAGGACGATCTCATCTTCATCCATCAGGAGATCATTTAGCATCGCAGCCTGCCGAAGGAATCCCGCAATCCAGCTGCGCTCTGAAAACCATATATGATCCACCGCATTAGCAAACTGTCGATAAATTTCGAACCGCTGCAACCTCCACTCGATTCGCGATTCATGCGCTTGGCGCAGCTCATCCTTTCGCCTGTCCATTTCCAGGCGCCACTGATCTCTCTTATACTCACGCTCCCAGCGAATATCCTCGCGCTCTAGCTCGCGCCGCCATCGACGATCTTCCCGCCACGCGTTGATCAATTGTCCGCTCACAATGCCGATAATTCCCAGCATTGCAACGGCGATAGGCACCCATACCGAGACCTGTCCTGATGGCACGCCATGCATGATATCGGCAACTCGAACTTCACGACAGCGATCAGATCACTGCAGCTCGCGACACGTGAGAAAGAGGGCCCAACCTAGGTGGAGGAACTGCACCCCCCCGGAAGCCACTGCGGGGAGGGGCGAAGTCGTCGGCGACCTTAGCTCGCGATCATCGAACGGCTCCAGCTTCAGCTACTCGCTTCCACTGCCTGTCTGACTGTCACAGATGCCGGCAGACGACCCTACGATGACACACCAACACCCCTTTACCCTGGCAATTATCTAGCTGACGGCAGCATAAATTCAAATGGTTGCTCTTTCATCTGCGCTCCGTCGCAAGTCCACGTTATTACAGTTGGCCAGTCGCGGACTTCGACAGAGCTCAAGGATAGATCGAGATCAATCGGCGGAAGTGTGTATTTAAACCCTGGATACACTACAGTTTCACCGCCATACCACGTCAAGACCCTATAGTAGCCATCGGCATCAAACTCCTCATAAATCCATCCTTCATTTGCCCCGTCCCGATAGAACACCCCTTCATTTCCGACACGAATACGGACAACTGGCCTAAGTGCACCGACATTACCGACGTTAGCTAGAGTAAGCTCGATCACACTTAGGGAATTCCTTGCATGCAATTCAAGATCCGGGCGCCGAATACTGTTTCTATAGGCAACAAAGGCAACGAGTGAAGCGATCAACGCAAGAACAGCCGACCACCAAGAGGTCGCCGCCTGCACGATGCCCATTTTAGTTGGAACATCCATATTGGAGTTCAATGTCACTATCGGAATAATAGCCAAAAGGACAATTGTTGGCACAGCCCCAAGGAGAATCGCTGCTGCTTGCACACCTGAGCCGATGTGATGACGATGGATCACCACTCGGCCGGCGCGGACCTGCGGTCCATGCAACCGGCTTACCTCGCCTGGCTGGTCAGCGCTCATACTTGGCGAAGATACAGAGCTGTGTCCGCCTGGGCGGCACTGTCGGCCGTCCCGTTACCTCAGGCTGCTGGCACAGCCACCAAGACGGGCTCGTCAAGGTCGCCGAGACGGCAGAGCAGACCGGGACCATCGCGACCGCGAGGTGCCAAACGGTCTGACAAACCCGTGAGGAGTCTAGGTGCCGTCAACTGCGCACGGCACACCGACGACGATCAGAGCATCGCCACCCGTCCGCGCCCGCAGTCTGTCGACACTACGTTGACACCAGCCAGCCTGCCGACATACGGGACAGGATCTCGGCTCACGCGTCCTGCCATCCGCGGGACCATCGACGCAGGTGACAAAGCCAGATCTATGGTGAGAGGCCCGTCCCTTGTGACCACCGCGCGGGACGGGCCTCCGATGCCGAACGGCCAGGTCGGCCTACGAGCACCGTGGTACGCACAGCTGGCGCGAACCTCAGAGGATCCAGGGACAAGAGGGGGCGACTGACCGAGGCGACCACCTCGCGGCACGCAGGTGGGACGTTCCGTCCTCTACATACCGACTTCCTCATCAGGCAACCACGTGAAATGACTCTCAGTCGGTCAAGCGCTATCAGAGACACTTACTGTCAATCGGATTTCCGTTGACGGAGACAATCTCGCTTACCCCACTTATTCCGGTTTTGACTCGAATGTCTGGCACGTCCTCAAAATCAAACCGTAGCTCGATTCTAACCTGCGCCACGAGCACCTCTTCGGCGCGATGCACTGCCTTCATCGATGCCTCATACTTATCATGCGGCCGAGGATTTTTCAATCCTCGGCCGCTTTTTCGTCGTGGCGTCTGCTGCCGAGTACGTGAACCCCCTTGTCGAGCACACATCACGACGCACTGCGGAGCCCGCATCATTTCGGACAGTGTCAGCTCGCTGTCTTAGCCAGCCGAACAGCAATCGCAACCTAGCCATGGAATCAGCTCCGATGCCGGATTCCTGGGGAGCTCGCTGGATGTGCACGCACAGGACCCTTCGGCCGTCTTGCCAGAGGCGATCTGGTAGCTCTAGATCGTGTACGTCTTCGGGGGAACGATCAGCGGCGCACATACCGCCATGCAGAAGTCGCTCGATCACTTCGTCGGCGGTTGTGTCGCCGAGTTCAAGCGGGCACGAGCCGAGGAGCTCGGTGAGTCGGAGGAGGCCAGCTGGCGCAACAGCTGGCCTGAGCTGCTCGACGCGCTGGCACAGGCAGGGCTCGGTGACTTGCGACTGTTCCTCGATCGAGCATCTCCCCGCCACCGCAGGCGTGCTGCACAAGTCCTCTCAGTCTCTAAAGCACTTGCCGGACACTGTGGAGATCCTGCACCAGTCATCTGGGCGCTTGGTTTCGACCACCGACTACATCGGCTCGCTCTACAGCGCGGCAAAGCAGCTCCGCAACTTGCCTGATCACGCCGGAACCCTCTCCGAAACAGCCCAGATGACCTACGCAGACCGAAACAGGGCTACGTGGGTGAATAGTGTACAACTTCGTCCTCGCGCAAATCTCCACAACTACAAGTACGGTCGCAAGGCATCCCGCAGCGCAGCCGAAGAAAGGTAATTGTTGAATCTGTGGAAATCGACCGGAGCGATACAGGTCTCGACCTCCAGGTCGATACCTGAGAATTTGTGGCCCAGCAGGCGCGGCACCGCGACCAGGTCACCCACATCTGAGATATTGATCCACGTGCCGACATTCGGAGGGCGACTCCCCCAACCTTCCAAAGGCTGCGGATGAAGTTTGTCGAAGATCGCTCCAGGCAAAGCGAGAGGTGAACCGACTGTCACCAAGAGATCGACATGCCAGTCCAATATAGTCCACAGCGCCTCATAGGCGACCACACTTCCTAGAGAGTGGGCGATGACGACGCGCGGGTGCCTCTGCAATATTTTCTGTGCGACGATTTCTTGAACCGCCGACCGGCGCTCGGGCCGGTTCAGATACCAGGAAACTTCGCGAACAAAACGGACCACCAGGCGAATCAAGCCATGCGACGACTTTCCGGTTTTGTCAACCAGCCAACTGAGCTGCTGTCGGATCGGCATGGTCAGCCACCCTTGTCGCACTGGATCCGGCACACCGATCTCGGCGAACCAATCATTCAGTACTTCAAGCTCCACCTGACTAAACCGATCCAAATCATCTACACCCGAGATGATGTCGCCAGACTGAACTCCGCGCTCTCGCAAAGCGTGTGCGTAGTACGCAGCCGCGACCGAAACCCTCGACGCTCCCGACCGCCCGCCAATAGATTCATCTAGCGACGCTTGCCAGGATTGCCCCAGAGATGAAGCTGCTGCTTCAGGCGATAGATGCGCCTGGTAGTTTCCGATCCCATGTATTGCAACAATTTCCACCATCGCCCTGAACGATAACCCTTCAGTCTTTCTCAATGAAAAGACACTCGACGAGTAGAACGTCGAGACCACAGCCGATAGCCACACCATTCCCGAATCCTGCGATAGCCCGAGGGACGTCCGGAAGTTGCAGCGCCCCCGCTACAGGGCGACCGGTCTTCAAATCCACCGCGCGGACCGAGCAGTTTCTATGTCCCGTAACCGCAACTGCCCGCTGCCGGCCGTGTAGGACGGCAGCACACGTTACTCCAGCCGCAGGCGTGAGCAGTTGCCGTTGCTGAACGGGAGAACTACGCCTGGTCAAAACGTAGTCTAGGACCCAAACTGAGCTGTCCGACAGTAGTACCACAATATCCCCACCGGAGATATGCAGAGAAACCACATGGTGGCTTTCAAACAGCACGTCCTCTGACACGACATCACCGCGCGCCAGATCCACCAGCACCAACTTTCCACTTCCAGTCGCGCATACCAGCAACCTCGCTGTGCATGCGCTTGCGGTAACTGTCTCAGACAACTCAGTCGACCAATGCGTCTCGGCTCGATAGCCGACCTTTGGATCGTCGTGCAACGACCACAAGCGCATACGGCGCCCTGCGATGCTGAGGAACCGCAGTTCTTGTTCCGACGATCCAGCTGTCATGATGCGACTAACCGTGTTCTTGTGGCGTCCAACCTTGCACGCTAGCGCGGCATAGCCATTGGAAGGCAGCACGCGGATAACTCCTCGCACGCCAGCGACTACGTACACTGGACCTTCGAACGTCTCGACAACCGATACCGCACTAACCCCAGTCACGCGGGCGACGGCAGCGTTCCCCCACTTACCATCCTGCCGGACGTCCGTGATCCGAACTGACTCGTCCCCGGCACGAGTGATCACGTGACCACTCGTACCGTTCGATTTCGCGGATTCCGCTGCGACGACTTCTAGCACCGGTTTGCTGTGCCCCGGCTGTGGGTCACCGATCAAGCTCTCCGACAACAGGCGCCACACGTGGACGGGGCCTTCAGGAGAAGCGACGACGGCCATAACATGACCATCGACGCTGGTCAGCGCATGAGCTGCTGTCGCTGCGGGGAGAAGCGCCTCGATCTCGTTGCGGAATCTGTTGGACGTACCGAGAAGAAGCTCGCCTGCATCGGCGGCAAATGTCCTCTGACGTGCCCAGGGACGGAATTCGGGAGAATACTGGTTACGACGATGACGGGTGTCAAGGCTGAAGTGTTTTCTCTCCCAATTCCATACAAGCACTTCGCCGCCTCGCTTCTTGCCTCGCGCTCGCACACGCAGGCCGAGAACGTTCTTTCCTAGTGCCAGCGGAGAGATCTGAGATGAAACAGGCCGACGGACCTCCCCTAGCTTCCGCTCGTCCATCAGGTTCCAGATCTCGATTACTCCGGCATTCGTCCGCGTCAGCAGGTAAGGTCCGCAGTGGTGGGGATAGGGGTACATCTCGATAAAATCCCGATCTGGGTTTCCGAACAACACTGTTCGCTGCACCAAGTTGGGCAGGTCCCACATCACGATCTCACTTCGATTGAGCGTTAATAGTACTTCTTTTCCAGCGACGAATGCGGTGACAATCGACTTTGCAGTTACGTCCGCTCGCCCCTCTTCCTGGAGCGATTCGACGTCCCATGAACGGATGGTGCCGTCTCCGCCTAGCGAGACGACCCGCCTAGCCGAACTTGTAGTGATCCGCAATTCGCTTACCGTCGCATTATGTCCCTGCAAGCTGCCCAGATAGCTGAATCGAACACCCTCGCCTGTGGCGTGTGTGCATATCCACTCAGGAGGGGGCGCGTCAGGGGAGGTTAGTATCAAGGCACCCTTGGCGGGGTCGCCCCAGCGGGCGAGATCGATGTTGAGCAGTTGCCGACGCTGGACTGGGGATGCGGCAAATTGTCGAGGCCCACTAGTCCGATAGGCGGCGGCGAGCAACTGGGCTGAGGGATTCTGGACATCGTGTAAAAACGCGACCACGTGTCGCGGATCTGCGTGGATCAAGTACTCAGTGTCCGCAATCAACTCGTC
This sequence comes from Lentzea sp. NPDC037011, assembly GCF_055607425.1. Taxonomy (NCBI): domain Bacteria; kingdom Bacillati; phylum Actinomycetota; class Actinomycetes; order Pseudonocardiales; family Pseudonocardiaceae; genus Lentzea; species Lentzea sp. NPDC037011. Next base: position 693,845 of record NZ_JBVJRT010000005.1, on the reverse strand, counting down.
CACCTGGCCGGCCTCCGCAGCGTGTTCGAGAAGATGACGCAGGAGGTAAGGGTCGGCGTTTCGCCAGTCTGGGAGGTGGCGCGCAGATGCTCGCTCAGCGTCCCGCAGCACCTCGAACACACGCTGCGCGACGGTTCGCGCAGCGGTTTCATTCAGGACGGCGGTCGATGTTGGGTAGGCAGTCATGTGATCCGCAAGCGCCTGGTGGAAGAAGCGGTAGACAGTCAATCCGTCCGGGCCAGCCGTAGAACGCAAGTAGAAACGCACCAGATCCAGCATGGCCGCGACATCGGCTTCATCCGGTGCATTGTCAGTGGTGAATGCCTTCGCTGCGGCGGTCAGCAACCTCCGTGACATACCGTCGCCCTTGGCCCGGCCAAGTGCGGCGAGGACCGGACGAAGGCACGCGTTGTCAGCGCTGAGCTGACCTATGTGAAGTTCAAGCACTTCGCCGAGCGATCTCGGCACTCGAGAGGCAACGTCTTGCACGGTCGTCTGGCCCTCGGGTGTATTGACTAGTACGTTGACGTACAAACCGGCAACTAGGAAGGCGCCCCCGATGCTGGTGGTCGTCAGCGCCCCGGCGATTGCCTGCGCCGCCGCTGATCTGAAGTCCCGATACTCCGGCGCCCGATAGACGGGTGACGTGGACAGCAGCGCTTGAACATAATCTGCAATATCCACGCGAGTCTGCGCGACAGGCACAAGATCAAGGTTAATCAGTGCATCTACCTGAGCAGCGGAACCGATGATATCAGCTGCCTTGAGTAAAGGATCAAACTCGTCCCAAGGCCGCATGCCGACCAGTAGACGACATACAGGCGAGCCAAAGGCCTCTTGAATCTCGATCAGCGGAACCAACAGTTCAGACATAATGGCGATCGGTTCCACTGCTTCGTCAAGCGCGTCAATGACGACCACACCGCCCGTCCTCGCCACAACTTCAAAACAGAAGTCACGGGCGTTCCAGCGGCCGGTACTTGGACTCGAAATATCGAGTTGACGTGCGATTGAATCGATCACTTCATTCAGTGAGAGACCGCGCGCATGCACTGCCACCAAGTTCTCGGTCACTGAGGGCAGCATGCCTGGCCCCACCCTAGAAACAATGCCGGTGGCCACTTCGGCCAACAGCGGGTGGGCAGCGCACACCAGCATGCCGATCAGCGCTGACTTGCCCACGCCGGGGCTACCAGTCACAACCCGCAATGCGCCAGCTTGCTCACGCGAACCGTCCACCCACGCGCTCAGCGCCCGCAGCTGATCGGCCCGACCAGTAAAGAAGCATCTACCAGCAACTGCGGCCTGGTCAGGGTCACCTGATGCGCGACTCATGTAGTGAACGGCGTCGAAAGCTGGATCAAGGTTGTCGAGGAAAGCCCGCAGCTCCCGTTCACGAACATTCCGCGCACTGCGCACGAAGTCACTGTTGAAGCGACGGTTAGGAAAGAACTTTGGCGGCGAGCCAGGTACTCGAAACCGCGGGGTCATTTCCAGTTGCTGGGGCATCCCGCTGCCCTCGTCTGCGCACAACCGGTCCAACTCCCGCTGCACTTCGCCTGCAAACAGGTCGACTGGCACATACTCAAGCGAAGGATCAACGTCGATCACCCCCTTGCTCAATCTGTCCAATGTGCGCGCGACCGCAAGGCTGAAGTAACCCCCGAAGGCATCCGAGTTGTACCCTGCCGCGCCAACGACCCATACCTTCCTTGACGATTCATCGATAGGGTTGCGGATCTGCGAGCGAACAGCCAACCCCGCTCGGCAGACGTCGAGCAGAAGCAAGACGTCTGGGCCGTCCCGGTTGCTCTCGTAGTAGCGAATCAAGCCCTCCACGTCCACACAGGTCTTGCCCTCCCACCCCGGTCGCCACTCGGGTCCGGGCAGCAACAGTGCACCGTCGCGACTGGTCAGACCGTGACCTATATAGTGGACGAGCAACGCTGAACCGGGTACTTCCCCCGCGCCGCGCAGCCTGTCGTTGAGCTCATCCGAACTCAGGTTCAGCAACGGTACGTCCGCTGCGATCTCGAACCCGGTTCTCGTCAGCGAGTCGACCACCTGTGCGACGCGAACGGGCACGAAGGGGAGCGGCTCAAGCTGTTCGGCGTCTTCATCGAGGAGGGGGCCCGTATCCGCGGCGGCCTGCTGCTCCAGGCCGAACCCTGCCACGCCGCTGATGATCGCGGTTCGCATGAAGCCTCCATCCCGATACCCTGACAACCTGCTTCACCGAAGGCGTTCCGAGCACCGCGTTCCGTTGTGCTCCGCGGCTTCGCCCCGTGCGAGGCGGGACCGGTTGGCCGAGCGGCCTCCGTACAATATCGCGATCATGCGCCGAGACTGAGGCCTCTGCACCCGATCTTTCCTGGCACACGTCCACCTCGTATCGCGATGATCGCCTTGGCGCACTAGAGGTGAGGCGCCCAGATTCAACGTATGAGGCCCGTTGCGCGTGGCTATCACATGCATGGGGCCTCAGGTGCCGAACGGGCTGCGTGGGCCTACTCCGGGCCAGGGAGGGTTACGTGGGTGAATAGTGTGCGACTTCGTCCTCGGACACCAGCGTTAACCACACGCACTGAGAGGTCGTCGTACAGACGGCCTCTTTGCTGTCTCCTGCTCAAGGTTTTCGCGCGCCCGAGAGGCACAACGTCCCCCGGCATCACACCCCGAGGACCCTCTGCACGCCGCTGGAACATACCCACCGGTCGTGCCAGTCGGTGGCCACCACCGGCCACCTGTCCGGCTCAGGCCACAGCGAAAACGGCACCTGGCGCGGGAAGTCCTGCCAGCGCGCCCAGCAAGCTCGTCCACGCCAGCAGCTACGGCGGCAACAAGGTCTACTCGATCAACGCGGTCGGTGGCCGTCACGCCGAACGGGCGGTACCGGCTGCTCATGCAGTCGGACTACAACTTCGTCGTCTACACCACGGCGGACCGGCTGGTGGCGCAGAACGACTCCAACGTCGTGCTCTTCGGCCCCGGCCGCACCGTGCACTGGCATCGTCGCCTGCCCGCCGGCGGGCAGGCGACGAAAATCCAGACAGTGCCAACACCCCATCATGACGAGTGAGCCGATCACGCAAGGTCGAAGGTCAGCTTCGTAGCCTTGCCGTGGTCACCGGAGAAGTAGCCGGAGGCGGTGACCCCGACCTTGTCCTTGCCGCCGTCGCTGAACTTGACGATCTCGACCGCGCCGTCGCGCGCCGGGTAGCTGACCCAGCTGACCGAGCCGGCAGGCGTCGTGCCGGGCAGGACGGCACCGTGCGGCATCAAGGTCATGGCGAGCAGCTGGAGGGCGTGGAGCTTGTCGTCGCCCTCCTTGCCCTCCAGCTCGTGCTTGATGAAGGCGAGCATCCCCTTCCACGCCCAGCTCTCCAGGACCACGTGCTCACCTGACTCCCTCACGCAGGCCAGTCGATCGGAGGCCGGGTCGACCTGCCGCACCCGGTGCACGCTCACCAGCGTCGTGCCTGGAACGGCGTGGCCGTAGATCGTGGTCCCGAAGTACGCGAACCCTTCGGCGACCTGTTTCGTCTTCATGTCCGAGGTGGGCTTCTCCCACTTCTTCCACAGCTCCTCGAACGCCAGCTTCCCCTTCTCGACGGCCTTCGCCGCGATGTCGGCCTTGATCGCGTCGCCCAGCTCCGCGAGCCAGGCCCCCGCCGCTCCCGCGAGCATCGGCTTGGCCGCACCGCAGGCGGTCAGCGCTGGTGAACCGACTGCGAGAACCGCGGCACCGCGACCGGCGTTCACCAACGCCTGCCTTCGAGACATCGCCATTTCGCCCACCTTGACAGAGAGGAGCAAGACCCTTGGAACGTACGTCATGAGCCGAAAATCCGCAGAGAATAAGATTTGCGCAACAATCTCGTAGTTTCGGGAACCTGTACGAGGCATGCACCCCGCTTGATCGCAGTTGTCCACAATTCACGAAGAATTGTGTCCACTTTTGAAAATGCGCGCATACCAGCATGTGGACGTGGTGGCCGGGTAGTTGAGGTGTCACCTACCCTGGCGGGCATGCCGTTGCGAAAGCTGGGGTTCCTCACCATCGGGCAGTTCGACGAGCACGATCCGGCTGCCGGCCACCGGTCCACCCTGGAGCTGATCGAGCTCGGCGAGGAGCTGGGCTTCGACAGCGCGTGGGTGCGGCACCGGCACCTGCAGCACGGCATCTCGTCGCCGGTCGCGGTGCTGGCGGCGGCGAGTCAGCGGACGAGCCGGATCGCGCTCGGCACCGCCGTCATCCCGCTGGGGTGGGAGAACCCGCTGCGGCTCGCGGAGGACCTGGCCACGGTGGACGTGCTGTCCGGTGGGCGGCTCAACCCCGGGCTGAGCGTCGGGCCGCCGATGCACTGGGACGACGTCAAAGGTGCGCTTTACCCGGACACGGCCGAGGTGGAGGACTTCGGCTACGGGCGGCTGGAGCGGTTGCTGCGGTTCGTGAGGGGTGAGAAGGCCGTCGAGTTCAGCGGCAGGGAGGGCATCGAGGTCTGGTCGGACCGGGTGCAGCCGCACTCGCCGGGGTTGGGCGAGCGGATCTGGTACGGCGGGGGCAGCCTCAGGTCGGCGCGGTGGGCTGCGGAGAACGGGCTGAACTTCCTCACCAGCAACGTCGTGCAGGCCGAGGAGTCCGAGGACTTCGCGCGGATTCAGCACGCGCTGGTGCGGAAGTTCCGCGAGCACCACCCCGACGGCGACAAGGCGCGGGTGTCGCAGGGGCTCGTGGTGATCCCGACCGACTCGGCCACGGCTGAGCAGCGGGAGAAGTACCAGCGGTACGTGGACGAACGGACGCCGCGGACGGCCAGTCCGGTGGGGCCGCGGCGGATGATGTTCGCGCGGGACCTCGTCGGCACGTCCGAGCAGATCGCGGAGCAGCTGCACGCCGACCCGGCGTTCCGGGAGGTCGACGAGGTGGCGTTCGCGTTGCCGTTCAGCTTCGAGCACGCCGACTACGTGCAGCTGCTGACCGACATCGCCACGCGGCTGGCTCCCGCGCTGGGGCGGCAGCCGGCCGGGTGACGAGGGTGGGTCAGGCGCCCGCGGGCTGGGCGATGCGCACGAGGATCGCGCCGCACTCCTCGCAGCGCACGACCTCGTCCGCGGCGGCCTCCCTGACCTTGCCCAGTGCGCTGCGGTCGAGCTCGATGCGGCACGCGCCGCAGCTGCGGGTCTGGAACACGGCCGCGCCGATGCCGCGCTGTTCGCGCTGGCGGTCGTAGAGCTTCAGCAGGTCGTCCGGGAAGCCCTTGGCCATGAGGGTGCGGTCGGCGGTGCGGCGGGTCTCGGTCGCCTCCAGGTCGGCCAGTGCGGCGTCACGGCGGCGCGCGGCGGCTTCGAGGGTCTCGCGGGCCTTGTCGAGCTCCACGCGGGCGAAGGAGGCGTCGGCGGCCACGGCCTCGCGGCGCTCCATCAGCTCCAGGAGGTCGTCTTCGAGGACGCCCTGGCGGCGCTGGAGGGTGGCGAGCTCGTGTTCGAGGTCGGTGAGCTGCTTGGCGCCGACGGAACCTGACTGCATCAGCTTGCGGTCGCGGTCGGTGCGGGCGCGGACCTGGTCGATCTCGGTCTCCTGGCGCTTCACGTCGCGGTCGATGTCGCCGAGCGTCGTCTCGACGGCCACCAGCGCGTCCTGCTTGGTGCGCACCAGCTGCTCGACCTCGGCGATCTCCGCGATCTCCGGCAGCGTACGGCGCCGGTGGGTGACACGCGCCAGTTCGGCGTCGACCTGGGCCAGGTCGAGCAGCCTGCGCTGCACTGCGGGATCGGCTTTCACGCAAGTCCTCCTGCTGCTGAGCTCGTCGCACCGACGGTCCACGGATCGGTCCGGCGGGTGGAGACGAGTACGTCGACCCTACCGCCGAAGGCCTCCCGCAGGATTTCCGCCGCCTGCTCGCACCACGGCCACTCGCTGGCCCAGTGCGCCACGTCGACGAGCGCGGGCCCGCCGGCCTCGACGTGCTCGGAGACCGGGTGGTGGCGCAGGTCGGCGGTCACGTACGCGTCGACGCCCGCCGCGGTGGCGGCGCCGAGGAAGCTGTCGCCGGCGCCACCGCACACAGCGACGCGTTTGACCGGGCGGTCCGGGTCGCCGGCGGCGCGCACGCCCTGCACGGTCGCGGGCAACGCGTCGGCGACGCGCTGGGCGAACACGCGCAACGGCTCGGCGGCGGGAAGCTCACCGATGCGGCCGAGGCCGACACCGGGCTCGTCGGTCGGCTCCAGCGGGCCGGTCACCTGGAGCCCGATGGCCTGCGCGAGCGCGTCGGACACGCCGTTCAGCGCGCTGTCGGCGTTGGTGTGCGCGCAGTACAGCGCGGTGCCGCTGCGGATGAGCCTGTGCACCAACGCGCCCTTGGGCTCGTCGGCGGGAACACCGTTGACGCCGCGCAGGAGCAGCGGGTGGTGGGCGACGAGCAGCTGCGCGCCCACCTCGACCGCCTCGTCCACAGTGGACCGGGTCGGGTCCACGCAGACGAGGACCCTGGTGACCTCCTCCGCGGGGTCACCGCAGACCAGGCCGACCGCGTCCCACTTCTCCGCGATCCGCGGCGGGTACGCGTCCGCCAGCACCGCGATCACCTCGGCGAGCTTCACGCCAGTTCCTCCATCACTACCCGCAGCGCGTCCACGAAGACCGCGAACTCCTCCGGCGGCCGGATCGCGACGCGCACGTACGTGTCGTCCAGTCCGGGGAACGTGTCGCAGCGCCGCACCGCGATCCCCTTGTCGCGCAGCGCCTCACGCGTTCCGCGCGGCACCCTGAGCAGCACGAACGGGCCCTTCGGCGGCACGACGACGAGGTCGCCCAGCTGCTGCACGGCGTGCGCGGTGTGCGCGGCGGCCTCGAACGCGAGCCGTTCGCCCTCCCGCAGCGCCGCCGGTTCGCAGCACGCGGTGACTGCTTCGAGCGTGAGGCTGCCGACCGGCCAGTGCGGGCGGCCGAACGCCAAGCGCCGCAACGTCTCCGGGTCGCCCAGCAGGTAACCGGCGCGCAGCCCGGCGAGCCCCCACGTCTTGGTGAGGCTGCGCAGCACGAGCACGTCCGGGTCGTGCGCGAGCGACTCGGGCTCGCCGGGGACGGCGTCCATGAACGCCTCGTCGACCACGAGGAGACCGGGCAGCCGCTTGACGCGCGCGGCCGGGTGCAGCACGGAGGTGGGGTTCGTGGGGTTGCCGACGACGGTCAGGTCGACGTCCGCGCTGACCTCGGGCAACGTGAAGTCGCCGCTCAGCGTGACGTGCTCCACCGGGACCCCGGCGTCGCGCAGCGCCACCTCCGGCTCGGTGAAGCCGGGGTGGACGATCGCGGCACGGCGGGGCGCGAGCTTCGGCAGCAGCGCGAAGCCCTCGGCGGCACCGTTGAGCAGCAGCACCTCGTCGGGTGAGCGCCCGTGCCGGCCGGCGACGGCCTCACGGGCGCGTTGTTCCGCTGCCGCGGACGGGTAGCGCCCCAGGTCGTCGAGCGCGGCGGACAGCCGGTCGCGCAGCCAGGCGGGCGGGCGCGGCACCCGCACGTTGACGGCGAAGTCGGCGAGGCCCGCTGCGGCGTCGACGTCACCGTGGTGGCGCAGGTCTGGGCTGGTCATCGCGGCAAATAGTAAGCGACCAGCCCAGGCGCGCGCGTCACTGCATGTAGCGGCGGAGCTCGGTGAGGTGGCTGATCAGCTCGTCCAGCTGGAACGCGTCGAGCTGCGCGGACTCACCGGGCGGGGTGCGGAAGCACACACGCCCCTTCTCGTTGAGGTACACCTCGAACGCACGACGGCGCCCGAGGGCGTCGGTGCACCCGATGATCTCCCGTTGCGGGGGCACGTCAGTACCGGTCTGCATGGGCGGCCTCCATGTCGTTTGTCCGTACATCTTGCGACAAGGGTTGAGCGTTACCGTGTGGCGGTGAAGGTCGCCTTTGTCTGCACCGGCAACATCTGCCGGTCCCCCGTGGCAGCGCTCGTGTTCCGTGAGCGGGTGTTGCGCGAAGGATTGTCCTCCCACGTCGAAGTGTCCAGTGCGGGCACCAGCGGCTGGCACGTGGGGGACCCGGCCGATCCGCGTGCGCTCAAGACGCTGGCGGACAACGGCTACCCCACCGACCACGTGGCCGCGCAGGTTGGCCCAGAGCACCTCGACGCCGACCTGCTCGTCGCACTCGACTCCGGTCATGCGCGCGCGTTGCGCCGGATGGTCGATCCTGGTCGCGTCCGGTTGCTGCGGTCGTTCGACCCTGACGCGGACGGCGTGGACGTGCCGGACCCGTACTACGGCGACCGGCAGGGCTTCGACCAGGTGCTGGGCATGATCGAGGCGGCGGTGCCGGGGCTGCTGGCGTGGGTGCGGGAAAGGCTTTGAGGCGCAAGGTCCAGTCCGCGCGGGCCACGGCGGCGGAGGCGGCCGGCCTGCGGTGGTTGCGCGTCGACGGCGGCCCCGCGGTACCAGTCGTGCACTCGGCGGACGGCGGCGAACTGGTGATCGACGAGGTCCCGGTCGGCCCGCCGGATCTTCAGGCGGCCGTGACCTTCGGGCGCCGGTTGGCCGCACTCCACCAGGCGGGCGCGCCGGCGTTCGGCGCACCGCCACCCGGTGGGCCGCGGGAGGCCACGATCGGACAGGCGCCGATGGTCAACGAACCTGCGCCGTCGTGGCCGGAGTGGTTCGCGTCACAGCGGATCGAGCCCTACGCGGTGCGGGTCGGGCTGGACCTGGGCGAGCTGTACGAGCGCATCGCCGACCTCGCCGGGCCTGCCGAGCCGCCCGCGCGGCTGCACGGGGACCTGTGGAGCGGGAACGTGCTGTGGGGCGCGGACGGGCAGGTGTGGCTGATCGACCCCGCGGCGCACGGCGGGCACCGGGAGAGCGACCTCGCGATGCTGCGGTTGTTCGGCTGCCCGTTCCTCGACCACGTGCTCGGGGCGTACCGGGAGGTCGCGCCGCTGGCCGACGGGTGGCGGGAGCGGGTGCCGCTGCACCAGCTGTTCCCGCTGCTGGTGCACGCCGTGCTGTTCGGTGGCGGATACCGGACAGAGGCGGTGGCGGCGGCGCGGACCGCTTTGCGGGGAAGATGAGGGTCATGGACCTCACCACCTGGACCTGGCTCAACGAACCGGCGAAGTGGTCGGCCACCCCGCTGACCGTGCACGCCGACCCCGGCTCGGACTTCTGGCGCCGCACCGGCAACGGGGTCGTGCGTGACAGCGGTCACCTCTACGGCGTCACGCTGGCCGGCGACTTCACCATCACCGCGACCTTCTCCGGCGAGTACGCGGCGCAGTACGACCACGCGGGCATCGGGCTGCTCGTCGACGACGAGACGTGGATCAAGGCCGGCGTCGAGCTGTTCGACGGGCAGCTGCGTCCCAGCGCGGTCGTGACCCGCGGTTTCTCCGACTGGAACCTGGCTCTGACCGGCGACTTCGAGCGGTTCACCGTCTCCGCCGAACGCCGCGGCGACGCGGTCTGGATCCGGTACGGCGTCGACGGCGAGGAGCCGACCACGGTGCTGCGCCAGGCCTACTTCCCGCCGGACATCGAGACCAAGGTCGGCGTCATGGCCGCCAGCCCGGAGGGTGAGGGGTTCGTGACCCAGTTCCAGGAGGTCCAGGTCACGCATCTACCGTGAGGTGGTGCGGTTCAAGTTCCTCCTCAAGCCGGGCTGGCTGGCGCTGACGCTGGCCGTCTGGGTGTTCGCGGGTGCGTGCGTCTACTTCCTGGCGCCGTGGCAGTTCGGCCGCAACGACGAGCGCCAGGGGCAGAACTCCGCGATCACCAAGTCGCTGGCCAGTGCCGCGGTGCCGTTCGGCGCGCAGCACGACGAGTGGCAGAAGGTCGAGCTGAAGGGCCGGTACCTGCCCGACGGGGAGGCGCTCGCCCGGCTGCGCACGGTCCAGGGCGAGGCCGCGTTCCTCGTCATCACGCCGTTCGAGACCGACAGCGGCAAGAAGGTGCTGGTCAACCGCGGTTACGTGCGGCCGGTCAACGGCATCAAGCCGCCGGGGTTCGCCCCTGCCCCCACGGGCGAGGTCACGATCGTCGGGCTCGCGCGCACCAACGAGTCGGACGCGCGACCGGCGATCCAGCAGGACGGGCACCGGCAGATCTACTCGATCAACAACGACGCCGTCGGGCCCGGCATCGAGCCCGGTCACTACCAGCTGATCGACGGCCAGGCGGGCGCGCTGGACACCATGCCGCTGCCGCGGATCGAGTCAGGGCCGTTCTACTCCTACGCGCTGCAGTGGATCGCGTTCGGCGTCATGGCGGTCGGCGGGTGGTTGTACTTCACGATCCGCGAGGCGCGGCCGGGCGGTGCGCTCGACACCGCGCCGAAGGCGAAGGCGAAGCGGAAGTCGATCGCCGAGCTACTTGCGGAAGACGGCGACGAAGGCGCTGACCAGGGCGGCACCGTGGCCGACGACGCGGGACAGCTCCACGGCACGCGTCACGTGACCTGAGTCGGGGTTGCGGCCGTGGCCGAGCACCGGCCGTTCCTCGACGCCGTGCGAGTACACCGTGCGGCCGCCCAGCCTGATCTCCAGCGCGCCCGCGAAGGCCGCCTCGACCTGGCCCGCGTTCGGTGACGGGTGGGCGGCAGCGTCACGGCGCCACGTCTCCCACGCCTGCGGGGCCGAGCCGCCGACGACCGGCGCACCGCCGACGGTGAGCAGCGCCGCCAGCCGCGAGGGCAGCAGGTTCAGCACGTCGTCCAGCCGCGCGGACGCCCAGCCGAACCTGAGGTACCGCGCGGACCTGTGGCCGACCATCGCGTCGAGCGTGTTCGCCGCGCGGTAGCCCAGCAGGCCGGGCACGCCGAACGCGGCACCCCACACCAGCGGGCCGACGACGGCGTCGGACGTGTTCTCCGCCACGGACTCCACGGTCGCGCGCGCCAGGCCGAAGGTGTCCAGCCGGGCTGCGTCGCGGCCGCACAGGTGGGGCAGCCGGGCGCGGGCGGCCTCGACGTCACCGGAGTCGAGCTCGCGGCCCATCGACGTGCCCTCGTCGGCCAGCGACCGGCCGCCGAGCACGGTCCACGTGGCCACGGCGGTGGTCAGCGCCTGCGCGAGCCAGTGCCGGCGCGCGAGCCGTTCGACGGCGACCCCGCCTGCGACGACGGAGCCGACCAGGACGGTGGTGTAGGCGACGCCGGCGGCCCTGGAGTCGGCGTGCACGCACTCCTCCAGCGCCGCGGCGGCGGTCCCGAATGCCGCTACCGGGTGAAATCGGCGTGGATCGCCGAACACCGCGTCCGCGGCCACGCCCAGCACCAACCCCAACGCGCGACCCGCGCCCACGGCATCCTCCCCAGCTCGTCGAAGGCACGGTAGCGCCGCACCGCCCGGGCACGCGCATTAGGGTGGCCGGTCGTGGAGCACAAGAGGCTGAAGCTGTACGCCTATCTGGACGCGCGCGATCACCAGCGCACGTACCTGGCGATCATGCGGCTGTTCACCTCCACGTTGCTCGCCGACCTCAGCGCGGGCGAGGTCGCGGGAGCGCTCGCCGGCCAGGAGCGCGAGGGCCGCGTCGAGCAGGGCGAGTCGCGCATCGAGAACGTGATCAACCGGCTGCGGCAGCTGGTCGAGTGGGGCAACCTGGTGCAGGGCCGGCGCGAGGTCGTGGCCGCGAGCATCGCCGAGTTCCAGCACGGCAGCGTCCGCTACCAGGTCTCCAAGCTCGCCGTCCGCGTGCAGCGCGACGTCGACGAGCTGCTGCGGGTGCCCGAGGGCGCCCGCGAGGTGTCGCGCGAGCTGCTGCCCGCGATCGAACGCGGCCTCAACGAGCTGGGCGGGTCGCTGTCGGTGGCGTTGCTGAACGAGGGCGACAAGACCAGGGAGCTGCTCGCCGAACGCGTCACCACCCTGTTCCTGCAGCACGCGGAGCTCGCCGCCACGGTCCGCGACTTCTACGCCTACCTCGGCCAGGTCGTGACGCGCAACCACCTGGCGCCCGAGGAGATCGCGGGCTTCCGCAGCCTGCTGGTCGAGTACATCCAGCGGGTCGTCGAGGACGTGCTGAAGTACACGCCGCCGATCGCGGCGGCGCTCGCCGCGCTTGCGAAGGCCCGTTCCGAGCTGCTCCGGCTGCTCGGCACCGACCTGGGCGCCCACGTCGAACGCGCCCGCGGCCGCACGCCGGAGGACTGGCAGGAGCTGACCGACTGGTTCGTCGACCGGCCCGGCCGCCCGAGCCAGGTCACGGCGTTGCGCGAGGCCACCGCCCGCGCGATCGGCAGCCTGCTGGCGAGCGTGAAGCGCGCGACGTCCGGTGGTGGCCTGCTGCCCGGCCGGCGGGCCGAGCTGCTCAAGCTCGCCAGCTGGTTCGACGGCGCCACCCGCGAGGAGGCGCACGAGATCTACGCCTCCGCGTTCGGCCTGTACTCCTCCCGCCACCTCTCCCCCGCGCCCGAGCACGACTCCGACAACGAGCGCACGCCGTGGCGGGACGGCCCGGTCTGCGACGTCACGGTCAGCGTGCGGTCGCGCGGTGACCGGGGTGGGCGCGGGCGGCCGTCGCGCATCCTCGACGACCCGATGACCGAGCAGTCGCTGCTGGCGGAGGCGCGTGAGGCGGAGGAGGTCCGCGCGCGGCACGTGGCCGAGCTGACCTCCGCGGCCGGGAACCTCGGCGGCACAACGCTGTCGCACGGTGCGCTGGAGGTGTTCTGCGAGCTGCTGACCCTGGCGATGGCGCAGCGCGACTCACCGCGCGACAGCGGGTCGGCCAGCGATCCCGTGCGCGGGTTGAAGCTCGCGATCACCCCCGGCACGACCACTCAGATCAAGTCCGCCGCCGGGACGCTGACGCTGCACGACGCCACGGTGGCCCTGGAGCGATGAACCACTTCGACACCCTCTCCGAGATCGACGCCGCGAACGTGGTGCGGTGCGCGCGAACGTTGCTGCGCAGGCCGTTGCTGCGCTCCGAGGGCCCGGACGGCGAGCTGCTGGCGCTCGTCTACCGGCACCGGGCGGTGCTGCAGGACCTGTTCGCCGGGCTGCTCGGGTACCGGCTCGTGGTGGAGCGCCGGTTCGCGCGGTTGTACAAGTCGGGGCCGGGCAACGACGACACCCGCGGCGTGCTGAGCATGTCGCCGCGCGGGTACGCCTACCTGGCGCTGACCCTGGCCGTGCTGACCGGGACCGGCCGGCAGGCGCTGCTGTCCCGGCTGGTGGCCGACATCCGGTCCGCCGCGGCCGAAGCGGGCATCAGCGCACCCGACGACGTGACCGAGCGGCGGGCGCTGACCGCGGCGCTGCGGCACCTGGTGTCCCTCGGCGTGCTGCAGGAGACCGAGGGCTCGGTCGCGCAGGACGTGGTGCCGCAGGAGGCGCTGATCACGATCGACACGGACCTGCTGGGCCAGCTCGTGACCGGCCCGGTCGGCGAGGCCGACTCCCCGGCGCGGCTGGTCGAGCTGGCGGCCAGGCCGGGTCCGCGCGGTGTCGAGCACGCGGTGCGGCGCAAGCTGGTCGAGACGCCGCTGGTGCTCTACGCGGACCTGCCCGCCGACCAGGCGGAGTGGCTGCGGCGCAACCAGCGCAAGGAGACGGCGCTGCTGGAGCAGGCCTTCGGGCTGTTCACCGAGTGCCGCGTCGAGGGCGTGCTGGCCGCCGACCCCGAGGACTACCTGACGGACCTGTCGTTCCCCGGTGTCTCGACGGTCGCGCGCATCGCGCTGCTCGCGTTGCCGGACCTGCTGGACGACCCGTCCGACGACGCGCCCGCACGGCACGTCGTCACGGTCGACCGGCTCCGCGAGGTCTGCGCGCGGCTGGTGGAGGACTACCCGGCCGCGTGGTCGAAGCAGTTCACCGACGACCTCGACCGGCTGGTCGCCGAGGTGGCGGAACTGCTGCGGCGCATGGGACTCGCTGTCCCGTGCGCCGAGGGCTGGTCGATCAGCGCTGCCGCGCACCGCTGGTTGCCGTCACCCGACGGCGACCCGGAACGAGAACAACCGGAACCCGTTGTGGTGCGCGAAGTGCCGAGCTGGTCCCTGTTCGACGAGGAGAACGTGTCATGAGCAGGTGGCGGCTGCACCGCGGCGGCGTGGTCAACATCTGGCAGTACACCGAGCAGACGTTCGACTTCTCCGGTGGCCGCGCGATCTTCCAGGGCACCAACGGTTCCGGCAAGTCCCGCACGCTGGAGCTGCTGCTGCCGCTGTGCCTGGACGGCGACCTGCGCCAGCTCGGGTCCAAGGGCTTCGACACGGTCAGCATCCGGCGGCTGATGCTCGACGACTACGACGGCGGGCCGAACCGCATCGGCTACGCGTGGGTCGAGCTGGTCCGCGAGGCGGCCGACCACTCCGGCAACGAGTACCTGACCTGCGGTCTGGGCGTGAAGGCGTCCAAGACGTCGCAGGCGATCACGGACTCGTGGCGGTTCGTCACGCCGATGCGGGTGGGCACCGAGCTCCAGCTCGCCGGCCCGGAACGCGTGCCGCACGGCCCGGCGCAGCTGCGGGACCTGATCGGCGCGGACTGCATGTTCGAGGAACCGGCGTTCCGCGCGAAGGTCGCCGACGCGGTCTACGGCGTGCCCGCCGCGCGCTACGGCGACCTGCTGCACCTGCAGCGGACGCTGCGCAACCCCGACGTCGGCCTGAAGGTGCTCGAAGGCCAGCTGGAGCAGATCCTGTCCGACGCGCTGCCGCCGCTGGACCAGGCGATGGTCGAGCAGCTGGCGACGTCGTTCGACGACCTGGAGTCGATCCGCGAGAACATCGTCCGGCTGTCCACTGCGGACAGTGCGCTGTCGACGTTCCTCAAGACCTACTCGGACTACGCGTTCGGTGGACTGCGCTCGGCGTCCGAACGGCTGGACGCGGCGGAGAAGGCGCTGACCCGGTTGCAGCGCGAGCAGTCGAAGCTGGTGTCGGAGCTGGACCTCACGCGGGTCGAACGTGCGGCGGCCGAGCAGGCGCTCGTCGACATGGAGACCGGCGAGCAGCAGGCGGAGGAGACCATCGCGGCGCTGAAGGAGCTGCCGGCGTTCCGCGACCTGCAGGACCTGAAGACGCGCGAGAACCTGGTGGCGCAGATGCGTTCCTCCGCCGTCGCGGCGCTGGAGACGGCGCACCGGCAGCGGGCGCAGGAGGACGCCGCGGTCGACACCGTGCTGCGGTTGCTGCGGCGGCTGGCGGAGGACCTGTCGGCGGCGGACGCGTTGACCGAGCCGTTGCGGGAGAACCTGCGCCTCGCCGGCATGGACGTCGACCTGGCGCCGGTGGTGCCGCAGGTGCCGGCCGCCGAGGCGACGGTGACCACGGCGACCGTGCGCGCCAAGCCCGACCCCGAGGCCGCACCGCTGCCGATCGACCGCCGGGTGCCGCCGGCCGCCGCGGGCGAGGAGGTGCTGGCCGAGCTGGCGACCGCGGTCGACCAGGCCGCCGGGATCGCCTCGCTGGCCCGGCAGCGGGGCGCGCTGACGCTGGCGCTGCACGAGCAGGCGCTGGCGCTCGACGCGCAGCAGCGCGAGGTGGAGTCGTTGCGCGGCAAGGCCAGGGACGCGCAGCTCGCCGCCACGGAGTCCACCGCCCTGCGCAACCAGGAGGCGCAGGAGCTCGCCGAGGCCGTGCAGACGTGGCTGGCGCAGGTGCAGACGTGGACGACCAGCGGGCCGCTGGTCGACGAGCGACCGGGTTTCACCCCGTCGAGTAAGTCTCGATTCGCCGGTTCGCCCGCCTCGCAAGGAGGAAGCGCGCGGGAGGGCGACGGGGAAGCACCGGACCTCGACCACCCGGCGTTCCCGCTGCCCGCCACGGTCACCCCGGCCTCGGCCAAGGCGCTGACCACGGCGGCCCGCGAGTGGGTCGGCCCGCTGGTGCGCGCGGCCCGCGACGCCGCCCACGCCCACGCGCAGCAGCGCGCGGACCTGCGCGCCCGCCTGGACGCGCTGGACGAGGAGCTGGTCGGCCTGCGCTCCGGTGCCGAACGCGTGCCGCTGCCCGGCCGGTACGTCTCGGCCGACCGCGACCCGGCCACCGGTGCCCCGTTCTACCGCCTGGTGGACTTCGCGCCGGCGCTCACCGACGCCGAACGCGCGGGCCTGGAGGCCGCCCTGCAGGCCAGCGGCCTGCTCGACGCCTGGGTGACGCTCGCCGACACCGAGCTCACCGACGTGCTGGCCGTCGCCAGCCCGCCGGTCGAGGGCCGCACGCTCGCCCACGTGCTCGTGCCCGCGGTGGAGGGGTCGCCGGTGCCGGAGGGGTTCGTCGCGGACCTGCTGCGCGCGGTGTCGCTGGACGACCGGGAGGGCCTGAGCCTGACCACGGACGGCGTGTGGCGCGCGGGGGTGCTGACCGGGTCGTGGACCAAGCCCGAGGCCGAGTTCATCGGTGCCGGCGCGCGGGAGGCCGCCCGCGGGCGGCGGATCGCGGCGCTGGAGGAGGAGCTCGCGGAGCTGCGCCGGCGGCTCGGCACCGCCGAGGACGAGCTGGCCCGCGCGCACGAGCACGTCGCGACGTGGGAGGCGCACGTGGCGGCGTTCCCCGGTGACGGCGAGCTGATCGCGAAGCACAGCCGGGTGCAGGCCGCGGAGGAGTCGGCGGCACGCGCGCGGCAGCGGACGTTCGAGCTGCGGGAGGCGCTGGAGGACGCCGGTTCCCGGCTGGAGGCGGCCCGCGGCGAGCTCACCCGCCAGGCGGGCGACGCGGGCCTGCCCGCGGACACCGAGGCGTTGCGGCAGGCCAGGACGGCGGCCGCGGACGCCCAGCGGACCGCGGACCTGCTCGCCGACGCGGTGCGCAGGCGGTGCCAGGGCACGATCTCCGACCTCACCGACGCGTCGCACCGCTACCACGAGGCCGTCGCGGACCGGCAGACCGCGGAGGCCGACGCCGACGCGCGGTGCGTGGACCACGCGGCGCAGGCGGGGACGCTGGCCGAGCTCACCGACGCGGTCGGCGGCGAGGCCAAGGAGATCAGCGAGCAGCTCACGCAGCTGGAGAGGTCGCGCAAGAAGATGCGCGCGGACCTCAAGGGCGTGCGCGAGGGCATCACGACGGCGCGCGAGCAGGCCGCGAAGCTGGAAGCGTTGCTGGAGACCAACTCCACCCAGGTCACCGAGGCCGCTGCGGCGAGGGAGCGGGCGAGCGGCACCTTCGCGGCGACCGTGCGGGCGCCGGGATTGCTCGCGGCCGCGTTCCCGGACTGGGACGGCGAGACGGGCGAGACCGCGGTGCGCCAGGCGATCGCGGCGGCGGGCGACCGGCGCGGCGGCACCGAGGCCACGGTGATCGCGAAGCTCCAGGCGCTGCAGACGTCGCTCGCGGGCAGCCACGACATCGCCGCCGAGCAGCACGCGGGCCTGCTGACCGTCACGGTGACCGGCGAGGAGGGCGCGAAGCCCGTCGCCGTCGCCGCACGGCAGGTCTCGACGAGGCTCGGTGAGCAGCGCGGGTTCCTCGACGAGCAGTACCAGGGGATCTTCGCCGACTACCTGATCCGCGACCTGGCGGAGTGGCTGCGCGGGCAGGTCGCCGTGGCCGAGGACCTGACCAAGCGCATGAACGAGGTGCTGTCGCGGGCGCGGTCCAGCCAGGGCGTGCACGTGAAGCTGGCGTGGAAGTCGTCGGCGGCGCTCGACGACCAGACCCGGCAAGCGCTTGCGCTGGTGCGGTTGCCGTTCGGCGAACGCACGCCGGAGCAGGACGCGACGCTGCGCCGGGTGTTCACCGAGCGGATCGAGAACGAGCGCGACACCCACTCCGGCGGCTACGCGGAGATCCTGTCGCGGGCGCTCGACTACCGGACGTGGCACCAGTTCACGGTCACCGTCGGCGACACCGGCCCCGACGGCAACCCGCGCGAACGCCGGCTGCGGCAGCTGTCGTCCGGCGAGACGCGGCTGATCTCGTACGTGACGCTGTTCGCGGCGGCGGCCAGCTTCTACGACGCGGTCAGCGACGAGTTCGACCCGCTGCGGCTGGTGCTGCTGGACGAGGCGTTCGAACGGCTCGACGACCCGACGATCGCGCGCATGCTGGGGCTGCTGGTCGACCTCGACATGGACTGGGTGATCACCTGGCCGAGCGGCTGGGGCGTGTCGGACAAGATCCCGCGCATGCACATCTACGACGTGCTGCGGCCCAAGAACGGCCGGGGTGTGGCGTGCACGCAGACGACGTGGGACGGCGCGGTGCTGGACCGCATCGACCCCTAGCAGGACACCTCGGCACCCCCGCCCGGCAGACCGGCCCCGCCGGTGCTGCCGGGCCGTTGTGTTGTTGACCTGATCTTGTGCGGACTCCGGCGCCCCCGTGACGGTGGCTCCAGCGGGCCCGTCGCGACAACCGCGACGGTCGCTCCGCTGTCGAGAGGAGGTCGTCGAGGTGGTCGTTCCCGCACGTCGAAGAACCCGGTCGAGGGCGCGGCCGCGGACCGGCCGGCCGCGTGCCGCGCTGTGTCAGGCCGCCAGGTGGTGCCGCACGCGGGCACCCCGGGTCTGGAAGGGGGTGCGGCTCGTCCTCCTGCTGGTGGAGGGCGTGGTGGCGCCGTTGAAGGGGGAGGTCGCCCTCGCCGTCGCGGCGAGGGCGCTCCGCGTGGTGGGTGACGCGATCGTCGACCCTGGCAGGCACGGGCGATCGTGACACCGGGTCCGGTCGCCTCGGCGGCCGGACCGTCCCCTTCCCAGGGAACAGCACAGCGGCGCCGGAGCCAAGCGCCGGTTGTCCCGGCGATGTCGCAGGACCGACACGAAAGTGGTTTCGTTGCAACGAACGGGGAAGGGGGACGCCGCGGTGCCGATGTGCGAGGAGTGCGACGGACCCCTGCCGGAGGCGACCGAGTCGGGACGCCCGCGCCGGTACTGCTCCGACCGGTGCCGTTCCCGCGCCCACCGCGTCCGCCTGCGCGAGACCAGGCGGGCCGAGGCGCGCCGGTCCCGGCAGTGCGACATCGAGGTCGCCGGTCACCGGTGCGGGCGGGCCGCGGTCTGCGTGCTCGCGGTCGACGGGCGGGAGCTCAAGGTCTGCGCCGCGTGCGAGGACCTCGCACTGAGGTTCCTGGTCGGTCAGGGCACGTCCGCGACGGCGGTGGAGACACGGCGCATCGACCGGCCGGACACCGGGCCCGCGCCGATCCCGCCGCGGCCGGTCGGTCAGGGGAAGGTGCTGCTGATCGAGGACGACAGCCGGGTGGTCGACGCGCTGAGCGCAGCACTGGGACGCAGGGGGTACGAGGTCGTGGCCGCGCTCACCGGCAGGGAGGGGCTGGACGCGGCGCTGGCGCACCGGCCGGCGGTGGTGCTGCTCGACCTCGGCCTGCCCGACGTGGACGGCATCAGCGTTCTGCGCAGGCTCCGCGCCACGAGCGACCTGCCGGTGATCATCACGACCGCGCGGGGCGAAGCCGCCGCCAGGGTGCTCGGCTTGGAGACGGGCGCCGACGACTACCTCGTCAAGCCGTACGACATCGGCGAGCTCGTCGCCCGCATGCGCCGCGTCACCCGGCACCGCGCCGCCGCCCGCCCGCTGGTCTACGACGACGGCGCCCTGCGCGTGGACTTCGAGCTGCGCCAGGTCCACCTCGGCGGCGAGGAGGCGCACTTCTCGGAGCGCGAGTTCCGGCTGATCGAGGTCCTCGTCCGGTCAGCGGGTACCGCCATCCCGACCGGCGTGATCGTCGCGCACGTCTGGGGCGACTCCGAGGTGACAGGACCCAGAAAGCGCACCTTGGCGGTCCTTGTGGCCGTGCTGCGCACGAAGCTCAACGAGCACCTCGGTCCGAACGCGATCGTCGCCGCACACGGACTCGGCTACTACTACCTGCCACCGAACCGGCCCGCTTCCGGCCCACCGGTCGGGTACGGCCACGCCGATCGGCTGCTCAACCCTGACCGGCCCGGATAGGCCAGGTCCGGCTATGTTGGCGCGGTGAGCGTGTACGACCGCCCCGAACTCGCCGAGCTCTGGCGCCTGGCCCGCGAGACCCTCGAAGGCGGCGGGCGGTCGGCGTTCAGCCTGCGCGTCGAGGACGAGCAGACCGCGCGGGCCCTGTCCGAGCTGCTGCGCAAACCGGTCGCGCACCCGGCGCGGCGGCAGATCTCGTTGGCGCGGCTGGACGAACACGTCCGCGCGCACGGCAGCACGTTGCCCGAGGTGCTGGAGGCGGTGCACGGCGAGCCGGTCGGCCTGTCCGCCGGGACCGAGGCGTCGACCGCGGACGCGGTGCTGCGGTACGCGTTGCGCGAGCACGGTCTGCTCGGGCGGCCGTGGGCGGCGGAGTGGATCGAGCACGTGCGCCGGTACGGCAAGATCCCGCAGCCCGCGTTGCCGATGCTCGCGAACCAGGCCGCCGAGGTGCTGGCGCGGCTCGACCCCGGCCGCGTCACGACCCGGTTCGCGTTGGCGGGCAACGACCTCGACGACGGCCGCCCGCTCACCCGCATCGTGCAGAAGGCGTTGCAGCTCGCGGGCACCGACTGGGAACGCATGGGCGTGCTGCCCGACGCCTACGGCGACCCCGTGCTGACCTCGCAGGGCTACCTGACGCTCAACGACGTGCTGGCGGCCCGGGAGGTGACCGTCGTGCACAGCGCCCGGCTGCTCGAATCGGGTGTGCCGGGGCCGCTGGTGGTCCTGCCGGCCGGGCTGACCCCGCAGGCCCGGCACCACCTCGCCGGCAAGACCGTCCGCTGCCACGACGACTTCACGCCCGACGGCGTCCGGCGGATGAACGAGCTCCTCGACCACACCGGCGGGACGCCGTGGCGCATGTCCGCCGCCGACTACCGCGAGGCCGTGGCCACGCTGATCGCGCGCGGTGTCGAGCTGCCCACGCTGAACACCAGGCCGGAGGAGGCGAGCTGGGACCCCGACCTCGCCGCGACCATGGCCACGACCGGCCTGGTGGTCACCGAGGAGCACGTCCTGCCGTCACTCCTCCTCTGAGGGCGCGAACCGCTTGACGTCCCACCGGCCGTGGCCCTCCATCAGCTTGCGGCCGATGCGGCGCAGGTCGGCGAGGTCGCGTTCGTTCAGCAACGACGTGAAGTGCTCGGCGATCGACGCCCGGTAGACCCGCGCGGTGACACCCAGGCAGGCCTCCTCGCCCTCCGGTGTCAGGACCGCGAACACCAGCCTGCGGTTGTCCTGCGGCTGCTCGCGCGTGACCCAGCCGCGTTTGACCAGGCGCTCGACCAGCCGCGTGACGCCGGACGGGCTGACGTCGAGCAGCTCGGCGAGCTCCAGCATCTTCAGCCGCCCGCCGTTGTGGTGCAGCTGGTAGAGCGCGACGTGCTCCAGCAGCGAGCACCCGGCCTCGGCCTCCATGCGCTCCCCCAGTGCGGCGCGCACCGCGTCGACGCCCTGCTGCGCGTACAGCCACGAGTAGATCGGCTCGCTCACCGGGTCATCCTAAATCAGGTTTGACGGCGCGATGTTTTCACGCTCAAATGTTGAGCATGAAAACCTCAGCGGACGTCACCGTCGTCGGCGCCGGGCCGGTCGGCCTGCTGCTCGCCTGCGAGCTCGCGCTCAACGGTGTGCGCACCACCGTGCTCGAACGCCTCACCGCGCAGGCGGACACCATCAAGGCCCAGATGATCAGCGGCCGGACGTTCGAGATGCTCGCCATGCGCGGCCTCGGGCCCGCCGTGCTGGCCGAGAGCGCGGCCGAGACCGCGAGGCTCGCCTGGTACCGGCCGTCCGGCGGGCACTTCGCCGGACTGTTCAAACTGGACGGTCTGCCGCTCGTCATGCTGACGCAGCAGGCACTCGAACGGGTCCTGGAGGCCCGCGCCCGCGAGCTCGGCGTCGAGGTCCGCCGCGGTGCCGAGGTCACCGGCCTGGACCTGGGCAGCGAGTTCGTCGTGGGCTGCGACGGCGGCCGCAGCACCGTCCGCAGGCTCGCCGGCTTCGACTTCCCCGGCCAGGGGCCGACGCTGACCGGCTACCAGGCGGTCGTCGACCTCGACGGCGACCTGCCGTTCGGCTGGCACCGCACCCCGGCGGGCGTCTTCGCGTTCGGTCCGCTGAAGGGCCGGATCATGATGATCGACCACTCCGGCCCGCCGGAAGCGCGCGAGGTCACACCGGAGGTGCTCGAAGCCGTGCTGCGCCGGGTCAGCGGCCACGACGTGCGGATCACCGCCGTGCACACCTCGACCGTGTGGACCGACAACACCCGCCAGGCGAGCACCTACCGCCGCGGCAACGTCCTGCTCGCGGGCGACGCCGCGCACGTGCACTCGCCGTTCGGCGGCCAGGGCCTCAACCTCGGTCTGCAGGACGCGCTGAACCTCGGCTGGAAGCTCGCCACCGGCGACCTCGCGCTGATCGACACCTACACCGCCGAACGCCACCCGGTCGCGGAACGCGTGCTGCGCAACACGATGGCCCAGGTCGCGCTCACCCGGCCCGATCCGCAGGCGCGCGAGCTGCACGGCCTGTTCAGCGACCTGCTCGACCTGCCCGCGGTGCGGGAACGCATCACGGCGATGGTGCAGGGCACCGACATCCGATACGGGACCGGCTGCGAGCACCCACTTGCGGGCACGTTCGTTCCGGGGCTGGACCTGGCCGACGGCAGGGGAACGACGACCGTGCTCGCCGGTGAGGAGGCGACGATCAGGCCGGACGGGTACGCGTCCTGGGTCGGGTCGCGCTGAGCCGGCCCAGGACCCCGCTCACGAGGAAGAGCCGGCGCCCGACCAGGACTGCAGCATCCGGAACGCGATCGACGCGCCACCGGCGAGCCCGAGACCCGGCACGCTGCCCGGTTCCTCGATCGCCTTGCGCACGTCCGCCCGCGACACCCACTTGGCCTCGGCGATCTCGCCGTCGGCGAGCAGCAGCGGGTCGGCGGGGTCGGCCACCGCCTCGAAACCGATCATCAGCGACCGCGGGAACGGCCACGGCTGGGACCCCAGGTACCGGATGTCCCGCACGGCCACGCCGACCTCTTCGAGGACCTCGCGGGCCACGCAGGCCTCCAGCGACTCGCCGGCCTCGACGAACCCGGCCAGCACGGAGAACCGGCCCTCCGGCCACTCCGGGCCGCGTGCGACGAGCACCTGGTCGGCGCCGTCGTGCACCAGGCAGATGACGGCGGCGTCGGTGCGCGGGTACTCCTCGCGGCCACAGCCGGAGCACGCGGTGTGCCAGCCGGACTTGGCCGGGACCGTCGGCGAGCCGCACTTGGCGCAGAACTTCGCCAGGCGGTGCCACTGGAACAGCGCCGCCGCCGTGGTGAACAGGCCCGCCGACATGTCGTCGAGGGTCGCGCCGGCCTGGCGCAGGTCGAGCCACTGCGGCTCGTCGGTCAGCTCCGGCGCCGACCACGCGCGCGGCGTCACGGGGGCGGCGTCGTCCTCGGCCGGCACCGGCACCGGCACCGCCCAGTAGGCCACGTCGTCCCGCACACCCAGCAGCACGGCGTTCAGCGGCGGCCTGTCCCCGAAGTCGGTGGCCGGCCGGTCGACGACCCTCGTGCCGCGGCCGGACACCAGGGTGCGACCCCTGGTGTCGACCACGATCATGCGCGCCTTCGGCCAGAGCGCGGCGATCTGCTCCTCGTCGCCGCGCACCGGCTCGGTGCGGTCGACCGCGGCCCGCGACAGCGCGGGCAGGCCGACCAGGTCGAAGCTCACGGAACCCGGACCCCTCCCAGCGCCCGGAGCTTCGGCGCGAGCTGCTCGGCGTCGCCGACCAGCACACCGGTGAAGTTGCCGGGGGCGAAGAACTCCAGCGCCGCCGCCGCGACCTGCTCCGGCGTGACGGCCGCGAGCCGCTGCGGGTGGGCGACCAGCCAGTCGATGTCCAGGCCCAGTCCGGCGAGGTTCACCAGGAACGACGCGAGGCCGCCCTGCGACGACGTGGACGTGAGCAGCGACCCGATGGCGTACCGGCGCGCGACGTCCACCTCGGACTCCGACGGCGGCACCATGCCCAGGCGGGCCAGCTCGTAGCGGGTCTCCAGCAGCGCCGCGGCCGTGACCTCCGACGCCGTGTCCGCGTCGATCAGCAGCGTGGCGCCGTGGACCGTGAACTCGGGGTGCGACCGCGCGCTGTAGGTGTAGCCCTTGTCCTCGCGGATGTTCTCGACCAGGCGCGAGGAGAAGAACCCGCCGTAGACCAGGTTCGCGAGCTGCAGCGCCGGGTAGCGCTCGTCGGTGCGCGGGATGGCCTGCGCGGCCAGCCGGATCTGCGACTGCACGGCACCGGCGCGGTGCACCAGGTGCACGTCACCGCCTTCGACCCGCGGCAGCGGCGGCAGC
Source organism: Lentzea sp. NPDC037011 (assembly GCF_055607425.1). Classification (NCBI taxonomy): domain Bacteria; kingdom Bacillati; phylum Actinomycetota; class Actinomycetes; order Pseudonocardiales; family Pseudonocardiaceae; genus Lentzea; species Lentzea sp. NPDC037011. The sequence goes on along the minus strand of NZ_JBVJRT010000005.1, from coordinate 669,617 downwards.
TGGACGGCCTCGCCGTCACCGGCCCACGACTCCAGCGCCGCGCCGATCTGCGCGACCGCCTCGGACGGCTCCACGTCGCCGACGACGACCAGCACCGACCCCTTGGGCAGCAACGCCTTGCGGTGCAGCGCCAGCACGTCGTCGCGGGACACGGCGGCGACCTCGTCGGCCTCCGGCATCTCCTTGGCGTACGGGTGGTCGCCGTACAGCACGCGCTGCAACGCCTCGCGGGCGATGACGTTCGGCTGCGAGCGGGCGATCGTGATGCGCTCGACCAGGCGGCCGCGCTCGCGCTCGACCTCCTCGGCCGGGTAGGAGGCGTTGGCCAGCACGTCGCGCAGGACGTCGAGCACCGTGCCGAAGCCGGTGGCCAGCGCGTTGCCGGTGAAGCTCAGCCGCTCCGGGTCGACCACGGCGTCGAGCTCGCCGCCGACCAGCGCGAGCTCGGTGTCGATCTGCACGCGGCTGCGGTTCGCGGTGCCGGTCAGCACGGTGTTGGCGAGGATCTCCGCCTGCGCCGCGTGCGTGGAGCCGCTGCCGGGCTCGGCCGGGTCGGCGAACGGCACGCGCAGCCGCACCTCGACCATCGGCACGGTCGCGCGCTGCACGGCGATGACGCGCAGGCCGTTCGGCAGCGTGGTGTCCACAGTGGACAGCTCGGCGGCCACCTTCTGCGCGCCCAGCTCCGGCAGCGGGCGCGGACCGGTCTCGGTGCGCCCGATCTCCTCGGCGGAGCGGTGGGTCTTCGCGGCGGTCACTGCGTTCCTCCGGTGGGCTTGACGAAGAGAAGTGCACGGGCGTCGGGGCGCAGCGCCTTGGCGGCGGCCGACACCTCGTCCACGGTCACCGAGGCGATCCGCTCGGGCAGTTCGTAGATGAGCTCGGCGCGGCCGAACAGCAGCTCCGCCGAGCCGAGGCCCAGGGTGCGGTTCGTGAGCCGGTCGTGCTCCTTGTGCATGGTCGACGCCCAGCGGGCGGTGACCTTCGCGAGCTCCTCGACCGACGGCGGTTCCTGCGCGAGCTTCTGCAGCTCCTCGTCGATCGCGGCCACGACCTGGTCCGGCGAGACCTCGGCGGTGTGGATCGCGGTGATGCTGAACGTGTCCGGGTCGCGCGCCTCCAGCGGGCCGAACAGGCCGCAGCCGGCGTTGAGGTCGATCACGATGCCCTCGCGGTGCACCAGGCGCTGCTGCAGGCGGGAGCTGTCGCCGTCGGTCAGCACGCCGGCGAGCACCAGGTAGGCGAGGTAGCCGTCGATGTCGGTGCCGGGGTCGGGCACGCGGTAGCCGATCGCGATAGCGGGCAGCGGGGCCAGCGCGTCGCCGTGCTCGTGGCGCACCTCGCCCTGCGGCGCGGGCTCGGCGAACGAGGGCCGCTCCGGCTTCGGCCGCGTGGGCACGTCACCGAAGTGCTTCTCCACCAACGCCTTCGTGGCCTCGACGTCGAGGTCGCCCGCGACCGTCAGCACCGCGTTGGACGGCGAGTAGTAGGTGTCGAAGAACTCCGCGCAGTCGTCGACCGTCGCGCTCTCCAGGTCGACGAAGTCGCCGTAGCCGTTGTGCGCGTTGGCGAACGTCTTGAACAGCACCGGCGGCAGCAGGATCCACGGGAACCCGCCGTACGGGCGGTTCAGCACGTTGAGCCGGATCTCCTCCTTCACCACGTCGATCTGGTTGCGGAGGTTCTCCTCGGTGAGCTTCGGCGCGCGCATGCGGTCCGCCTCGAGGAACAGCGCGCGCTCCAGCGCCGCCGAGGGCAGCAGCTGGTAGTAGTCCGTGTAGTCCGGGTGCGTCGACCCGTTGAACGTGCCGCCCGACGACTGCACGTGCCGGAAGTGCGCGAGCTTCTCCAGGCTCTCGCTGCCCTGGAACATGAGATGTTCGAACAGGTGCGCGAAGCCGGTGCGCCCCTCGGGTTCTGAGCGGAAGCCGACGTCGTAGTGCACGCTGACGCCGACGACCGGTGCGCTGGCGTCGGGGGCGAGCACCACCCGCAGGCCGTTGGGCAACGTGAACCTGTGCAGTTCGGGTGAGGCCATGCCTGCCAGCCTACGGGTTCGGCGCCCGGAGCGATCGCAGGTGGCCCGCCTGGGCGAGCACGCCGTCGAGCGCCCCGAGGAACGCCGGGAAGCTGCGCCGGAAGTCGGTCGCGCCGCCGTACCAGTAGAGGTCCTGCCGGCCGAACGTCGCAAGCCACCGCTCGGTCTCCCCGAGCACCACCGCGTACGGCAGCGACCGGGAGAACACCAGCTCGCGGTCCTCCTCCGGCACGTCGTCGGGCGTCACGCCGTGCAGGTACCCGCGCAGGCCGCGGACGTGCACCAGCAGCTCGCTGCCGCGCTTGGTGCGGGCGGGCATCGAGCGGGCGCCGAACGCCAGCGCCACGCCGGCGACCGCGACGGCCAGGCCGAACAGGGCGTTGCCGACGGTCAGCGCGAGCGCGACCGTGGCCACGACGCCCAGCGCCGCCACCACGACACCGACCCACCAGAACAGGCTGCGCTCGGAGTCCGGGCGGCGGGCGAACCAGCGCTTCTCCACCACGTCGGCGTAGAGGCGGTCGCGGACCAGTGCCAGGTCGATGCCGCGGCCGCGCAGCTCGGACACGGTCACCGCGTCCGCGCCGGCGGGCAGCAGCGCCTCGTAGACCGCCCGCTCGTAGCCCGACAGCGAGGCGTCGGCCGGGTTGCGGCGCACGATCTGCCAGTCGTGGCCGAAACCACCCTCCTGGCTCGTCTCGGCGATCCACAGGTAGTTGCGCACGGCCAGGTCGATGACGGTGGCGGTCACGTCGACGACGTCCACGTGCTCGTCGACGACCGTGCCGACCTGGCCGGGCAGCACACCATCGGGTGAGGCGAAGGCGACCCGGTCGTTCTGGTCGCGGACCAGCACGCTGACCGCGCCGACGTCACCGGCGAGCGCCGCCGCGTCCCGGCCGCGCAGGAACCACAGCAGGGCGACGCCGCCGAACAGGAGCAGCAGCAGCCCGCCGAGCGCGGCACCGCTGACCGGGGTGAGCGCGAACGCGGCGGCCAGCCCGGAGGACTCGACCACGACGGCGTTCGCGGGCACGACACCGGCGGCCAGCCCGACCGCGACGTCGACGCGTTCCCCCGCGGCGAGCTTGATCTCCTGCGCCCGCACGCCCTTGCCGTCGGCGAGGTCCGCGCTCGTGCACGGCTGCGACGAGCCGACCGGGCCGGCGAGGCAGTTGACCGACGTCGGCGAGTCGGGCGCGGAGAACGTGGCGGAGACCTTGTCCAGCTCGACGTCCCAGCCGCCCGCGACCTGCCAGCGGACCTCCAGCGCGTCGCCGACGGGGGCGACCGCGCCCCCGACGGTGTAGGTGACGGTGGCGTCGCCGCCCTCCAGGCGCAGCGTCAGCTCGTCCCCGCTGACGGTCGCGCTGCCCCTGCCCTCGACCTTCGCGTCGGTGATCGTGAACTGGCGCTCCAGGTCGTTGCCCACCGCGAGTCGCAAGGGGACGGTCCGGTTGACGGTCTTCCCGTCCGGCACGTGGACCTTCTCGGTGACGGAGAGCCGCGCGTCGCGCTCCAGCTTCATCCGCACCTCGGTGCTGACGGTCCCCGGCAGCGGCTGCGCGAGCGCACCGGCCGCCGCGCCGACGGGCACCGCGGTGGCCAGCGCGGTGGCGGCGAAGAGCGCCAGGCCCCAGTTTTTCAACACGGCTGCGGACAATAGCGGAGTCCCCATAAGCTCTGGCGCTGTTCGCACCAGGCGCCATCCGGGGGATTTCCGACGATGACGGCACCACCGCCGTGCCTGCGACACGAGCTCGGCGGACGGCACGTGAACCGACACCCCGTGCGACGCGTCCCACAGAGGTGGGCGGGACGCGTTAGCCCGGTCGGGGGACGTGCAGATCCCGTCCGCCTATGCTCGTAACCGACCCAGGCTCACCGTTGGGGGGACCTCAGGCGATGACGCAACCACCGCCACCGGGCAACTGGCCGCCGCCGCGCCCGGTCGGCCCGCCGCCCATGCCCGCACCGCTCGGGCAACCGCAGCGTCCGCCTTACGGGCCACCGCCCGGCATGCCCCCGCAGGGCCCACCGCCGCAGGGCCCACCGCCGCAGGGCCCACCGCCGATGGGCCCGCCGCCCCAGGGCCCGCCGCCCCAAGGCCCACCACCTCAGGGGCCGCCGCCGATGGGCCCGCCACCGATGGGTGGCCCGATGGGCCCGCCGCCGCGGCACTACGGCCCGCCGCCCGGTCCGTACGGGCCTCCTCCCGGCCAGGTCATGCCGCCGCCGCAGCCCTCGTGGGGCGGTTACGGCGCGTATCCGCCTCCGCCGCGGAAGAAGAGCAACGGCCCGATCGTGGCCCTCGTGCTGGGTGGCGTGGTGATCCTCGGCCTGGGCGCGATCGGCCTGTTCGCGGCGACGCTGAACAGCAAGGTCAAGGACGCGGGCTACTCGGGTTACACGACCTACAGCCCGACGTTCAGCAACGAGCCCACCGCGGAGACGACGACGGGAACGACGGCCCCGTCGCGGTCGGCCCCGTCACGCGCGCCGTCGACCCAGTCGACGCCCGTGGGCCCGAAGGCCGTGTACGCGCTGGCGGACCACCCGTTCCTGAAGCCCAACATCGGCGCGAACCGCCTGGCGAGCTGCCCGTTGCCCGCGATGGACTACTCGCCGGCTGGCCAGGACCGCTACCTGCGCGCGGCCCTGCCGTGCATCGAGGCGATGTGGAAGCCCGCGATGCAGGCGGCGAACATGCCGTACCAGCCCGTCGAGCTGCACATCGTGACCGAGTCGGTGCAGTACCCGTGCGGCACCGTGCGCCCGGACTCGACCGCCCGCTACTGCCAGGGTGGCATCTACTGGACGGCGAACGCCTACGCCTCCGAGCGCAACCCGAACAACCCGAACCACCCCGGCAAGTACCTGGGCCAGCTCGCCCACGAGTACGGCCACCACATCCAGTGGCTCACCGGCATGCTCAAGGCCTCGGACCGCGCGCAGTACGACGCGGGAGGGTGGGATACTCCGAAGGGCCTCGACCTGAACCGCCGGATGGAGCTGCAGGCGACCTGCTTCGGCGGCATGACGCTGGCACCGCTGTCCCACGGCGCGGTCCCGATGGACGTGATCCAGACGGGCCTCAACGACGCGGGCAACCGGGGTGACTACGACATCTACCCCACGAAGGACCACGGCACACCGCAGAACAACGCGGCCTGGGTGCGGCAGGGCTACTCGTCGAACCAGGCGTCGCAGTGCAACACCTGGGCGTCGCAGGCCCAGTACGTCTCCTAGCGAAAGGCGCACCACGTGACCCAACCGGCGGGGAACAACCCGTTCGTTCTCGCGGGCGTGTTCGCGCTGGTGGTCGCGTTCGTCCTGGGCATCGGCCAGCTGACGGGCCCGCAGGTCGTCGCGGGCCGCGCTCTGGCCGAGTCCTCGCGCCCGCTCACCCAACCGTCGACGACGGACCCCTCGACCCCGATCCGCCCGCGCGCGGTCCTGCGCCTGGCGGACCACCCGTTGCTGCTCAAGCCCACGCCGCTGGCCGAGGTGACCTGCGACCTCCCGCGCTTCGGCACCTCCGACCCGGCCCTGGCCGCCTACTACGCGGCCGGCGTCGCCTGCCTCGACGCGGCCTGGGGCCCGCTGCTCACCGCGGCGAACATGCCGTTCGAGAAGCCCCTCCTGGACGCCTCCCCCGTCCTGCACGACGGCCCCTGCGGCGCCGCACCGGAGTCCGACCACGCGGTCGCCTACTACTGCGGCCGCAACCACACGATCTACATGCCGACCTCCCGCCTGCGCTCCAACGGCGGCGGCGAGGCCCCGGCCACCCACCTCGCCACGCTGTCCCACGAGTACGGCCACCACGTCCAGGCCCTCACCGGCCTGCTGCGCGCAGCCGACCTGAAGATCACCGACGCGGGCGAGCGGACCCCGGCGGGCCTGGAGATGTCGCGCCGCGTCGAACTCCAGGCGAACTGCTTCGCGGGCATGTTCCTCACCGCCGTCTCCGGTCGCGGCTCGGTCACCCCGTCGCTGGCCAGGCAGGCGCAGGAGGACTTCCAGTACGCGATCGAGGAGAAGCCGGAGGACAACGCGCACGGTTCCGCGAAGAACCAGGCCCAGTGGGCCGGTGCGGGGTTCACGGCGAACTCGACCTCGGCCTGCAACACGTTCGCGGCTCCGCCCGCGCAGGTCTCCTGACCGGTTCCCGACCGAGCCGGAGGCGAGGCGCCTCAGCCCGGCTGGGCCGAGGGCTGCGCAGCAGGCGTGCCCTCTGCCCGCGGCAGCACGACCCGGAACACCGCCCCGCCGCTGGCCGGCTCACAGCTCAACTCCCCACCGTGCGCCCGGACCACCCCCCGAGCGATGGCCAGCCCCAGCCCGGACCCCCCTGACCGCCGGTCCCGTGCGTCGTCCAGCCGCACCAACCGGTCGAAGATCCGCTCGCGTTCCGCGTCCGGCACCCCCGGCCCGTTGTCGGAGACGGTGAACCCGGTCAGGTCCACCCGGATCCGCACGGTCCCGTGTGGACCGGTCGCCTGCCGCGCGTTGTCCACGAGGTTGGCCAGCACCTGGGCCAGCCGCTGCCCGTCCCCGACGACGACCGCGGGGACGCCTTCGGCGGCGATGTCGAAGTCCGGTGCCACGAACCGGGTGCGCGCCACCTCGGCTTCGGCGAGCGCGAGCAGGTCGACCTGTTCGCGTTGCATCTCGTAGCCGGCGTCGAGCTGGGCGAGGGCGAGCAGGTCGTCGACGAGCCGGCCGGCCCTGCGGGCTTCGCGGACCAGCAGGAACGACATCTGGTCGCGGTCCGGCGAGTCCACGGGGGCCTGCACCAGCGCTTCGGCGACCGCTTGCACGCCGGTGATCGGGGTGCGCAGTTCGTGGGCGGCGTCGGCGACGAACCGGCGGGTGCGCAGCTCCGAACCCTCCAGGGAGTCCAGCATGCCGTCGAACGCCGCCGCGGTGCGGCCGAGCTCGGTGTCCGTGCGTGAGGGGTTCAGCCGGCCGCCGCGGTGGCCGGCGGCGATCGCCTGGGCCAGGGACGTCATCGCGTCCAGAGGGGCCAGCGCCCGCCGCACCACGAAGAACAGCAGGGCACCGACCAGCACCACGGCCCCGAGGCCCAGCAGCACCAGCAGTTTGCGCAGCCGGCCCTGGGCGGCCGAGATGGCGCCGTAGTCGGCGTCGACGGTGACCTTCACGCCCTGCGCGGTCCGTTCGCGGCGGCCCGGTGAGGCCTCGTCGGGGGTCTCGCCGAACTCGCGGCCGTCGGGGAAGCGGAGCTTCACGCGCATGTTGTTGCGCGACAGGTCCTTCGCGATCTGGCGGGGCGGGCGGCCGCTGCGCAGCATCTGCACGGCGCGGTTCTCGGTCTCCATGGCCACCGTGCCGAGGTCCTTCGTGGACTGCTGGGCGAAGGTGCGGTCGACGGAGATCACCAGCGCGACCATCACGACGATCAGCACCAGCAGCACCGACACGGCCACGCGCCGCCGCAGCGACACGGTGCGCAGGGACGCCGGGCGCAGGTTCACTCCTCGGCCCGCAGCACGTACCCCAGGCCGCGCACGGTGTGCACCAGCCGCGGTCCGTGCTCCTCCAGCTTGCGGCGCACGGCGGAGACGTGGACCTCGACCAGGTTCGGGTCGTAGTCCTCGTAGCCCCACACGGCGGTCAGGATCTGCGTCTTCGACACCACCCGGCCGCGCTGGGCGGCCAGGTACACGAGCAGGCGCAGCTCGGTCGCGGTCAGCTCGATCGGCTGGTCGGCGCGCATCACGACACCGGCGTCGGCGTCCACGACGAGGTCGCCGACCTGCACCGTCGACGGCGTGCGGCCCAGCCTGCGCAGCACGGCCGACACCCGCGCCACCAGCTCGGCCAGCACGAACGGTTTGCCCACGTAGTCGTCGGCGCCGCCGGACAGGCCGCGCAGCCGGTCGGGGACGCCGTCGCGCGCGGTCAGCATCACCACGCCCGCGCCGGACGCGCGGCGGATCACCTCGAGCAGCTGGAAGCCGTCACGGCCGGGCAGCATCACGTCGAGCACCACGAGGTCGGGGCGGAAGCGGCCGAGGTCGGCCTCCAGCTGGCGCCCGTCCAGGCGGTGCTGCACCTCGTAGCCCGACTCGCGCAACGCGGACGAGACGGCGGCGCCGATCGCCTCGGCGTCCTCGATCACCAACACCCTGGCGGACACCTCCCCATTCTGCTGATCATCCGCGAAGTCGGCGACCCACCTTCAGCTCAGATTCAGGCTTCGCGCGCACGCTGGGCGCATGTCGAAGAAATCAGCGTGGGCCGGCGCCCTCGTCGCGGCCGCCGGGCTCACCGTCGGCGGCATCGCGGTCGCGACGGCGGCCGACAACCCCGACGGCCCGCCGGCGGCGTTCGCCGAGCGCCACCCCGGCGGCCCCGGCAAGGGCCACGGCCGGGACAAGGCGCAGAACCTCAAGGACAGCACGCTCGTGGTCGGCCGGGTCAAGGCGGTCGAGACGGGCAAGCTCACCATCACCAGGGACGACGGCGGTGAGGTGTCGCTGACCACCGACAGCGGCACGAAGCTGCGCGGCGGTGACCTCGCGGGTCTCAAGACCGACCAGCGGGTGACCGTCCGCGCCAAGGACGGCAAGGCGCTGAACGTGGCCCTCGCCAAGGCGCGCGCGCAGGGCACGGTCAAGGACGTCAACGGCGACAACGCCACGTTGATCCAGGTCGACGGCCTGCAGACGCCGCTGGACCTGTCCGCCGTGAACGAGAAGCCGAAGAACGGCGACCTCGTCGCGGTGACCGGGACCGTGTCCGACGGCAAGACCGTGAAGGTCGATCAGTTGCGTCAGCTGCCGAAATAAAACCGGTCTCCCACGCGGGCCGCCGCGTCTGCGAACATCGCAGTGTGGCGGTTCCGCGAAGCCCGGACAGATGGGTGTTCATCCTGCTGGTCGTAGGACTGGTGGGCATCGGTGTCGCGGTCGCCCTGCTGGTGCCCACCAGGGTCCTGGGAGCGGCGGAGCCCCCGAGGCGGGTGACCGCGACCGTTGTCGAGAGCGGCTCCTGCGGCCAGGGCATGGACACCGTCGAGTGGGACGCCGACGGCCGGAAGGAGCAGGCCAAGCTCGACGGGTGCGGCCACCGCAAGGGCGAGACCGTCGAGGTCGTGATGTCCGCGGGGAACACCGGCACGGTCCAGTCCGCGGCCTCGGTCCCGGCCGGGATGCCGATGGCGAGCCGCCTCACCGCGCTGCTGCTGTGCCTCGCAGCGCTGGCGGGCGGCTTCTACGCGTTCCTCTTCCGCTACGCGCCGCTGCGCGCACCGGCCGTGCTCCCTACTCCCCGGCCGGGGTCACCTTCTTGACGTAGAGCAGCCGGTCACCCGGCTCGATCGCGTCCGCCTCCGGTGCGTCGACGCGGTACAGCGTCTTGCCCCGCACGACGCCCAGCACGATGTCGGACAGGTGCCGCGGCGACCCGCCCACCTCGCCCGGTTCGACGTCGCGCTCGGCGATCGCCAGGCCCGCGTCCGGCGTGAGCAGGTCCTCCACCATCGCCACCACGGACGGCGTCGCGGTGGCCATGCCCAGCAGGCGGCCGGCCGTCTCCGACGACACGACGACCGAGTCGGCACCGGACTGCTTGAGCAGGTGCTCGTTCTCCCGTTCCCGCACCGACGCCACGATCTGCGCCTTGGGTGCGAGCTCGCGGGCGGTGAGGGTGATCAGCACGGCCGTGTCGTCGCGGTTCGGGGCGACGACGATGGCGCGGGCACGGGCCGCGCCGGCGACCCTCAGCACGTCGTTGCGCGTACCGGAGCCGTGCACGACCACGAGCCCCTTGGCGGTCGCCGCGTCGAGCGACTCCTGCACGGTGTCGACGACGACGATCGAACCGGGGTCGACGCCGTCACCGAGCAGCGCCGCGACCGCGGACCGCCCCTTGGTGCCGTAACCGACGACCACCACGTGGTCCCGCACGACCCGCCTCCACTTCTGAATGCGCAACGCCTGACGGGAGCGCTCGGTGAGAACTTCGAGTGTCGTGCCGACCAGCACGATCAGGAACAGGACCCGCAGCGGCGTGATGACGAGGACGTTCACCAGCCGCGCGGTGGACGAGGCGGGCGTGATGTCGCCGTAGCCGGTCGTGGAGAGCGACACCGTGGCGTAGTAGAACGCGTCGAGCAGCGAGACGCCGTCCTCGTTGACGTCGCGGTAGCCGTCGCGGTCCAGGTAGACGATCAGCACCGCGAGCAGCAACGCGGCCATCGCGCCGACGACGCGCTTGAGGATCGCGCGGACCGGGCTCTGCACCTGGTCCGGCATCCTGACCACGCCGACGAGCGAGTGCGAGGCCTCGTCAGACAGGCTCATCGGGTCAACCTCTCGGGGAGCATCCGCCACAGGTGAGCGGCCGCCTCCGCGCCTTTGAGGAGCAACGGCACGACTACGCGCTCGTTCGGCGCGTGGACGCGATCATCCGGCAACGTCGCGCCGAGGTACACGAGGGGCACCCCGAGCCACGCCTGCAGCACCGCCGCCGGCCCCGACCCGCCCGCCCGTGCGAACCGCACCGGCTGGTCGAAGGCCAGCTCGAACGCCTCGCGGACGGCCTCGTTCGCCGGGTCGTCCGGGCTGATCGCGTACGGCGGCACGCCCGTGCCGCGGAAGCTGACCTCGGCCCTGATGCCCTCGGGCGTGTGCTTCGCGACGAACTCGCGCAACTGGTCGGCGACGTTCTCCGGCAGCTGGTCCGGCACGAGCCGGAAGCTGACCTTCGCGGTCGCGGCCGCCGGGATGATCGTCTTCAGGCCGGGTCCGGTGTACCCGGCGGACAGGCCGTTGACCTCGGCGGTCGGGCGGACCCAGAGCCGTTCGAACGTGGTGTAGCCGGGTTCGCCGGACAGCGCCTGCGCGCCGCCGCCGTTGGCCGCGAGCCACTTCCGCTCGTCGAACGGCAGCGCGGCGTAGTCGGCGCGTTCCCGTTCGGTGGGCTCGCGGACGTCGTCGTAGAAACCGGGGAGTTGAACGCGGCCGTGCTCGTCGTGCAGCGCCGCGACCAACCGCGCGAGTGCCGTCGCCGGGTTCGGGACCGCACCGCCCGCGCGTCCGGAATGGACGTCGTCGATGCCGCCGAAGAACGTGATCTCACCGCCGAGAACACCGCGTTGCCCGGTGTTGACCGTCGGTGCGTCGCGATCGTGCAATGCCGTGTCGGTGAACACGACGAGGTCACATCCGAGATCGCTTTCGTGGTCTTCGAGGAGCTTTCGCAGGTGCGGGGAACCCGATTCCTCCTCACCCTCGACGAAAAGCTTCAGGGTGACGCTCGGCGCATTCTGCCCGGTCGCGGACAGGTGCGCCCTCACCGCGAGCAGGTGCATCGCGACCTGGCCCTTGTCGTCGCTCGCACCCCGCCCGCGCAGCTCGTCGCCGCTGAGGACGGGCTCGAACGGCGGGTGGTGCCAGCGTTCCACCGGGTCCACCGGTTGCACGTCGTGGTGGCCGTAGACCAGCACGGTCGGTGCGCCGGGGTCCTCGGCGGGCCAGCACGCGTAGACCGCGGGCAGCGCCGGACCGTGGTCCCAGACCTCGACCTGCGGCCACCCGTCGACGCTGAGCCGATCGGCCAGCCACCGGGCGGATCGGTGCACGTCGGCGTGGTGCGCCGGGTCGACGCCGATCGACGGGATGGTCAGCCACTCGCTGAGCCCGGCCACGAACTCCTCGGCCAGCGCGGCGACCGCGGACCGTTCTGGATGATGAGAATCACCTGCCACGCCGCAGGACAATAGGCCAGCCCGCGCTCGCCTACGCGGTGCAGGCATGACAGGGTGACGGCATGGAACCGAACCGTTCCCGAGCGCGATCGGCGTTGGCGCTCGCCGCACTGCTCGGGCTGGCCGGGGCAACCCACTTCACCAGGCCGAAGTACTACGACGCGATCGTTCCGCGTGCGCTGCCCGGTACCCCGCGGCAGTGGACGTACGCGTCGGGCGCGGCCGAGCTCGCCGTCGCGGCAGCCGTCGCCGCACCCCGCACCCGCAGGCTCGGCGGTCTCGCCGCCGCGGCGCTGTTCGTCGCGGTGTTCCCGGCAAATGTGAAGATGGCTCTCGATTTCCGGGACAAATCACCCAAAGCCAAGGCAATTGCCTACGGTCGCCTGCCGTTGCAGGTCCCTCTTGTGGCATGGGCGTGGAAAGTGGCGAAGTCGTCGCCCTGACCACCCCCGGTGGTGAGTGGCGGGGTGTCGGCAAACGCTGTCATTTCTTGCGCGAGAAACCTTAGGATGCGCCCTGTGCAAACGCTTCTGCAACGCGCCGCGGCCGCGCTCGGCTGGGACGGGGTCGCCGTTCCGGACGTCGCCGTGCTCGGCCAGCAGGTGTCCGCGGTGGTGCGTTTGCTGCCCGAGGTCCACGAGTGGAGAACCCAGAACGGCTGGCCGCCGCGCGCGGACCCGTCGTGGTTCCGCTCCTGGTTCGAGCCGGCCGCGCACGACCGCCTGCCCGTTGCCGCCGTGGAACTGGTCGGCGTGCTCGTCAGCGAGTCGACGACGGACCGGGCGCTCCAGTCGTGCGGCACGTTGCTGACCCTCGCGCCGTGTGCGGTCATGTTGCCGCGGACCGGTGAGTCGCAGGCGTGGTCGTTCATCGAGCTCGACTACTACGGCATCGGTGTCGTGGTCGCGGACGAGCACTCCGCCGACCTGATGGTGCCGCCGGAGGACCGCTCACCGGAGTTCGGGCCGTCGCTGTTCGGCCGGTGGCTGCTCGAAGTGCTCTACGAACGCGTGCTGAAGGCCTCGCACGCACCGGCCGGGACCAGCCCGCAGTCCTGAGCCAGCCCCGGCCCTGAGCCAGCCCGCAGTCCTCGGTCAGCCCGCGGTCCTGCCTAGCCCACGGTCCTGATCAGGGCCTTCAGGCCGTCCTCGTCCAGCAGGTCGGCCGGGCGCACCGTGTGGTCGTGCCGGACGTAGTGGAACGCGGCCCGCACCCGTTCCAGCGGCTCGTGCACCAGCGCCGCCCACGCCAGCCGGTACGCGGCGAGCTGCACCGACAACGCCGGCAGCGCCTCGTCGTCCGGCACCGCGCCGGTCTTCCAGTCGACGACGGTCCAGCCGTCCGGGTCCCGGTAGACGGCGTCCATGCGGCCGCGCACCGAGATCCCGTCGAACTCCGCCTCGAACGGCACCTCCACGTCGTGCGGGGTGCGGTCGGCCCACGGGCTGCTCAGGAACGCCTCCTTGAGGCGGTCCAGGTCCGTGTCGGGCGAGGCGTCGGCGTCACCGGCGCCGGGCAGCTCGTCGATGTCGAGCAGGCGGGTGGCGCCGAAGCGGTTCTCCAGCCACGTGTGGAACGCGGTGCCGCGGCGGGCCAGCGGGTTCGGCGGGAACGGCAGCGGCCGCCGCAACCTGCGGGCGAGCAGGTCGGGGTCCTTGGCGAGCTCGACGAGCTGGCTCACGCTCAGGTGGTCGGGCAGCAGGACCTGCTCACGCCGGTTCATCGAGGCGGCCCGCTCGGCGAGCAGCACGTCGACGTCCGCGGCCCAGCCCTCGGGGTCGGCGTCCTCCGGCAGCTCCGGGTCGTCGGGGACCACGTCGTCGGGCAGCGGTTCCGGCTCGGGCGGGAAGTCCTCGTCCGGTGGCTCGTCCGGTGGCGGGTAGTCCTCGTCGGCGGGGGTCTCCGGTTCCGGTTCCGGCTCGAAGATCAGCGGCAGCGGCTCCGGCGGTGCGGTGCGGAGCCGGTCGAGCGCGGCCAGCACCAGCTCCGCGCCCTCGACGACGGCGTCACGGCGCTTGCCCAGCGGGTCGGCGGGCCACTGCGCGGCCTTCACGTCCTCGGCGAGCGGGTTCGGGGTGCCGGGCTCGGGTTCGTCGGCCCAGACGCTGATGTCGCCAGGGGCGTTGTCGCGCTGCAGGACCGCGTGCATGTCGGTGAGGAACACCGAGGGGCCCTTGGGCTTGTCGCCCGCTTCGCCCCACCAGTGGCCGGACAGCAGCAGGCTGTGCTCGGCACGCGTGACGCCGACGTAGAACAGCCGTCGTTCCTCCACCTGCCTGCGGTCCTCGAACTCCTCGGCGTGGATCGTGAGGGCCTCGTCGACCTCCTTGCGGTTCTGGCCGGCGCTGAGCTTCAGCTCGGGCAGGTCCTGCGCGTCACCGCGCAGGTCGGCGGGCAGTTCGGTGACCGCCTTCAACCAGCACGACGACTTCTTGCGGCCCGGGAACACGTCCTTGACCAGGTGCGGCAGCGCGACGATGTGCCACTCCAGGCCCTTCGCCGAGTGCACGGTCAGGATCTGCACCCGGTCCTCGGACACCTCGACCTCGCCCGGCTCCAGCCCGTCCTCGGCGTGCTCGGCGGTGTAGAGGTAGTCGAGCAGCGACGGCAGCGTCGCCGACGGGCTGGCGGCCGCGAAGTCCGCGACGACGTCGGCGAAGGCGTCCAGGTGCGCGCGGCCGACCATGCCCGGCCGCGACATGGCCTCGATGTCCAGCAGCAACGTCCGTTCGACGTCCGCCACCAGCTCCGGCAGCGGCTGGTCGAGCCTGCGCCGGATCGCCGCCAGCTCACCGCCGAGCCTGCGGATCCGCCGGTACCCGTCCGTCGAGTACGCGTCCGGGTCGCCGGGGTCGTCCAGCGCGTCGGCGAGCCCGGCCTGCTCGGCGTGCTCCCCCGGCAGCGCGTCCGCGATCACCAGCAGCGGATCGTCCACGGCGGACTGTCGTGACTGGACACCGGCCAGGTCCCGCGCCCTGGTCCACAACGCGGCCAGGTCGCGCGCCGCGAGCCGCCAGCGCGAGCCGGTGAGCAATCGCGCGGCCGCCGTGCCCGCGAGCGGGTCGACGAGGACGCGCAGCGCGGACACCAGGTCCCGCACCTCGGGCTCGTCGAGCAGCCCGCCGAGCCCGACGACCTCGACGGGCAGCCCGCGTTCCCGCAGCGCCGCGGCGATCGCCGCCATGTCGGACCGGCGCCGCACCAGCACGGCCGCGGTCGGCGGCGCCCCCTCCGCGTCGAGGTGCGCGATCCACTGCGCCGCGAGGTTGTCCGCCATCCAGTCGAGCTCCTGGCGGATGTCGGCGTGCAGCGCGAGCCGCACGTCCCCCGGCCCCGCACCCGGACGGGCCTTGAGCTCCTCGACGTCGAGACCGGCCTCCCGCAACGGCAACGACACCGCGTTCGCGAGCTCCAGCACCTCCGGCGGGTTGCGGAAGCTCGTCAGCAGCCCGAACTTCGTCGTCGGCGGGAAGTCGTCCGCGAACCGCGGCAGGTTCGCCGCCGACGCACCGCGCCAGCCGTAGATCGCCTGCGCCGGGTCGCCCACCGACGTGACCGGCATCGGCGCGCCCTCACCGAAGAGGCTGCGCAACAGCACGCGCTGCGCGTGCCCGGTGTCCTGGTACTCGTCGAGCAGCACCGCGCCGTACCGGGCCCGTTCGCCCTCGCTGACCTCGGGGAACCCGGCGAGCTGCGCCGCCAGCGACATCTGGTCGGCGAAGTCGAGCGCCGCCTCCCTGCGCTTGCGCTGCTGGTAGGCGTCGAGCAACGGCAGCAACGCGACCCGCAACCGTTGCGCCGCAACGATCTCCTTGAGCTTCTCGGGCAACGCGTCCCGCTGCCGCGGCGCCTTGGGGGCGTTCTCGACGAGCTCGGTGAGCCGCGCGGCGTGGTCCTGCAACTGCTCGGGCGTGACGAGGTGCTCACCCAGCTCACCGGCGAGCGAGAGCAGGTACCCGGTGATGGTCGCGGGCACCTTGTCGGTGTCGAGGTCCTTGGCCCACGTCGACACGACGCGGTGCGCGAGCTGCCACGCCGCGGTCTCGGTGAGCAGCCGCACCCCGGGCTCGACCGGGAGCCGCAACCCGTGCTCGGTGACGAGCCGCCCCGCGTAGGCGTGGTAGGTGAGCACGACGGGTTCGCCGGTCAACACCGCCATCTTGCGCTCGCCGCTGGGGTCGAGGTCGTCGAGCAGGGTGGAGCCGGCGAGCCGCCTGAGCCGCGCCCGCACCCGGTCCGCGAGCTGACGGGCGGCCTTGCGGGTGAACGTCAGGCCCAGGACGCGGTCCGGCTCGACCAGCCCGTTCGCCACCAGCCAGACGACCCGCGCGGCCATGGTCTCGGTCTTGCCCGCACCCGCGCCGGCGATGACCAGGGCCGGGCGGGCGGGGGCGGCGATGACCTCGGCCTGCTCGGGGGTCGGCTTGTTGAGGCCGAGGGCTTCGGCGATCTCGAAGGGGCTGACGGTCATGACCGCCTGCCCTTGGGGTGGGGAGCGGGCTCGGGACGATGGCGGTCGACGCGCGCATGGCGGTCAACACACGCACGGCGGCCAACGCGCGCACGGCGGCCAACGCGCGCACGGTGGTCAACACACGCATGGCGGTCAACGCGCGGCCGGTGCTCGACGTGCGCACGGCGGTCAACGCATGGCCGGTACTCAACGCGCGCACGGAGCCCGACGCACGGCTCGTGCTCAACGCGCGCTCCG
>NZ_JBVJRT010000005.1:0-653033 GCF_055607425.1 Lentzea sp. NPDC037011 | reverse complement strand
ACGCCAGCCGACAGCTACACCGCGCTCAACACGCGCACGCCAGTCAACGCGCGCACGCCAGTCAACGCGCGCACGGCGGCCAACGCACGGCCGGTACTCAACGCGCGCTCGAAGCCCGACGCACGGCTCGTGCTCAACGCGCGCACGCCAGCCGACAGCTACACCGCGCTCAACACGCGCACGCCAGTCAACGCGCGCACGCCAGTCAACGCGCGCACGGCGGCCAACGCACGGCCGGTGCTCACCGCGCTCAACGCGCGCATGCCGTCCGACGGCTCCGTGCCGTCCCATGCGCGCCAGCGCGCCAGCCGCTGGGAGCCGCGCCGCGCCAGCAGGCCCCCCAGCACCCACACGTCGCTCCCCCGCCACACGCCCAACGCGCGCACGCCACTCAACAGCCCCACGCCACCCAACAACCCCACACCGCCCACCACGCGCGCGGCATGCGCCCGTGGCAAGGCGCGGCTCATCGCACGAGGCGAAGAGCCGGACCGGGGTGCTGAGCAACGTCACCGGCACATCTTCCTACCTGCTCCGAACGGCTCCGCACCAGCCGGGTGGACGCGGTCGCCCGGCGGTGCGCCGAGAGGGAGGTGCAGGTCACCGGCGGGCCTCACCACCTACTCGCTCACCTGGCGTCCGGACGGGTGGACCGGGCACGTGGTGCGGGCCGGGCAGCGGTCGCAGTCGGCGTTCTCGCGCGCCGTGTACGAGGGGCCGAGCACGGACTCGGCCGCGTCTTGGACGACCTCCAGCCACGCGCGGACGCCCTGTTCGTCCAGGGGGGCCTGGGTGCGTTCCACGGCGCCGGTCTTCTTGTCCTCGCGGGCCACGTACAGCAGGCGGGCGCCGCCCGGTTCGGTGCCGAGGCCGATGTGCGTGAAGCCGCCCAGGGAGGTGGCCAGCTGGTAGACGGCGAGCTGGGGGTGTTCCTGGCCGGCGTCGCGGGAGACCGGGTTCTTGCCGGTCTTGATGTCCACGACGATCGGGCGGCCGTCGGCGTCGTGTTCGAGGCGGTCGACGCGGCCGCGGACCTGGAGCCAGGGGCCGCCGTCGCGCTTCGGGACCTCGACGGACATCTCCTCCTCGACCGCCACCTGGGTGAGCTGGCTGCGGGTCATGGTGAGCCAGGCGAGGAACGTGTCCAGCATCTTCTCGACGCGCATGCGTTCGCGGCGGGAGAACCAGGGGGCGCCCGCGTCGACGGCGGCCCAGGCCTCGTCGAGCTTCACGCGCAGTTCACGGGCGTCGGCGCCCGAGGCGGCGGCCTGGGCGAGGGCGTGGACGAGGGTGCCGGTGACGGAGGCGAGCTCGGCCGGGTCCTGGCCGCCGTGGCGTTCGACGACCCAGCGCAGCGGGCACTTGGTGATCACCTCGATGGTCGAGGGGGTCACGCTGACCTTCTGCTCTTCCGTCCACAGTGGATCTTCCGACGACACGGCGGCGACGCCGTACCAGGACTCCGGGTGCGCGCCGGGAACGCCGGCCTCGGCCAGGCGGGCCAGCTGGGTGGCGGCGCGCGAACGGCGGTCGGCCGGCTCCGCGTCCGAGCACACCACCCGGCGCAGCTCGCCGACCAGCTCGGCGAGCACCAGGCCGCGCTGGGGGCGGTGGAGCTTGCGCTCGTCCTCGGCGGACGACTCGATCTCGTCCAGGAAGCGCGACGGCTGCTCGTCCTCGCCGCGGACGGCGCTGATCAGCAGCTTCGACCGGGCCCGCGACGCCGCCACGAGCAGCAGGCGGCGTTCCTCGGCCAGGATCGGCGCCACCGCGGACACCGACGGCTCCAGGCCGGCCAGCACGTCCACCATCCGCTCGACGCCCAGCACCGTGCCGCGCAGCCGCAGGTCGGGCCACGCGCCCTCCTGCACCCCCGGCACCGCGACGACCTCCCACTCCCGGCCGGCGGCGGCGTGCGCGGTCAGCACCGCCACGGCCTCGCCGACGGGTGCGGCGGCGGCCAGCGTGTCGCCGACGATCCGCTGCGACTCCAGGTAGTCCGCGAAACCGGCCACACCGGAGCCCGGCAACCGGTCGACGTACTTCGCGGCCGCCTCGAACAACGCCACGATCGCGTCGAGGTCGCGGTCGGCCTGCATGCCGGTCACGCCGCGGCGCGCCGACTGCGTGACCCACCGCTCCTGCAGCCCGGTGGCAGTCCACAGCTCCCACAGCACCGACTCGACCGTCGCACCGCGGCCGATCGCCTTGCGCGCCAGCGACAGCAGGTGCGAGATCCGGCGGGCGGGCAGCGACTCGACGTCCTCCAGCGCGGCCAGCCGGTCGTCGGTCAGCAGCACCTCGACCAGCAGCTCCCCGCTCGGCCGGTCACCGCCGGCGGCCATCTCCAG
This sequence comes from Lentzea sp. NPDC037011, assembly GCF_055607425.1. NCBI lineage: Bacteria > Bacillati > Actinomycetota > Actinomycetes > Pseudonocardiales > Pseudonocardiaceae > Lentzea > Lentzea sp. NPDC037011. Next base: position 650,682 of record NZ_JBVJRT010000005.1, on the reverse strand, counting down.
TCGCCGCAGACCACGCCGCAACCGCCGCAGCGCCAACGGGTCCGCACCACCGTACGACGACGACAGCAGCATCGCCGCCGTGTCCTCGTCCAACGCGGACGGTGAGGCCGCCGCACGCACCAAGGCCAGCAACGGGCGCACGGACGGCTGTTGCGCCAACGGCAGCTCGTCCGACGGCACCGCCACCGGTACGCCCGCGGCGAGCAGCGCGCGCTGCAACACCGGTAGCGACAACGTGGCCGACCGCACGATCACGGCCATCTGCGACCACGGCACCTCATCGGCCAGGTGGGACCGCCGCAGCTGGTCCGCCACCCACGTGGCCTCCTGCGCGGCCGAGGCGAGCAGCCGCACCTGCACCGTCCCCTCGCCGTCGACCGGCAGCACCGACCGCGTCGGCGACGCACCGGGCAACCGGGCGGCCAGCCGCGCCACCGCGTCGCGCACCTCGGGCAGCATCCGGTGCGACTGCGCCAGCACCACCGTCTCGCCCGGCACGTCCCGCAGGATGTCCGGGTCGGCGCCGCGGAACGTGAAGATCGCCTGGTCGGGGTCACCGGCGAGAACGAACCGCGCCGCACCCGTCCCCAGCGTCCTGATCAGCGAGTACTGCATCGGGTCGAGGTGCTGCGCGTCGTCGACCAGCAGGTACCGCACCCGCCGCCGCTCGGCCCACAGCAGGTCCTCGTCCGTCGCGAACGCCGCGTAGGCCATCGCCACCAGCTCGGCCGCGTCCAGCGCGGGGGCGAACGCCGTCGCGGAGTCCATCCCCGACAGCAGGTTCACCTCCTCGTACTGCTGCCCGAACCGCCCGGCCGCCACCCACTCGTCGCGCCCGTGCCGCTCGCCCAGCTCGACCAGGTCCTCCGGGCCCAGCCCGCGTTCGGCGGCGCGCAGCAGCAGGTCCCGCAGCTCGTGCGCGAACCCGGGCAGCTCCAGCGCCGGCCGCAACCGCTCCGGCCAGTGCGCGGCGCCCAGCTCGACGTCACCGGCGAGCAGGTCGCGCACCATCGCGTCCTGCTCCGGCCCGGACAGCAACCGCGGCGGCGGCTCGCCGAGCAGCACCGCCTGGTTGCGCAGCACCGCGAACGCGTACGAGTGCACGGTGCGCACCAGCGGCTCGCGCACCGTCGGGAACCGCCCGGTCAGCAGCCGCGTGACGTGGGCGCGCAACGCCACGGACGCGCGCCGGTTCGCCGTGAGCACCAGCACGTTCTCCGGGTCGGCGCCGTGCTCCAGCACCACGTGCGCGGCCAGCTCGGCCAGCAGCGTCGTCTTGCCCGTGCCGGGGCCGCCGAGGACGCGCACGAAGCCCTCGTGCGCGAAGACCCGCTGCGCAGCGGCGTCCCACCGGGGACGCGGACGCGTCTCCGGTCTCCTGCGGACCAGCTGGGGTGGAAGTGCCACGCCTCGATTTCACCACGCTGCACCGACAAGATCAGTCCCGCCCGCCGATCGGAGCACCCACCGCTGCCGTCCACCTCCTCGACAGGGAGCGGTGGTTCAGCCCGTTTTGACGGTGTTGTGAGCCTTGCCACTGCGCAGCCCGCAGCCGGTCCGGACGAACTCCCCGGTGATCGGACGTGACCCCGACCCCGTCCGGTCACCGGGGCTGCAGGCCCTCCAGGAACTCCCCGGCCGCGCGGGCCACGCCGAAGTGGTCGCCGGTCGCGAAGCTCGCCCCCGCCGCACGCCACCACTCCGCCTGCTCGGCGCTGGTGATCCCGTCGACCGCCACCGACACACCGCGTTCCCGCAGCAACGGCAGCAGCGCCGCGACGTACGGCGACCGGTTCTCCACCAGGCCGCGGGCCACCCGCACCGCGCGGACCGGCAGGTCGGAAGCGAGCAGGCCGAAGTCCAGCGGTCCCAGGCCGAAGTCGTCGATCGCCGTCAGCACGCCCATGCGGGTCAGGACGGCGACGTTGTCCGCGGCGTCGGCCATCGGCAGCACCGAGCCGGGCACGCTGATCATCAGCTGGTCGGTGGGCAGCCCGACCTGGTCGAGCACGCCCACGACCCGCGAGACCAGGTCCGCGTCGGCCGACTGGTGCGCGGTGAGCCGCATCGCGAGCGCGCGGTCGAACTGGCCGCGCTGGCGCCACCACACCGACTGGCCGGCGGCGACCCGCAGCGCCCACTCGCCGAGCGGCAGGATCAGCCCGGTCTGCTCGGCCAGCTCCGCGCACCGGTCGTGGCCCAGCTCGCCCGCGTCCGGCCGGTCCCAGTGCAGCGCGGCCTCGACACCGCTGACCACCCCGCCGACCAGGTCGACGACCGGCCGGTACCGCACGGTGATCTCGCCGTCCTCCCACGCGCTCGGCATCGCCACGGCCAGCGCGTCGTCACGGCGTTCCTCGGCGTCCTGGCCCGCGTGGAACAGCTCCCACTGGCCGCGGCGGCCCTTCTTGGCCCTGCGCAGCGCGCGTTCCGCCGAGCGCAGCACGTCGAGCGGCTCGCTGTCGGCGGCCGGCCGGTGCACGACGCCCGCGCTGACCGACACCGCCAGCCCGTGACCGTCCACATAGGTCGGTTCCAGCCCGAGGTCGTCGTTGATGCCGCGCATGACGGCGTCGATGCCCGGCGTGGTCGCGGTGTTCTCGACCAGCACGCCGAACTCGTCGCCGCCGAACCGGGCGATCATGACCTTCTCGTCCGCCAGCAACGCCTTCAGCCGCTGCGTGACGTGCTGCAGCAGGCGTTCGACGACCCGGCCGCCGAAGGTGTCGCGCAGCATGCCGAACGCGTCGAGGTCGAGGTGGAACACCGTGATGCCGTGCTCGGGGTCGCACTTGCGCAGCGCGATCTCCAGCTGGGTCGTGAAGAACTGCCGGTTCGGCAGGCCGGTGAGCACGTCGTGCAGCGCCTGCCGCTTGAGCTCGCCCTGCAGCAGCGCCAGCTCCGTGCCGTCCTCGACCACCACGACGAAGTGCATCGGCTTGTCGTCGGCGCCGCGCAGCAACGACGCCGTCAGCGTCACCCGCGCCGACTCGCCGTCCTTGCGCAGCAACCGCTGCGACTGCCGGACCCGCTCGGTGGCGCCGGCGGCCAGGTCGGCGAGCGCCTCCCGCAGCATGTCGGTGAAACCGGGCTGGATCAGGTCGAGCAGCGGCACACCGGTGAGCTCGTCGGAGGTGCTGCCGAGGATCTGCCCGATCGCGGCGTTGACCTGGAGCAACCGGCCGTCGAGGTCGACGATCAGCACGCCGTTGGTCGAGGAGGTGACCACCTCGTTGAAGCGGGCCTCGCTCTCCCTGAGGTTCCAGTTCGCGTCGCGGACAGCCTTGAGCAACGACTTCTGCATGCCCTCCTGCTGGGAGAGCACGGACTCGGTGCTGGCGGCGGTGAACCCGACGCCGAGGGCGCCCACGGCGAGCGCGACCCGTTCCGCGTACCGCTCGACGGGCTGGAACTCCGGCAGCGCCAGCAGGCCCTTGCCCAGCACCTCGGTGGTGCAGCGCAGACCGGCCTTCCCGAGGTGGCCCAGGCCCACCAGGTCGGCGCCCAGCTGCTCGACCGCGGTCGCGCGGAACGGTTCCTCGTGCAGCAGGGCGCACAACGCGTCGAGCCGGCCGCTCAGCTCCTCGTCGAGCTCCTGGCTGCCGCGCGGGATGACGACGGTGCCGAGCAGCCGGTAGGACCACTTGCGCGCGAGCGTCAGCCGCGCCCGGACGGCGTCCTCGGGCGACGGGGTTGCGTCACGTGCACGACTCGGCTTCGGCATTCGGGGCTGCCTCGTCACGGGCTCGGAGTGTCCGGCAGTTTAGCCACGCACCGTCGGTCCCACCTCAACCGGCGACGTGAATCGACATCACCCTATCGGTATCGGCTATGACTTACGACCGACCCCTGCGAAGGCGATCCGGTTCACCGCCGGGTCGTCGGAGATGTCACCAGGACCGGAAGGTCGCCATTCGGCGTACTTGACCAGTCCCGGTTCGACCAGCTCGAAATCACCGAAGAAGGCTTCGATCTCGGCGCGGTCGCGATAGGCGACGTCACCGCCGCCGGCCTTGCTCATCCGGTCGGTGACGGCCCTGGCCTCGTCGTTGACGTGGTCGCCGGCCATGTGCGAGATCGCGAGGTAGCTCCCGGCGGGCAACGCCTCGCGGTAGCGCTTGAGCAGCCCCTGCGGGTCGGCGTCGTCCGGCACCCAGTGGACCATGAACAGCAGCAGCAGCCCGACCGGCTGGTCGAAGTCGAGCAGCCGCCTGACCTCGCCGCTGCTCAGGATGCTCTCCGGGTCGCGCATGTCGGCCTGCAGCACGCCGACGCGGTCGTTGCCCGCGACGATCAGCTCACCGTGTGCCACGGCGACGGGATCGCGGTCCACGTAGACGACCCGGCACTCCGGAGCCTGCTCCTGCGCGACCTCGTGCACGTTCGCCACGGTCGGGATGCCGGAGCCGATGTCGAGGAACTGCCGCACCCCCTGCTCGGTCATGAACCGCACGGCACGGCGCAGAAAGGCCCGGTTGAGACGGGCCGCGCTGCGCGAGTGCGGCATCATCTCCTCGGCCTTGTCGCCCATCACGCGGTCGACCGCGAAGTTGTGCGCGCCGCCGAGCAGGTAGTCGTAGACCCGCGCCGCACTGGGCACGGACACGTCCACGCTCTGCGGGATCCAGTTCTCGTCGGCCACGGCGACCACCCTCTTGAGGTTGCGGACGCACAAGCTTAGTCATGCACGAAGCGCACTCGATTAGGCCGCAAGTGTGAACACACGCCACCCGAACGGGCACTGTCATCCTCACCCGAACGACTCATAAGGTGGTCCATCCTTTCCACGTCGCGAGGAGCGATGATGTCCGTCCCGGTGGCACCCGGTCGGCTGCCATTTCTCGGGCACACGTTGCCAATGCTCAGGAAAAGATTCGCCTTCACCGGGAATTTGCGTGATCGCGGTGATCTGGTGGAAGTCCACCTGGGTCCGATGCGCACCTATTTCGTCACCAGCCCGCGGTTGACGCACCAGGTGCTGGTCACCGACGCGCCGAAGTTCCACAAGGGCCGGATGTACGACAAGTTCCGCCCGTTCGTGGGCAACGGGCTCGCGGTGTCCAGCGGGTCGTTCCACCTGCGCCAGCGCCGGATGGTGCAGCCGGCGTTCCACCGCGACCGGATCGCGGGCTACGTCACCGTCATGGCCCGCGCGGCGCGCGAGGTCGTCGACGGCTGGCGGCCGGGCGAGGTGCGGCAGCTGGAGGCCGACATGCAGGGCCTCGCCGTCACGATCGTCGGTGAGGCGCTGTTCTCCACCGAGATCGGTCAGCGGGCGATCGACGAGGCCCGGCGGTCCGTCTTCGTGATCATCCGCAACGGCATCCTGCGCGCGTTGTCACCGGGGTTCGTGGAGAAGCTGCCCATCCCGGCGAACCGCGAGTTCGACGAGGCGGTCGACCGGATGCGGGCGATCGTGCAGGAGGTCATCGCGGCCCGCCGCGACGACCCGGCCGACCACGGCGACCTGCTGTCGACCATGCTGGCCGCCAGGGACGCCGAGACCGGCGAGCCGATGACCGACGAGCAGGTCTTCGACGAGGTCATCACGCTGCTGACGGCCGGGATCGAGACCACCGCGCTCGCGCTGGCGTGGATCTTCCACGAGATCGCCGCGAACCCCGACGTGCAGCGGCGGGTCGTGGCCGAGGTCGACGAGGTGCTCGCCGGGCGCGCGGTCACGGTCGACGACGTGCCGAGGCTGACCTACGTCGGCCAGGTGGCGAGCGAGGTGCTGCGGAAGTACCCGCTGTGGCTCGTCATGCGCCGCACCGCCGAGGAGGTCGACCTCGGCGGCGTCCGCCTGCCACCGGGCACCGAGGTGATCCTCAGCCCGCACACCCTGCACCACGACCCCGCGCAGTTCCCCGACCCCGAGCGCTTCGACCCGGACCGCTGGACGCCCGACCGCGTCCGGCAGCTGCCGAAGGGCGCGTTCGTCCCGTTCGGCGGCGGTATCCACCAGTGCATCGGCAACCACTTCGCGCTGACCGAGATCGCCGTCGTCGTTGCGGCGGTCTGCTCGCGCTACCGGCTGGTCCCGGACCGGCCCGTGCGCACCACGTTCACCAATGCGGCCTACCCCAACGACCTGATGATGAAGGTCGTCCCCCGCTAGTTGGAGGTTTGTTCCCCCATGCGTTTCCGTCGGCTCTGTGCCGCCGTGCTGCTCGCCGCGCTCTTACCGGTGCCCGCGCAGGCGAACGCCGCCCAGACCACCTGTGAGGACGTGTACACGCCCGTCCAGTTCGGACTGGTCAAGCAGACGATGTACGGCCGCCTCTGCGTCCCCCGCGGGGCCAGGGCGGTCCAGGTGCTCGTCCCCGGTGGCACCTACACCAGCGGCTACTGGGACATCCCGGTCGGTCCCGAGGCCCGGTCGGTCGTGCGCGCCATGAACAGCGCCGGCATCGCCACCATGGCGGTGGACCGGATCGGCACCGGCAAGAGCACCAAGCCGCTCAGCATCCTGGTCGACGTCCCCAACCAGGCCGAAGCGGTGCACCAGATCGTCGAGCGCCTGCGGCAGCGGTTCGCGAAGGTGCTGATCGGCGGGCACTCCATCGGTTCCGCGATCGCGATGGCCGAGGCCGGCCGGTACCGCGACGTCGACGGCGTGCTGGTCACCGGCATGACCCACCAGTGGGACTACGTCCGGGCCGTGCCCGCGCTGACGAACCTGATCCCCGCCGTGCTCGACGCGAAGCTGAGCCTGCGCGGTCTCGACCTCGGTTACCTGACCACGGCACCCGGCACCCGTTACACCATGTTCCACGCACCGGGCCCGAAGGTCACCGACGTGGTGAACCTCGACGAGTCCACCAAGGACGTCGTGTCGGCCGGTGAGTTCGTCACGACCGCGCTGATGTCGAACATCGTGCTCCCCGCGAGCGGTGCCATCGACGTGCCGGTGATGACCGTGCAGACCTCGGCCGACTACTTCTGCGGCACCCCGCCGCTCGGCGCCGACTGCTCGTCGTCCGCGGCACTGGCCCGCTCCGAGCGGCCGTTCTACCCGCGCGCACCGCGGCTGGACGCCTTCGTGGTCAACGGGTACGGCCACTGCTTCAACTTCTCGGTGACGGCCGCCGACGCCTACCACACGGCCGTCGTCACCTGGCAGCGCAGCGTCTGACGGCATCTGCAAGGGGGCTAGAGCTTCTGCAGGAACTCACCTGCGTCGCGTGGAACGCCGAAGTGGGTGCCGATCGCGAGGTCGGCGCCCGCTCGCGCCCACCACTCGGCCTGGGCGGCGGTCTCGACGCCGTCCACGCAGATGTTCACGCCCAGCTCGTGCACGGCGGGGATGAGCGCGGCGCACCGCTCGTCCTGCTTGCGCACCAGGTCCCCCGGCACCAGCACGGACGCGATCGGCAGCTCCGAGAGCCAGTTCAGGTCGCGCGGGCCGAGAGCGAAGTCCTCCAGCGCGATCCGCACTCCCCTGGCCGCCAGCGTGCCCAGGTTCTCCGCCGCGCAGGCCACGTCCAGCACGCCGACCGGCATGCTCAGCGTCAGCCGCTCGTGCGGCAGACCGGTCTCCTCGATCACCCGCGCCACGCGGGACACGAGGTCGCCGTCGGTCGACTGGTGGCGGGTGAGCCGGACGCCGAACTGCGCGTCGAGCTCACCGCGGTGCCGCCACCACTGGGCCTGACCGGCGACGATCCGGATCAGCCACTCGCCCATCGGCAGGATCATGCCCGTGGCGTCGGCGAGCTCGGCGCAGCGGTCGGTGAGGTCCCAGTGCAGCACGGCCTCCACGCCCGCCAGCTCACCGGTCGCGAGCGCGCGCACCGGCCGGTAGCAGACGCCGATGTCACCCTGTTCCCACGCGCCCGGCATCACGACGGCCAGCGCGTGGTCACGGCGCCGTTCGGTGTCCTGGTTGCTGTGGAACAACTCCCACTGGCCGCGCTGGTCCTTCTTGGCCTGCCGCAACGCGAGGTCGGCCATGCGCAGCAGCTCGACCGGGTCGACGTCCGGCGAGGGCCGGTGCACGACGCCCGCGCTCACCGACACCGCGAGCCCGTGCTCGTCGACGAACACCGGTTCGGCCAGGTCGGCGTTGATCGTGGTCATCATCGTCGCGATGTCCGGTGTGGCGGCGGAGTTCTCGACGACGACGCCGAACTCGTCACCGTCGAACCGGGCGACCATCGCCTGTTCGCGCGACAGCAACGCGCGCAGCCTGCGGGCCACGTGCTGCAGCAGCCGCTCGCCGACCCGGCCGCCGAGGCTGTTGCACACCAGGCCGAACGCGTCGAGGTCGAGGTGGAACACCGTCACGCCGAGCACGGGGTCGGCCCTGCGCAGCACGGTCTCCAGGTGGGTGGTGAAGAACTGCCGGTTCGGCAGGCCGGTCAGCACGTCGTGCAACGACTGCCTGCGCAGTTCTCCTTGCAGCAGCGCGAGTTCCGTGGCGTCGTCGGCGACCACCAGCACGTGGCTGGGCTTGTTGTCGCCGTCGCGCAGCAGTGACGCCGTCAGCGTCACCTTGGCCACGTCGTCCTCGCCGCGCAACAGGTGCAGCGGTTCCCGTTCGAACTCACGGCGTTCGGCCAGCACGCGTTCGACCATCTCGCGGAACACGACGACCGACCCCGGCGCGACCAGGTCCATGAGCCGCGTGCCCGGATCGGGCTTGTGGCCCAGGACGTCGCCGACGGCGTCGTTGACCCACACCACCTTGCCGTCGAGGCCGACGACGAAGATGCCGCTGGTCGACGACGTCGCGATGCCGGCGAACCTGGCCTCGCTGCGCCGCTGGTCCCGCTGCGCGTCACGGGCGGCCTTGAGCAGCGCGAGCTGCATGCTCTCCTGCTGGTCCAGGATGGAACGTGCCCGCGCCGCGCTGAAGGCGCACATCAGCGCGCCCATGCCGCCGACGACGCGCACGACGTGCTGCTTGCTCCCGCTGAACTCGTCCAGGCCCAGCAGGCCCTTGCCGAGCACGTCGACGGTGCGGCGCAGCCCGGGCTCGTTGACGTAGCCGACGCCGGCGAGCCGCTCGCCCACCTGCTCGAACGGAGCGGGGTCGAACGGCTCGCTGTGCAACGCCGTGCACAACGCGTCGAGCTGGTCGCCCAGTTCGGCGTCCAGCTCGTCCCGGCTCAACGCGACCATCACGACGCTGCTGAGCAGGTAGCTCCACTTGCGCGCCAAGGCTTCCCGCGCGCGGGCGGTGGCGGTGCCCGCGGGTGGAGCGGCATCGGGTCTACGGCTCGGTTTCGTCATTCCCGTTGCCCTGTATGGGTTGAAGAGTGCCCGGCAGTTTACCCACCACGAGTCGGCGTCCGTTGCGCCAACAGTGTGAAAGCGCCACTCCTTGGAGTGGTTTTAACCCTTACGACCTACTTCAGCGTACCGGAACACGTTCACGGGCGCCTCCGCAGCGACGCCGCCGGGACCGACCGGCCACCGCGCGGCCGTCGCCTCCTGGGCGGTGCGGATCTGACCCTAGACTCGGCGCATGGACGAAGAGATCCACGAGCGGATCCGCGACACCATCAAGGCGATCCCCCGCGGCCGCGTCGCCACCTACGGCGACATCGCCGATCTCGCCAAGGCACCGTCGCCCCGGCTGGTCGGCCGCATCCTGAACGAGGACGGCCACGACCTGCCATGGCAACGCGTCCTGAAGGCGGACGGCACCTGCGCCCCGCACCTGCGCGACACCCAGCTGCAGATGCTGCACGAGGAAGGGGTGCCGAACCTCGACGGGAAGGTCAACCTGCGGGAGTACCGGTGGGAGGACGCGCGCGAAGAGGAGCTCCCCGGGCTCTGGTAGGCGGCGCGCAGGTCGGCGACCGGCCTCGCGCTCACGCCGACCTGCGCACCCCCGCAACGCCCTCTCGGTACTTCCGCACCAACGCCTCGACCACCAGCGGATGCGCCCCGACCGGTTCCGCCACCACGTCCGCCCCGCACCCGGCCAGCCCGCCCTGGAAGACACCGGGCGCCAGCAACCACGACGCCACCACGACCCGCCGCCCGCCGTGGCGGACCGAGGCCACCACGTCCGCGATCCGGGGCGTGGCCGTGGCGACGTACCCGACGGCCTCCGCCCCCACCAGCACCGCGGCCCGCCGCACGTCCGCCAGGGCCCGCGCGTCCGACGAACCGGCCGCGCCGAGCACCACCAGGTCGCCGCGCCGGACCCCGGCCTCGCGCAACCGGTCCACCACCGCCGGCACCGCGGCCACGCCCAGCGGCTCGGTCACCACGACCCCGGGGCGTGACCCGATCTGCTCCGGGATGTCCACCCGCACGTGGTACCCGGCCGCCAGGAACACCGGCACGACGACGCACGGACCGTCCACAACGGACCGGACGTCCGGCTGGAGCACGTCGGCGTACGCGACCGCGACGGGTGCGTCCACCGCGGCGCGCACCAGGGCCGCGATCTCCTCGCACACCGCGACCCCGCGCGGGTTCCGCGTGCCGTGGAAGGCCAGGACGAGCTTCATGCGGGCTCCATCGCGAGTCGGTATCCGCGCTTGACCACGGTGCACACCATCTGCGGCGCCCCCAATGCCGTCCGCAGCCGTCCGATCGCCGTCTCCACGGCGTGTTCCTCGCCGCCGGAGGGCAGGGCGGCCAGCAGTTCCTGCCGGGACACCACCCGTCCGCGGGCGGCGACGAGGGTGCGCAGCACCGCCATCGGCGCCGGTGCGACGGGGCGCAGCTCGCCGTCGATCACCACGGCCTGGGCGCGCATCTCCATGTCCAGCGAAGCGATCCGCAGCCGGGTCGCCCGCGCGGGCAGCTCGACGGCCAGTTCGCGCACCATCGAGCCGATGCGCGAGCGGGCCGGCTGCACCACCGGGATTCCTGCGGCCACCAGGGGACCTGCGGTGATCGCGCCGACGCCGACCACCAGCACGGTGCGGCGCAGGGTCTCCACCAGGTCGGCGCGGCGGTCTCCGGCCGTGCGCAGCACCGACGAGGCGGCCGGGGCGCTGGTGAACGTCAGCGCGTCCACCTGGCCGTCGAGCACCGCGTCGATCAGCCGCTCCAGCGGGCCGGGGTCGGCGGGCGGTTCCCAGCGGTAGACCGGGATCTCGACGACGTCGGCGCCCGCGGCCTGGAGGGTGCCGACGAAGTCCGGCAGCGGTTCGCCGTGCAGCTGCACGGCCACGCGTTTGCCGGAGACGCCCATCCGCAGCAGGTACTGCAGCAGCTCGGCGTTCGACTCGGACGACGGCGACCACGTCTCGGTCAGGCCGGCGGCCCGCACCGCGCCCTTCGCCTTCGGGCCGCGCGGCAGCACCACGGCCGACGACAGGGCGCGGTGCAGGCGCGCGCCCAGACCCCAGCCCTCCGCGGCCTCGAACCAGCCGCGGAAGCCGATCGCGGTGGTCGCCACGACCACGTCGACCGGCGCCGACAGCAGGGCGGACGTCGCGGCCAGCAACGAGGTGTCGTCCGGCAGCGGCACGATGCGGATGGCCGGGCCGTGCAGGACCGCGGCACCCTTGCGTTCGAGCAGCGCGATGAGCTCGTCGGCACGGCGGGCGGCGGTGACGCCGATGGTGAACCCGGCCAGCGGACCGGTCACGTCAGCTCCACCACACCGTCACGCACACGCACCCCGTGCACGGCGACCGACACCTCGGGCGAGTCGAGGCACTTGCCCGTGGCCAGCTCGAAGGCCTGCTTGTAGACCGGGGACACGACCACGGGCACACCGCCGCGGTCACCGAGGATGCCGCGGGAGAGCACCGCAGCGCCGCTGAACGGGTCGACGTTGTCCAGCGCGTGCAGGGTGCCCTCCGCGGTCAGGAACACGGCCACCTGCGAGCCGTCGGGGAGCAGGGCCGCGACGCCCTGTTCCGGGCGCAGCAGGGCGAAGTCACAGACCTTCGTCATCGCACGACCTCCGGGATGCCGAGCTGGACGGGAACGCGCTGACCGCGTTCGGCGCGGAACGAGATCGACGGGTCGGGGGTGCCAGGGGCGTTGACGAACGACGTGAAGCGCGCCAGCTTCTCCGGGTCCTCCAGCACGCCCTTCCACTCGTCGGCGTACGAACCGACGTGGGCGTCCATCGCGGCCTCCAGGTCGGCGCAGATGCCGAGCTCGTCGTCCACGACCACCTCGCGCAGGTGGTCGAGGCCGCCGTCGAGGCCCTCCAGCCACGCCGAAGTGCGCTGCAACCGGTCCGCGGTGCGGATGTAGAACATCAGGAACCGGTCGATGGTGCGGATGAGCGTCTCCGTGTCCACATCGGACACCAGCAGGTCGGCGTGGCGGGGTGTGAAGCCGCCGTTGCCGCCGACGTAGAGGTTCCAGCCGTTCTCGGTCGCGATGATGCCGAAGTCCTTGCTGCGGGCCTCCGCGCACTCGCGCGCACACCCCGACACCGCGGACTTGAGCTTGTGCGGCGACCGCAGGCCGCGGTAGCGCAGCTCCAGGTCGATCGCGAGCCCGACGGAGTCCTGCACGCCGTAGCGGCACCAGGTCGTGCCGACGCAGGACTTCACCGTGCGCAGCGCCTTGCCGTACGCGTGCCCGGACTCGAAGCCGGCGTCGACCAGGCGGCGCCAGATCTGCGGCAGCTGGTCGACCGTCGCGCCGAACAGGTCGATCCGCTGCCCGCCGGTGATCTTCGTGTAGAGCCCGAAGTCGCGGGCGACCTCGCCGATCACGATGAGCTTCTCCGGCGTGATCTCGCCGCCGGGGATGCGCGGCACGACCGAGTAGGTGCCGTTGCGCTGCATGTTCGCGAGGAACCGGTCGTTGGTGTCCTGCAACGAGACCTGTGCCTCGCCGAGGATGTGCCCGTTGTTCAGCGACGCCAGGATCGAGGCCACGGCGGGCTTGCAGATGTCGCACCCGCGCCCGCTGCCGTGCTTCTCGACCAGCGCGGTGAACGTCGTGATCCGGGTCGCGCGGACGATCTCGAACAGCTCCGCGCGCGAGTGGGTGAAGTGCTCGCACAGCGCCTTGGACTGCTCGACGCCGCAGTCGGTCAGCAGCTTCTTCAGCATCGGCACGCACGAACCGCAGCCCGTGCCCGCCTTGGTGCACGCCTTCAGCTCGGCGACGTCGCACGCCACACCGGACCCGATGGCGTCGGTGATCGTCTGCTTGGTGACGGCGTGGCACGAGCAGACCTGGGCGTCCGCCGGCATGTCCACGTCGACGGCCGCACCCGGCTGCAACAGCGCCGCGGGGACCTCCTTGCCCACCAGCGGGCGCAGCGACGGGTAGGCCGACGCGTCACCGACCAGCACGCCGCCGAGCAGGGTCTTCGCGTCGTCGGACACCACGAGCTTGCTGTACGTGCCCGCGACGGCGTTGTTCACGACGACTTCCAGCGCACCCTCGGTCGTGGCGTGCGCGTCACCGAACGACGCCACGTCCACGCCGAGCAGCTTCAGCTTCGTCGACACGTCCGCACCGGGGAACACCTTCGTGCCACCGGAGAGCTGGTCCGCGACCACCTCGGCCATCGCGTAACCGGGTGCTACCAGCCCGTACGTCACGCCCTCGACCGCCGCGCACTCGCCGATCGCGAACACGTGCGGGTCGGCGGTGCGGCAGGAACCGTCGACCAGGTACCCGCCGCGCGGTCCCAGCTCCAGCCCGAGGTCCAGGTCGGTGCGGGGCCGGATGCCGGCGCTGAACACCACGACGTCGAGGTCGAGCTCCAGACCGCTGGCCAGCTTGGCGATCAACCGCGACCCGTCGCGTTCGATCGAGGAGGCGGAGGTGCCGGTGTGCACGGTCAGGTCGAGCTTCTCGACCAGCCGCTTCAGCAGTCCGGCGCCGCCGTCGTCGACCTGGATCGGCATCAGCCGGGGTGCGAGCTCCACGACGTGCGGCGAGACCCCCATGCCGCGCAGCGCGTTGGCCGCCTCCAGGCCGAGGAGGCCACCGCCGAGCACCATGCCGGAGTGCCGGCCCGGCCGGTCGGCGGCCTGGACCGTCGCCCGGATCTCGTCCAGGTCGTCGATGGTCCGGTAGACGTGGCAGCCGGGCAGGTCCCGGCCGGGGACGGGCGGCACGAACGGCACGGAGCCGGTGGCCAGCACCAGCGCGTCGTAGCCGACCTCGACACCGGAGGCGCCCACGACGACCCGGCGTTCCCGGTCGACGGAGACCGCTTTCTCGCCGAGGCGGAGCTCGCACCCGCTCAGCGCGGGCAGCTCCAGGCCGGCGGAGCTCCACGTGTCCACATAGGACGACAGGGCGACCCGGTCGTAGGCGGGGCGGGACTCCTCGCCGAACACGACGATCCGCCACCCGGAGTCGTGCAGGAGTTCGGTGAGCCGGTGGCCGACCATGCCGTGGCCGATCACGACCAGGGTTCGAGTCATCGGAGTCCCTCCTTCCACCCGGAATCGTCACCGGGCGGTGTGTCGTGCCGAGGTCAGCTGTGTGTCCGAGCTGTTACACGCCCGCGTAGGCCAAGGACGGCCGCGCCGCGAAGACGGTGCGCCGCAGGTAGAACCACCACGTGGTGCCCAGGCAGAACGCGTAGAACACGAGGATCGCGGTCAGCGCGGGCGTCAGCGTCTTCGAGCCCTCCAGCGAGAACTTGAAGACCAGGTTCACCAGCACGCCACCGGCCGCGCCGACCGCGCCCGCGATGCCGACCACGGCGGCGGCTTGGCGCTTGGCGGACTTGTCGTCGTCCGACTGCGTGCGGAAGATCGCCGGAATCATCCGGTACGTCGAGCCGTTGCCGACGCCGGCCAGCACGAACAGCGCGATGAACGAGCCGAAGAACAGCGCGAAGTTCTTCGTGTCGACGCTGATGATCACGCCGATCGTGCCGACGCCGAGCCCCACGAACGTGCCCAGCGTCACCTTCGCGCCACCGACCCGGTCGGCGAGCCACCCGCCGGCGGGCCGGGCGACCGAGCCGATCAGCGCGCCGAGGAACGCGAGCGCCACCCAGCCCCTGTGGTCCACGAAGCTGAGCTTGATCAGCGACGGGAACGCGAACGAGTAGCCGATGAACGACCCGAACGTCCCGATGTACAGGAACGACATCACCCAGGTGTGCTTGTTGGACAGCGCCAGCTTGTACGACTGGCCGTCCGGCTTGGCCTGGGTGAGGCTGTCCATGAAGAACCAGGCGCACAGCGTGGCGACCACGATGAACGGCATCCAGATCAGCGCCGCGTAGGCCAGGTGGATGCCGGTGCCGAGCGTGATGACGACCGGCACGATGAGCTGCGTGATCGCGACGCCGAGGTTGCCGCCGGCGGCGTTCATGCCGAGCGCGAGGCCCTTCTTGCCCTCCGGGTAGAAGAACGAGATGTTCGCCATCGACGACGAGAAGTTCCCGCCGCCCAGGCCCATGGCGGCCGAGGTGAGCAGGAAGAACCAGTACGGCGTGCCGGGCGTGGACACCGCGTGGGCGAGCATCGTGCAGGGGATCAGCAGGAGTCCCGCGCTGATCGTCGTCCAGACCCTCCCGCCGAACCGCGGCACCGCGAACGTGTAGGGCACCCGCAGCACCGCGCCCACCAGGTTCGGCACGATCAGCAGCCAGAACTGCTGGCCGACGCTGAAGTCGAACCCGACCGGGCCGAGGCTCACCACCACGATGCTCATCAGCACCCAGACGCTGAACCCGAGGTTCTCCGCGAAGATGGAGAGCGCGAGGTTCTTGCGTGCGATCCGCTTGCCGGTGGACTCCCAGAACTCGGGCTTCTCCGGCTCCCAGTGGTCGATCCAGCTCATGTACGTCCTCCGCGGGGTCGGCGATTGCCGAGAAACCTAGGAACCGCGCGTTACCAGGGGGTTCTGGTCGATGACGGCGGCGGCAACTCCGCCGCACATCACGCGGTGGCCGGTTGTGAGGCCCCGAGCCAGTCGAGCAGCCCGCACACGGCGTCCTTGCAGCCACCGCAGCCCGTGGTCGCCCGCGTGGCCTCCGCGAGCTGCGGCAACGACTCCGCGCCCGCACGCCACGCGGACACGATCTGTCCTTTGGAGACGGTGTTGCAGCGGCAGATCACCGCGCTGGACGGCAGGTCCGCCGGTGACGCGGCCTCCGCGGGCAGCGCCCGGCCCAGCAGCAGCGCCAGCCGGTCGGTCGGCGCGGGGATGCCGCGGTCGTAGAGCTGGGTGATCGTGGCGGCCGCGTCCGGTGCGCCCAGCACGATCGCGCCGGTGACCCGGTCGTCGCGCAGCACCAGCTTGGCGTAGCGGCCGCGGGAGGGTTCCTGGAAGCACAGGACCTCCGAGTCGGGGCAGTCCACGTCGGTGTGCACGTCACCCAGTGCCGCGAGGTCCACGTCGCGGGCCTTCAACCGGGTCACGACGGACGTGCCGCTGTAGCGCGCGGCCGGGTTCGCGCCGGTCAGCCGGTCGGCGAGCACGGCGGCCTGGTCCCACGCGGGCTGCACGAGACCGGAGACGGTGCCGGGGTGCTGGGCGCAGTCGCCGATCGCGTGGACGCGCGGGTCGCTGGTGCGCAGCGCGTCGTCCACGACGATGCCGCGGTCCACGTCCAGTCCCGCCCGCACCGCCAGCCCGGTCTCCGCCCGCACACCGGCGGAGACGACCACCAGCTCTGCGGGCACGTGCGTGCCGTCGTCGAGGACCAGGCCGTCACCGGGCAGGTACTTGGCGGCCAGCGCGTTCAGCCGGAACTCGATGCCGAGCTTGCCGAGGGTGCGCGCGAGGACACTGCCGGCGCCGGGGTCGAGCTGGCGTTCCATCAGGTGCCCGACCGGGTGCACGACCGTGACCAGGCAGCCCCGCCCGGCCAGGCCGCGTGCCGCCTCGATGCCCAGCAGGCCACCGCCCAGGACCGCGACCGGCATGCCCTTCTGCGCCTTGGCCTCGATCCGCGCGCAGTCGTCCAACGTCCGGAAGGCAACCACCCCGTCGGCGAGCTTCCCGTCCTCGACGAGCCCTTCGGCCGGCGGCACCCACGGCACACTCCCCGTCGCCAACACCAACGCGTCGTACGCGACGGTCACGCGGGGCCCCCGCGTACCCCCCAGGGGAACGCGGGACTCCCGCGTGACATCCAGGGGAAGGTGCACGCGGGGCCCTTCCGTGCTCTCTGAGGGTACGAAAGCGCCCCGCGTGCACCTGACGTCCACCGTTCGGGTGACGCGGTCGAGGGAGACGACCTCGTGGGAGAGGCGGAGGTCGATGTTGTGGGTGGCGGCCCAGGATTCGTCGTGGAGGCGGGTCGCTGAGGGAATCATGGTCCCGGCGACCACGGTTGAGAGCAGCACGCGGTTGTACGCCGCGTGCGGCTCGGCTCCGATGACGGTGATGGAGATGTCCTGGTCACGGCGGCGGAGCTCGTCCGCCAGCCGTGCACCCGCCATGCCGTACCCGACGATCACGACTCGTCGCATGCCCGCTCCAATCGCACCGCGCAGACCTTGAACTCGGGCATCCGGCTCGTGGGGTCGAGCGCGGGGTTGGTGAGCAGGTTCGCCCGCCCGTCACCGGGGAAGTGGAACGGCAGGAACACCGCGTCGACGCGCATGCTCGGCACGCAGCGCACGGTGGCCGTGACACGACCTCTTCTGGACACGACGTGCGCGGGCTCGCCGGGAACGAGTCCCGCCCGCGCGGCCGTATCGGGGTGCACCTCGACGTACGTCCCGGGAACGGCCGCGGCCAGCTCCCCGATCCGCCGCGTCTGCGCACCCGACTGGTAGTGCTGCAAGACCCGCCCGGTGGTGGCCTGCAACGGGAACTCGGCGTCCGGCGGTTCCGCCGGGCCGGTGTGGTCGACCGGGACGAACCGCGCCAGACCGTCGGCGTGGGCGAACCGGTCCAGGAACAACCTGGGGGTGCCGGGGTGGTCGGTCGAGGGCACCGGCCAGTGCAGCTGCTCGGCGTCGAGCCGCTCGTAGGTGATGCCGGAGTAGTCGGACAGGCCGCCCTGCGAGGCCTTCCGCAGCTCCTCGAACGCCTCGCGCGGCGACGTCGGGAACCCCGTCGGCACGCCGAGGCGCGCGGCCAGGCCGTTGATCAGCTCCAGGTCGCTGCGGACACCCGGCGGCGGGTCGAGCGCCTTGCGGCGGCGGATGACCCGGCCTTCGAGGTTGGTCATCGTGCCGTCCTCCTCGGCCCACTGCGTGACCGGGAACACGACGTCCGCCATCGCGGCGGTCTCCGACAGGACGAAGTCGGCGACCACCAGCAGGTCCAGCGCCTTCATCCGCTCGGTGACGTGGGCCGCGCGCGGCGCCGAGACGACCGGGTTGCTGCCGAACACGAGCATCGCCTTCAGGTCGTCGGCGGTGAGCAGCTCGTAGGCGCTGCGGCCGGGACCCGGCAGCTCGTCGACGCCCCAGACGGCCATGACGTGCGCGCGGGCCGCCGGGTCGTCGATCTTGCGGTAACCGGGCAGCTGGTCGGCCTTCTGACCGTGCTCGCGACCGCCCTGGCCGTTGCCCTGCCCGGTCAGGCAGCCGTAGCCGGAACCGGTCCTGCCCGGCAGGCCCAGCGCGAGCGCCAGGTTGATCCACGCGGAGACGGTGTCGGTGCCCGACGCGTGCTGCTCGGTGCCCCGCCCGGTGAGGACGTACGAGCTCCCGGCCAGCATCTGCACGGCCGCGCGCTGGTCGGCGGCGGACACGCCCGTGACGCGTTCGGTCTGCTCCGGCCACCACTGCGCGGCGATCCGCCAGGCGTCGTCGAACCCGGTGGTGCGCTCGGCGACGTACTCCTTGTCGACCAAGCCCTCGATCACCGCGGTGTGCAGCAGTCCCAGTGCCAGCGCCAGGTCCGTGCCCGGTGCGGGCTGCAGGTGCAGCGTGGCGCGTTCCGCCGTGGCCGTGCGGCGCGGGTCGATGACGATCAGCCGGGCGCCTTCGAGGTGCCGCAGGAACGGCGGCATGGTCTCGGCCGGGTTGGAGCCCGCGAGCAGCACCGTGTCGGCGGTCCGCAGATCGGTGAGCGGGAACGGCATGCCCCGGTCCAGCCCGAACGCCCGGTTGCCCGCCGCCGCGGCCGACGACATGCAGAACCGGCCGTTGTAGTCGATCTGCGAGGTCTTCAGCGCGACCCTGGCGAACTTGCCCAGCAGGTACGCCTTCTCGTTGGTCAGCCCGCCGCCACCGAACACGGCGACCTCGTCGGGTTCGCAAGTCCTGATCCTGTTGACCACGTAGTCCATCGCCTCGTCCCACGAGGCGGATTCGCCGTGGACCAACGGCGTGGTGAGGCGGCCTGGATGGCGCAGCAGCTCCCCCGCCGTCCAGCCCTTCTGGCACAGCCCACCGGGGCCGGGGGCCACCTGGCCGTCGATGACGCTCATGGCGCACTGGAGCGCGCAGTACGGGCAATGGGTCACGCCGCTGACGCTAAGAAGCGCGCGTTAACCCGAAGCTCCGCCATGTTTCGGGCCGGGAAAATGGCCCGCTCAGAGCAGCTCGGTCACGTGGTGAGCAGCTCGTTCCAAGCCCGCAAACGACCGCGGCGTTGACAACGGGTGCAACGCGTGCACGGCCAGCCGGTACAGCACCGCCCGCACCAGCGCCTGCTCCCACTCGGCCTGGTGGCTCCACCGGTGGAACAGGCCGGCGTCCGCGCCACCCCACGCGACGGCGTCCACCGCGACCACGGCCGCAGCCCACTCGGCCGGCCGCCAGTACGCGGCGAAGTCGATGACCGCGGGCGGCGCGGTGCCGGCGAACAGCACGTTGCCGAACAGGTCGCCGTGCACGACCTGCGGCTTGAGGTTGATCGGCTTCTGCACCTCGGCGAGCAGCTCGAACAGCCGGCCGCCGAGGTCGGCGTCGAGCGGCACGTCCTCCTCGCCCCACGCCAGGCGGTCGGCGACGGCGAACACGTCGGTGCGCGCGTCGAGGAACCGGGGTCTGGGCAGGTCCGCCGTGGCCTGGTGCAGGCGCTGGGCGACGGCGATCACCTCGTCGTGGCGTGCCTCGGCGCGGCCGGCGAGGAACTTGGTGGCCGACCAGCCGCCGACGACGTAGCGGCCGTCGGTGGACCGCAGCGGGCGGCCGATCCTGAGGTTCGGCACGTCGAGGTTGTCGAGGGTCTTGGCGATCCAGGTGGCCTCGGCGGGCCTGGGCGCCGGGCGGATCGTGGCGTCGCCACACCGCCACGCGGGGCCGCCGTCGATGAGCTCTGGTTCGGCGTCACGTGCCCCGAACGCCGCACGCACGTGCGCTGGGGGCGGTTCGGGACTGCGGGTCACGGCTGGGCACGCTACCTGGCTGGACCGTCCGGGTGGTGGACCACGACACGACCGATTTTCACGTCACCACGTTCGGGTCCCCTGCTCCGGCGTCTGCAAGTACCACCAACAGGGTGGTTGGCAGTACTTGCAGACGCCGTCGAGCGAGGAGGGATCAGTACGTCGGCAGGCTCGGGTCGACCTCGCGGGCCCACGCCAGCACACCGCCGCCGACGTGCACGGCGTCGGAGAAACCCGCCTTGTGCAGCGCCGCGAGCGCCTCCGCGGACCGGGCGCCGGACTTGCAGTGCAGCACGAGCGGCTTGTCCTGCGGCAGCTCCGAGAACGCCTCACCCGAAAGGATCTTGTCCTTCGGGATGAGCACCGAGCCCGGGATCTTCACGATCTCGTACTCGTGCGGCTCGCGGACGTCCACCAGCAGGAAGTCCTCGCCGGACTCCTGCTTGTGCTTGAGCTCGAGCGGCGTGATCGTGTTGCCCGCGGCGGCCTGCTGCGCGTCCGTGGACACGACACCGCAGAACGCCTCGTAGTCGATCAGCTCGGTGATCTTCGGCGACTCCGGGTCCTTGCGGATCTTGATGGTCCGGTAGGACATCTCCAGCGCGTCGTAGACCATCAGGCGGCCCAGCAGCGGGTCACCGATGCCCGTGAGCAGCTTGATCGCCTCGGTGACCATGATCGAGCCGATCGACGCGCACAGCACGCCCAGCACGCCGCCCTCGGCGCACGAGGGGACCATGCCGGGAGGCGGCGGCTCCGGGTAGAGGTCGCGGTAGTTGAGGCCCTGACCGTTCGGCGCGTCCTCCCAGAAGACGCTGACCTGGCCCTCGAACCGGAAGATCGAGCCCCACACGTACGGCTTGCCCAGCAGCACCGCGGCGTCGTTCACCAGGTACCGCGTGGCGAAGTTGTCCGTGCCGTCGAGGATCAGGTCGTAGTCGCGGAAGATCTCCAGCGCGTTCTCGGAGTTCAGGTGCGCCTGGTGGAGCACGACCTTGACGAACGGGTTGATCTCCGCGACCGAGTCGCGCGCGGACTCGGCCTTGGGGCGGCCGACGTCGGACTGGCCGTGGATGACCTGGCGTTGCAGGTTCGACTCGTCCACGACGTCGAAGTCGACGACGCCGAGCGTGCCGACCCCGGCCGCGGCCAGGTACAGCAGTGCCGGGCTGCCCAGGCCGCCCGCGCCGACGACGAGCACCTTCGCGTTCTTCAGCCGCTTCTGCCCGTCCACCCCGACGTCCGGGATGATCAGGTGCCGGCTGTAGCGCGCGACTTCTTCCTTGGTCAGCTCCGCGGCTGGCTCAACGAGCGGCGGAAGCGCCATGCTGGTCCTCCTCGACGAATGTCTCCGTGTCCGAGACAACGTCTACCCTGCCTCGACTCTTCCCCGTTGGAAAGCCGTCTCACCCAGCGGGAAACGCGTTCGGCTTGCACACCTTGCCGTCGGCGGGCACCACGTCCAGACCGGCGTTGAGCTGGGCGACGAAGTCGTTCGAGACGCCGAACGTCTGCTGCATCATCACCGGGGCCGGCGCGTCGGTCTCCTGGCAGGCCGCGTGGCCGCTGCCCAGGGCGTGACCGACCTCGTGGTTGATCACGTAGTTGCGGTACCCGGACAGGTCGCGGCTGTAGACCATGGCGCCGCGCACCCAGCGGGCCACGTTGATGATCACGCGCTTGCTCTGGTTGTCGTAGCACGACGTCTCGAACGGGATCTCCTTGCCGCAGATCGCGTGCGTCGTCTTCGTGCTGGTCAGGATGATCGTGAAGTCGGGGTTCTGGTTCGCCTCGACCCGTTGCAGCGCGACCGTCTTCGTGCCGATCCAGCTGCGCGGGTCGGACAGGAAGCCCTCGACCGTGCGCCCGAACGCCGCCGCGTCGTCGTTGTAGTCCGCGGGCCGCACGCCGTCCTCGATGGCGATCGCGTACCGGCGGAACTTGGCCGCGTTCGCCTCGCCGACGCGCGGGCCGCTGCCCGGCACGGCCTTGAACGTGCCGACGCCGTCCTGCGAGAAGTCCGGGCCCGGCGGCAGCTCGGCGGTGGGGATGTTGAGCTGCGGCTTCTGCCCCTGCACCTCGGTCGCGGGCGGCTCGACGGGGTTGACCGGCGTCTCGGCGGCGTTGGTGCCCCCGGCGTCGCCGGTCGGCGTCTTCGGCTGGACCGTGTCGAGCACCACGAGCGCGGTGAGCACGACCAGCACCGGGATCGCGTAGATCCGCCAGCCGTAGTGGGAGACGAGCCGCTTCACGCCACCGGGCCTGCGGGGTCGCTGCAGCCGCCCGGTGCCCTCCGGCTCCCAGGCGGCGGCGAGCGGTTCCGCACTGGTCCGCCGCGCGCCACGGCGGTAGCGGTCTGCGGGCGGAGCACTTCGTCCTCGCTCGGGGGCGCGATTCACGTCGCCCAGGGTCCCACACCCCCTGTATGGCCGTCGTTCGTCACCACGAGTGCCGGTCGACCGCCTCCCACATGCCCAGCACCGCCCTCGCGACGGTGGCGGGCCGTTCCATCTGGGCGACGTGCCCGGTGTTGGGCAGCACGAGCAGTCGTCCCTTGGGCAGCAGCTGCGCAGTGCGGGGTCCCTTGCGGACGCTGACCAGCCGGTCGTGCTCGCCCCACAGCACCAGCGTCGGCGCCTGGACCTGCGGCAACAACCGCCACAGCGACTTCGCGCCCGGCGTGAGCCAGTGCGTCATCAACCCGACGGTGCTGCGGTTGAGCGCCCGGCCGGCCCACCGCTGCCGCGCGCGTTCCTCGTTCTCCGCGATCGACTCCTCGATCCGGTTGTCGGGCACGATGCTCGGGTCCGCGAAGCAGAGCTGGAGCATCTGCCGGGTGCGGTCGTGCGGGGTCAGCTTCGCGAGCTCGCGGCGCACCCTCGCGCCGATGACCGGCAGCACGGCGAGCGCCATCCGCGGGTCGGACATGCGGTCCAGGCGCGGCCGCAGGTCGGGCACGGCCGGCGAGACCAGCGTGAGCGTGCGGACCAGGTCCGGCCTGGTCGCGGCGACGATGACCGAGATCGCACCGCCCATGGAGTTGCCGAACAGGTGCACGGGCTCGCCGCGGGTCTCCAGGTAGCCGATGACCGTGCGGGCGTGCGTGGCGAGGCTGAAGTCGTAGCCGGGGATCGGCTCCGACCGCCCGAAGCCGGGCAGGTCGATCGAGGAGCCGCTGACGTGGTCCCGCAGCTGCGCCGCGAGGTCTGTCCAGTTGGTCGCGCTCCCACCGAGCCCGTGCACGTAGACCGCGGGCGGCCCGTTCCCCGGCGTGACCCTGACGTGCACCTCGTGGTCGTCGATCCGGCAGAACTCACCCGGCCAGGGCGGCTGGTCGGTGTCCAGCGGCGGCAGCTCGGCCGTGGACAGCGGGGCGGGGATCAGCGTGCTCATCTCCCCAGGATGCGGGAACCGGGCGGGAGATGGTTCCCTCAAGTGGGCTACCAGCGAGTAAGGTTGGCCACGCCGCGGTCGGCCGGCGCTCGACCCGACGGCAGTGATGACCAGTGCTGGAGGCACCATGACGGAGACGGCGCAGAGCGCACCCGCAGGCAGGGGCGTTCGACTGCCGCGCACCGCACGCCGCGCGCAACTGCTGGCAGCGGCGCAGGACGTGTTCGTCACCAACGGCTACCACGCCGCGGCGATGGACGAGATCGCGGAACGCGCGGGCGTGTCCAAGCCGGTGCTGTACCAGCACTTCCCGGGCAAGCTGGAGCTGTACATGGCCCTGCTCGAGTCCCACGTGGACGAGCTGGTCGGCCGCGTGCGCACCGCCATCGGCTCCACGACGGACAACAAGCTCCGCGTCCGCGCCGCCGTGGCCGCGTTCTACGACTTCGTCGACGGCGAGGGCCAGGCCTTCCGCATGGTCTTCGAGTCGGACCTGCGCTCCGAACCGGCGGTCCAGTCCGCGGTCGAACGCGCCACCACCGACTCGGTCGACGCCATCACGGACACCATCACGGCCGACGCGGGCCTCGACCCGGAGCGCGCACGGCTGCTGGCCGTGGGTCTCGTCGGGTTGTCGCAGGTCACGGCCCGGTCGTGGCTCGCGGACAACCGCCGGGTGCCGAAGGAGGACGCGGTGGCGTTGATCTCCAACCTGGCGTGGCGCGGGATCGGCGGCGGGTTCCCGCTGCAGCACTGACGTGACGCGAACGGCCCCTCACCCACGCGGGCGAGGGGCCGTTCGACCGAGTGCGAAGCTCACATCAGCGCGGCGATGCGTCGCGCCACGTCCTCCGACCGTTCCAGCGGCAGCATGTGCCCGGTCTTCGGGTAGATCACGAACTCCGCCGACGGCAGCGCCTCGGCGATGGCCCGCGCGTGCCGCATCGGCGTCAGCAGGTCCCAGGACCCGGCCATCACCACGGTCGGCACGGACGACAGCACCGCGAGCGCTTCCCGGCGCTGGTGCCGGGTGAGCTCCTCGCGGAGGCCGACGAACGCGGTCCCGGTCGTGTTCCCCGCCATGGCCGCGGCGGCGCGCACGTCGGACCACCGGGGACGGCGCCCGAAGGTCACGCGCAGACCGGGCGCGAGCACGCGGCCGAACCCGATCTTCGGGCGTGTGACCAGCCATTTCGCGGCCAAGCGCTCGACGGCGTTCACCGCGGGGAGGTTCCCGCACGACGTGGCGATCAGCGCCACCCCCGTGACGCGCGCGAACAGTTCTGGGTGGGACTCGGCGAGCGCCATGATGGTCATGCCGCCCAGCGAGTGGCCGGCCAGCACGATCCGGCCCGTGGGGGCGTGCTCCGCCAGCACGGCGGCGAGGTCGTCGGCCAGTTCCGCCAGGGTCGGGGACGGGCCCTCGCCGGGGGAACGGCCGTGGCCGCGCACGTCGTAGCGGACGACCCGGCCCGGCAACGCCCCGGCGACGCGGTCCCACGTCGTGAGGTCCATGGTCCAGCCGTGCAGCAGGACGGCGGTCACGCCGGCGGACGAGGGCCCCGACGTGACGACGTTCAGGCGATCAAGAACGAGCGGCGCCACGAGCGCATCCCCGGCTTTCCGACGAGTCCGGCCTCCTGCAGGAACGACATGATCCGCTCACCGGACCAGCGGATGGTCTCCTGGAAGCGGGGGTTGGCGAGCGCCTGGCGGCGGGCCTCGCGCACGTCCAGGCCCACGGCCGCGTAGACGTCCGGGTTGACGATCGTGCGGGTGATCATCATCGAGACGTAGCCGATGAGCCACTTCTGGTACGGCTTCTCGAAGCCGCGCAGACCCTCCATGCCGCGCAGCAGCTCCTCGCGGGCGAACCGGACGTGGCGGGCCTCCTCCAGCACGTGGATGCGGTTCACCATCCGCACGAGCGGCTGCACGGTCTCGTCGTTCATCGCCTCGCGCTGCAGGCGGTCGAGGATCTCCTCGGCGACCAGGATCGAGCCGTACATCGCGGGGCCGTAGCCGATCGCCGGCAGCAGCTTGCCGAGGCGGTGGGTGTGCTTGACCGGGCCGTACGGCGGGCAGCCGACGCGTTCGACCAGGCGCGCGAACATCGTGGAGTGGCGGCACTCGTCGGCCACCTCGGTCAGGGCGTATTGGGCGTGCCGGGTCGTGGGATCGGAGTTGTAGACGACCTTCACCAGCATCTGCATCAGCAGCAGCTCGAACCACAGGCCGACGGACGCGATCGAGGCCAGCTCGTGCTTCGAGAGCTCGATGCGCTGCTCGTGCGTCAGCGAGTCGTACAGGGGTGTGCCGTAGAGCGAGATGCGCTGCTCAGGGATGTAGAAGAGACCGTCGACCAGCGGTGCGGACCAGTCGATGTCCACCTCCGGGTCGTAGAACTTCTCCGCGGACGACTTCAGCAGCCTCTCCGCCGTCTTCTCCCGATCGGCGACCCTCATCGGTTGCCCTCCCCGGTAAGTGTTACTTGAGGTAACGGTTACTTCTGGTAGCGTGCGTCACATGGCACGCACTGTCAAGGGGCCGGACGCGCGACGTGAGCGGTGGAAGGGTCATCGCGAGCAGCGCAGGGCGGAGTTCGTGGAGGCCACGATCGCCGTCGTGGCCAAGAAGGGCCCCGACGTCGGCATGGAGGACGTCGCCGCGGAGGCGGGCGTCAGCAAGCCCGTGCTGTACCGGCACTTCACCGACAAGTCGGACCTGTACCTCGCGGTCGGCCAGAAGGCCACCGAGCTGCTGATGGAGCGGATGGGGCCCGCGCTCGCCGCCGACGGCCCGATCCGCGCCCGCATCGAGCGGATCGTCGACGCCTACCTGTCGGTCATCGAGGAGAACCCGAACCTCTACCGGTTCGTCGTCAAGGGCTCGTTCGTGGACCGCCCGGTGGAGAAGGACGTCGCGCAGGAGGACAAGAACCTCATCGCCGCGACGCTGGCCCGAATCCTCGGCGACTACCTGCGCGCGTTCGACATGGACTCCGGCGGTGCCGAGCCGTGGGCGCACGGCCTCGTCGGCATGGTGCAGAACGCGGGCGACTGGTGGCTCGAACGGCAGACCATGTCCCGCGCGAACCTCAGCGACTACCTCGCCACGATCATCTGGCACGCCATCGACGGCCTGCTGCGCGCGGGCGGCATCCAGATCGACCCCGAACAGCCCCTCACCCAGCTGCGATTGGTGGACTGATGAGCGAGCACGACCACGACGAAGAGGGTTACACCGGCGCGGCCACGCTCGTCTTCGGGGAGGAGGAGGTCGCGGTCGAGGTCGAGCTGCGCGGCTACTTCCAGCCGATCGACGGCCGCTACCACTGGTACGGCCGCGTGAAGAAGAACGACGAGGTCACGAACCGGGTCGAAGCGGGCGCGCGGACCGCGCTGCTGCGCACCCCCACCGGGCAGGCGGAGGGGACGCTCACCGACCAGGACCCGTGGGGCCGGTACCGGGTCGGCGGCACCTCCACGCCGCCCTACCGGGTCGAAGAGCCCGCCGGGCACTGACGCCGAACAGCGAGAAGGGCCCCGGTCGCGGTGACCGGGGCCCTTCTCGTCGACCGTGCTTCAGGCGCCGAACCCGACCTTGCGCGAGTCCTGCGGGCCGATCTCCACGTACGCGACGCGGCCAGCGGGCACGACGAACCGCGCACCCTTGGCGTCCACCAGCGACAGCACGCTGGACTTGCCGGACACCGCGTCCGCCACCAGAGCCTCGACCTCGGACGGGTTGAGCTCACTGGTCACGACGAGTTCCCGCGGGCTGTCCGCGACGCCGATCCTGACCTCCACGCTGACCTCCGTGCTCAAGAGAAAAATCTACGGCCGAGCCTACCTAGCCCAGACCCAGCTGCGTCATGCGCCGCGCGTGCGACTGCTGGAGACGGCGGAACAGCTGACCGATCCCGGCGAGGTCCCCCGACCCCCTGATGATCAGCTCCGAGAGCCCGTCCCGCTCCGCCACCACGTACTGGGCCTGCGTCAACGCCTCTCCGAGCAGCCGGCGGCCCCACAGCGCGAGCCGGTCGCGCACCCGCGGATCCGACTCCACGGCGGCCCGGACTTCGCGCTCAGCGAACGCCGAGTGACCCGTGTCGGCGAGCACGGCGAGCACCAGCTCGCGGGTCGGCTCGTCGTCGAGCCACGCCGCGACCTCGCGGTAGAAGTCCGCGGCGAGGCCGTCGCCCACGTACGCCTTCACCAGCGACTCCAGCCACGACTTGGGGCTCGTCGACTCGTGGAAGGCGTCGAACCCGGTGACGAACGGCGCCATCGCGTCCTCGACCCTGAGGTCGTGCTCGGCCAGGTGCTTCTGCAGCAACGTGAAGTGCCCGATCTCCGCGGCGGCCATCTGCGCGAGCGCGGCACGCCCGGACAGCGTCGGCGCCGAGCGGGAGTCCTCCGTCATCCGGTCGAAGGCGGAGAGCTCGCCGTAGGCCAGCGCTCCAAGAAGATCAACAACACCCTCCGCAACACCCATGGCCCGAACTCTAGTGGCGCGACCGGTGCCCACCGCCCGTCACGCCGCCCGTCACGCGCTCGGCCTGCTCCGAACGCACCCGCCGCGTGCCCCCAGCACGTGCTCGTCAGGCGTGGGAGCGGTCCCGGCGGGCCCCGGTGCCGGTCGTGTTCGGCGTAGCAGGTGGTCAAAGGCGTCTTTCCAGGTAGAATGTGCAACAGGCGCCCGGCGTGACGAGTGTGACGACCACGCTGTGACCCCTGTCGTTCCTGGGCAGGCGCCGCGAATGGGTGCGTGCACACCTTTCCCGCAGCTCCATCGGAGAGCGCGGTCGAGAGGCCCGGCCAGGGCTGAGTGCGCGCTGGTACGAGAGAGGCTGATCACCCTGACCGCTGAAGTAGAAGCACATCTGGACCCGGTTCTCCTGGAGCACAGCGAGACCGTCCCCGTCGAAGACACGTCGCACCCGCTGCAGGCCGACGCCCCGGTGCGCACCGACTCCCCCACGTTCGCCGAGCTCGGCGTGCGCGACGAGATCGTCAAGGCGCTCGGCGAGGCCGGCATCGAGCGCACGTTCGCCATCCAGGAGCTGACGCTCCCCATCGCGCTCGCCGGTGACGACGTCATCGGCCAGGCGCGCACCGGCACCGGCAAGACCCTCGGGTTCGGCGTGCCGCTGCTGCACCGCCTCGACACGCCCGGCGACGGCACCCCGCAGGCCCTCGTGGTCGTACCCACCCGTGAGCTGTGTCTCCAGGTGACGCAGGACCTCACCGCCGCGGCGAAGCACCTGGGCGTGCGCGTGACCGCGATCTACGGCGGCATCCCCTACGAGCGGCAGATCGCACAGCTGCGCAAGGGCGTCGACGTGGTCATCGGCACGCCGGGCCGCCTGCTCGACCTGGCCGAACAGCGCCACCTGGTGCTCGGCAAGGTCGGGATGCTGGTGCTCGACGAGGCCGACGAGATGCTCGACCTGGGGTTCCTCCCCGACATCGAGCGCATCCTGAACATGGTCCCCGACCAGCGCCAGACGATGCTGTTCAGCGCGACCATGCCGGGCCCGATCATCACGCTGGCCCGCACGTTCCTGACGCAGCCGACGCACATCCGCGCCGAGGAGAACGACGCCGGTCAGACGCACGAGCGCACCAAGCAGTTCGTGTACCGGGCGCACTCGATGGACAAGCCGGAGATGCTGGCCCGCGTGCTGCAGGCGCGCGACCGCGGCCTGTCGATGATCTTCGCGCGGACCAAGCGGACCGCCCAGAAGGTCGCCGACGACCTGACCGAGCGCGGGTTCGCCGCGGCCGCCGTGCACGGTGACCTGGGCCAGGGCGCGCGCGAGAAGGCGCTGCGGGCGTTCCGCAGCGGCAAGGTCGACGTGCTGGTGGCCACCGACGTCGCGGCCCGCGGCATCGACATCGACGACGTGACGCACGTCATCAACTACCAGTGCCCCGAGGACGAGAAGACCTACGTCCACCGCATCGGCCGCACGGGTCGCGCCGGTCGCGAGGGTGTCGCCGTCACGTTCGTCGACTGGGACGAGACCGCGCGCTGGAAGTCGGTCAACGACCTGCTGAACCTGGGCCAGGACGAGCCGCTGGAGACCTACTCCACGAGCGACCACCTGTTCGCGGACCTGGGCATCCCGTCCGGTTCCACGGGCCGGCTGCCGCTCAGCCACCGCACGCGGGCCGGTCTGGACGCCGAGGAGGAGGAGAAGCTCGACGACGGCAAGCGCAAGCGCCGTCGCCGCACCGGCACCAAGGGCGCGGGCGAGCAGGCCGCACCCGAGGCGGCCGAGGAGACCAGGCCGAAGCGGTCCCGGTCGCGCACCCGCAGCCGCGGTGGCGTGTCGCTCGCGGGCGAGCAGACCGAGGCGCAGGCACCCGCCGAGGCCGCCGAGAGCTCCGCGTCGGACAAGCCGCGCCGGCGCCGTCGTCGTCGAACCTCTGCCGAACAGGCCGCTCCTTCGGCAGACTGATCACCATGTCCACCCCCGGTTCCGACGTCACCGATGTCGAGGACGTCCTCGACGAGCCCGAGCACGACCCGGCGCCCGTCGAGGAACGTCCGCGTGCCAGGTCCTGGCGCACCCGCGCCGACTTCGTCGCGGTCGCGCTGATCGCGGTCGCCGCGGTCGTCGCGTCCGTGCTGACCTGGGCGTTCAGCGATGCACGGGCCACGACGTCGGTCACCGGGCCGTCCACCTGGCCGCAGCTGCCCGAGGTGGCCGCCCTGCCGCCGACGCTCGGCGAGGTCTGGCGCGCGAAGAGCGGTGCGACGCCGTGGCCGGTGGTCGTCCAGACCCAGCTCAAGGAGACTGGCGAGGAGAAGCCGTCGACGGTCGTGACCGGCGACGGCGGCGAGGTCACCGGGCGCGACCCGCTGACGGGTGACGCGCGCTGGAGCTACACCCGTGACCTGCCGCTGTGCGTGGTGGGCACGGGCTGGGGCCGCGCGATGGCGCTGTACTCCAAGGGCACCAACTGCTCCGAGCTCACCTCGCTCGACGGGGTGAGCGGTGAGCGGAAGGCGCAGCGCACGGGTGACGCCGAACCGGGTGCCGCGCTGCTGAACGAGGGCTCGCACCTCATCACGACCGGCGACCGGTTCGTCGAGGTCTACCGCCGCGACGACCTGGTGCGCTCGATGGAGTACGGCGCGCTGCGGGCGATCGTGAACCCGGGCAAGCAGCCGCGGGTCGGCTGCTCCTACGGCTCGATGGCCGTCACGTCCGGCCGGGTGGCACTGGTGGAGCGCTGCCCGGACGACGGCTCCGACCGGATCACGGTCCTCAAGCCGAACCCGGACAAGTCCGACGAGCCCAAGGTGTTCGCGAGCGTGCTGACCGGCGGCAAGAACGCCCAGGTCGTCGCCGTCACCGACCGGCTGGTCGCGGTCGCGCTGCCCGACCCCGGCCGCATCGTCGTGTTCGACGCCGAGACCGGCTCGCAGGTCTCCGAGGCGCCGGTCGACCTCCCCTCCACCGACTTCACCGACCCGCCGCGCCACGTGGCGCGGTCGTTCACGACGGCCACGAACGTGTTCTGGTTCAGCGGCTCCAAGACGGTCGCGCTGGCGCAGGACTCGCTCACTCCACAGTGGACCGCGGACGCCACGTCCGGTGCCGGCACCACGCTCGCGGGGCGCGCGTTGGTCCCGGTGCGCGAGGGCCTGCGGGTGTACGAGCAGGCCACGGGCGCACTGGTGGGCACGATCCGGGTGAACCGCGACGGCTGGACCGGCCCTGTGCAGCTCGCCACAGCCGGACCCGTGGTCCTCGAGCAGCGTGGCGAAACCCTGGTGGCGCTGCGATAGTTCGTGAGGTGTACTCGCAGATCAGCCCGCACCGGGCAGCACGCGTCGACCTCCCCGGCCGCTACGGCACGATCGCGGCGTTGCGCGCGCCGGCGGTCGACGACGCGCTGCGGGTGACGGCACTGCTGGTGCCGGGGTACACGGGGTCCAAAGAGGACTTCTGCCCGATCCTCGACCCCATCGCGGACGCCGGGTTCGAGGTGGTCGCCATCGACCTGCCCGGCCAGCAGGACTCCGCCGGTCCCGACGACGAGGCGCTGTACCGGCCGGGCCCGCTGGGCGCGGTCGTGGCGGAGCTGGTCGAGAAGATCGCCGCGGAGGGCCGCCGGGTGCTGCTGCTCGGCCACTCCTACGGCGGTCTGGTGGCGCGTGCGGCGGTGTTCGCGGGCGCACCGGTCGCGGGGCTCACGCTGATGTCGTCCGGTCCGGCCGAGCTGCCCGCCGGGGAACGCCGTTCGGTGCTGGAGGTCGGCGAGCACGTGCTGGCCGAGCAGGGCGTCGAGGGCACGCAGCGGCTGAACGAGCTGCGGTCGTCGCGGAACCCGGCGTGGGCCGCGCTGCCGCAGGAGCTGAAGGACTTCTACCGCAACCGCTTCCTCAGGTCGCCGGCCGCCGCGTTGCTCGGCATGGGCAACGGGCTGCGCTCCGAACCGGACCAGGTCGCGAAGCTGTCGCGGGCGCTGCGGTCGTCCGGTGTGCCGGCGCTGGTGGTGTGCGGTGACGCCGACGACGCGTGGAGCCCGGCCGTCCAGCGGGACATGGCCGAGCGGCTGGACGCGGACTTCGCGGTGCTGCCGGGCGTGATGCACTCCCCGAACACCGAGGCACCGCACGAGCTCATCGCCACGCTGCTGCCGACCTGGCGGGCCTGGCTGGCCCCGTGACGAGCACAAGGCCAGCCGGAACGCGCGGTCGGTGGCCGTCACGTCGAGCGTGACGGTCTCGAACCCACCGGAGCAGACCAGGCCCTCGCGGTAGGTGCCGCCGCTCGCGATGCCGCCGGGAGGACGAACGCGAGCAGCACCGCCCAGTCCGCGCACCCGCCGTGCTCCGCGCCGACACTCAAGCCCTCAGGCCCGAGCCCAGCCCTCTAAGCCCACCAGAACGTCCACAGCGTCGCCCCCGACACCGCCAGCACCGCGAGCGAGGCCACCGGTGCGCGCCAGTCGGCGTAGCGGTCGGCCACGATCTGGCCCGCGATGACGAGCACCGCGGCCACCACGTGCGCGGTCACCGAGAGTCCACCGGGGCCCGGCAGGTCGCGGGAGTTCGCGTAGAACTGGACGCCGATGTTCCCCAGGGCGAGCAGCACCAGGCCCACCGCGAGCACCCCGCTCACGGCGCGCAGGACTCCGCTCATCCGCGCCGGCCGCTTTGCTTCGACTTCCACCTCAGCCACCCTACGGGTCCCCGATCACCCGCGGCCGGAGGGCCGCCGGCGGTGTCACGGCGCCAGCAGCGACCACGGCTCGATGGCCGGTGCCGCCGCCTGCCCCTCCGGGCAGCTGCGCCGGAAGTCGCACCACTGGCACTGCCTTCCGGTCTGCGGCGGGAACAGGACGTCCTCGTCACCGCCCGCCTTCAACGTCTCCGCGGCCAGGTCGATCTCGTCCGCCGCCTCCTCGGCCCGCCGCACGTGCCGGGCCAGCGACTCCTCCGTGTGCTCCCACACCGCCACCGACCCCGACGGCAGGTGGTGCAGCTCGACGCGGCGGCACGGCTTGCGCAGCGTGCGGCGCGCGGCCAGCGCGTACAGCGCCAGCGCCTGCGAGCCGCGGGCGTCGTCGGCGTCCAGGACGTGCCGCCCGGTCTTGTAGTCGACGATCACCAGCTCGCCGTCGCGGTGGTCGATCCGGTCGACCCGCCCCTCGGCCACGATCCGCTCGGTCGGCGACGACACCCACCGCTCCACGCCCAGCGGCTCGAAGTCGACGTCCAGCCCCGCCACGTAGTCGTGCACCCACCCGCCGGCGCGGGCCCGGTACTCGGCGGCCTGCTCGGCGTCGCGGAAGCCCTCCGACTTCCACTGCCGGTTCACCAGCGCCACGGCCTGGTCCGGCGTGCGCTTCTCGGCGGGCAGGTCGAACAACGCCTTCAACGCGTTGTGCACGACCGCGCCGAGCGTGTTGTGCGCCCAGGCCCCGCCCCTCGGTGGAGTGGGCCGGTCCAGGTACGTCATCCGGTAGCGGCGCCGGCAGCTCGTCCACGTCGAGAGCTTCGCGGGCGTGACGCGCACGAGCCGACGTGGTGCCGCGGTGCCGAAGTCGAAGCCGAGTTGTTCCACCCCAACCAAGTTACTCAGTCACCCTGACATTTTTGGATTGCCCCTGCTTCGCGGGCGGCGGTGCGTTCGCGGAAGATGAACGGCATGGAGATCTGGCACAACCCGCGCTGCTCCAAGAGCCGCGCCGCCAAGCAGCGCCTCGACGACGAGGGCGTCGAGTACACCGAACGCCGCTACCTCGACGACGCCCCCACCGCGGAGGAGCTCGACCACGTCCTCACGCTGCTGGGCAAGGAGCCGTGGGAGATCGCGCGCACCAAGGAACCGGCCTACCCCGCCACCCTGGAGCACGACCGCGTGAAGTGGATCGAGCACATGGTCGCCAACCCGAGCCTGATCGAGCGCCCGATCCTCATCGACGGCGACAAGGCGCACATCGAACGGTAGAAGCGCTAGACGCCCGACGTGATGAAACCCTGCACGGACGACGCGACGAGCTGCACGGCGATCGCGGCCAGCAGCAGACCGGCGATCTTGGCCATCAGCAGGATTCCGCTCTCCTTGAACACCTTGATCAGCAGCCCGGCCGACCGCAGCGTCCCGAGCAGCACGAGGTGGACGGCCACGATCGCCGCGGCCAGCGCCAGGTAGGAGCCCACCGCCCCGTCGGCCTGCCGGACGAACACGATGGTCGCCGCGATCGCACCCGGCCCGGCCAGCAGCGGCGTGCCCAGCGGCACCAGGGCGATGTTGACGTCCTCGACCTCGGGGTGGTTCGTCGCGCCCTTGCCGGTCAGCAGGTCGAGTGCGATGAGCAGCAACAGCAGCCCGCCCGCGCCCTGCAGGGCGGGGATGCCGATGTGCATGTAGGCCAGGATCGAGTTGCCCGCGACGGCGAACAGCGTGATCACCAGGAACGACACCAGCACGCCCTGCCGTGCGGCGCGTTTGCGGGCGTCGCGCGACTTGCGGCCGACCAGCCCCAGGAACACCGGCACGGTGCCGGGCGGGTCCATGATCACCAGCAGCGTGATCGTGGCCTCGATGAAGAGCCGCACGTTGAACACGAGTCACCTACCCCACGAGGATCTTGCCGCCCGTCGCCCGTTCGGCCAGAGCATCCAGCACCTCCGGCGCCGTCGTCTCCGCGCCGAGCCGGACGGTCTTGTTCGTGCCGTGGTAGTCACTCGACCCGGTGACGAGCAGCCCCAGTGACCCGGCCAGCGACCGCAGCGCCGCCCGCGTCTCCTGGTCGTGGTCGGGGTGGTCGACCTCGACACCGGTCAGGCCGATCGAGGCCAGCCACTCGACCACCGAGGGCGCCACGACCGGGCCGCGCGACCGGGCGAAGGGGTGGGCCAGCACCGTCACGCCGCCCGCCTCGGTGATCATCTCGATCGCGCGCTCGACGGGGGTGTCCGTGCGGCCCACGTAGTAGGCGCCGCCGGTGAGGAACGTCGCGAACGCCTCGTCGACCGACGCCACGACCCCGGCGCGGATCAGCGCCTGCGCGAGGTGCGGGCGACCGGCCGGCGCGTCGAACGGCAGCCGCTGCATCAGGTCGACCGGGTCGACCGGGAAGCCGTCGGCCTGCATCATCTCGGCCATCTTCTGCAGCCGCTGCCTGCGCTCCTGGCGCAGCCGCGACTGCTCGACCATCAACGCCGCGTGCGTCGGGTCGTAGAGGTAGGCCAGCAGGTGGACCGTGATCGTGCGGCCGTAGCCGTCAGGGCACTCGCACGACAGCTCGGCGCCGCGCACCAGCCGCAGGCCGGGTGGCAGCGCCGCCGTGGCCTCCGCCCAGCCGGCCGAGGTGTCGTGGTCGGTGATGGCCACCGCGTCGAGCCCGGCTCTGGCCGCCGCCCTCACCAGCTCGGCGGGGCTGTCGGTGCCGTCGGACTCGGACGAATGGGTGTGCAGATCGATGACCACGTCGTCCAGTGTGGACGACGTGGTGCACAGCCCGTGTTACGGGACCATCTTCTTCCCGCGGGCAGCCCGCTGCGCCTTGATCATCGAGAACCGCTCGGCCTGCGCCTTCTTGTCGCCGAAGGTCAGCTCCGAGATGGCGTCGTAGACGTCCTCCGGGTCGGGCAGGAACTCCAGGCGGTTCAACGCCTGGATCTGACCGGCCGACTCGACGATCAGCGTGCCGTAGCCGAACATGCGGCCGGCCACCGTGCGCTCGTAGGTGAGGTCGGTGACCTTGCCGATGGGCATCATCGCGACCTTGGTCTCGAAGACGCCCGACGTCAGCATGAACCGCTTGTCGGTCACGACGATGCGCTCGACCCACCACTCGATGATGAAGTAGGCGAGCCGCAGGAGCACCAGCAGCGCGCCGTACCACAGCACGTTCTGGATCACTCCGGCGTTGGCCGGGAGCAGGTACGAGATCATCATGAAGCCGGCGAGCAGCGCCGCCGCTTCGAGCACGTCCCAGATCAGGTACGACCAGTGCCTGCGCACCCGGATGACCCGACGCTCACTCGACAGCAGGTAGTCGTCTGGATCACGTGGTGCGAACATGCGCTACCAGCCCTTCCTGGTACCAGCCAGTGCCCTGTCTGCCCTGCTCCTGGCCTCCCAGCGGGAGCCGGGGAGCCTAGAACAATTGTCGCACGAAGGTGATCAGGGCCTCAGCCGCAGTGCGGAGCGAGTTGAGGATGTTCTGCACCAGCTGCGCTGCTTGCTGGGGCTCCGCGATGAGGAAGAACAGCAGCAAGGCAATACCGGCGAAAGTGAGGATCTTCTTCAAGTTCACGGTGTCCACCCCGTCCGCGTTCGCACCCGTTTGGCGCCGTTCGTGACCGTTGTACAGCACGACCGATCGCCTTGGGAGATTTGTACCGCAGCTGGGGTAGTCCACCGCACCGCCGTTCCGGTGTGACTACGCTTCGTGATCATGACGGGGAGCAGCGGGGGCATGATCCGGTGTGTCGGCGGCGTCGTGCATGACTCGAACGGGCGACTGCTGCTCGTGCGACGGGCCAACGCACCAGGTGAGGGCCTGTGGTCGATACCGGGTGGGCGCGTGGAGCCGGGTGAGGCGGATGAGGCTGCTGTGACCAGGGAACTGCTGGAGGAGACCGGTTTGGTGGTCACGGTTGGTCACCTCGTCGGCAGCGTCGAGCGACCGGCCCCGAACGGGGTTTTCCTCATCCACGACTACGAGTGCCAGGTCAGGTCGGGTGTGCTCCGAGCGGGCGATGACGCCTCGGAGGTCGCTTGGGTGGACAGTGCGACCTTGGCCACACTTCGGACCGCCGAAGGGCTCGTGGAAACGCTCTCCGGCTGGAACTGCCTGCCCAGGACCTGATCGGGGTTCACACGAACGGGCGGCGGCCTTCAGCGCCAAACGAGACGTTGCCCGTGCGCCTCGGTCGTCGCCAGGGTCGCACTGGAGGGTTCGCCGTCACGCACCCGGATGAGGCGCACCTCACCCTCCTCGTGCGCCGCCCACCAGGAGTCCCTGCCCAAAGTGGACAAAGCGGGCACCAGGTCGAGTCCCGACCCGCTGGTGACGACCACGAGCGGCGCGTCGATCGGGTCGGCCGCCTTCGCGAGGTCGGTCACCGGGTCGCCGGCGACCAGGCGGGGCGGGTTCTTGCGCAACACCCCCGACGCGACGCCGAAGAGCCGCAGCCGCTCCGGCTGGTCGGCCCACACGCAGGCCTCCAGCCACGCGTAGGCGTCCTCGTCGGCCAGGTCGGCGGGCGAGACCCCGATCCCCGCCTTCGCGGCCACCTTGACCGCCTTGGGCAGCTTCGGCAGGACGGCACCGGGCGCGAGCTCCAGCGCGCAGTGCAGGCCCAGCGCGGCCTTGGCCGGCCCGGCGACGACCTGGCCGGCCTCGGCTGTCTGGTAGCGGTAGGAGTACTGGTCGAGCCCGAGCAGCAGGCCCGCGGTCGTGGCGGCCTCGACGAGCCCGATCGGCCCGCCGGCCTGCTTGGCCGCGGCGGCCACCGCCGGGTAGAGCAACGCGGCCCGGCGCACCTCGTTCGTCTGGACCACCTGGGTGGAGACCAACGCGCGCACGCGTTCGGAACGCTCCAGCAGGAAGTCCCGGAAGAGCGGCCACGTGCTCTCGTCCGCGCCGTAGGTGCCGCCCAGCGACGGGTAGTAGTTCGAGAGCCGGTGGAACGGCTCGGCCTGCACGAGCCGGTGCGCCGCCGCCAGGAGGAGCTCGCCCGTGGCGTGCTCCTCGCCGGCGGCGGTCAGCAGGTCGGCGACCTCCGGATCCTCGGCGGCGCGCGACGCGAGGTGCTCGTAGAGCGGCGAGGTCGCCGCCGCCTCCAGGGCGAACTCGCGCAGGCGCTGTCGTGCCAGGTCCAGAGAAGTCACTTCACTACCCCACAATCAGTCCGCCGCAGGTTCAGGGCGCCCGGGCTGCTCGCCACCGCGGGCCTCGCCGTAGGACTGCTTCGGCACCATGACCTTGCGCCTGAAGATGCACACGACCGTGCCGTCCTGCTTGTAGCCGCGAGTTTCCACGTAGACCACGCCCCTGTCGTCCTTCGACTTGGACGGCGTCTTGTCGAGCACCTCGGTCTCACCGTAGATCGTGTCGCCGTGGAACGTCGGCTTCACGTGCCGCAGCGACTCGATCTCCAGGTTCGCGATCGCCTTGCCGGAGACGTCGGGCACGGACATGCCCAGCAGCAACGAGTAGACGTAGTTGCCGACGACGACGTTCTTGCCGAAGTCCGTCGTGTTCTCCGCGTAGTTCGCGTCCATGTGGAGCGGGTGGTGATTCATCGTGAGCAGGCAGAAGAGGTGGTCGTCGTATTCCGTCACCGTCTTGCCGGGCCAGTGCTTGTAGACCGCTCCGACCTCGAACTCCTCGTAGTACCGACCGAACTGCACCGCGCCTCCAACTACGTGTGATCGAGATCTGTCCCAGGTGGGGAGACAGTGTTATGGGAGGGGGAGTAGTCTCGGCAACCGGTGTGTGAGGATTTCCACCACCGACGACTTCGCCCCGAGGAGGTGAGGACCCCCAAATGAGCAAGGACCCCCACCCTGCCAGTACCAAGCGCGTCCTCACCGAGGTGGCCCGCTAGATCGTTCCAGTTCTAGGCGGTTCGAGCTTTCCCGGTCAGGACGCCCGTCGTGTTCACGATCTTCGACGACGTGTGGCCCTGGAGGAACTCACCATGCCCAGCCTGCCCTCGATCCGCGGCCGCGGTGCGCAGCAGCGCCCCGCACCGCCGCACATCTCCGTGCCGTTGTCGCACTACGTGGTCGACTGCGCGGTCTACGTCGACGGCAAGCGCCTGCCCGGCCGCTGGACCCACACCGACGCGGTGAAGGAGGTCCGCAAGCGCAAGGACGGGTTCGTCTGGATCGGCCTGCACGAGCCGGACGCCGAGCAGATCGAGGGCATCGCCGAGACGTTCGGGCTGCACGAGCTCGCCGTCGAGGACGCGGTGCACGCGCACCAGCGCCCGAAGCTGGAGCGCTACGACAACACGCTCTTCATGGTCTTCAAGACCGTGCGCTACGTGACGAACGAGTCGCCCGACACCGCCAACGAGATCGTCGAGTCCGGCGAGATCATGGTGTTCCTGGGCAAGGACTTCGTCATCACCGTGCGGCACGGCAACCACTCCGGCCTCTCCCGGCTGCGCCACGTGCTGGAGGACGACCCGGAGCGGCTGGAGATCGGCCCCGCCGCGGTGATGCACGCGATCGCCGACCAGGTCGTCGACAACTACCTCGAGGTCACCGACCACATCGAGGACGACATCGACCGCATGGAGGAGCGGGTCTTCGCGCCGCGCACCGAGGTGAGCGCCGAGCAGATCTACATGTTCAAGCGCGAGGTCGTCGAGCTGCGCCGCGCGGTCATGCCGCTCGCGAACCCGTTGCGGCGCTTGGCGGAGGGCTACACGCCGCTCATCCCCGAGCAGGTGCGGGCGTTCTTCCGCGACGTCGACGACCACCTCACCGAGGTCTCCGAACGCGTCACGGCGTTCGACGAGCTGCTGACCACGCTGGTCGACGCGACGCTCGCGAAGATCACGCTGCAGCAGAACACCGACATGCGCAAGATCACCTCGTGGGTCGCGATCATCTCCGTGCCCACCATGGTCGTCGGCGTGTACGGCATGAACTTCGACTACATGCCCGAGCTCAAGTGGAAGTTCGGCTACCCCCTGGTGATGAGCCTGGTCCTCATCGCCTGCCTGACGCTCTACCGAATACTGCGCCGAAATCGCTGGCTGTGAGTCCTGATTTCGCACGCATTCTTCGTTGTAGAAGGGCCCCGTCATGACCAGGCTGCTGACCAACATCCGGTTCTGGATCCTCGCGTTCCTGCTCTGCTGGATCACCACCGTGTTCGTGCTGATCTCCGGAACGCCCTGACGTGCACGACCGGCTGCGCAACCTGCGCTTCTGGATCCTCGTCTTCGCCGTCGGCTGGCTCGCGATGGTGTTCGTCTCCATCGCGACCTGGTCCGAACCCGGTGGGGACACGCCGGAGGAGCTGGCAGCGGAGGTGACGAGTGCGTTGCGCGCCAACGACTTCCACCGGCTCCAGCCGTTGCTCGCCGTCGGCGGCGAGGACGTGGCCAAGTCGACGGTCGAGCACTTCGCGACAGCGCGCGTGGACGGCGGGTTCTACCGCGACGGCGCCGTCGTCGTGCAGTACACCCGTTACGGCACGCGGTCGGAGTTCACGGCGCCCGTCGAGGAGAGGGACGGCCGGTACGTCGTGAACCTGGTGGTCACTCCCACGGGGTGACGTTCCAGGTGAACGGGATGCCGTGGCCCTCGCCGACGCCCAGGCACAGCGAGATCCCGGCCGGCCAGAGCTTGAGCATCAGCGCAAACCTGTAGTCGATCTCGCGGCGCGGTTCGAACACCAGCAGCGCCAACGGTGCCGTGGGCGTCGCCCTCGCCGCCGCGTCGGCGAGCACGGCCCTGCCCATCGCCCGGTCGGCCGGTGAGACGTACTGCCAGAC
Organism: Lentzea sp. NPDC037011; assembly: GCF_055607425.1. Lineage (NCBI taxonomy): Bacteria > Bacillati > Actinomycetota > Actinomycetes > Pseudonocardiales > Pseudonocardiaceae > Lentzea > Lentzea sp. NPDC037011. Next base: position 610,142 of record NZ_JBVJRT010000005.1, on the reverse strand, counting down.
CACCGAGTGCCACACGACGGTGAGCACGTCGCGTTCGGCGCGGGCCAGCTGCCGCGCGAGCCACTCCGGGCCCGCCGACCGGTCGACCCGCACCGGGTCCGCCGCGGCGAGGTCGAGCGCGGCGCGCAGCCGGTTCCACCGCCGCAGCTGGTCGGCCCAGACGAACGAGCTCAGGTGCAGCCGGCCGTCCTCGGTGGACACGTCGACCGGGTCGAGGTCGCAGCCGGCGCGCCCGACGACGCGCAGCCGGTGGCCGAGGTCGGCGGGCGGGCGGCCGGTCCACTCCGGGTCGAGCACGAGGGCGCTGCCGGGGTCGCCGAGCACCCTGTCCGGCAGCCGGTAGCCGACGTGGTGCGGGCGCAGGTTGAGCCCGCCGCTCGCACCGACCTCCAGCAGCCGCACGCAGAACGGCACGTGCCGGCCCGCCGCACTGGCCGCCTCCTGCGCCGCGACCAGCAGGCCGCCGTAGAGGGGCGCGCTGCGGCCGGGTTCGTTCGTCTGCACGACCGTGGCGCCGACCCGCCGCCGCAGCAGGTCGGCGTGCTCGTCGAGGGCGGGCAGCGCGTCCTCCCACAGCCGCGGCAGGTCGGGCCGGCCGCCGACGGACGGGTAGTGCTTCGCGAGCGCGGGCGCGCGTCCTTCGAGGACGAGCCGGTGCACGGCGCCCGCGAACCGCAGGCCGGGCACGCTGCCCTCGCGGTCGCGTTCGGCACCGGCCATGACCCGCGCGGTGACGCCTCCGCGCCGGAGGTCCTCGGCGGCGTCGGTGAGGAGTCGCTGGGTCAGCGGACTGCGGTCGCGGCACCCGTGGGCGGCCGCGGCGAACAGCTCGGCAAGCACGCCGTCGACGCTAGTGGCAGCGCTGTCCCGCGTCATCCCGGCGCAGCGTCATTACGCTGCTGGAATGCCTCGAATCCTGGCGGTGGCCGACGAAGTGGTCGAACAGCTGTGGACCGATCAGGTGCACCAGCACTCGGACGTCGACCTCGTCCTGGCGGCGGGCGACCTGCCGTTCGACTACCTGGAGTTCCTGGCCAACGCCCTGGACAAGCCGCTGGTGTTCGTCCCCGGCAACCACGACGCCGACCTGTCCGGCTACTCGAACGTGCGCGGCCTGTGGACCAAGGCAGGTGTGCCGGTCCGCTGGCCAGGTCCACCCGGTGCGGTGAACGCGGACGAACGCGTGGTCGACGTCGCCGGCCTGCGGATAGCGGGCCTCGGTGGTTCGATCCGCTACAACAGGGGTCCGAACCAGTGGACGGAACGGCAGCAGGCCCGCCGCGCCCGCCGGGTCTCCCGGCTGGCCGGGTGGCGCAGGCTGCGGGACGGACGTGGCGTGGACGTGCTGCTGACCCACTCACCGCCGCTCGGCTGCGGCGACGAGCCCGACCCACCCCACCGCGGCTTCTCCTGCCTGCACGACCTGGTCTCCCGCCTGCAGCCGGGCTTCCTGCTGCACGGCCACATCCACCCGCACGGCGTCCCGCGCCCCGACCGCCTGCTGGGCGGCACGCGCGTGGTCAACGTCGTCGGGCACAAGGTGCTGACGATCCCCGGAGCCCCCGATGAGACGTGACACCGGTTTCCCCCTCGCCGACGCCGAGAACGACTTCACCCGCGCCCGCCGCCGCCAGGTGATGTCCCGCCTGGCGGCCTGGCTGCGCCGCGAGCCGGACGACGTGAACATCATGCTGCCGTTCCACGAGGTCGTGGACGCCCTCGGCATGGTCTCGGAAAAACGCCTCGGCCTGCAGAACATCCGCCTCGACTCGATCGTCGGCAGCGTCGACCGCGGCCGCGACTTCGACCGCCGCTTCCGCCCGACCTCCGGCCGCGTGCGCGAACGCTGGCAACGCCTCGCCCTGGCCGCCCGGCGCGGCGAGAACGTCCCGCCGATCGAGGTGTACCGCATCGGCGAGCTGCACTTCATCATCGACGGCCACCACCGCGTGTCCGTCGCGCACGCCATGGGCCTGTCCACGATCGACGCCTACGTGACGCAGGTGATCACCCGGATCAACGCGGCCGGCATCCGCTACCGCGGCGACCTGATCGTGAAGGACTACCGCCGCCTGTTCCTGGACCGCGTGCCGCTGACCGGGGAGGCCCGCGCGGACGTCGTCCTGTCCGACCCGTGGGACTACGCCGAGCTCGGCGAGTGCGTGGAGGCGTGGGGCTTCCGCCTGTCGCAGGACGAGGGCGAGTTCCTGGACCGCGCCACGGTCGCCCGCCGCTGGTACACCGAGGAGTACCGGCCGGTCGTCGCACTGCTGCGGCAGGCCGACATGATCGGCGACCGCACCGAGGCCGAGGCCTACCTGTGGGTGGCGGCGGAGCGGTACCGCCTGATCAGAACGCACCGCTGGGACCCGGAGGTGATCAACGCCGTCCGCGCGGAGGCACGACCGCCCGGCCGGCCGACGCGCGGGTAGCGGGCTGGGAGTGTGGCGGCGCGGGCGGGGCGTGGGGTGCTGGGTTGCGGGCTAATGGCTTGCGGGCCGGGCGGGTGGTGGGCTGGCGGGTGGCGGGCTGGCGGGTGGCGGGCTGGCGGGTGGCGGGCTGGCGGGTGGCGGGCTGGCGGGTGGCGGGCTGGCGGGTGGCGGGCTGGCGGGTCACGGGCTGGCGGTCGCGGCCGAGCACACCGCCAACGCTGCCCGCGTGCCGGACACGGCTCGCGGGCGACGCGGGTCGCGGCCAAGCGGGTCGCGGCCAAGCGGGTCGCGGCCAAGCGGGTCGCGGCCAAGCGGGTCGCGGATGAGGCAGATCGCGGCCCACGCCGACCGCAGACCGGCGCCAACCGCAGACCGGCGCCCGTCGCGGACCGGCGGGACGCGGGCAGGCGGGACGCGGGCAGGCGGGACGCGGGCAGGCGGGACGCGGGCAGGCGGGACGCGGGCAGGCGGGACGCGGGCAGGCCGTGCGCCGACCACGGCTCACGGGCCGACGCTGATCGCGACCAGCGGGTCGCGGCTGAGGCGGATCGCGGACCGACGCCCGCCGTCACCCGCCCTCTGCCAGCCGCCCCTGCCAGCCGCTCGCTGCCAGCCGCCCGCCGTCACCCGCTCGCCGTCAGCCGCTCGCCGTCAGCCGCCGAACTCCCGCTCCACCACCTCCGGCCAGGTGCCGTCGGCGAGGCCGCCCGCCATCAGCACGTCCCGCCAGTCGACGTGGCTCAGCTCCACGAGCTTCCTCAGCTGCCCAAGGCTCCCTCCTGCCGCCAGCACCACGGCGGCGTGCACCCGTTCGACGTCCTGGTTGCCGGTTTCGGTGCCGGCCAGCTCCCGCAGGGCTTCGCCCGCTTCCTCGGGGCGGAAGTCGGCTCGCACCCGCGCGGCCACCCGCTCTGACGCGTTCATGACCGCGACGGTAACCGGCAACCAGCGCGGCTGGTCGGTGCGCGACCGTTCGGCCGACCACTCGGCGCGGCACGGCGAACGAACGGCCCGCCGCTGTCATGGGCACGCAGGACCACTCCGCCCCGCACCGGGCAGCCGTCGACCGGTCGGCGCGTCCGTCCTGCCGGTCAGCGCGGTGCGACGCGGGGGCTGTCCGCGTCCGGCAGGGGGCGGGCCTGGTCCAGCACCTCGTCGGTGTACTTGTCCAGCAGCCGCGTGCCGATCTGCTGCGCGTAGCCGAAGATGACCGCCCACAGCAGCAGTGCCGCGGCCGAGGGGATGCCGATCAGGCCGCTCGTCACGCCCGCTCCCAGGGCCAGGATGCCGACCACCGCCAGTGCCGCGCCGAGCATGATCTTGATCAGTGCCTGGTAGCCGATCATCACGTACGGCGAGAGCGATGGCCGGCGGCGCAAGAGCAGGACCACGGCGGCCAGCACCGCGCCGAACGCGCCGAGCACCTGCACGAGCCAGACGTCCACTCCGGACGCCTTGGCGGTGCCGCCGGGGCAGACCGTCGGCAGCGCGTTCTCCTTCGGGTCCACGCACAGCGGGATGATGCCCGGCTTCACGATGCTCACCACGCCGAGCACGGTGTTGATGACGAACAGCACCAGTGATGCCGCGATCAGCTTGTTGCGCAACGCTCGCGAGCCCGCGTGGGCGAAGTCCGAGTTGTCGTACGCCGCCCGCAGGGCGTCCACCACGATCGCGCGTTCCACCGCGGGCGTGAACTCCCCCGGCCGCAACGACTCCAGGGCGCGGCGGCGGGGGTCGTCGTCGTCCAGGTACTGCGCCACGCGCGCCTGCAGGCCCGGCAGCCGGCCGAGGAAACCGCGTTCCGCCGAGATCGTCGCCACCTCGGCCTCGTGCAGCGCGCGCCAGGCCCGCTCGATGTACCAGCCCGACCACCACGACGGCACCATGCGCCACCACGGCTCGCGGTCGGTCAGCATCGCCTCCACCACGGCGGCCTGCTCCTCGGCCGTGCGGCGCCAGACGTCGCCCTCCGGGTCGACCGGGTCGGACGGGCCGAGCGCAGCCAGATCCGCGCGGACCCGGTCCAACCGGGACTGCACGACGAGTCGCCAGTCGGTGACTCTGGGTTTGCGATCGGCCATGGACCGATGGTGACAGGCACCACTGACAATTTCCGCAGCCATCCGTGTGACGTGCGGAAACGTCACCCGAGCGCCCCAATCGGTGATCAGGTGCCCTGGAAGCGGACCGTGACGGCAGGTCCGCGCGGCCGCCGCGGGCTCAGGCGGTCTGCGACGGCTCCACCAGTGCGCGGAGCCGGGGAGGCATCCTCTTCTCCAGCCCGTACGGTTCGAGGTGGGCCTGCAGCACGCCCGTGAACGCCCGCTCCACGGAGGCGGTGTCCCAGTTGTCGCTCTCCAGGATCGGTTGCTTGAAGTACGGCTGCCCCACGATGTGCAGCTGCCTGCCGTTGCACCGCACGACCTGCCCGGTGATGCCCTCGGAGCGGTCCGACAGCAGGAACAGCACCAGCGGCGCCACCTTGCCCGGTGTGCGGTCGGCCGGAATGGCGCGCAGGGAACGTTCGGACTTCCACACCATTCGCGTGTGGGCGACGGGGCAGACGGCGTTCACGCGGATGCCCTCGGACTCCAGGTCGAGCGCCCACGAGTAGCTCAGCGACGCGACCGCGCCCTTGGTCGCGGAATAGGTGCCGAGTTTGCGCTGGCCGAAGGAGGCGCCGGAGGAAATGTTGATGATCGAGCCGCCGCCGGACCCGCGCATTGCGCGCATGGCGGCGATTCCGACGTAGATGACGCCGAGCACGTTCACCTCGACGACCTCCCGGATGGTCTCCGGGTCGTCCTCCCACGGCAGCGTCTCGTAGTTCAGGCCCGCGTTGTTGACCAGGCCGTCGATGCGGCCGAACTCGTCGACGCACAGGTCCACGATCTTCGCGGCCTCGCTCGGGTCCGCCACCGTGTGGTTGGAGGCGACCGCGCGGCCGCCGTAGCCGCGGATGTGCTCCGCCACGTTCTCGGCCAGGTCACCGTCGTTGTCGTTGACCACCACCGAGGCGCCCGCCAGCGCCGCGTGCATCGCGTAGGCCTCGCCGAGTCCTCGGCCCGCCCCTGTGATGACGACGGCTTTTCCGTCCAGGATCCCCATTGCACGCTCTCTTTCGGTTCTCGGCGGTGGTTCCCCTGACCCCCCTGTGGCCCTGTACCCGCCTTCGACAAGCGTGCGGACCAACCGAAGCGGTGCTCACCACGTTTCGTTGAGGTGACGCTGCCGAGCGCCCAATGGCGCAGCGAGTTCACCCCGGCAGATGACCCCGACTGATCGGCCCGGTGGTACCCCGGGCTTTTGCCCTCACCTGTTCGAGTGACAAATTGCGAGGAAAACACCCAAATGGTTCCCGAAAGCATCGAAAAGGGCCGCCTCCCGCTGGGGGAGGCGGCCCTGAATTCGACAGTTCACCGGTCCGTGTAGGTCAGGTTCTTGCCGCTGGACGGGTCGAAGAGCTGGATCTTGTCGGCGTCGAACCAGATCTCCGCGGGGGAGCCCGCGGTGGCACCCGACGCCGACGACAGCCGCGTGACGAGCGAGATGCCGTCACCCGGCACGTCGTCCGCGCCCATGTCCGCCGCGAGGTCCTGCAGGTCGGCCGAGGTGACCTGCTCGCCCTTGAGGTTGAAGTAGGCGTACTTGTCCGAGCCCATCGACTCCAGCACGTCCACGTTGGACGTGAACTTGCCGCCGGAGGACAGCACCGCGCCGTCCACCAGCGCCGCGTCCTCGAAGTGCTCCGGGCGGATGCCCATGATCACCTCGCGGGGCGCGTCGGCACCCTCCAGCAGCTGCCGCACCCGGTCGGTCAGCGTCACGTCGCCGAGCGCCGAGCGCAGGCCGCCGTTCTCCAGCGACGCCGGCACGAAGTTCATCGACGGCGAGCCGATGAAGCCCGCGACGAAGAGGTTGGCCGGGTTGTCGTAGAGGAACTGCGGCGCGCCGATCTGCTGCACGATCCCGCCGCGCATGACGACGACCCGGTCGCCGAGGGTCATGGCCTCGGTCTGGTCGTGCGTCACGTACACCGTGGTCGTGCCGAGCTGCTTCTGCAGGCGCGACACCGAGGTGCGCATCTGCACGCGCAGCTTGGCGTCCAGGTTGGACAGCGGCTCGTCCATGAGGAACGCCTTGGGGCTGCGCACGATCGCGCGGCCCATGGCCACGCGCTGCCGCTGGCCACCGGACAGGTTGGACGGCTTGCGGTCGAGGTGCTGCGACAGGTCGAGGATCTCCGCGGCCTCCTTGACCTTCTTCTCGACCGTGGCGTTGTCGACCTTGGCCAGCCGCAACGGGAAGGCCATGTTCTCCTTCACCGTCATGTGCGGGTACAGCGCGTAGGACTGGAACACCATCGCGATGTCGCGGTCCTTGGGCGCCTTCTCGTTGACGCGCTGCCCGCCGATGCGCAGCTCGCCGTCGGTGATGTCCTCCAGGCCCGCGATCATGTTGAGCGTGGTGGACTTCCCGCAGCCGGACGGTCCGACCAGGATGATGAACTCGCCGTCGGCGATCTCGAGGTTGACCTCCTGGACGGCCAGCGCGCCGTCGGGGTACCTCTTCGTCACCTTGTCCAGAACGATCTCTGCCATTGGTCAACTCACCCCTTGACGGCGCCGGAGGTCAGGCCGGCGACGATCCGGCGCTGGAAGAACAACACGAAGAGGATGATCGGGATGGTGATCACGACGGCGGCCGCCGCGATCGACCCGGCCGGGTCCTCGAACTGCGAGCTGCCGGTGAAGAACGACAGCGCCACCGGCACGGTCCGCGACTGCTCGGTCGAGGTGAGCGAGATCGCGAAGAGGAAGTCGTTCCAGCAGAAGATGAACACCAGGATCGCCGTCGTGAACACACCCGGCGCGGCCAGCGGCGCGATGACGCGACGGAACGCCTGCCCCGGCGTCGCACCGTCCATCTTGGCCGCCTTCTCGAGCTCCCAGGGGATCTCGCGGAAGAACGCCGACAGGGTGTAGATCGCGAGCGGCAGCGCGAACGTGATGTACGGCAGGATCAGGCCGGGCCACGTGTCGAAGAGGCCGAGCGAGCGCTCGATCTCGAACAACGGCGACACGAGCGAGACCTGCGGGAACATCGCGATCAGCAGCGAGACGCCGACCAGCAGGTTCTTCCCGGGGAAGTCGAGCCGGGCGATGGCGTAGGCGGCCATGGTGCCGAACACCACGGCGATCGCGGTCGCGATGAGCGCGATGCCGATGGAGTTGATCAGCGCCCGCGTGAACTCGGACGTCGAGAAGATGTTGCGGTAGTTCTCCAGACTCCACTCGCGCGGGATGAAGTTGCCGTCCGCCAGCGTCGCCGACGACTTGAACGACAACGACACGATCCACAGCACCGGCAACAGCGCGTAGATCACCACGACGGCGTTGAGCAGGCCCCAGCCGACCTTCTTGCCGGTGGTCTCCGCTCCTCCGATTCCAGCCATCAGCGCTTCCCCCCGTCGTCACTGCCGGGGGCAGCGGTGCCGAAGAGCTTGATGAACACGAACGCGATGATCGCGACCATGATGAAGATCAGCACGGACATGGTCGATCCGATGCCGAGGTTCAAGCCCTTGATCAGGTTGTTGTAGGTCAGCATCGACACCGACGACGTGCCCTGCGAGCCCGCGGTGAGCACGAAGAGGTTGTCGAAGATGCGGAACGCGTCGAGCGTGCGGAACAGCAGTGCCACCAGGATCGCCGGCTTCATGATCGGCACGGTGATCTTGATGAACCGCTGCCACCCGCTCGCGCCGTCCATCGCGGCGGCCTTGAGCAGGTCGTCCGGCACCAGTGCCAGACCGGCCATCAGCAGCAGGGCCATGAACGGCGTGGTCTTCCAGATCTCCGCGAGGCCCACGACCATGAGCGCGGGGATCTTCTCGGTCAGCACCGGCTCACCGCCGAGGGCCTCCGCGAGGTAGCCGGTGCCGGGCGTCCAGGCGAAGCGCCAGGAGAACGCGGCCACGACCGTCACGATGCCGTACGGGATCAACGTCGTCGTGCGGACGATGCCCCGGCCGACCAGCGCGCGGTGCATGATCAGGGCGAGCGACATGCCCAGCACCAGCTCGATCGCGACCGTGACGACGGTCAGCACGACCGTCACCCACACCGCGTTCCACCAGTACGGGCTGCTGAGCACGGCGACGTAGTTGTCGAACCACACCCATTCGGTGCGGTCGGGGAACTTCAGGTCGAACTTCTGCATCGACAGCAGCAGCGAGTAGAGGATCGGCCAGCCGGTCACCGCGACCATGGTGAGCGCGGCCGGCGCGCAGAGCAGCCAGCCGAGCCTGCGCTCGGCCTTCTTGCCCTCGCTGAGCGCTACCTTCTTCTTGGGAGCGACGGGCTCCGCTGTCGCTGCCCCGGTCTTCTCCGCAGTCGCGTGGCTCACGGCAGCACCCCCTTGGAGTCGAGTGCGTCCTGGAGTTCCTGGCGCAGCCGGTCACCGGTCGCCTTGGGGTCGATGCTCGCCGGCGGCGACAGGACCGTGGCGATCACGGTCGACGCGTTCTGGTAGGCGGGCGTGCGCGGCCGCACACTCGCGTTCTTCAGCGTCTCCTTGATGGTGTCGCGCATGGGGTACGCCTCGGCCATCTCGGGCTCGCCGTAGACGGCCTCGATGGTCGGCGGCACACCGTCCTTGAGCGCGGCGAGCTTCTGGTTCTCCGCGCTGCGCAGGCACAGCACCGCGTCGAACGACTCGTCCGGGTGCCTGGTGTACGCGCTGACGGCGAAGTTGATGCCACCGACGGTGACCTTCGACTTGTCACCGCCGAACGCGGGGTACGGCGCCCACTTGAAGTTCTTCGCGAAGTCCGGCTTCTTCTGCGCCGCCGCGTAGACGTAGGGCCAGTTGAGCTGGAACGCGGCGTTGCCGTTCTCCATGGCCAGGCGCGCGTTGTCCTCCGCGGCGTTGGAGAACGACGGGTCGATCGCCTTGGACGTGGCGAGCTTCTTCAGCGCCGCCAACGCTTCCACGGCCTTGTCGTCGACCACGGCCTTGGTGCCGCTCTCGTCGATGATCTTGCCACCGTTGGAGTTGACCAGGGTGTTGTACAGCACGACGAGCCCCTCGTACTGCTTGCCCTGCCCCACGATCCGGCCGGGTTTGCCCTGTGCGACCAGGTCCTCGGCCATCGTGATCATCTCGTCCCACGTCGTCGGCGCCTTCGGCACGAGGTCCGAGCGGTACCAGAGGAGCTGGACGTTCGTGTTGTCCGGGGCCGCGTAGAGCTTGCCCTCGTAGGTGGCGGTCTCCAGCGGCGTCCTCAGCGTGCCGCTCTCCACCTGCGACTTGACGGACCCGGTGAACTCCTTGAGCCAGCCCGCCTCCGCGAGCTCGGCCGTCCACGTGACGTCAAGACCGAGGACGTCCATGCTGTCGTCCTCGGCGGCGAGTCTGCGCACCATCTGCTCGCGCTGACCGTCCGCTTCCCGCGGCAGCTTGTTGTAGACGATCTTGTAGCGCCCCGCGGCCTTGGCATTGCAGTTGTCGACGATCGCCTGGAAGTTCTCCTGGGGGTATTTGTAGACGTTGACGGTGATGCCGTCGTCGCTCGACCCGCACGCCGTGACGGTTGATGCCGCGAGCAACGCGACCCCCACACCGGCGGCGAGTCGATGGCGTCGGTTCGCACCCATCGGCCCTGCCTCCTTCCCGACTGCACGGAGGAGCCAGACCGCAATGCCCGGCACCTCGTCGTGCCACCGGCCGCACCCGGCGGACCGGTGCACCGAACCTAGGCCTGGTGATCAGGAGCCGCAACCAAGAGAGGCAACGATTCAGAACCAATAGCTGTTCTTCATGTCTCAACAGCTAGGGGTTTGAAGGGCGCATGGCCAGCCTGGCCAGCAGGTCACGGCCCTTCTCCGCCGATTTCGGGTGGCACAGCACGTCGTACCGCCCTGCCACCAGCTGGCTCGCCGACTGGAAGTCCCGCTTGCCCCGCGCCGACCCGTAGCCGACCGCGGCGAACACGAGCCCGAAGAACACACCGGTGATCAGACCCGTGAGCACCGGCCCGACCGTCACCCCCGGTTCCGGGCTGAAGAGGGTCAGCAGCAGGCCGACGAACAGACCGAACCACGCACCGCTGGCGGCACCGGTCATGAGGACGCGCCCCCAGGTGAGCTTCCCGGTGACCCGCTCGACCAGCATCAGGTCCACGCCGACGATCGTCACGTCCTGCACCGGGAAGTCCTCGAGCGCCAGGAAGTCGACCGCCCGCTGCGCCTCCTCGTAGGTGGCGTACGACCCGACCGGCCACCCCGTCGGCGGCGTGGGCAGGCGTGGCGGGACACCGGGTCGGTTCGGGTTGGCGAACGGACTCGTCACAGGGGACCACCTCTGTCGGACGCGCTGATCGTCCCATCCTGCCAGTGCCCGGTGCGCCGTGCTGAGACGCCTACGGGTGTTTTGCCGGATTGCTCCACTGACCGCAACGCCCACAGCGCGCTACTCGAACCGGACGACGAACCTGTGCTCGGCGGGACGCGGCGCATCTCTCTCCGCCACGGCGGAGAGGATCTTGACGATCTTCTCGTACAGCTCGTCGCCGAGCAGTTCCCTGCTGACCTCGGAGTCCACCCACACCAGCTCCACCGGACGTTCGACGTCGGTGCTCAGGCGGTCCCAGAGCGCGGACAGGTTGTTGCCGTAGTACGGCCCGAAGTCGAGCGGGCCGGCAAGCGCATCGTGAAACGCCCGCTCCCCCGTGATCGACTTTCCGTCGACGACCACCTTCACGACTCCTCCTGCTTCGAAGGACGCCCTGCTACCTCGCCGAGGACGACCGTGAGCTCGTCAGCGACGACCACCGCCCGCACGAACACCGATCCGACCGAGAGCTCCACACCGGTCGTCTTACCGCTCTCGACCACCAGCGAGATGTCCTCGACCCGACGTCCTACGAGTTCTCGGTAGTCCCCCTCGGACGACACGTCGAAGGCGGTCCACTTCCCCGAGCGGGCCACGAAGTCCTGGTTCTCGGAGGACAGCGGACCAGCGAACGGGTCAGCCCATTCACCGGTGGACAGGCGGAGCGACTCGCCATCGGAGCCCGACTCGAAGAGGAGGACCGCACCGTTCTCCAGGGTGAGCTCGATCGGTCCCTCCTCGGCCTCGCGGTGGCCGCCGGGACGCACGTAGTTGACGCGTCTGACCTTGGCGATCGCATTGCCCAGCAGCTCTTCGAGCCGTCCGTCAGACATAGAAGCTTCCCCGATGATGATCCGACGACTTCCCACACGATCCGTGGGCCACTTGCCGCCCTCGAACTTAGGCGAAGACCAGCCCGAACCGGTGCACGAACGCACGGTGGGCGCGCGCGTAGGTGTCCTTCCCCCGCTCCCGCTCCTCGATCACCGCGGCGGCCTTGCCGAGGTCGCCGTCGACGACGTGGGTGATCGCCAGCGTGCGCGGCCGGTCGAAGCCGAGCAGCGAGCGGTCAGCGCCGGGTGGTCACCGCGGCCGCGGGAGGCAGGGTGTGCGGGGGTTCGTCGGTGACCCAGGCGTACTCGATGGCGGACAACCGGCCGTTGGCGACCCACAGCAGCAGTTCGCCGATGTACTCGCCGTTCGAGTGCACCTCGGCGCTGACCGGCAGCACGCCGTCGGGCACGTCAGCAGCGGGGCCGGAGGTGTCGAGGTCGAGGCTGGCCGATCCGTCGTACCACGGTGCGCGCACCTGGACGTGGTCGAGCTGGGCGTGCAGGCCGGGGAAGTCGGTGAGCAGGAGAGCCAGCAGTTCGCGTTCGGACGGGGCCAGTGGGCGCGGGTGGGCCGGGAGGTGGCGCAGGAGCTCGGCGGCGAGCAGGCGGAGCTCGGCCCACTGCGCGGCAGTGGCCAGTGAGGTGACGTGCCACACCGGGCCGGGGCCGCTCATCGTCTCCAGCAGGGTGTCGATGCGGTCGACGAACGGGCCGGCGGCCGGCGGGACCGGGTGCCGGCGGACGTCGTCGAACTCCAGGGCGAGCTCGTCGGTGGACGGAGCGGTGCCGATCGACTCCAGATGAGCGCGCTGGGCGGAGGCGGGCAGGGCGAGGCGGCGGGTCGGGCCGGCCAGGGGGTGCGTCATGAGGTCACCAGAGCATCGTCGAACGTGTGGTTCGAGTGTGGACCTGCGGGCAACCGGGTTTCAGTGCGGCACGGGCGGAGGAACGTCGTCAGCTCCGGCGGCACCTCGTCGAGGTGTTCGGTGAGCTGCAACAGGATCCGGCCACCGCCGAGGTGTTCGACGGCACGACGGGGTGCGGTGGCGAGAACCCGTTGCACGCCAACGAGCGCGGCGACCTGGCGCAGTCCCGGTGCGGGCCGGACGGGGAGCGTCAGGGGCCACTCCCGTGAAGGAGCGACCCCCAACGGGCTAACCCCGGCTCTGGTACTCCCGCAGCAGACCCCGGGAGATGATCGTCTTCTGGATCTCCGAGGTGCCCTCGCCGATCAGCAGGAACGGCGCCTCGCGCATCAGGCGCTCGATCTCGTACTCCTTGGAGTAGCCGTAGCCGCCGTGGATGCGGAACGCCTCCTGCGTCACCTCCGCGCAGTACTCCGAGGCGATGAGCTTGGCCATGCCGGCCTCGACGTCGTTGCGCTGACCGGAGTCCTTCAGGCGCGCCGCGTTGACCATCATCAGGTGCGCCGCCTCGACCTTGGTGGCCATCTCGGCGAGCTTGAACGCGATGGCCTGGTGCTCGGCGATGGCCTTGCCGAACGTCCTGCGCTGCTGCGAGTACTCGATCGCGAGCTCGAAGGCGCGGAGCGCGATGCCGCACGCGCGGGCGGCCACGTTCACGCGGCCCACCTCGACGCCGTCCATCATGTGCCGGAAGCCCTGGCCGGTGGCGCCGCCGAGGACCTGGTCGGCGGAGATCTCGAAGCCGTCGAACACCATCTCGGTGGTGTCGACGCCCTTGTAGCCCATCTTGTCGATCTTGCCGGGGATCGTGAGGCCGGGCAGGACCTCCCCGTAGCCCTCCGGCTTCTCCACCAGGAACGTCGTGAGGTTCTGGTGCGGCTTGTCCGCGCCCTCGTCGGTCTTCACGAGCACGGCGGTCAGGTTCGACGTGCCGCCGTTGGTCAGCCACATCTTCTGGCCGTTGATCGTGTAGCCGTCCGCGCCCTTGACGGCCTTCGTGCGGATCGCGGCCACGTCCGAGCCCAGCTCGGGCTCCGACATCGAGAACGAGCCGCGCACCTCGCCCGCGGCCATTCGCGGCAGGTACTTCTCCTTCTGCTCCTGCGTGCCGTGCTGCTTGAGCATGTGCGCCACGATGAAGTGGGTGTTGATGACACCGGAGACGCTCATCCAGCCGCGCGCGATCTGCTCGACGACGAGCGCGTAGGTCAGCAGCGACTCGCCGAGCCCGCCGAACTCCTCCGGGATCGTCAGGCCGAACAGGCCCATCTCCTTCATGCCCTCGACGATGTCGGCGGGGTAGGTGTCGCCGTGCTCCAGCGCCTGCGCGTGCGGGATGATCTCCTTGTCCACGAACGTGCGAACGGTCGCGAGGATTTCTTCCTGGATGTCCGTGAGACCCGCGGTCTGGGCGAGGCGCGCCATCGCACTTCCCTTCCGAAGCAAGAGTTACCGGCGAGTATGGACCGGTTAACGCTCGTTCGCGACCGTGGTGTGCTCTCCGCAACACAGCCATGGCGGCTGTACCGAAACAGCTTCCCCAACAGGTGTGATCGCGCACCCATGCGCGGCGAATGAACAGTGCGGACTTAAGATCCCGCCTCACCACACCTAGGGGGACCAGCGATGACCTACGACCCGTACAACCCGAAGCAGGACCCGTACGGCCAGCAGCCCGGCCAGCCCTACGGCCAGCAACCCGGCCCGTACGGCGCGCAGCCGATGTACGGCTACGGCTACCCGCCGCCCGTGCCGAAGCCGCAGACGAACGCGATCCTCGCGCTCGTGCTGTCCTGCGTGGGCATCGCGACCTGCGGCGTGACGTCCATCATCGGCGTCATCTTCGGCCACATCGCGATGGGGCGGATCAAGCGGGGCGAGGAGGACGGCCGTGGCCTGGCGCTCGCGGGCCTCATCGTCGGGTACCTGGTCATCGCCGGTTACCTGCTGTACTTCGCGATCGTCATCATCGCGATCATCGCGGCGGCCAAGCAGGGCAGCACGTACTAGCGGTGAGCTCAGCCCGCGAGGGCGATCTCCAGCGCACCACCGCAGTGGCGGCACACGTCGGCGAACACGTGGACGTCGGCATCGCATCCAGGGCAGCTGCGGAAGCTGCGCTCGAGCAGGTCGTCCTCGCGGCGCTTGAAGAGCCGCAGGCGCCTGCCCGCCTTGCCGTTACTCGAACGTGACATGCCCCAGAGCATGCACCCGCACCGGGGCGAGATCGCAAACCCCGGTCACGGATTGTGCGTCACCTCACCCGTTTTGAACGCAACCCGTGACGGTCGGCCACGTCCAGTGACATCAGGGGTGAAATGGCGCACAACCCGTGACGGAACTCAGTCCTCCGGGGGCGTCCACACGTTCGCACGCGACATGCCCGCGGCGCGTCCCTTGCCGGAGATCACGAGCGCCATCTTCCGCGACGCCTCGTCGATCATCTCGTCGCCGAGCATCACGGCGCCGCGCTTCCCGCCCGCCTCGGACGTGTAGTACTCGTAGGCGTCGAGGATGTTCTCGGCGTGGTCGTAGTCGTCCTGCTTGGGGCTGAAGACCTCGTTGGCCGCCTCGATCTGGCCGGGGTGCAGCACCCACTTGCCGTCGAAGCCCAGTGCCGCGGACCGGCCGGCGACGCGCTTGTAGCCCTCGACGTCGCGGATCTGCAGGTACGGGCCGTCGATGGCCTGCTTGTCGTGGGCCCGCGCGGCCATCAGGATCCGCATCAGGATGTAGTGGTAGGCGTCGCCCACGTCGTAGCCGGGCGGCTGCTCGCCGACGACCAGCGACTTCATGTTGATCGACGCCATGAAGTCCGCGGGGCCGAAGATGATCGTCTCGACGCGCGGGGACGCGGTGGCGATCGCGTTGACGTTGTTGAGACCCAGGGCGTTCTCGATCTGCGCCTCGATGCCGATCTTGCCGACCTCGTGGCCCATGGTCTTCTCGATCTGGGTGAGCAGGAGGTCGAGTGCCACGACCTGCTCCGGCGTCTGGACCTTCGGCAGCATGATGCAGTCGAGGTTCGCGCCCGCGCCCTCGACGACCTCGGTGACGTCGCGGTAGGTCCACTCCGTCGTCCAGTCGTTGACGCGCACGACGCGGGCCTTGCCGTCCCAGCCGCCCTCGTTGAGGGACGCGACGATGGTCTTGCGGGCGTCCGGCTTGGCCAGGGGCGCGCAGGCGTCCTCCAGGTCCAGGAACACCTGGTCCGCCGGCAGCGTGCGGGCCTTGTCGATCATCTTCTGGCTCGAGCCGGGGACCGCCAGACACGAGCGACGGGGACGCTGCTGGTCGACCACTGGAGTACCTCCTCGTACCGGCCGGTAACTATGTGGGCCACAGTGGCACGCATCGCTGCGGGGCGCATGTCCGCTGAGTCCCGTCTCACAGCCCCTGGCAGTCTGAACCGGTGGAGATCACGCGCATCCTCGACGCGGCGCTGCGGAAAGCGGCCGCCGTGTGGATCACCTCACCCGGCCGCGAACCGAAGCTGGTGCACGCCCACTGGCGCGACGACGCGTTGTGGGTGATCACCGGCGGCACGGAACAGCAGGTGCCCGGACTGACCGATGGCGCCGAGGTCACCGTCACCGTCCGCTCCCCCAGCACGCACTCGCACCTCGTCGACGCGCAGGCCACAGCCCGGCTCGTGGAACCGGACGACGAGACGGCCCAGGCGCTGAAGACCGCGCGGCTCAACACGAAACCCGAGTGGGACGCGGTGTACCGGCTGGAGTTCGGCGCGTGATCACCGTGCCGGAGGGCTTCGGGCTCGAGCTCGGCGAGGGCGCGCCGGAGTGGGTCGCGAAGCTGCCTTCACTGGCCACGAAGGCGTGCGCGCGCTGGCGGCTCACCCCGGACGGCGCGCTGATGAACGGGTTCTGCGCCGTCGTGCTCCCGGTGCGCCGGCCGGACGGGCACCCGGCCGTGCTGAAGCTGACGTGGGTCGACCGCGAGACCGAGCACGAGCCGATCGCGTTGCGGCTCTACGACGGCAACGGCGCGGTCCGGTTGCTCGGCCACGACGCGGAACTCGGCGCGTTGCTGCTGGAACGCCTCGACCAGCACTCGCTCGACGACGAACCGATCGACCTCGCCGTCGGCGTGATCGGCGACCTGCTGCGCCGCCACCGGCACCTCGAAGCGCCCGCGGGCTTCCGCCGGTTCACGGACACGCTGAAGGAGCACCCGGCCGTTCCCCGCAGGCTGCTCGACGCGGCCGGGGAAGCGGGCAGCCGGCCGATGGGCACGACACTCGTCAACGAGGACCTGCACTACCGGAACGTGCTGCGCGGCGACCGGGAACCGTGGCTCGTGATCGACCCCAAGCCGCTGTCCGGCGACCCCGAGTACTGCATGATCCCGTTGCTGTGGAACAGGTTCGGCGAGCTGGGCGGGCGCAGGGGGCTGACCGGCCGGTTCCTCGCGCTGTGCGACGCGGGCGAGCTGGACGTGGCGAAGGCCCGCGACTGGACGTTGCAGCGCGCGGTGGCGAACTGGATCTGGTGCCTGGAGGAGGACCTGCCGGACCAAGCGGCCATCTGCGCCGAGATCGCCGAGTGGGCGGTCAGGTCCTGATCTAGGCTCGCTGTCGTGGTGGCTGTGAACAGGGTCTACATCGCGCAGTTGGCCGGACTCCCCGTCTTCGGCCCCGATGGCGAACCCATCGGCAAGGCCAGGGACGTCGTGATCAGCCTCCGCATCGACCGGCAGCCACCTCGAGTGCTCGGCATGGTCGTCGAGCTCGCCACCCGCCGGCGGATCTTCGTGCCGATGCTGCGGGTCACCACGGTCGAGCCGAACGCGGTGACGCTCGCGACCGGGTCGGTGAACCTGCGGCCGTTCCACCAGCGGGTCAACGAGGTCCTGGTGATCGGCGAGGTGCTGGACGCCACGGTGGAGCTGGAGGACGGTTCGTCCGCGACCGTCACCGACGCCGCGATGGAGCTGACCCGCACCCGTGACTGGCGGATGGTCAAGGTCGCGGTCCGCCGGCGCTCCGGACGCCTCGGCCGGCGCGGACCGGTGCAGGTGTGGCGGTGGGAGGACGTCAGCGGTCTGAGCGTGAACCAGCTCGCCGGCCAGCCGCAGGGTGCGCAGCAGCTCGTCGCGGTGTTCGAGGGCATGCGCGCGGCCGACGTGGCCCACGCCCTCCACGAGCTGCCGCCCAAGCGCCGCCACGAGGTCGCGGACGCCCTCGACGACGAACGGCTCGCGGACGTCATCGAGGAACTGTCCGAAGAGGACCAGAAGGACGTCCTGTCGCACCTGGACGAGGAACGCGCCGCGGACGTCCTGGAGGCGATGAACCCGGACGACGCGGCCGACCTGCTCGCCGAGCTGTCCGAGGTGACGAAGGACCGGCTGCTCGACCTCATGGAACCCGAGGAGTCCGAACCGGTCCGCCGCCTGCTGGAGTACTCGTTCGACACCGCGGGCGGTCTGATGACGCCGGAACCGATCATCCTGACGCCGGACGCGACGATCGCGGAGGCGCTGGCACGGGTGCGCAACCCCGACCTCACGCCGGCGCTGGCGTCGATGGTCTTCGTCTGCCGCTCCCCCTCCGCGACGCCGACGGGCCGCTACCTCGGCTGCGTGCACATCCAGCGGCTGCTGCGCGAACCACCGTTCGACCTCGTCGCCGGCGTGCTCGACACCGACCTGGCCCGGTTGTCGCCGAACGCCTCGCTGAGCGACGTGACCCGTTACTTCGCCACCTACAACCTGGTGTGCGCACCGGTGATCGACGACACCGAGCACCTGCTCGGCGCGGTCACCGTCGACGACGTGCTGGACCACCTGCTGCCGGACAACTGGCGCGAGACGGGACTGAGCCATGCCTGAAGTACTGCCCCGCCGCAGGCTCGACCAGCCGCGCGAACCGAGGGGTTTCCGGTTCTCGATCGACCCCGACACGTTCGGACAGCTCTCCGAGCGGCTCGCGCGCTTCCTCGGCACCGGCAAGTTCCTGTTCTGGCAGACGCTGATCGTCGTCGTCTGGATCACGGTGAACCTCGTCGCGGTGTCGTTGCGGTGGGACCCGTACCCGTTCATCCTGCTGAACCTGGCGTTCTCGACCCAGGCCGCCTACGCCGCACCGCTGATCCTGCTCGCGCAGAACCGGCAGGACGACCGGGACCGGGTGTCGCTGGAGGAGGACCGCAAGCGGGCGGCGCAGACGAAGGCGGACACCGAGTACCTGGCGCGCGAACTGGCCGCGGTGCGACTGGCCCTCGGCGAGGTGGCGACGCGCGACTTCATCCGCGGTGAGCTGGAGAAGCTGGTGAAGGAGCAGGACAACCGCAAGAAGGTCAGGCCGTGACGGCCGACCGGGACCAGCCGCTGCTCACGGCCTGACGTGCCCGGCCTCGACCAGGTCGGCCAGCACGTCGTGGATCGCGGGTGCCGTCTCGGCGTGCGCGCGGTACTCGTCGCGGGTGACGTAGGTGAGCTCGGCGATCTCGCTCGTCGGCTGCGGTGTGCCGAGCAGCTCCGCCGTGAAGCAGGTCATGTCGACGATCGCGCCCTCTCCCTCGCCGTACGCGGGGGCGACGTAGCGCTGAAGGACCTCGGGGCGGTCGAGGTCGGTGCCGAGCTCCTCGCGGACCTCCCTGCGCAGCGCCTCGGCCGGGGTCTCGCCGGGTTCGATCTTGCCGCCGGGGAGGTAGAAGGCCTTCTTGTTGCGTGAGCGCACAACGAGGAGGCGGCCGGCCTCGACGTGCACGAGTCCCACGACGGTGATCACGGGAAGACGTCGTCCGCGGCCAGCCGGTCGCAGGTGCGTCCGAAGGCCTCCAGCTCACCGGGTCCGAAGCTCTCGCCGAAGTGCTCGGCGACGCCCGCCAGGTGGGTGGTGGAGGCGCTGCGGAGGCGTTCGGCACCGAGCGGTGTGAGCACGGCCACGATGCCGCGTCCGTCACCGTCGGCGCGTTCCCGCCCGACGAGCCCCGCGCGTTCCAGCCGGTCCACGAGCCGGGTCACGCCGGAGCGGGACAGCAGGACGGCGTCGGCGAGCTCGGTCATGCGCATGCGCGTGGAGGGCGACTCGGCCAGTTGAACCAGCACGTCGTACGCCGCGAGAGAAAGGCGCTGCTCAGCAATCAGTTCGGTCTCGAGGACCCGCGTGATCCGTGCATGCGCGCGGAGGAACGATCGCCACACCCCGAGCTCGACGCGGGTGGGCAATCGGGAACTACCCGATTCCGGCACGGACGTCGATGTTACGGACAGCGCTCCTCCCGCTACGACCTGGGCCTGCGCTGGAAAGTGACCGGCCGGTAGGACGGGCGTGAACCGGACGTAGCATGGATCGGTGACCACCACGCAGCCCCTCCCCACCGCGGAGGACGTCCGCAAGGCGCTCTCCGGTGTGCAGGACCCCGAAATCCGCCGTCCGATCACCGAGATCGGCATGGTCAAGGACGTCGAGGTGGCCGCGGACGGCTCGGTCGTGGTCGGGGTCTACCTGACGGTCGCCGGCTGCCCGATGCGCGACAAGATCACCGCCGACGTCACCGCGGCCGTGTCCGCGCTGGAAGGCGTCTCGTCGGTGCGCGTCGACCTCGACGTGATGAGCGACGCCCAGCGCACCGAGCTGCGCAAGACCCTGCGCGGCGGCACCGAGGAACCGGTCATCCCGTTCGCCCAGCCCGGCTCGCTGACCCGCGTGTACTGCGTCGCGTCCGGCAAGGGCGGTGTCGGCAAGTCCTCGGTCACCGTGAACCTGGCCGTCGCCATGGCCGCGCGCGGCCTGTCCGTCGGCATCGTCGACGCCGACATCTACGGCCACTCGATCCCCCGCATGCTCGGCGCGGACGGCCGTCCCACCCAGGTCGAGAAGATGATCATGCCGCCGCAGGCGCACGGCGTGAAGGTCATCTCGATCGGCATGTTCACCCCCGGCAACACCCCGGTGGTGTGGCGCGGCCCGATGCTGCACCGCGCGCTGCAGCAGTTCCTGGCCGACGTGTTCTGGGGCGACCTCGACGTCCTGCTCCTCGACCTCCCGCCGGGCACCGGTGACGTAGCCATCTCCGTGGCCCAGCTCGTGCCGAACGCCGAGATCCTGGTCGTCACGACCCCGCAGACCGCCGCCGCCGAGGTGGCCGAACGCGCCGGTTCCATCGCGTTGCAGACCCGGCAGCGGGTCGCGGGCGTGATCGAGAACATGTCGTGGCTGGAGATGCCCGACGGCTCCCGCATGGAGGTCTTCGGCGCGGGCGGCGGTGCGGCCGTCGCCGAGTCGCTGACCCGTGCGGTGGGCTCCGACGTGCCGTTGCTCGGCCAGATCCCGTTGGACCCGCGGCTGCGGGAGAACGGTGACGCGGGCACCCCGATCGTGCAGGCCGTGCCGGACTCGGCGGCCGCGCAGGTCCTCACCGAGGTGGCGACGAAGCTCTCGGTCCGCTCCCGCGGCCTGGCCGGCCGCCTGCTGAACGTCTCACCCGCCGGGCGGTAGCAGAACGAGGACGAGGGGCCCCGCGTCACCGGACCGGTGACGCGGGGCCCCTCGTTCGTTCTCGGGTCAGGTGGCGTCCGGGTCGAACGGCGGGCGTTCGCCGGGGGCCAGAGGGCGCTGCTCAGGGGTGGGAGGAGTGGGCGGCGTCGGGTAGCCGTTCGCCTTCGTCGTCGGCTCCGGGTCGTCGAAGAGGTGCTTCGTCACCGCGCGCTTCGGGTCGAAGTTGCGCAGCTCCCGCAGGTCCTCCAGGGGTTTGCGGAGCTGTTCGAACTCCGGGCCCATCTCCTGCTTGAGCTGCTCGCGTGCGCCGGTCGCGTACTCACGGACCTGGCGGACCGTCTTGCCCAGCCAGGCCGCCGCGGACGGCAGGCGTTCGGGGCCCAGGATGAAGAGACCCGCGACGACGATGATGAGGATCTCGACCCATCCGATGCTGTCGAACACGGGTCCCAGCCTACTTGTCAGTCGGACTTGAGCGTGACGTCGATTTTCAGCTCACGGCCCTGCCGCGCCAGCACGACCTGCACGGTTTCGCCGATTTCGTGTTCCCTGACCGCTACGACCAGTTCGGCGGCGTTGCGGACCATCCGGTCGCCGACCTTCGTGATGACGTCGCCCTCCTGGATGCCGGCGGTGGCCGCGGCCCCACCGGCGGGGACGTTCTGCACCTGGGCGCCCTCGGAGGTCTCGGCGGAGACCGACTTGACGTTGACGTTCATGTCGGCGTGCTTGACCGAGCCGCTGCGGATGAGCTCCTGGCCGATCTTGCGGGCCTGGTTGCCGGAGATGGCGAAGCCGAGGCCGACCGAACCGCCGGTCTCGGTGCGGATCGACGAGTTGATGCCGACCAGGGCGCCGCGCGAGTCGACCAGTGCGCCACCGGAGTTGCCGGGGTTGATGGCCGCGTCGGTCTGGATGGCGTCGTAGGTGACCTGGGGGCCGCCGTTCTCGCCTGCGGCGGTCACGGGGCGGTGCAGCGCGGAGACGATGCCCTCGGTGACGGTGTTCGACAACTGCAGCGGCGAACCGACGGCGATCACGGAGTCACCGACCTGGAGCTCGTCGGAGTTGCCGAACTGCAGCACCGTCGGGTTCGTCACCTCGACCTTGATGACGGCGAGGTCGGTCTTCGGGTCGCGGCCCACGACGCGGGCCGCGGCGCGGGTGCCGTCGGTGAACACGGCGCTCAGCTTCGCCGAGGAGTCCGCGGCGGCGGGGGCGACGACGTGGTCGTTGGTGAGGATGTAGCCGCCGCTCTCGATGACGACGCCGGAACCGACGCCCGCGACGTTCGCACCCTTGAACTCGATGGACACGACGCTCGGGGTCACGCGCTTGGCGATGTCGGACACCGAACCGGCCGGGCGTTCCTTGCCCTCCGAGACCTCGGCGAGGGTGACCGTCGAGTCGGTCAGCGGGTTGCCGGCGCGCCCGATCAGCCAGCCGACGAGGCCGCCGACGGAACCGACCAACAGGGCGGCGACCATCAGCAGGGCGAGGGCGGTGGGCTTCACGCGGCGGCCGAACAGCAGCTCGGGGACGCTCAGCTGGGGACCGGGCTCCTGGGCCTTCTCCGGCTCTCCCGGCGGGTCCTCGCCCACGGCGGGCGGGCCGATGACGGCACCGGCGGCGGGGTCGCGCCACGGGTCGGCGGCGGGCTTGCCGTCCCAGAAGACCGGGTCGACGTCGGGGTCGGGCGTGCTGTGCGGCTGGTGGCCGGGCGGGCGCTGCAACAGCTCACCGGAGCCCTGGCGGCCGAACGCGGTGGCCAGCGACTCGGGCGGGGGCGGCGCGGACTGCACCTGGGGAACCTGCACGGTGCGCGCGGCGAACGCGCCGTCGACACCGGCGGGGCGGCCGAAGGCGGTGGCGTGGGTGGGGTCGACCGGCGGCTGCACGAGCGGTCGCGGGCGCAGCCTGCGGTGTGCTCCGTCGTCCACTCCGGACACAGGTGTGGGCGTCTGGCCGTTGGGCGACTGCTGGCTCATCTCTCCCCGAGTTTTCCGCTAGGAGTGCTGAACCACAGCCTGCCTGACGAGCGGTGAAATAGCTGTCAGCGGGTGCCGACGAGCGCGCCGGTCAGGTCCTGGTGGATCAAGGGCGCCGGCTGCGCGGGCAGCTTCGGCTCGCCGTCCGGGGTGGCGAACGCGAGCGCGCCGAGCAGCATGCCGCTCACGACGACGCCCGCTCCCTGGCGGGCCCTGCGGCCGGTGAACCAGCCCTGGCTGCCCAGCGGCTTGGACGACCCCAGCACGGGACCGGAGCCGAACGCGGGCTTGTCGGTGCGCTGAACGGCGACGAACTGGCCGTCCTCGGTGATCGCGAGCCCGTCCGGTGCGGACGGCAGCTCGACCTCCTGCGGGATGGCGCCGAGCCGGTCGAGCAGCGAGGCCGACGCCGTGGGCGCCGACGCGGTGCGCACGGCTGCGCGCGCCTGCTGCTGCGTGTAGGTCTCGAACGCGCAGAAGCCGCAGCGCTGGATGTGCGCAGAGGCTCGCTCGTGTGCGACCGAGGACAGCTCTCCGTCCACGAACGCGACCACGGCATCCGGCAACAGGTGCTGCTCAGGCAGGCTCCAACCACGGAGGTCGGTCATGCAGAG
Source organism: Lentzea sp. NPDC037011 (assembly GCF_055607425.1). Lineage (NCBI taxonomy): Bacteria > Bacillati > Actinomycetota > Actinomycetes > Pseudonocardiales > Pseudonocardiaceae > Lentzea > Lentzea sp. NPDC037011. The sequence continues at coordinate 586,488 of NZ_JBVJRT010000005.1, read as the reverse complement.
TCCTCCAGCAACGATTCCCGACGACGGCGTTCCAAAGCGACCTTCAGGGCCTGGCGGCCCCGGTGGATCCTGCTCCTCACGGTACCCATCTTCACCCCGAGAGTGGCGCCGATCTCCTCGTAGGAGAGTCCTTCCACGTCACAGAGCACGACGGCGGCCCTGAACTCCGGGGGGAGCTCGTCGAGCGCGGCCTGCAGGTCCGGGTCGAGGTGGTTCTCGTCGTAGATCTCCTCGGGGGACAGGTCGTCACCCTCGAGGCGGTCGTTGTCCTCGGGCAGCGCCTCCATGCGCACGCGGCTGCGCCGGCGTGCCATGTCCAGGAAGAGGTTGGTGGTGATGCGGTGCAGCCACCCCTCGAAGGTGCCCGGCTTGTACGACGCCAGGGAGCGGAAGACGCGGATGAACGTCTCCTGCGTGAGGTCCTCGGCGTCGTGCTGGTTGCCGGTCAGGCGGTACGCGAGCCGGTAGACCCTGTCCGCGTGCTCGCGGACAATGCTGTCCCACGAGGGCGGCGTCCAGTCGGCCGTCTCGATGGGCGCGACGGCCTCCGGCGAACTCGACTGCGTGCGCATCAGGTGTTTCGGCACCTCCATGTGGGCCGCCCGGCGACCCTTGTGCGGCTCAACGGACGGCGGGTCCGGCTTGTTCCCGACCAGAGCCTGGCTTCTTGCCCCTGTACCTTCTCCCGCGCGGTTTAAACGATCGTGAGAGCTGGCTGAGAGCACCCTGAGAATCTCGGTTCGGGCGGCGTTCACCCGTTTTGGGCACAAGTGGCACTAGCCTTCGTCCTTGTGACACCGGAATCGGCCCTGCGGGAGTACGTCGAGCAGTACCTCCCCGAGGACGACGTGCACCTCGCCGCGCGCGCACGCGGTGAGGAACTGGGCTGCGTGCCCATCGGCGCGGGTGGCGGAGCCGCTCTCAGGTTCCTCGCGGCCGCCCTGCAGGCGAAGGCCGTCGTCGAGATCGGCACCGGCGCCGGCACCAGCGGCCTCTACCTGCTGTCGGGGATGCCGAGGTCCGGCGTGCTGACGTCCATCGACGTCGCCCCCGAACACCAGCGCGCCGCCCGCGAGGCGTACGCCGCCGCCGGCATCTCACCGTCGCGGACCCGCCTGATCATGGGCAAGGCCCTGGAGGTCCTCCCCCGCCTCACCGACGCGGCCTACGACCTCGTCTTCGTCGACGCCTACAAGCCCGAGTACCCGCAGTACCTCGAACACGGGGTGCGGATGCTGCGGCCCGGCGGCGTCATCGCGTTCGACAACGTCCTCTGGCACGGCAAGGTCGTCGACCCGAAGGTCAAGGACGAGTCGACCCTGGCCATGCGCGAGATCGCGCGCTCGTGCCGGGAGGACCCGCGGCTCGTTCCGGTCATCCTGCCGCTGGGCGACGGCCTCCTGGTCGCCGCCCGCCGCCCCTAGGACGGTCACGCGGGACCCCCACGTGCCCTCAGAGGGGAACGCGGGACTCCCGCGTGCCTTTTTGGAAGGGGACGCGGGGCCCTTTCGTGCGCTCCTGTCGCACGCGGGGACCTTTCGTGCGATCCGCGCGTGCGCGGGTTATCGGCGCATGCAAGGGGTGTGTAAGAGAAGAGGGGGTACGGGGGCTAGTAGGCGCGGACGCCCTTGCCTAGGACTGTGACGCCGCCTGCTGAGACGGTGTAGCGCTCACGGTCCATCGGGGCGTCCACGCCGATCAGCGCACCGTCGGGCACCACGACGTTCTTGTCCAGGATCGCCCGCCGGACCACCGCGCCCTTGCCGATCCGCACGCCCGGCAGCAGCACCGAGCCCTGCACGACCGAGCCGACCTCGACCACCACGTCCGACGAGATCACCGAGCCGTGGATCTTGCCGGAGATGATCGCGCCGGGGCCGACCATCGAGTCCTCAGCGGACCCTCCCGCGATGAACTTGGCCGGCGGCAGCGGCGGCGTCGCCGTGCGGATGGGCCACAGCTGGTTGTAGAGGTTGAAGATCGGGTGGACGGAGACCAGGTCCATGTGGGCGTCGTAGTAGGCGTCGATCGTTCCCACGTCGCGCCAGTAGCCGCGGTCGCGGTCCGTTGCGCCGGGCACCTCGTTGTCCTGGAAGTCGTAGACGTGCGCTTTGCCGCGGTCGACGAGCATCGGGATGATGTCGCCGCCCATGTCGTGGTCGGAGTCCGGGTTCAACGCGTCCCCGCGCAGCGCGTCGAGCAGCGCCTCGGTCGTGAAGACGTAGTTGCCCATCGACGCGAACGTCACGTCCGGGTCGTCCGGCACGTGCGGCGGCTCCGACGGCTTCTCCAGGAAGCGGGTGATCTTGCCGGAGGCGTCGGAGTCGATGCAGCCGAACGCCTTGGCCTCGGTCCGCGGCACGCGGATGCCGGCGACGGTCACCGCGGCACCCGACTCGACGTGCTGCGAGATCATCTGGCCGGGGTCCATCCGGTACACGTGGTCCGCGCCGAAGATCACGACGTGGTCCGGCTTCTCGTCGTGGACGAGGTTCAGCGACTGGAAGATCGCGTCGGCCGAGCCGGTGTACCAGCGCGGGCCCAGGCGTTGCTGGGCCGGGACCGGCGTCACGTACTGACCGAGCACATTGGACAGGCGCCACGTCGTCGAGATGTGGCGGTCCAGTGAGTGCGACTTGTACTGCGTCAGCACGCAGAGCTTCGCGAGCCCGGCGTTGACCAGGTTCGACAGCACGAAGTCGACCAGCCGGTAGTTGCCCCCGAAGGGCACGGCCGGTTTCGCGCGGTCTGCCGTCAGTGGCCACAGGCGCTTGCCTTCACCACCGGCAAGCACAATTCCGAGGACGTGCGGCTGCCCCTTCACAACACGTGACCCTATCCGGGCGATCGTCCGCGAACCAGACGCAAAGCAGTTCGTCCCACCGTGTCGCGCTGTGATCTACGGTGGGTGCGTGCGAGTTGCGCTCATGACGCGGGAGTACCCGCCGGAGGTCTACGGCGGCGCTGGTGTGCACGTGGGATTCCTCGTGCCGCACCTCAGAGAGCTGGTCGATGTCGACGTGCATTGTTTCGGGGCGCCCAGGGGAGACGCCACGGCGCACAACCCTCCCCATTCTTTGGAGCACGCAAACGCGGCGTTGACCACACTTGCCGTCGACCTCGAAATGGCGGCGGCGGTGTCCACGGCGAACCTCGTGCACTCGCACACCTGGTACGCCAACATGGGCGGCCACCTCGCGAAGCTGCTGCACGGGGTGCCGCACGTGGTGACCGCGCATTCGCTGGAGCCGCGCCGGCCGTGGAAGGCCGAACAGCTCGGCGGCGGGTACCGGATCTCGTCGTGGGCGGAACGCACCGCCTACGAGCACGCCGACGCGGTCATCGCGGTGAGCGAGGGCATGCGCGCGGACGTCCTGGACGCCTACCCGGCGCTGGACCCCGCGAAGGTCCACGTCGTCCGCAACGGGATCGACTCCGTCGCCTACCACCCGGTCGCCGAGACGGACGCCCTGACGTCCCGTGGGATCGATCCCACGAAGCCGATCGTCGCTTTCGTGGGGAGGATCACCCGGCAGAAGGGCGTCGGGCACCTCGTCGCCGCTGCGCACCAGATCTCGCCGGAGGCGCAGATCGTGCTGTGCGCGGGCGCGCCGGACACCCCGGAGATCGCCGAGGAGACCCGGCTCGCGGTGAGCGAGCTCGCGGCGGCGCGCGAGGGCGTGTTCTGGATCCAGAAGATGCTGCAGCCCGCGGAGGTCCGGCAGATCCTCAGCCACGCGACGGTGTTCGTGTGCCCGTCGGTCTACGAGCCGCTCGGCATCGTGAACCTGGAGGCGATGGCGTGCGGCACGGCGGTCGTGGCCTCCGACGTCGGCGGCATCCCCGAGGTCGTCGCGGACGGTGAGACCGGGCTCCTGGTTCACTACGACGAGCACGACCCGTCGACCTATCGATTGCAGTTGAGTGAGGCGATCAACTCACTCATCGCCGACCCGGAGCGGGCCAAGAGGTTCGGCGCGGCCGGTCGCAAGCGGGCTGAGCAGGAATTCTCCTGGGCCGCGATGGCGGAGCAGACGGTCGAGGTCTACCGCAGTGTGATTTGAGCCACACACGTCCGGGGCAACCCTGAAGTGTGAACGCCGCCTTTAACCAGTAGTGACTTTTGGTTCCAACTGGTGAGGGGCGCGAGGACTGTGCGTTGTGCGGTGCTGGGTCTGGCGGTCGTCCTGGCGGCGGCCGGATGTGCGTCAGCACCGAAGGCGGCCCCGCCCGCTCCCACGCTCACGGTCGACGGCAAGAAGCTCGCCGGCGCCTCCGACCTGCAGTCGGAGGCCGAGGCGCAGATCTCGTTCACGCTGGAGTACGGCTACGTGGCACGGGCGGGTGCCGCGGCGGTCAGCTGCTGGTTCGCCAAGACCGGCGTCGACTCCGAGGTGGACCGGCGGCTGTGGTGCGGCCCGGTGCAGGTGCCCGGCACCGGCGCCTCGACCGACTGGGTGCCCGTGCCGCTCAAGGAGGTCGGCAAGACCGACGACGAGGTCCGCTTCGAGGTCCAGTCGCCGCAGGTGCCCGAGAGCGGCAACCGCAGTTCCCCGGTGGGCACGCTGATCCGCACCGACGGCAAGCAGTTCGACCCGGCCAAGCAGCAGGACCTGACCGCGGGCAGGGACTTCCTCGCCGTGCTGCCCGACGACGGCAAGCGGTCGAACTCCGACCTCGGGCTCGGCAACGTCGACGTGCGGGTGCGCGACGACCTGCTCTCCACGGCCGTGACCGGCTGGGCGAACCCGGACCTGTGGCACACCTCCGACGGCACCGTGCGCGCAGAGCCGGGTTCCCGGCTGCGCGTGCTGCGGATGAAGGTCGAGAAGCTCAACGAGACCGACAGCGGCTACCTGCGCACCAACTGGCAGGGCTTCGCCCCGCAGCCCTCCGAGCTCGCGCTGGAGCTGCCCGGCAAGCGCCAGGTGCTGCCGCAGGACCGCCTGCCGGCCAACGGTTCGGTGTTCGTCGTCTACACCGTGCCCGACCCGCAGGCTGGCACCGAGACGCTCGCGCTGGGCACGCTCGGCGCCAAGTCGCTGGAGCAGCGGGTCGAGGTCCCGTCCGGCAAGCGCGCCGAGAACCCGCCCGCCGTGCTGCTGCGCGCGGCCGGTCCGGCGCAGTTCGCCGAGCAGACGCAGAAGTTCCGGCTCGGCGGCAACGCCATGGGCATGAAGGTCACCGGCGTCAAGCTCGGCCGACAGCGTCCGGTGAAGCTCGGTCCGAGCCAGTACGACGTCGCCACGGCCTCCGCGCCCGACAAGGCGCTGCTGGAGGTCCGGCTGGAGGCCACCGGTGACGTGCCGGACACCGCGGGCGGCCTGCTGACGAAGGACCTGGTCACGGTGACCCTGCCGGACGGTTCGGCGGCACCGCAGGTCGGTGCCCGCTACGACGGCGGCCCGCTGCCGTTCGCGGTCGTGGTGGAGATCCCGGCGGACACCCGCTCGGTCTCGGTGGGGCTGGTCGACGGCAACCCCGACCTGCCCCGGCTCGGCAAGGTCGCGCTGGTGCCGGTCGACGCGCGCCTCACGCTCGCGCTGGAGTTCTGAGCGAGCATCGCGGCGAGCGCCAGCCAGCCCACGACCACGGCGACCAGCCCGCCCCAGCCCCACTCGCCGAACGCCGTGCTGCCCGCCGTTCCGCCGACGCTGCTGCCCACGTAGAAGCCGAGCAGGTACAGCCCGGACGCCTGGCCGCGGGCGTGTTCCGGAGCGCGCGCACCGACCCAGGCGCTGGCCGTGGCGTGCGCGGCGAAGAACCCGCCGGTGACGACCGCCAGCCCGAGCGGCACCCACACCAGGCTCGCGAGCGCGCCCAGCGCGAGGACCCCGATGCACGCGAGCAGCACCCGGCCGCGGCCGAACCGGTCGGAGAACCGGCCCGCGAACGCCGACGCCACGCTGCCGACGCCGTAGAAGAGGAAGACCAGCGACTCGAGCCACGTCGGCCCGCCGAGCTGGAAGCCGACGACGTTGTAGAACGAGATGAACGACCCGACCAGCAGCACCGACACCGCGTAGAGCGACAGCAGCACCGGGTCCCGCAGCGCTGCCTTCAACGCCCGTGGCGCCCGCTTCGGCCGGGTGCGCGCCGGCGGCAGGAAGAACACCACCACGGCCGCCGCCACCAGCCCGAACACCCCCGCCGCCAGCAGCGAGCCGCGCCACCCCAGCCAGTCCGCGGTCAGTCCGGACGCGAGCCGGCCGAGCATGCCGCCCGCGCTGTTGCCCGCGATCATCGCGCCCATCGCCGCGCCGAGGCCGCCGCCGCCGTCGAGCTCGTCGGCCAGGTACGCCATGGCCGCGGCGGGCACCCCGGCCACCGCCGCGCCCTGCAGCACGCGCAGCACCAGGAACACGTCGTAGTTCGGCGCGAACGGCAGCGCGAGCCCGACCAGCCCGGCCAGCAGCACGCTCGCGACGATCACCGGCCGCCGCCCGATCCGTTCGGACAGCGCCGCGACCGGCACGACCACCAGCGCGAGCGCCAGCGTGGACGCCGAGATCGCCAGCGACGCACCGCCCGGCCCGAGGCCGTACTCGTCCGCGATCAGCGGCAGCAGCGGCTGCGGCGCGTACAGCAGCGCGAAGCTCGCGAGTCCGGACGCGGCGATGGACGCGGTCAGCCTGGTCATGCTTCCGACGCTAAAGCATCCGTCCAATACGGAAATGCGTCAGAATCAATCCGTGGACGAATTGGAGCTGGCTCCGAAGCTGGCCGTGCTGAAAGCGCTTGCCGCCGACGAGCACGTGACCCGTGCCGCGGAGCGCCTCGGCCTGCCGCAGCCCACGGTCAGCCGCTGGCTCGCCGAGCTGGGCGACGCACTGGGTGCTCCGGTGGTGGTCAGGTCCGGCCGCCGCGTCCGCCTGACCCGCGCGGGCCGCCTGCTCGCCGACGCCGCCACCCGGTCGCTGGCCGCGCTGGAGACGGGTCTGCGCGAGGTCGAGGAGGAGCTCGACCCGGAGAAGGGCCGCGTGGTGCTCGGGTTCCTGCACATGCTCGGCCGCTCGGTGGTGCCGGAGCTGGTCCGCGGCTTCCGCGCCGAGCACCCGCACGTGCGGTTCGGCCTGGTCCAGGACGCGCGTCAGGGCGTGGTGGACAAGCTCGTCTCCGGCGAGATCGACCTCGCGCTGGTCGCCCCGCCGCCGTCCGGCCCCGAGTTCTCCTCGGTGGTGCTGTTCGAGCAGGAACTGATCGTCGTCGTGCCCGCCGCGCACCGGCTGGCCACGCGCGGGGCGGTGCGGCTGACGGACCTGCGGGACGAGGACTTCATCGTCCTGGAGCACGGCTACGGGCTGCGGCAGATCACCGACGACCTGTGCGCGGCGGCCGGGTTCACGCCGCGCATCGCCTTCGAGGGGCAGGAGACCGAGACCGTGCGCGGGCTGGTGGCGGCGGGACTCGGGGTGGCGTTGCTGCCCCACCCCGAGTTCACGCCACCGGCAGGCGTGCGGGAGCTGCCGCTGACGCCGCGGTCGAGCCGGGTGTTCGGGTTGTCGTGGCTGACGGACCAGCCGCTGCCACCGGCGGTCAGGGCGTTCCGCGAGCACGCCCTGCGCACTCACGAGGTCCAGCGCTGAGTCCCCGACCACGTGCGCAGGTACGACTCCGCCCCGCCCAGCAGGTCCGCCACGACCTGGTCGCCGCCGAGCTGCCGCACCTGCTCGACCCAGTCCGGCAGCAGCCCGATGTGCGCGCCGCCGTCGGTGTTGACGTCCCACACGCGTTCGCCGGTGCGCTGCCGGTCCACCAGCGGGCCGTCCGGGTAGCTGCGGAACGGGTAGGTCACGCCGGTGCGCGGGGCCGGGTGGGAGCCGACGCCGTTGAAGTCGGAGCCGAAGCCGAGACCCACGTCGTACCTGCGGCGCAGGGCTTCGGTGGCGGCGGCCTGGGCGACGTAGCTGTCGGGGTCGTTCTCGTAGCCGGCGATGAACCCGCCGAGCCGGTAGACCTGCTCGGTCCACTGCGCGTCCATCCAGCCGTGGCTGGACAGGACACCGGGGTAGCGCGCGGCGGCGGCCAGCTCCAGCGTGCGGCCGGCGGCCTTCACGCTCATGTGGTCGACCTCGATCATCATGTGCCTGCGCATCATGCCCTGCACCGCGTACTCGCCCAGCGCGGTCAGGCCGCGCACGTTGCAGCGCCGGTCCGGGTCGTACGCCGGGGCGACGACGGTGGCGGGGATCAGGGCGTTCGGGCCGGCGAAGCCGATGGGGTTGTCCTGCTGCGGGCCCCTGCACCGCTCGGTCTGCCACCACGTGCCGGTGCGCAGGAACTGGCCGGCGTTGAGCACGCCGCCCTGCACGCCGGAGTCGAAGCGGACGCCGCACAGGGCGTTGTCGAACTTGTGGCACAGGAACGCGCTGCGCACGCCGAGCGCGTAGACCTCGTCGAGACCGCGGTCGATGTCACCCCGGCCGCACAGCGGGAGGTCCAGGAGCTGGCGGCAGCCGAACAGCTCCGAGGTCTCGATGCCGAGGACGACGGCGAGCTTGCCCTGCTCCACGACCGACCGCGCCTGCTCGGACGTCGTCACGATCCGGAACCAGCCCTTGCCGGGGCCGCCGAACATCCGGTCGACGTGGTCCTGCAGCTCGTACGTGCGCTTGGCCTGCAGCCGCACCGACGTCATCTCGTCGCACGGCCGGTCCTTGAACGGGTAGATCACGCACAGCTCGGCGTTGCTGGTCAGGTCCGTCACCAGGATTCGCTGGCCGCCGCGCCACGCCCGCTCCAGCCAGGCGTAGTAGTTCTGCTGGTGCGAGACGGTCGTGTACGACGGCCAGTCGCGGAACGTCGGCCAGCCCACCGGGTCGTGGCCGTCGAGGTCCGAGGTCACCACGGCCTCGAAGATCGCGCCGAGCCCGGCGGGGTGGTGCTCGGGGCAGTCCCGCAACGCCTCCGGCGCGCCACCCTCGGCGAACGGCGCGCCGCAGATCAGCCGGCCGCCGAACGCCTCGCTGGTCATCAGGTGGTTGTGCGCGTCGACGAGGCCGCGCACCCGGCCCTGGCCGTCGGTCCCGCGGAACGGCTCGCCGGTCACCCCGATCTGCGAGTCCTGCGCGGGCCGGGCCACCGGCTCCCACCACGGCGTGCTCGCCACGGCGGGGGTCAGCGCGGTCAGGAGCAACGAGACGGCGAGTGCCAGGCGGAGTAACACGAGCGCTCCTCTACGGCGTTGTGAAGGAGCTCACATCATGCCGTGAGGCACCGCCGTCTCGAACGGGCCGATCGGCTACTAACGCGAAAAATGTTCAGCAACTTCGACGAGGGTCCGCGCACCGAAGCCCGTGGCACCCGCGACGACCTCCTCGTAGACCTTCTCCGACCGCGCCGGACCCGCGATGTCGAGGTGCGCCCACAGCACGTCGCCCGCGAACTTCTGCAGGAACAGCGCCGCGGTGATGCCGCCGGGACCGGGCGGGCACTGCCGGTAGTCGGCGATCTCGCTGGTCACGGCCTCGACGTGCTCCTCCAGCAGCGGCATCCGCCACCACTTCTCCCCCACCCGCGCACCCGCGTCCACCACGGTGCGGGCCAGCGTGTCGTCAGCGGTGAACAGGCCGCCCGTGCGCAGGCCGAGCGACACCTTCATGGCACCGGTCAGCGTCGCCACGTCCACGACGAGGTCCGGCTTGAGCGTCTTCACCGCGTACGCCATCGCGTCGGCGAGCACCATGCGGCCCTCGGCGTCGGTGTTCTGCACCTCGGTGGTGGCGCCGCCGTAGTGCCGCACGACGTCGCCCGGCCGGTACGCCGAGCCGGAGACGTGGTTCTCGGCGCACGGCACGAGGCCGGTGACCCTGATCGGCAACCCGCGCCGGGCCACGGCCAGCAGCGCGGAGATCACCGCGGCGCCACCGGCCATGTCGGTGCGCATGAGGTGCATGCCGTCGGCCGGCTTCACGGAGATGCCGCCGGTGTCGAACGTGATGCCCTTGCCGACGAAGACCAGGTGCGGGCCGGTGCCGCCGTCGTAGGTCAGCTCGACCAGCCGCGGCGGGCGGGACGAGCCGCCGCCCACGGCGAGGACGCCGCCGAAGCCCTGCTGTGCCAGCCACTTCTCGTCGCGCACGACGGCGGACAGGCCGGGCACCCGGTCGGCGAGCTTGGCCGCGGTGGTCGCGAGCCAGCGCGGGTCCTTGACGTTGGACGGCGTGTTCGCGAGGTCGCGGGTCAGCGCGGTGGCCGTCGCGAGCGCGTGCGCCTTCAGCGCGGCGGAGGTCAGGACCTCCTCGAAGCCCTGGTCGGGCGTCACCAGGCGGAGCGAGCCGACCCGGCGAGGCGCCTCCTCGCCGGTGACCTTGAAGCGGTAGCCGCCGAGCGCCGCGCCCAGCACGAACGCCCGCACCTTGTCGGCGTCGAAGTCGGCGGTCAGCAGCACGTCGGCGGTCTTGGGAGCGTCGTCACCGCCCAACGCGCGCACGAGCGCCGCACCGGCCGTGCGGTAGTCGCTGAGCGTTCCGGTGCCCACACCGAGCGTCCACGTGCCGGTGGCCCGGTGGCGGACCGCCTCGCCGGCCTTGCCCGTCAGGTCGGCGGTGTCGATGCCCTCGCCACCCGGACCGAGCGCGGGACCGGTGCCCGCGAGCACGACCGCCGGCACGTTGCGCCGCGGCGTCACGGCCACCTCGACGTCCACGAGCTTGGTTGGCACTGCCGGAACCGTCGACCCCACGACCTGGACCTCTCGTTGTGCATCAGGGACCGCTCATTCTCACCCAGCGGCGCGGCCGTTCGCCCCCGCCCCTGGTTGCAACAAGCGATGCCCCGGTCTCCACTGTGGAAACCGGGGCTTCACGTGCTTCTCTCGCCGGGTGCCTCAGCCGGCGGCGGCCTTCAGCGCGTCGCCCAAGGCGCTGGCCTCGTCCGCCGACATCTCGACGACGAGGCGCCCACCACCCTCGAGCGGCACGCGCATGACGATGCCGCGTCCCTCCTTGGTGACCTCGAGGGGACCGTCGCCGGTCCGGGGCTTCATGGCCGCCATCGCGTGCTCCCTCCGTCAACTCTTCCCCGTCCGGCCAGGCCGGATCTGCTCCATTCTCCCCTATCGCGACTCAGGGGCGAAACCGAACCGATCTTTTGGCGAGTCCGGGTGACAGTTGTGGATCTTCACTTGTCCCTGGTCAGTACCCGGTTTCACGACCGCGCAACACTTTCGGCACTCCACGGCGCGGCGTGACAGACTCAACAGGGTGCGAGCCCGTTCCGCGCTATTCGACGTCTACGGCGGCCACCTGCGCGAACGCGGTGGTGCCGCCACCATCGCCGCCCTCGTCCGGCTGCTGGAGCCGCTGGGGTTCGCCGCGCCCGCCGTCCGCACGGCGGTCTCGCGCACCGTCCGGCAGGGCTGGCTGCACCCCGTGCGGCTGCCCGACGGGCCCGGCTACGCGATGACACCCCGCGGGGAACGGCGGCTCGACGAGGCCGCTGCCCGCATCTACCGCACCCGGCCGTCCACCTGGGACGGTCGCTGGCACGTCGTGGTCCTGGAGGAGCTGCCCGGCCGCGACTCGCGCGACCACCTGGCCTCCGAGCTCCAGCTGCTGGGCTACGGCGCCCTCGGCCCGGTGACGTGGATCGCACCCCGGCCTTCGCCGGAGCTGGCCGACGTGCTGGCCGCCGGAGAAGTTCCCGCACGAACTTTTCACGGTTCACACGACGGCGCGGACGCCGAGCTCGCGGCGAGGGCCTGGGACCTGGACGGACTGGGCCGCGACTACGCCGCGTTCGTCGCGCACTGGCAACCGGTGGTGTCCGTTGTGGACGAATCGGACGACGCGGCCGCCTTCGCCGCCTCCCAGCAGCTGCTGCACGCGTGGCGCAAGTTCCTGTTCCGCGATCCCGGTCTTCCTGCTGAACTGTTGCCCCAGGACTGGCCGGGCCGGGAGGCAGCGTCGTTCTTCGACGAACAGACGCTGCGGCTGGCACCGGGCACGAGCCGCTTCGTCGACGAGTGCCTGCGCCCGGTCCGCAACGTTTCCACTGCTTGATGGAGGTCCCGAGTGTCCGAGCTCCTCGTCGACGACGCTGACGGAGTGCGCACGTTCACGTTCAACCGCCCGGAGTCGTTCAACGCGTTCACCGTCGCGTTGAAGGTGGCGTTCCTGGAGGCGTTGAAGGAGACGGCTGCCGACTCCTCGGTGCGCGCGGTGGTGATCACGGGCGCCGGCCGGGCGTTCTGCGCGGGCCAGGACCTCAAGGAGCACATCGGGTTGCTCCAGGCCGGTGACCCCGCGCCGCTGCACACCGTGGAGCTGCACTACAACCCGATCGTGCGCGAGCTGATCGGCATGCCGAAGCCGGTGATCGCGGCGGTCAACGGCAGTGCGGCCGGCGCGGGCGCGTCGTTCGCCTACGCGGCCGACCTGCGGATCGCGGGCGCGTCGGCGAAGTTCCTGATGGCGTTCGCGAACGTCGGGCTGACCGCGGACTCGGGTGCCTCGTGGACGTTGCCGCGGCTGATCGGGCACGGCCGGGCGATGGAGATGATGCTGCTGGCGCAGCCGGTCGGTGCCGAGGAAGCGCTGCGGATCGGCATGGTCAACCAGGTCGTGCCGGACGCCGAGCTGCTCTCCACCGCGCACCTGCTCGCCGCGAAGCTCGCCGCCGGCCCGACGACGGCCTACGCGAAGATCAAGGAAGCCCTCGCGGCCGCCGCCGACGGCACGCTGGAGGACGCGCTGGAGGCCGAGCGCCGCACCCAGGCCGACTGCGGCGCCACCGCTGACCACCGCGAGGCCGTGGACGCGTTCGTGACCAAGCGCGCCCCGAAGTTCACCGGCCGCTGACCCCTGCTTGTTCCGGCATCTGCAAGTACCACCAACTCGCAGTTGGCGGTACTTGCAGATGCCCTCAGGAGGAGGCGCGGAAGCAGGTCGCGATGTGGTCGTCGACCATGCCGGTGGCCTGCATCAGCGCGTAGCACGTGGTGGGGCCGAGGAACTTGAAGCCGCGGCGCTTGAGCTCCTTGGCCATCGCCTTGGACTCGGGCGTGATCGCGGGCACGTCGGTGATCGTGGCGGGGCGGACGTGGTCCTGCGGCGCGAACGACCACAGCAGCGCGTCGAGGTCGAGGTCCTGCTCGGTGATCACGCGGGCGTTGTGGACCACCGCGTCGATCTTCATCCGGTTGCGGACGATGCCGGCGTCGGCCATCAGCCGTTCGACGTCGGCCGGTCCGAAACCGGCGACCAGCTCCGGGTCGAAGCCGGCGAACGCGGCGCGGAACGCCGGCCGCTTGCGCAGGATCGTGATCCACGACAGCCCGGACTGGAACGCCTCCAGCGACATCCGCTCGTACAGCTCGTTCGTGCCGTGCAGCTCGACGCCCCACTCGGTGTCGTGGTAGTCGACGTAGTCCGGCGTGGAGCCGCCCCACGGGCAACGCTCACGCTCGCTCATGGCTCTCCGGCTCCAGCTCCCGCACGCGCGCCCGCAGCGTCTCCACCTCGGTCGCGAGCCGTTGCAACGCCCAGTCGACCTCGCTCATCTTGTAGCCGCGGAACACCTGCTGGAACTTCAGCTCGCGGACGTCCTCCGCGGTGATGTCGTCGGCCGGCAGCCGCGTGGGCGAGGCGCCGGGCGGCAGCGGGGCGAGCTCCTCGCCGCGCCCGAACACCAACGCCGCGAGCAGGAACACCACTGCCGCGACGGCCACCATCACGATCAGGTAGATCAGGGCGTTGGTCACGCGACGATCGTGGCACAGCTCAGGCAGCGGCGAGCGAGCAGACCGAGCCGGACGACCACGGTCCAGGTGATGAGGCTGGCGACGCTCATCGGCACCGACTGCAGCAGCCGCGCCGGGTCGAGGTGCGCGGTGGCCGCGATGATCGCGAGGTTGCCCGCGAGCACCATGCCGACCGCGCCCAGCGCCACGCCCGCGCCGAGCCGGGCGAGCAGCCTCGTGTCGCACGTGCGCGCGAGGACCCGGCCGAGCACGAGGGCCACCAGCGCGATCCCGGACGCGACACCGCCGGCCAGGTCGTTCGCCTTGGCGATGAACAGGTACCACTGCGGCGGCACCGTCCCGAAGTCCTGCCACGGCCCGATGAGCAGCATCCGGACGAACTCCCACGCCATGTGCAGCAACGGCAGCACGATCGCGAGCCAGATGAGCGTCCGCGTGCCGTACGCGACGGCCAGTTCGGCCTGGTACTCGTTCGCGATCTCCTTGACCGGCCCGAACTCCGCGACGGCGCGCCGCTGCGCCTCCTGCTCGGTGAGACCGCTCTCGACGTGGGCCTCGGTGGCGTCGGACAGGCTGTCGCGGGTCTCCGCGAGGAGGTCGCGGACCTGCCGCTTCGAGCCACGCAGCCGGGACCCGAGGTCGGTCACGTACCGGTCGATCACGCGGTGGTCGATCACGTCCGGGCCCACCCGCCACCACCTCCCAGCACCCCGTCGATGACCGTCGTGAACTCCCGCCACGCGGTGCGTTCGGCGCTCAGCGCCCGCTGGCCGGCCGAGGTGAGCCGGTAGGTCCGCCGCTTGCGCCCGCCGACCGTGCTCCAGTCGCTCGTCACGTGGCCCGCCCGCTCCAGCCTGCGCAGCGCGGGGTAGACCGTGCCGGTGGGCAGGTCCAGCGCACCACCGCTGAGCTGCTGCAACGCCTCGATGATCGCGTAGCCGTGCAGCTGCTCGCCGTCGAGCGTGGCCAGCAGCAACGCGTCCAGGTGGCCACGCAGCGCGTCGGGCTTCATGAGTAGCGACTCTACTGATGCGCCGCCTCCGGGGAGCCCTGAGATGTCCCTGATGTTGCAGGAGATCCGCCTTGCTGTAGGCACGCTACATATAGCGTCCCTACTCATGAGCGCAGCAGACCTCGCCCGCCTCCAGTTCGCGTTGACGACGTCGTTCCACTTCCTGTTCGTGCTGCTCACGCTCGGGCTCGTGACGCTGCTGGTGGTCATGCAGACCCGGTACGCGGTCACCGGGAACCCGGTGCACGAGCGGATGACGCGGTTCTGGGGCCGCGTCTACGTCATCAACTACGCACTGGGCATCGTGACGGGCATCGTCATGGAGTTCCAGTTCGGCCTGAACTGGTCGGGGCTCGCGACCTACGCGGGCGACGTGTTCGGGGCGCCGCTCGCGCTGGAGACGCTCGTCGCGTTCTTCCTGGAGTCGACGTTCCTCGGCCTGTGGATCTTCGGCTGGGGCCGGCTCAACCGGTGGGTGCACCTGAGCCTGCTCTGGCTGACGGCGCTCACGGCGTTCGCGTCGGCGTTCTGGATCATGGCGGCGAACGGGTTCCTGCAGCACCCCGTCGGCCACCGGGTCGAGGGGAACGTGCTGCGGCTGGACGACTTCCCGGCCCTGCTCACCAACCCGACGTTCACCAGCGCGCTGATGCACGTCGTCTTCGCGTCGATCACCACCGGCGGCGTGTTCGTGACCGGCGTGTCGGCCTGCCACTTCCTCCGGCGCACCACCGAGACCGACTTCTTCCGGCGGTCGCTGCGGCTGGGCGTGGTGAGCACCGCGCTGGCCACGCCGTCGCTGATCGGCGCCGGGTTCGCGCAGTTCCCGGTCATCGCGCGGTACCAGCCGGGCAAGGCCGACGCGGCGCAGTGGCTCGGCGCGCCACTCGGGTTCATGATCATTATCGGGATGGTCCTGACGGCGGTCAGCTGGCTCACGCTGCCGCTGCTCCTGCGGGACGCGGTGATCCGCCTGCGCTTCCCGCTGCACCTCATGGTGGTCGGCATCCCGCTGCCGTTCGCGGCGGCGGTCTTCGGGTGGGTCTTCCGCGAGGTCGGCCGGCAACCCTGGCTCGTCCAGGGGCTGCTGCGGACCGAGGACGCGGTGTCGCACGTGGACGCCGGGCAGGTCCTGTTGTCCCTCATCGTCTTCACGTCCCTGTTCGCCGTGCTGGCCGTCGTCGACTGGACGCTGATCGCACGCGCGGTCCGCCGCGGTCCGGACACGACGCCCGCCCCTGTCTCGCCGTTGGTGGTGACGCTCTGATGGAAGCGCTGTGGCTGACGGTCCTCGGCACGCTGACGGCCGGCTACTTCGCGTTGGCGGGCTTCGACTACGGCAGCGGACTGCTGCTGCCGTTCCGCCGCCGGGACGAGGTGCTGCAGAGGATGACGCCGTTCTTCCTCGGCAACGAGGTGTGGCTGGTCGCCGCGGTCGGGGTGCTGTTCGCGGCGTTCCCGCGGCTGGAGGGCGAGCTGTTGTCCGGTGCGCACAGCGTGTTCACGCTCGTGCTGGCCGGGCTGGTGCTGTTCATGGCCGCGGTGCAGCTGCGGTTGTGGTGGTGGCTGGTGTTCACCGGCGCGCTGGCGGTGTCGGTGGGGTGGGGGCTGTTCCTGGCGCACCTGCTCGACGCGCCGTGGCCTGTCGCGCTGGTGATGCCGGTGCTGTTCGCGGTGCACGGGTGGGTGTTCCAGAGCGGCCACCGGCGGCTGTTCCCGGTGACGGCACTGCTGTGCGCGCTGCCGATCCCGCTCGCGTTCACCCGTGTCGACACGACCGGGCTCATGGCGCACGCCGACACGCTCGGCCTGCTCGCGTGGGTCGCGGTCCCGGTCATCCCGCTGGTGGTGGTTGTGCAGTGGTCGATCGTCGCCATCTCCTCGCGCTGATCCCGGTCCCGTTCCTGGTGCTGGCGCAGGCGGAGCTGCTCGCGTCGGTGCTGGCAGGCGGCACCGGGTACGCCCTGCTGTGCCTGGTCGTCGGCGCGCGGGTGCTGGTGTGGTGGGGGCACCGGGAGTGGGCGCACCGGGCCGCCGAACGCACCCGCACCCGGCTGCGGGAGGCGTTCCTGCGCGACCCCGGCACCAGGGCCGGCGAGGTCGCGACGCTGGTCACGCGCGGCGTGCACGACGTGACGCCGTACGTGACCGGGTACCTGCCGCAGCAGGTCCTCGCCGTCGTGGTGCCGCTGGCGGTGGTCGTCCGGCTGGCGTTCGCGGACCTCGCGGCGGCGCTCACGATCCTCGTCACGCTGCCGTTGGTCCCGGTCTTCGGCGCACTGGTCGGCGCGCACACCCGTGAGCGGACCGCACGGCAGTGGGACGCGCTGGCGACGCTCGGCGGGCACTTCCTGGACGTCGTCAAGGGCATCGGCACGCTGCGGGCGTTCGGGCGGGCGCGGGCGCAGTCGGCGACCGTCCGCGCACTGGCCGCACGGCACCTGACCGAGACGATGTCGGCGCTGCGGATCGCGTTCCTGTCGGCGTTCGTGCTGGAGCTGGTGGCCACGATGGCGGTGGCGCTGGTCGCCGTGCCGGTGGGGCTGCGGCTGCTCGGCGGCGGCGTGCCGCTGCACACCGCGCTGCTCGTGCTCTTCCTGGCGCCGGAGGCGTTCCTGCCGTTGCGCGCGGCCGGTGCGCAGTACCACGCCAGCGCGCAGGGCCGTGCGGTGCTGGACCGGGTCCCGGTCCGCGCCGAGCACACCGGGGTGGCGCCGCCGGACCTCGCCCGCGCCGAGATCGTGCTGGACGGCGTGAGCGTGCGCAGCCTGCGGAACTTCTCGCTGCGGATCTCCCCCGGCGAGCGGATCGCGCTGGTCGGCCCGAGCGGCGCCGGCAAGAGCACGGTCCTGGGGCTGCTGCTGGGGTTCGTGCGACCCGACGAGGGCCGCGTGCTGGTCGGTGGTGTCGACCTCGCGGAGATCGACCACGCGCAATGGCTCGCCGCGCTGTCGTGGGTGCCGCAACGCCCCACGCTCGTGCCGAAGGACCTCTCCTCCGGCGAGCAGCAACGGGTCGCGCTCGCCACCGCGCTCGACCGGCGCCACGCCGGGCTGTTCCTGCTGGACGAACCGACCGCGCACCTCGACGCGGAGACGGAGGCGCTCGTGCTCGCAGCGGTCAGGGAGTTCACCAGGGGCCGCACCGCCGTGGTCGTGGCGCACCGGCCGGCGCTGCTCGCCGAGGTCACGAGGGTGGTGGCGGTGTGAGGCTCGCGATCGTCGTCGGCACCCTCGCCGAGCTCGCCGGCGTCGGCCTCACCGCGACCGCCACGTGGCTCGTGCTGCGGGCCGCCGAGCACCCGCCGGTGCACGCGCTGACCGTCGCGATCGTCGCGGTCAGGGCGCTCGCGCTGGCCAAGGGCGCACTGCGCTACCTCGAACGCCTCACGAGCCACCGGGCCGTGCTCGGCGAGGCCGTCGAGCTGCGCGGCCGGGTCTACGACGACCTGGTGGCGCGCCGGCACGTCCCGTCCGGCACCGCGCTCACCCGGATCGTCACGAACGTCGACCAGCAGCTCGACGCCCGGCTCCGCACGACGTTGCCGTGGTGCACCGCCGTCCTCGCCGGCGTGGTCGTGGTGGTCGTCTCCGGCTTCTCGGTGCCGCTGGTCGCCGGTCTGCTGGTGAACCTCGGCCTGCTCCCCTGGCTCGCCACGCGGCGGGCGGAGGACCTGACGCCGTTGCGCGCCCTGCTCACCGAGCAGACCACCGAACTGGTGCACAGCCGTGAGGAGCTGATCGCCCACGGCCTCTACGACGCCCGGTTCGCGGTGGCGGCCCGGACGGCGAAGACGTTGTCCCGCGAGGAACGCGCCCGCGACCTGACCCCGCTCGCCATCGCCGTCCAGTTCGGCGCGGCGCTGCTGGTGCTGGCGCAGCACGAACCCGCGTGGCTGGTCATGGCCGCCATCGCGACGTTCGAGATCACCGTCCCGCTGGCCGCGCTGAGCAGGCCGGCCCCGGAACCGACCGGCGAACCCGAGCCCGCAGAACCCGCCGACGTGCCGGCACTGCGGGGGAAGACCGCGGTCGTCGGCCCGAGCGGGGCGGGCAAGACCACGCTGCTCAACGCCGTCGCGCGCCGGCTCGAACCCAGTGCGGGCGCGCTGGCCGACGCCCACGTCTTCCACACCACGGTCCGCGCGAACGTCCTGCTGGCCAAACCCGGTGCCACTCAAGAAGAACTGGACCGGGCCGCCGAGATCGCCGAGCTGGACCTCGACTGGGACCGGGTCGTCGGCGAACGCGGTGAGGAGATCTCCGGCGGCCAGCGGCAACGGCTCGTGCTCGCCCGGTCGGTGCTCGCCCGACCCGAGGTGCTGCTGCTGGACGAGCCGACCGAGGGCCTCGACCCCGAGCAGGCCGACCGGGTGCTCGGCAAGGTGCTCGGCCACTGCCGGGGAACGGCGCTCGTCGTGACGCACCGCGAGGAGCAGCTAGCGCTCTTCGACCACGTGCACCATCGGGGGCCGGTCCGCGACGACCACGTCGGTCGAGTCGGGTAGCCACTCGCCGTCGACCTGCACGAACTGCGTCAACGGCCCGGAGTCCGCGGACACCCCGCACCGGGCCAGCGCCGTTCCCATGATCTGCGCGGACATCACGCCGAGCTGCAGCAGCGACCGGTTGCGGTGCTTGCGCACGCCCAGGTTCACCTGCGCCAGCCCGGCCAGCCCGTGCAGGCGGTGCACGTCCAGCAGCAGGCCGATCTCCACGCCGTACCCGGCGGCGAACGGCACGGACTCCAGGAAGGAGCGGGTCGCCGCGTACTCGCCGCCGAGGGGTTGCACCACACCGGACAGCTCCGGCCGCAGGGTGTTCAGCAACGGCCGCGCCACCAGCTCCGTGACGCGCCCGCCGCCGGTGCTCTCCAGCCGCAGCGGCCGCCGGTAGAAGCCCTTCACCAGGTGCACGCCGGGGTCGAGCAGCAACGGCCCGAGCAACGCCGTGACGAACGCGGTCTCCGGGTCCACGAGGTCGGAGTCCAGGAAGACGACGAGGTCGCCGGTGGTCGCCGCGAGCGAGCGCCACAGCACCTCGCCCTTGCCGGGCACCGGTTCCAGCCACGGCACGACGTCCTCGCGCAGCACCACCCGCGCCCCGGCCTCCGCCGCCACGGCGACGGTCCGGTCGGTCGACCCGGAGTCCACCACCACCAGCTCGTCGACCAGCGTGCCGAGCAACGGCCGCACGACCGCGACGACGGCGCCGACGGTCTCCTCCTCGTCCAGCGCCGGCAGCACCACGGACACCGTGCGCCCGCGCTTCGACGCCACCAGCTCGTCGACCGTCCACGGGGGCTGCTGCCAGGTGTGCGTGCCGAACCAGGCTTCGACGGAGGGCAGCATCAGGCCAGCGCCCGCACCGCTCGGGCCGGCGGACGGGTGCCCGCCACGCTCGCGACCATCTCCACGACCTTCCTCGCCTGCCGCACGTCGGACGCCCGCACGGCGCGTGCTCCGGACAGCGCGGCCACCGTCGCGGCCGCCAGGGTGAAGTCCTCGTCGCCCGCGGGGACGGTCACGACGTCCAGCGTCCCGGTGAGCGGCGGCAGCTCCAGCTCGCCGTCGAACTCGACGACGTCGGCACCGTCGGCGACCGCCTGCTCCAAGGCATTCGCGCTGGTCAGATGCGCAACGACCAGCACCCGGTCTTTCGGCAGCTCACTGACGCGGAATCGGTTCACGCCACCCAGCGTAAACAGTGACCTGACTCACAGCTTCTTGCTACTCGCGAGTAGCCATCTGCTTTACTCCCGAACAGCAACCCTGTGTGATCTACGTCATGGTCAAGGAGGACCAGCGTGCGCCGGTCACTTGTTCTGTTCCTGGCACTCCTCACCACCCTGCTCGGTGCACCGGCGGCCATCGCGGCGCCGGGACACCAGATCACCTACCGCACCATCCCCGGCGTCGGCGGCACCGCGCTGAAGGCCTTCGTCATCGAGCCCACCGGCCGGGGTGACGGGCCGTTCCCGCTGCTCGTGATGCCGTCGAGCTGGTCGGTTCCGAACATCGAGTACGTCGGTGCCGCGGCCAAGCTCGCCAAGGAGTCCGGCTACGTCGTCGTGAGCTACACCAGCCGCGGCTTCTGGGACTCCGGCGGTGAGATCGACATCGCCGGTCCGGAGACCGTGGGCGACGTCAGCAAGGTCATCGACTGGGCGATCGCCCACGCCCGTGCCGACGGCACGAAGGTCGGTGCGGCCGGGATCTCCTACGGCGCCGGGCAGTCGTTGCTCGCCGCCGCGAACGACCGGCGGATCAGGGCGGCAGCGGCGCTGAGCACGTGGACCGACCTGGCCCGCTCGCTCTACCCCAACGACACCGTGAACAAGCAGGCCGTCGAGGTCCTGCTGGCGGCGGGCCACGCCACCGGGCGCCCAGGTCCCGTTCTGCTGGAGGCCGAGGACGCCTACCGCGACGGCCGGTTCCACGAGGTCGTGCCGATCTCCGCGGGCCGGTCAGCCGCCTCGAAGATCGCGCAGCTCAACGCCAACGGCACCGCCGTGCTGCTCGGCAACGCCTGGAACGACGGCATCTTCGCCCCCGGCCAGGTCGCGGACCTCTACTCGCGGCTGACCGGGCCGAAGCGGCTCATGCTCTCGCCCGGCGACCACGCCACCGCCGAGCTGTTCGGCGCGGCCGGTCTGCCCAACGAGATCTGGGAGTCGGTCGGCCGCTGGTTCGACCGGTACGTGAAGGGCACGGCCAACGGCATCGACGCCGAGCAGCCGGTGCAGCTCAAGCCCAACAACGGCGGCACGTGGAAGAAGTTCGGCGCCTGGCCGGACGGGGCCGCCGACACGGTGCAGCTCGAAGGCAAGCGGATCCACGCCGGCTGGAACACCGTCGCCGACAGCGGCACGATCCTGCTCTCCGGTGCGCTGCAAGGGTTCCTGAACATCCCGACCGGCGTCTCGCTGCCGTTCGTCGACCGCAACGTCGCCGGCGTCTGGTACGGGCCGCAGTACCCGGCCGGTGCCACGCTCGCCGGCACGCCGCAGCTGCGGTTGACGGTGACGCCGAGCGCGGAGGTCACCACGTTGTTCGCGTACCTGTACGAGGTCGGCCCGCTCGGACTGGGCGCGCTGGTCACGCACAAGCCGGTGAAGGTCACCGGTGCCGGCCGCACGCAGACGCTGGACGTGCCGCTGGAGCCGACGGTGTGGAACGTCGGCGCGGGCAACCGGCTGGCACTGGTGGTCGACACCGTGGACCCGCGGTACCTCAGCGAGTCGACCCGCGGCTCGACCGTCACCTTCGGACCGTCGAGCCTCACCGTGCCGAAGGCGTAAGAATGTCCGGGTGGACCTCACCCGGCAGCAGGTGCTCCTCCACCGGATCCACCAGCACGAGCTGGACCGGCGCGTCGGCGACGCGGCCGAGCTGGCGGTGTTCTCCCTGGGCGTCCAGGACAACACCGCCGGCTCGGCGTTGCTCAGCCTCGCCGCACGCCTCACCGCGCCGGCCACCGACGACTTCACCGTCACGTGGTCGGTGCGCGGTGCCCCGCACCTGCACCGGGCCGGTGAGCTGAAGGCGTTCGCCCGCGCGCTGTGGCCGTGGAGCGACGCCGACGCCCGCGCCCGCGCCTCCCGGCCGAAGGTCGACGACCTGCTGGCGGCGTTGCGGCACGTCGCCACGGCCATGCGGTCGATCGTGACGAAGCCGATGACCAAGGGCGACGTCAGCGCGGCACTGACCCCGTTGGCGCCGAAGCAGACCGTCGAGGACTGCCGGGGCTGCGGGACCGCGCACGTCAGCGACCCGATCTTCCGGCTCGCCGCGCTGCCCGCGGGTTTGCGAATCCTGCCCGAGTGCAAGACCGTCACGTTCGAACGGATTCACGGCTGGCCGGGGGTGCCGCGGCAGACCGCCGGGTTCGACGAGCTGGTGCACCGCTACCTGGCGCTGCACGGCCCGGCCGGACCGTCCGAAGTGGCCTCCTACTTCGGCACGACCGTGCGCGAGGTCAAGAAGAGGTGGCCGGACGACCTCGTCGAGGTGGCCGTGGAGGGGCAGCAGGCGTGGCTGCCGGAGGGTGTGGAGATCGCCGCCGCCGACCCGCCGGAGGTCAGGTTCCTGCCGCCGACCGACCCCTACCTGCAGGCGCGCGACCGCGACCTGCTGCTGCCGGACAAGGCCGCGCAGAAGGACGTCTTCCGCGTGCTGGGCCGGCGCGGCGCCGTGCTGGTGGACGGCGAGATCGCGGGCTCCTGGCAGGGCAGGGTGGTGTCCGGCAAGCGGTTCGCGGTGGCGGTCACGCCGTACCGGCCGCTGCCGGACCTCCTGCCGGAGGCCCAGTTCCTGGCCAGGGTCAGGAGACTAGCGGACGCAAGCGTCGAGAGCCGCTGACACGTCGCCGGTCACGACCAGCGAGGCCAGTGCGGCGGGCGAGACGAAACCCTTGTCCCGCAGCTCGGTCAGCCACTCGACGAGCCCCTTGTAGTGGTCGTCGACGTCGAGCAGCACGACCGGCTTCTCGTGCATCCTCAGCACCCCGGCCGTCCACACCTCGAAGAACTCCTCCGCGGTGCCGATGCCGCCGGGCAGCGTGAGGAACGCGTCGGCCTTGTCGTCCATCATCCGCTTGCGCTCGCGCATGGTGTCGACGACGTGCAGCTCGGTCGAGTCGGTGTCGGCGATCTCCCTGGTGGCCAGGCCCTTCGGGATCACGCCGTAGGTGCTCGCGCCGCCGGCGCGCGCCTCCCGTGCGACCGCGCCCATCATCGAGGTCTGCCCGCCACCCCACACGAGGTTCCAGCCGCGTGCGGCGATCTGCCTGCCCACCTCGGCGGCGACGTCCACGTAGCTCTGGGGAACGGTGGCGAGACTGCCGCAGTACACAGCCACGTACATCAGTGTGCGTCCGCCCATGCCTTGTGCGCTTCCTTGACCACGCGCACCGCGTCGTCGATGTCGTCGGTCAGGTGCAGCAGCGCGAGGTCCTTCTCGCTGACCTTGCCGCCCTCCAGGACCGAGCTCTGGATCCAGTCGTACAGGCCCTGCCAGTAGCTCTTGCCGAACAGCACGACCGGGAACTTCGTGACCTTCTTCGTCTGCACCAGGGTGAGCGCCTCGAACAGCTCGTCGAGCGTGCCGAAACCACCCGGCAGGCAGATGAACGCCTGCGAGTACTTGATGAACATCGTCTTGCGGACGAAGAAGTAGCGGAAGTTCACGCCGAGGTCGACCCACGGGTTGAGCCCCTGCTCGAACGGCAGCTCGATGCCCAGCCCGACCGAGAACCCGCCGGCCTCCGAACACCCGCGGTTGACCGCCTCCATGGCGCCGGGACCGCCACCGGTGATCGCCGCGAAACCGGCCTCCGCCAGCGCTTTCCCGAGGTCGCGCCCGAGCTGGTACTCCGGGTGGTCCCGCCCGGTCCGCGCCGACCCGAACACGGTCACCGCGCTCGGCACCTCGGCGAGCGCCCCGAAGCCCTCGACGAACTCGGCCTGGATGCGCAGCACCCGCCACGGGTCGGTGTGCACCCAGTCCGACGGCCCGCGCGAGTCGAGCAGGCGCTGGTCGGTGGTGGTGAGCTCGTCCTTCTGGTCGCGGCGCAGCACGACCGGCCCGCGCTGCTTCTCCTTGGGATGCTCGTCCACCGCGCCGTTGCTGTTCTTCTCTTCCGTCATCCGATGATCCTAATGATCAGGCCAGCAGAAAACGCTGAAGCACGGTGAAACACCCGGTGATCTGTTCGACCGGCACGTTCTCCTCCTGGGTGTGCGCGAGCGTCGGGTCGCCCGGCCCGAAGTTCACCGCGGGCATCCCCAGCGCCGCGAACCGCGCCACGTCCGTCCACCCCAGCTTGGCCACCGGCGTGCCCCCCGCGGCGGCCACCAACTCCTGCGCGGCGGGGGCGTGCAGCCCCGGCAGCGCACCGCCCGAGAAGTCCGTGACCGTGACGTCGTAGCCCGCGAAGACCTCCCGCAGGTGCTGCTCCGCCTGCTCCACCGACCGGTCCGGCGCGAACCGGTGGTTGACCGTCAGCACCGCCTCGTCCGGCACGACGTTGCCCGCGACCCCGCCGCTGATCTTCACGGCCTGCAGTCCCTCGTGGTAGCGGCAGCCGTCGATCTCGGGCTGCCGCGGCTCGTAGGCGGCGAGCCGGTTCAACGCCTCCCCGAGCCCGTGGATGGCGTTCTGCCCCATCCACGCCCGCGCGGTGTGGGCGCGCTTGCCGGTCGTCCTGATCTCGATGCGCATGGTGCCCTGGCAGCCGGCCTCGACCGTGCCGTTCGACGGCTCGCACACGATCGCGAGGTCGCCCCTCAGCCACTCGACGAGCTCCCGTTCGATGCGGGTGAGCCCGTTGCGCTCGGCCTCGATCTCCTCGCAGTCGTAGAAGACGAACGTGAGGTCGTGGCGCGCGTTCCGGCTCTGTGCGGCGATCGCGAGCATGACCGCGTCGCCGCCCTTCATGTCGACGGTGCCGCACCCGTGCAGCACATCGCCGTCGCGGCGGCTGGGGAAGTTCCGGTTGACCGGCACGGTGTCCAGGTGCCCGGCCAGCACGATCCTCTTGTCCTTGCCGAGGTTCGTCCGCGCCAGCACGGCGTTCCCCGATCGAGTGATCTCCAGGTGCGGCGCGTGCAGCCGCAGCGACCGTTCGACCAGATCGGCGATCTCGTCCTCCTCCCCGGACACGCTGCGCACATCCACCAGCGCGGTGGTGAGCTCGATCGGGTCGGCGAACAGGTCAAGGGTGTCGGACACGACCGCCACCCTAGCGCCGCGCGTTTCGCGCCTGCCCGATCAGCCGCTAGCGTGCGGTGCGTGACCAAACGCACACTTCTCGTCACCGCGCTCGTGCTGACGGCGACCGGCTGCGGCGAGGCGCCCGCGGCGTGCGACCAGCAGTGCGGCGAGATCAGGGCGCTGTTCGCCGCCCCGTGCGGCTCCCAGCACAGCGGCACCCCCGCCGAGTGCGCCGCGTGGGTCTCCCGGGTCGGCGGCATGACCCGCGCGCTCGACCGGTCGTTGCAGGGCAAGGAGGTCGAGCCCGGCGTGAACGAGGTGCTGCCCCGCCTCAAGACCTCGGTCGGCGACTTCGAGGCGAACCGCTGCGGCGAGGTGGCGGTGGACAACGTGTCCAGCACCGACGCCCGGCAGTGGAAGTGCAACGAGGCCCTGATCGCGACGCGCGGCGACCTCGGTTCCCTCTACTTCACAGCCGACGTCCCCGACTGAGCACGACCGCCGCCACCGGCGGTGACCTGCGGAACCCGGCCCCGTCCCACCAGGACTAAGCTCGGTCTCCGTGAGCACCGCATACGGCATCGGCTTGGCCACTGTGACCCCGGACGGCACCGTCCTCGACACCTGGTACCCGTCGCCCGTCCTGGAGGAGACGCCGGACCTGGGCACGACCCGGCTGGCCTCCACCGAGATCGCGGCAGCCCTCGGAGAGGCCGCGGCCAAGCTCCTCGGCGAGGACCCCGAGCGCGGCGTCGAGGTGGTCGGCGTCCGCGTGGCGGTCGACCTGGACGCCGCCCCGGCCGACACCTACGACGTCTGGCTGCGACTGCACCTGCTCAGCCACCGGTTGATCCAGCCGCACGGCGCGAACCTCGACGGCATCTTCGGCCTGCTCACCAACGTCGTGTGGACGAACCACGGCCCGTGCGCGGTCGAGGGCTTCGAGCAGACCCGCACCCGCCTGCGCGTCCGCGGACCGGTGACGGTCTACGGCGTCGACAAGTTCCCGCGCATGGTCGACTACGTGGTCCCGTCCGGTGTGCGCATCGGTGACGCGGACCGGGTGCGGCTCGGCGCGCACCTCGCGTCCGGCACCACGGTCATGCACGAGGGCTTCGTGAACTTCAACGCCGGCACGCTCGGCAGCTCGATGGTCGAGGGCCGCATCTCCGGCGGTGTCGTGGTCGGCGACGGCTCCGACGTCGGCGGCGGCGCGTCGATCATGGGCACGCTGTCCGGCGGCGGCAAGCAGGTCATCTCGCTCGGCGAGCGGAACCTGCTGGGCGCCAACGCCGGCCTGGGCATCTCGCTCGGCGACGACTGCGTGGTCGAGGCCGGGCTCTACATCACCGCCGGCACGAAGGTGACGCTGCCCGACGGCACGGTCACCAAGGCCGTGGAGCTGAGCGGGCAGTCGAACCTGCTGTTCCTGCGCGACTCCACCGACGGCGTGGTGAAGGTGAAACCGCGCAAGGGCACCGGCGTCGAGCTGAACGCCGCGCTGCACGCGAACGACTGACCGGAAACCAGGTGTCCGGGGCCCGGTCTGCGCAGGCAGGCTGGGCCCTTGCCGTCTCGACCCGCAGGAGGTGCACGTGCTGAAACAGCGACTCGAGTTGAACGCTCGCGCCGCCATCGAGCGTGCCCTGCAGGGTGCGCAGTCGGAGGACTCGTTCGTCGAGTTCAAGACGCAGTGGCCGGTCGACCACGGCAAGGCCGCACGGCAGATCGCCGCCCTCTGCAACGCCGCCAGGGGCTCCGAGGCGATGTGGGTGGTCGGTGTCGACGAGAAGGGCCGCTACGTCAAGGGCGCGCCGGCCGAGGAGCTGTCGAGCTGGTGGCCCAAGGTGGAGAGCCACTTCGACGGCGTCGCGCCCGGCCTCACGACCGTCGCGTTCGACTGGGCTCCGCGCCGGACGGTCGTGGTGCTGTCCCTGCAGACCGACAACGCGCCGTACGTGTTCGTCACGAAGAAGGAGCCCTACAGCCGGGAGATCCCGTGGCGCTCCGGTGAACGCACGCGGTCAGCACGCCGCGGCGAGATCCTGGAACTGCTGCTGCCCAGGCTGGAGATGCCGGGCTGGGAGTTCGTCAGCGCCCGCGCGACGCTCAGCCAGCACTCGCCGACGCTGCGGTTCGAGGGCGACCTCTACCTGGAGACGAACCAGCCGCTGAGCCTGCCGCACCACCGCTGCCACTCCTACGTCACGTACGGGCTGGACAGCGAGACCGTCGACCTCGGGTTCAGCTTCCGCACCAACAGCAGGGACGTGCGGGCCGTCGAACGGGTCGTGCGGGTCGCGGAACCGGCCGTGCTCCACGTCAGCGCGGACACCGACGTGGAGCTGGACGCCTTCCAGGACCTGTGGGACCTGCACTGGCACCTCGTGCTGGGCCTCGGCCTGAGCGGCGAGGAGATCAGCACGAGCGTGCGGCTCACCACAGACGCGGTGCCGCCCAACCAGTTCACCCGCCGGGTGTGGTCGGCGCTGAAGCCCTGACGCCCCTGACGCCGCGCCGGCAACGCCGGGTCAGGCCTTCAACCGCTCCGCGGCGGCCGCGACCCGTTCGTCGGTGGCCGTCAGCGCGATCCGCACGTGCCGGGCGCCCGCGGGACCGTAGAACGTGCCCGGTGCGGCCAGGATGCCCCGGTCCGCCAGCCAGGCGATGGTCTCCCAGGCGTCCTCGTCGCGCGAGGACCACAGGTACAGCCCCGCCTCGGAGTGCGACACGGTGAACCCGGCCGCCTCCAGCGCGGGCTTGAGCACCTCGCGCCGGGCCTGGTACCTGGCCCGCTGCTCGGCCACGTGCGCGTCGTCCTCCAGGGCGGCGCGCATGGCCTCCTGCACCGGCCGCGGCACGATCATGCCCGCGTGCTTGCGCAACTCCAGCAGGCCCGCGACCAGCTCGGGGTCGCCGAAGACGAACCCGGCCCGGTAACCGGCCAGCGAGGACGACTTCGACAGCGAGTGCACGGCGAGGACGCCGTCGAAGTCGTCCACGACGGACGGGTGGAGCACCGACACCGGCGCGGAGTCCCACGGCAGTGCGAGGTAGCACTCGTCCGACGCGACAACGGCTCCGGCCTCGCGCGCGGCGGCGACGGCGGAACGCAGCTGTTCGGTCGACAGGACACGGCCGGTCGGGTTCGACGGCGAGTTCAGCCACACCAGCTTCGTGCCGGGCGGAGGCCGCTCGTCGTCGGCCAGCCGGACGACCTCGGCACCGGCGAGCAGCGCGCCGACCTCGTAGGTCGGGTACGCCACCGACGGCACGGCCACGACGTCACCGGGACCGACGCCCAGCAACGTCGGCAGCCACGCCACCAGCTCCTTGGAGCCGATCGTGGGCAGCACCGCGTCGGCGGACAGGCCGGTGATCCCGTAGCGCCGCCGCACGGCCGCCACGAAGGCGGCGCGCAGCTCGGGCGTGCCGTGGGTGGTCGGGTAGCCGGGGACGTCCGCGACGGACGACAGCGCGGACTGGATCACCGCGGGAACCGGGTCGACGGGTGTGCCGACCGACAGGTCGACCACACCGCCGGGGTGCTTGCGCGCCTTGGCGGCGTGGCCGGCCAGCGAGTCCCACGGGAAGTCCGGCAGGCCCGGACCTCGGCGTTGGATGATCAATGCCCCTCAGCAGCCTGCGGTGCGAGTGCCTTCACGAACTCCGGGTCGGCGCTGACCTTGCCGACCTTCGAGGCGCCACCGGGTGAGCCGAGCTCGTTGAAGAAGTCGACGTTCGCCTTGGTGTAGTCCTTCCACTCGTCGGGGACGTCGTCCTCGTAGTAGATGGCTTCCACTGGGCACACCGGCTCGCACGCGCCACAGTCCACGCACTCGTCGGGGTGGATGTAGAGCATCCGGTCGCCTTCGTAGATGCAGTCGACGGGGCACTCTTCGATGCACGCCTTGTCGAGCAGATCCACGCACGGCTGGGCGATCACATAGGTCACTGCGCTCTCCTGCTTCTCACTGGTCCACACCGCGCAAGCCGGAGAGTACGCGGCACGTTCGAGTATCACCCGGTCAGGCTTGCCTTAGCTGCCTGGTGCGCCACGTCACACCACCCACCCCGGCTCGCTCCCTGAGACGAGGATGGACCCGTGCACACAGTGGATCACCTGGAATCGCTCTGCGCGCGAGCATGGCCCGCGGTGGCAGAAGAACGGCTTGGAGACTGGTTGATGCGCGCGGCCGCCGGCTTCACCGGCCGCGCGAACAGCACGCTCACCTGCGGCGATCCCGGTGTACCGGTTCCGTCGGCGCTGTCTGCCGTCGAGGGGTTCGCCCGTGTGCACGGCATCAAACCCACTGCTCACGTCGTGCGTGGCAGCGGTCACGAGCGGGCGATCGCCGACGCGGGCTGGCGGGTGGACCTCGACCACCCCGGCGGGGCGGAGTCGCTGGTCATGACGGGTCCGCTGGAGAAGTTCGCCGACGGTGCCGCCGAAAGCCGCGATCTTCCCGGATGGTGGGAACTGACGGCCGGATCCGAGGTGACCGCCGCGATGCGGCACGTGCTCGGCACCGGCCGGGTGTGCTTCGCGGGCGTCGAGGAGGACGGGGTCGTGGTCGCCGCCGTGCGCGGGGCGGTCGTCGAGGACGTGCTGCACGTGGCCCGGCTCGCCGTGCGGCCGGAGCACCGCCGCCGCGGTCTGGCCACGCGCCTGATGGGCGAGCTGGCCGGGTGGGGTCTCGCCGAGGGCGCCACGACGTGCGCGCTCCAGGTCGCCGAGCACAACACCGCGGCGATCCGGCTGTACGAGGAGCTCGGCTGCTCCGAGCACCACCGCTACCGCTACTGGGTGCCCGCAGGGTCGTAGAGGCCGGGCCGGTTGGCCGCGTTGCGTGCCATCGCCGCGCTCACGGCCACCGCGCCCGGCAGCGCGCCGCCGGCGATCAGCAGCAGCGTGCGCCAGTCGCCCAGCAGGAAGCTGACGCGGGCGACCCGGCCGGGCTCCAGGTAGGCGAGCGCGAAGATCGTGAAGAACCACACCAGCAGCGGCGCCGCGGCGGCGGACACCCGGTCCGACAGCGCCGCGGCCCACATGACCAGCACGGGCGTGGTGACCACCGCCACCACGACCATGACCGGGAACGGCCACGCGCCGAGGTCCGGCAGCAGCGTCCCGTCGAACCGGACGAGCAGGAAGAACACTTCCAGCACAGCGAGCACCGCTGCCTCGACGCACAGGAGCAGCAGCAACACCACTCGCCAGCTAGCGCTCACCCAGTCCTCCGAACAGATCCGCGGCGACGCCGTCCGCCGGTCCCTTGGCGAGCACGTAGTACTCGTTGCCGACCAGCGGCTGGGCGATGCCGTTCGACAACGCGTAACCCTCGTCCCACACACTGACCTGCGTGGAGTGCGCGCGCAACGCACGGCGCTTCGCGATCAGGTGCTCCGAGATGTCGATCACGGTGGTGATGTCCTCGTCCGGCGTCACCGGCAGCTCGCCGGGCTCCGGCAGCCGGAACGCCTCCGGCACCGCGGACAGCGCCGCGATGCCCGCCTCCGTGGCGTCGCGCGAGGTCACCGCGTAGAACACCCGCTCGACGTCCGAGACCTGCGCGCAGGCGGCCATCGTGATCTCGTGCGCGCGGATGTGGTCCGGGTGCCCGTACCCGCCGAACGCGTCGTAGCTCACCACGACCTGCGGCTTCACCTCGCGCAGCACGTCGGCGAGCTGCGCGGCCTGCTCCTGCACCGAGCCCTGGACGAACGCGCGCGGGTGGGCGTTGGACGGCACGTCGACCATGCCGGAGTCGCGCCACCTGCCGATGCCGCCGAGGAACCGGTGGTCGGTCACGCCCAGTGCCGCGCAGGCGGACCTCAGCTCCCCGACGCGGTAGCCGCCGAGCTGGTCGGCCTCCGCGGCGGCCAGGTGGGCGAGTGCGGGCGGGATGATCTCGCCCTCCTCCCCCAGCGTGCACGTGATCACCGTGACGTGGGCGCCGGCCGAGGCGTAGCGCGCGATGGTGCCGCCCGTCCACAGACTCTCGTCGTCTGGGTGGGCGTGCACGAAGAGCAACCGTGGTGGGGCAGTCAGCGTCACCAGAAAAGAGTAAAGGCCACCTTTGTCCAGGGACGAAGGTGGCCTTCACATCGGTCTCACACGACCGTTTTTTCCTCAGCGAAGTGGCAGGCGGACAACGTTCCGTCCGGCGCACCTCGCCTTTCCAGCTTCGGTTCTTCGGTGGCACAGATGTCCTGGGCCTTCCAGCACCGCGTGCGGAACCGGCAGCCCGACGGCGGGTTCACCGGCGACGGCACGTCACCGGTCAGCACGATCCGCTGACGCTTGCGCTCCTGCTTGGGGTCCGGCATCGGCACCGCCGACAGCAACGCCTGCGTGTACGGGTGCATCGGGCGGGTGTAGATCGCCTCCCGCTCGCCGATCTCGATGATCTTGCCGAGGTACATGACCGCGACCCGGTCCGAGATGTGCCGCACCACCGAGAGGTCGTGCGCGACGAACAGGTAGGCCAGCCCGAGCCGTTCCTGCAGCTCCTCCAGCAGGTTCACGACACCGGCCTGCACCGACACGTCCAGCGCGGACACCGGCTCGTCGAGCACCAGGAAGCGCGGGTTCAGCGCCAGCGCGCGGGCGATGCCGATGCGCTGCCGCTGACCGCCGGAGAACTCGTGCGGGTACCGGTTGCGGTGCTCCGGGTTCAGGCCGACGAGCTCCATCAGCTCGTTGACCCGCCGCTGCACGCCGCCCTCGACCCCGTGGATCACCAGCGGTTCCGCGATGATGTCGTTGACCTGCCACTTGGGGTTCAGCGACGCGTACGGGTCCTGGAAGACGATCTGGATGTCCTTGCGCAGCGGCCGCAGCTGCTTGGTGCTGAGCGACGTCAGCTCGCGGCCCTCGAACTTCACCGAGCCCGAGGTGGGCTTGTGCAGCTGCAGGATCGCGCGCCCGGTGGTGGACTTGCCGCAACCGGACTCGCCGACCAAGCCGAGCGTCTCACCGGGGCTCAGCGTGAACGACACACCGGACACGGCCTGCACGGTGCCGACGTTGCGCGGGATGATCCCCTTGCCGCGCACCGGGAACTCCTTGACGAGGTCGGTGACCTCCAACAGCGGGGTGGTCACTTCGACTCCTCGTCCAGCAGGGTTCCGTGCACGGCGGTGACTTCGAGCGACTCGTCGGGGTTGGCCGCGGCGAAGACCGCCGGGTTCTCCACGGTGCCGATCTCGTCGTGCAGGAACAGCCTCTGCGGCTGCTCGTGGGCCGCCAGGTGCTCCCAGCGGTGGCAGCGCGTGCGGTGGTCCGGCCGGCCCGCCTCCTCCAGGTGCGGTTCCCACTCGTGGCACACGTCGGTGACGAGCGGGCAGCGCGGGGAGAACGAGCAGCCGGTCGGCAGGTTCACCAGCGAGGGCGGCGCGCCCTTGATCGGGGTGAGCCGCTTGCCCAGCGAGGCCGGGTTCGGCACGGAGCCCAGCAGGCCCACGGTGTAGGGCATCCGCGGCCGTTCGAACACGTCGTCGACCGGGCCGGACTCGACCACGGTGCCGCCGTACATGACCTGGACGCGGTTGACCATGCCGGCGACGACGCCGAGGTCGTGGGTGATCATGATGATCGCCGCGTCGGTCTCGGCCTGCAGCCGCAGCATGGTGTCGAGGATCTGCGCCTGCACCGTCACGTCGAGCGCGGTGGTCGGCTCGTCCGCGATGATCACGCTGGGGTCGTTGATGATCGCCATCGCGATCACCACGCGCTGCCGCATGCCGCCGGAGAACTCGTGCGGGTACTGCGCCGCGCGCTTGTCCGGCTGCGGGATGCCGACGAGTTCCAGCGCCTCGACCGCCTTCGCCCACGCCGCCTTCTTCGAGACGTCGTGGTGCGCGCGGTAGGTCTCGGCGAGCTGCCACCCGACGCTGTAGACCGGGTTCAGCGACGTCATCGGGTCCTGGAAGATCATCGCGATGTGCTTGCTGCGGAACGGCTGCATCTGCTTGTAGGTGCGGCCGTTGAGCTCCTGGCCGCGGTAGCGGATGGAGCCCTCGATCCGCGCGCTGCCCGGCAGCAGGCCCATGATCGCCATGGACGACACCGACTTGCCGGAGCCCGACTCGCCGACGATGCCCAGCACGTCACCGGCGTTGAGGTCGAACGAGACGTTGCGCACGGCGCGGACGTCGCCGTCGTCGGTCGGGAAGGTGACCGACAGGTCCTTCACCGACAGCAGCGGTGCGGTGGACCCGTTGTCGGCCGGCAGGAAGTCCTCGGTCAGTTCGGGAACAGTGGTCATGGTCAGGCACGCACCTTCGTCTGCCGCGGGTCGAACGCGTCGCGCAGGCCGTCACCGATGAAGTTGACGGCGAGGGAGAGCGACACGAGCACGATGAACGGACCCCAGAACAGCCAGGGCCGGTTCAGGAACTGCCCGTAGTTCTCCAGCACGATCACGCCGAGCGAGGTGTCCGGGGGCTGGACGCCCAGTCCCAGGAACGACAGCGCGGCTTCGGTGAGCACTGCCGCCGCGATCGCCAGCGTGGCGTTCACGGTGATGCTGCCGATCATGTTCGGCACCAGGTGCTTGAAGATGATGCGCGGGGTGGTGGCACCG
Organism: Lentzea sp. NPDC037011; assembly: GCF_055607425.1. NCBI lineage: Bacteria > Bacillati > Actinomycetota > Actinomycetes > Pseudonocardiales > Pseudonocardiaceae > Lentzea > Lentzea sp. NPDC037011. The sequence continues at coordinate 552,475 of NZ_JBVJRT010000005.1, read as the reverse complement.
CAGGCGCGGGCCGCCTCGACGAACTCCCGCTGCGCGAGCGAGAGCGTCTCACCGCGGGTGATGCGGGCGATCTGCATCCACGCGAACGCGGCGAGCACCAGCGCGACCACGTACCAGCTGCCGGAGAAGCCCTTCACCACGATCGCGGCGACCGCGATCTGCGGGATGATCAGCAGCAGGTCGACCAGGCGCATCAGCGCCGCGTCGACGAACCCGCGCAGGTAGCCGGCGAGCGCGCCGAACGTCACGCCGATGGCGGTGGCCAGCGCGGCCACGATCAGCGCGATCTGCAGCGAGTAGCCGGTGCCGCGCATGAGCAGCGCGAGCATGTCCTTGCCGACCTGGGTGGTGCCGAGCGGGTGGGTGCCGCTCATCGGCTGGTAGGACCTGCTGGAGACGTCCTCGAAGTCGTAGGTCCAGATGAACGGGCCGACGAACGCGAAGAGCACCAGGAAGACGAACACGCCGAGGCTCACCATGGCGAGCCGGTGGCGCAGGAAGCGGCGGATGACGAGCTGCCCCTGCGTGCGGGTCTTCGCCGAGTCGAACTCGTGGGCGCCCGCCTCGGGCGCGGAGCTGACCACGCCGCCCTCGGACGCCAGGTTGATGTTAGCCAAGGCGAATCCTCGGGTCGAGGATGCCGTACACGACGTCGGCAACCAGGTTGAACAGCACGATCAGGGTCGCGGTGACCGCGAGCCAGCCCATGAGCATCGCCGGGTCGAACTGGCGCACGGAGTTCACGAGCAGCGTGCCCATGCCGGCCCAGCCGAAGACGGTCTCGGTGATGATCGCGCCGGAGAGCACCGCGCCGAAGTTCAGCGAGAACAGCGTGGCGACGGGGATGAGCGCGTTGCGGAACGCGTGCCGGAAGACCACCCGGCTCTGCGAGATGCCCTTCGCCCGCGCCGTGCGCACGAAGTCCGAGTGCAGGATCTCCAGCATGGAGGCCCGCTCGAACCGGCTGTAGGCGGCGAAGCTGATCAGCATCAGCGCGACCGTCGGCAACAGGAACGTGCCGGTGTACTTGAAGATCACGTCGCCGAGGTCGCCGCTGAAGCCACCCGGCCGCGGACCGGCGGTGGTGAGCCAGCGGTCCAGCCCCATCGACTCCAGGACGTTGTTGAACTGGATGCCGTAGTTCTTCACGATCACGGCGACGCAGAAGATCGGCATCGAGAACATGAGGAACGCGGTGCTGGTGGCGAGGTAGTCGAAGATCGAGTACTGCTTCACCGCGGCGAGCACGCCCACCGAGACGCCGAGGGTCAGCGCGAGGAGCTCGGCCCCGATGACCAGCCGCCCGGTGGTCCACAGCGCGTCGGTGACCGCCGGGAAAACCGCTTGCTTCGCCTGGCCGAGTGCGATGCTCTGTCCCCAGTCACCGGACAGGAAGTCGGTGAGCCAGTTCCAGTAGCGGACGACGATCGGCTTGTCGAGACCGAGCGAGATCTCGGCGGCCCTGATGTCGGCCTCGGTGACACCGGGGCGGAACCGCATCTCCGCCAGCGGGTTGCCCGCCGTGGCGACGAGGACGTAGCAGGCGAAGCTACCGATCAGCAGGATCGGTATGGATATGAGCAAACGACGAATGATGTAGCGAATCACGACAAGCTCCTGTTGGGCGGCACCCGGCTGCCGGGGGGTGAGGCCGGGCACGGGAACCCCGCAGCGCGGAATGTACGCGCGGTGGTGGCGTGCGGGGAACCCAGGCGAACGGGGCCGGACCTGTAGGCCCGGCCCCGTCCCCTCAGTTCAGCCTCGTGTACTGCTCAGGCCCGTCTAGTTCTTGGGCTGCCACTCGTTGGCGTTCCAGAGAGCGCCGTAGTAGCTCTGGAAGTACACGCGGTCGAGACCCTTGAACGCCCACATGTTCGGCATCTGGAACAGCGGGAGCGAACCGTACGCGTTCGCGATCTCCTCGTCGGCCTTCTGGAAGTACTTGAGCGAGTCCGCGATCGAGGTCTGGGACACGGCCGTCTTGAGGGCCTCGTCCGCAGCCGGGACGCTCATGTTCTGCCAGTTCTGGCCACCGCCGGTCTCGTAGATCGACTTCTTGGAGCTCTTGAACGGGTCACCGGACCACGCGAACAGGGCGACGTCGTAGTCACCGTTGGACACGCGCTCGTCGAGGAAGTTCGGGTCGGTGTCGTCCTTGACCTCGATGCCGGCTTCCTTGCACTGGCCCTGGATCAGCTCGACGGTCTGCTTGCGCCGCGGGATGTCGGTGTGGCTGATCCGGAAGGAGGCGCGGACGCCGTCCTTCGCGAACACGCCGTCCGCACCCTGCGTCCAGCCCGCGTCGGAGAGGATCTTCTTCGAGGCGGCCGCGTCACCCTTGGCCTTCTCGCCGTAGACGTCCTTGTAGCCCTCGTCCTTCGGGAAGAAGATCAGGCTGCCGAGCGGCTTCGCGTCGGCCTGGACCTCGGAGATCAGCTTGTCGATGATGTCCTGGCGCTTGACGCACATGAAGAAGGCCTTGCGGATCTCCTCCTTGGACAGCGCCGGGTGCTTGAACTGGATGTCCAGGTGCTCGAACGACAGGCCGGGGCCCGCGCCGAACGTGACGCCCTGGGCGTTCAGGCTCTTCAGCTTGGTGGCCGCGTTCGCGTCCGGCTGCGCGAAGGAGTTGACGGAGACCTCACCGTTCTCCAGCGCCTGCGCCTGCGCGACGGGGTCCGGGATCGCCTTCAGGATGATCTTGGCGGGACCACCGGGCTTGCCGGCCCACTTCGGGTTGCGCTCCAGCGTGACCGACTGGTTGGCCTCGTAGCTCGTCAGCATGTAGGGGCCCGCACCGGGCATGAGCGCCTTGTCGAAGCCGTTCCACTTCTCGTTCCAGAAAGCGGAGGCCTTCTCGAGCTCGGCGGGGTCGCTCGTCGCGGTCAGCTTGGTGACGTCCGCGACGCCGGCACCCTTCTCCAGGATGTGCGCGGGCAGGACGTCGCTGTTGAACAGGCCCTCGTAGTCCGGGTACGGGCTGTCGAAGGTGCCCACGAACGTCTGGTCGTCCTTGCACGAACCGGTCATCAGGTCGTAGCCCGTGGTACCGGCCGGCTTGAAGTACTTGCTGCCGTCGGCCTTCTTGGCCTTCGTGCTGGCCGAGAACCAGGCCAGGTAGAAGTCGTCGCAGTCCCACGCCTCGCCGTCGGACCAGGTGACGCCCTTCTTCAGCTTCCAGGTCACCGTCTGCGGGGACTTCGAGGTGAGCTCGACCCCGTCCATGACGTCCTTGTTCAGGATGACCTTGTTGTTGCCGTTCAGGATGTGCGCACCCGGCTGGACCAGCACCAGCGCGAACGTGTTGTACGAGTTGTTGCCGTCTTCCGTCGCGTTGTTGTACGTCGTGTACGGCTTGTCCGTGGACACGACGACCTGCTCGCTGGACTTCGTGTCCGGTGCGGTGTAGCCGTCTCCGGACTCGCCGCGCGCGGTCGCCATCTCGGCGACGGTCGCGTCGTTCCCGTTCGCGTCCGTGTTGCCGCCGCCACCACCACCGCACGCACCCAGCACGAGCGCCGCGCTGGAGATCAGCGCGATCGCCGGCAGTGCTTTGGTCTTCCTCATCGACACGTGCCCTCCTAGCACTGGGCGGCCGCACCTTCATCCGGTGTGCACACCCGTGACCGTGATGTGCCATACGCGCCCCGAACCGGCACATCGTGGGCAGCACCGTAAGAACCCGTTGAGGCGGCGGTCACTACCTGGGAGGGCGATCGTGACCCAATGGTGACGCCTTGTAGCCCAATGCAATGGCCCGATTACCGGGCGAAGGCGTTCGTTAACCGGGCACCGGGAATTCTGTCAACGAAGGCGACCGAACGTACCAACGCGGAATTGGGCCCACCCGGCCGTTTTTCCCGGCACGACGAGCCCGTTTCGAAGATCGACTTCCTCGGCGGCCGCAGCGAGGGTGCCCACTTCTCCACCGGTTGAACCTGCTCGACGACGATCCCGTGCGCGGTGTGGCTGGACGGCCGGGCGGCCCGTCACTTGGTGTCGAGACGGCGCCACTCGGGCGCACCGCTCAGCACACCCGCGAGCGGCGCTCCGGTGTCCACGCCGGACACCGTCGGCAGCACCCCGAGCAGGTCGGCCACCTGGAACAGCGGCAGCGCCACCGCCTGGGCCTGCAGCTGCGGCTCGATCCGGGTGAGCGCGTCGGCCAGCAGCACCTTGCCGCCCAGCGCCGCGTCGATCTCGGCCTGCAGCACCGGGTCGCAGAACCCGGCGGCGTTGGCCGGGTTCGGCGTGGCACCGTCCGGCGCGTCCCCGGTGCACCCGAACTGGCTCGCGAGCCCGGCCGCCGAGTCGCCCGCGTCCACGCGCGGCCCGACGACGACGTCGACGTCCTTCTGCAGCAGCTGGACGGTGAAGAGCTCGTCGGCCTTGGGCGTGACCACCTCGGCCGCGATCCCCCTGGCCCCGAGCTGCGCCTTGACCTGGTTCGCGACGGTCACGTACGGCTCGATCCCGTCCGCGGCGGCGATCCGCAGCTTCAGCGCCTTGCCCGCCTTGGTCCACCCCTCGGCGCCCTTGGCGTACCCCGCCTCGGTGAGCAGCTGCTCGGTCGCGGCCGGGTCGAGCGTGTTGCCCTGGATGACCGGCCGGTACCCGGCGCGGCTCGGCGGCACGACGTAGGAGTCGGCCCGCAGCTGCGCGCTCGGCCCGCTCTGCGCACCGCTCGCGATCAACGCGTCCCGGTCGAGGGCGGCCACGAGTGCCTTGCGCACCTTGAGATCCGCGAGCTGCTGGCTGGCGGGCCTGAACAGGACCTGCACGACCTCGTTGCGCGGCACGGGTTTCGTGTCGAGACCGGCGACCGTCCTCATGAGGTTGACGTCGGCGGCGTCCGCTCGCAGCAACACCACCTGGTTGTCGCCTTTGGACAGTGACTCGGCCATCGCGCTGTGCGTGGCCCGCCGCAGCACGAGCCGGTCGAGCGTGGTCGGCACCTCCCAGTACCGGTCGCTGCGCTCCAGGATCACCTCGCCGCGCGGCTCGTCGAGGCTCCGCACGGCGAACGGTCCCGCGGTGGCCGGGAAGTTGGTGGCGAGCACGTTGGACCACGTGCCGGGCGCGTCCTTGAGCAGGTGCGCCGGCAACAGGTTGCCGAACAGGCTGCGCCACCCCGGGTACGGCGTGCCGAAGGCGACCTCGACGACCTTGCCGCCCTCGCGGGCGCTGATGTTGTCGATGAGCCGGTAGCCGGCCGGGTCCACCACGCCGGGCTCGCTGCGCATGCGCTGCCAGAGGTAGTAGAAGTCCTCGGCGGCGATCGGCGCGCTGTCCGACCACGAGGCGTCCTTGCGGATCGTGTACGTGACCGTGAACGGCTCGGCCTTGGTGACCCTCGCGCTCACCATGAGGTTCCGGTCGAGCTCCGGCGCACCGTTCGGCCCGCTGCGGAACACCGACGGCAGCAGCAGGGAGCTGAGCGCGGTCGTGATCTGGCTCTGCGTCGCGGTGGCGTGCGGGTTGTAGCCGCCCGCCACGTCGTCGACGCCGACCACCACCTCCTTGACCTTCGGTCCCGTCGTGGTGATGACCGGGGCCTCGGACTTGGGGACCAGCGGTGGCGGAGGCGCGTTCGTGCAGGCCGCGGCGCCGCACAGGACGGCGGCTGCCAGCACTCCCCCGAGACGCCTCATGGGTCCTCACATTGCCAGAAGTGGTGTGAACGCGTGCGGGCAACCCGGTGTACCTGTCACCCGCGTCACTGGGAGGACGTCCCGGTCCGCGGCGGGGTTGCGTCGCTGCCGGGTAGTACGGCTCACCCCGGCGGGCGGTTCGGGCGGGTTCACCGATCAGGCGGGCCCGACCGGCCGCCAAACGCCGGTGGGCGGTTCGGGCGGGTTCACCGATCAGGCGGGCCCGACCGGCCGCCAAACGCCGGTGGGCGGTTCGGGCGGGTTCACCGGTCAGGCGGGCCCGACCGGCCGCCAAACGCCGGTGGGCGGCCCGGCAGGAGCCGGACCGCCCACCGACCGGGCGAAGATCAGCCGCGCTGCTTCAGCCGCGACCGCTCACGGCCGCGCATGTTGGCGTCCAGCGTCACCTTGCGCACGCGCACGACCTCCGGCGCGACCTCCACGCACTCGTCGGAGGCGCAGAACTCCAGCGCCTCCTCCAGCGAGAGCTTGCGGGGGCGGGCCAGGGTCTCCATCACGTCGGCCGTGGAGGACCGCATGTTGGTGAGCTTCTTCTCGCGGGTGACGTTGACGTCGAGGTCCTCGGCGCGCGGGTTCTCGCCCACGACCATGCCCTCGTAGGCGTCCGCGCCCGGCTCGACGAAGAACGTGCCGCGGTCGGCCAGCTGGATCATCGCGTAGGCGGTGATGGAGCCGGCGCGGTCGGCGACCAGGGAGCCGTTGTGGCGGGTGCGGATCTCGCCCGCCCACGGGCCGTAGCCCTCGGCGACGGCGTTGGCGATGCCGGTGCCGCGGGTCTCGGTGAGGAACTCGGTGCGGAAGCCGATCAGGCCGCGCGACGGGACCACGTAGTCGAGCTTGATGCGGCCGGTGCCGTGGCCCGACATGTTCTCCATGCGGCCCTTGCGGTTGGCCAGCAGCTGCGTGACGGCGCCGAGGTGTTCCTCGGGGCAGTCGACGGACAGGCGCTCGAACGGCTCGTGGACCTTGCCGTCGACCGTGCGCGTGACCACCTGGGGCTTGCCGACGGTCAGCTCGAAGCCCTCGCGGCGCATCTGCTCGACCAGGATGGCCAGCGCCAGCTCACCGCGGCCCTGCACCTCCCAGGTGTCCGGGCGCTCGGTCGGCAGGACCTTCACCGACACGTTGCCGACGAGCTCGGCGTCGAGCCGCGCCTTGAGGACGCGGGCGGTGAGCTTGGTGCCGCCGTTGCGACCGGCCAGGGGCGAGGTGTTCACGCCGACGGTCATCGAGATGGCGGGCTGGTCGACCGTGATCCGGGGCAGCGCCTCGGGGTTCTCGGCGTCGGCCAGCGTGTCACCGATGGTGATGTCCGCGATGCCGGCGATGGCGACCAGGTCGCCCGCGCGGGCCGACTCGGCGGGCACGCGGTCCAGCGCCTCGGTGATGAGGAGCTCGGTGATGCGGACCTTGACGGGCTCGCCGTCCTCGCGGCACCACGCCACGGTCTCGCCCTTGCGCATCGTGCCCTGGTGGATGCGGCACAGCGCGATGCGGCCGAGGAACGTCGAGGCGTCGAGGTTCGTGACCAGCGCCTGCAGCGGGCCGTCCACGTCGACGTGCGGCGCGGGGATGTGCTCCATCAGCACCTGGAACAGGGTGTCCAGGTTCTCCTCGTCCGGCAGGCCGCCGTCCTCCGGCTGGGTCAGCGAGGCGCGACCGGCGCGCGCGGAGGCGTAGACGACCGGCAGGTCCAGCACGGACTCGTCGGCGCCGACCTCGGTGGCCAGGTCGAGCAGCAGGTCGTGGGCCTCCTCGACGACCTCGGAGATCCGGGCGTCGGGGCGGTCGACCTTGTTGACCAGCAGGATCACCGGCAGGCCGGCGGCCAGCGTCTTGCGCAGCACGAAGCGCGTCTGGGGCAGCGGGCCCTCGGACGCGTCGACGAGCAGCACGACGCCGTCCACCATCGACAGCGCCCGCTCGACCTCGCCGCCGAAGTCGGCGTGGCCGGGGGTGTCGACGACGTTGATGATCACGTCACCGTCGGGCGTGTGACGACGCACGGCGGTGTTCTTCGCGAGGATGGTGATGCCCTTCTCGCGCTCGAGCTCGCCGGAGTCCATGACCCGGTCGACCAGCTCGGCCCGCGCGGAGAAGGCGCCGGACTGGCGCAGCATGGCGTCGACGAGAGTCGTCTTGCCGTGGTCGACGTGCGCGACGATAGCGACGTTGCGCAGGTCAGTGCGCGTCTGTAGGGCGGACGCGGTGGCCGTGGGCACGCAGAACTCCTAGAGCTTGAAAGTCGTGGAGGGGGCTCGCGCCGGACACGTCGATGCGCACAGCCGTACACCAGAGTACCGGCCGGGGCGGCATTACCACACAAGAGTGCCAGTGAAGTGAGCCTCACCTACTGTAGCGGCAGGAGTGAGGGGGAGTTCAACACGTGGGTAAAAAGCTCAAGAAGAAGTGCTGCAGGTCGAAGCCGCAGTGCAAGCGCTGCCCGGTGCCCTTCCTGCTCAAGGAGCGCGACAAGGCCAGGAAGAAGGCCGCGAAGAAGGCGGCGAAGGCCGCCAAGAAGGCCCAGAAGGCGGCGTGAGACCGCCTGCCGTCCACGCGTGGACGGGCCGTTCCACGTGCGCAAGCTCACTCCGCGAGGCCGTTCCCGGCACGAGCGGCACCCGCGGTCGAGGGCTCGACGCCTCGATCGGGTGGCAGGCCGGCCAACCGGGCTAGTGGGCCGGCAGCACGGCCTCGTTCAGCTTGGCGAGCTCGTCGGCGGTCCGCGTCGCCTCGAACTCGATGATCTTGTACTTCACCAACTTCTGCTCGGCCCACGGGTCCGTGGCGAGCAGCGCTTCGAGCCTGCCCCGGGGCATCGGGCGTGTGATGATCACGCCCCCGGTCCTCGGCACCTGACGCCCGGACGCGAGGAAGAGCCCCCGCCCGTACTGCTCCTCGACCCACTCGCGGTGGTCGGGGAGGGCGTAGTCGATCTGTTCCAGCGGCGCGGCGTACTCCAGCAACACTATGAACATGGAGCAACGGTAGTCCTATACTGCCGGGCATGCGCACGATGAACGCGTTCTGGTGGGCCGCTTCCAGGCGGCCGTAGCAGCTGTGCGCTGACGCGAACACAGGCCGCCCGGCAGGGGCGGCTTTTTCATGCGTTCCGTGCGGGCGGTCCCGAACCTCGAAGGGACCCGACCATGATCAGGCTGTCGGCCATCACCCCGTCCGGCCAGGTGCACCTGGGCAACTACCTGGGGGCGCTGCGCACGTGGGCGCGTGAGGGCACCAAGGACGACGTCTACTTCATCAGCGACCTGCACGCGATGACGTCCTCGCACAACGCGCAACGGCTGCGATCGCTCACCAGGGAGCAGTTCGCGGTGCTGATCGCGTGCGGCATCGAACCGGAGAGCACCTGCGTGCAGTCCGACCTGATCCGCGAGCTGGGGGCGTTGAACTGGGTCCTGGAGTGCACCTGCACCTACGGCGAGGCCGCGCGGATGATCCAGTTCAAGGAGAAGTCGCTCGGCCGCGAGTCGGTGCGGCTGAGCCTGCTCACCTACCCGGTGCTGATGGCGGCGGACATCCTGCTGCAGGGCACCGCGGAGGTACCGGTCGGGGAGGACCAGCTCCAGCACGTCGAGCTGGCCCGCGCGCTCGCCCGGCGGTTCAACCACGCCTACGGCGACGTGTTCGTCGTGCCGACCGCGGTGGTGCCGAAGGTGGGCGCGCGGATCAAGGACCTGTCCGACCCGGCGCGCAAGATGGACAAGTCGGCGCAGAGCTCGGCCGGCGTGGTCTTCGTGCTCGACGAACCGGACCTGGTTCGGCGCAAGATCCGGCGCGCGGTGTCGTCGACCGACGGCATCGCGAACCTGACCGACGTCCTCGCCTCGTGCACCGGTGCGGAACCGGAGGACTTCACGGGCCGGTTCTCCGAGCTCAAGGAGGCCGTGGCGGAGGCGGTGGTCGAGGAGCTGCGCCCGGTCCGCGACCGCACGCTCGCGCTGCTCGCCGACCCCGCGGAGCTGGACCGCATCCGCCGCGCGGGTGCCGACCGGGCCCGTGAACGCGCGCAGCCCCGCCTCGACGCGGCGCTGCGGTTGTCCGGGCTCAGCTGAGGAGGTCCAGCAGGGCCGGCACCAGCACCCGGTCCGCCGGCAGCCAGGGCAGTCCCGGCAGCTCGTCGGCGGTGAGCCACCGGACGGCGTTGTGCTCCAACGCCTCCGGCTCACCGCCCGCGGGGTCGAGCCGGGCGGCGTGGATCCGCAGCACGAGGTCCCGCTTCAGCGGCACGTCCGGTCCGACCCGGTCGCCGACCACGACCGGCACGCCGAGCTCCTCGACGCACTCGCGCACCAGCGCGTCCTCCGGCCGTTCCCCGTCCTCGACCCGGCCACCGGGCAGTTCCCACTGCCCCGCCTGGCCCTCCGGGTACGACCGCTGCTGCGCGAGCAACCGTCCGCCCCGGACGACGGCCGCTCCGACGACGACCCGCGCGGCCACCAGCTCGGCGCACCGCTTGGCCAGCGCCGCCGACCGCTTCTCCAGCAGGCGCAACGCCATCCCGCGCCCGACCACGACGTCGGCGAACCGCCCGACCGCGCCGCCGACGGTCGTCCAGCCCACCCGGTCGACCACCATCGTCCCGGCACCGGTGACCACGAGGTCCGTGTGCAGCTCCAGGAACGCCCCCGCCGCCGACACCCCGGACAGGTCGGCGCGCGTGACGGTGAGCTTCACCCCGAACGGCCCGGTGAGCACGTCCCCGGTGCACAGCAGCGGCCCCGGCACCCTCACACCGAGACCGGTCAGCAACGAGGTGTCCAGCAGGGCACCGGCGACCACCGCGACGGGCGCGTCGACCAACGCCGACGCTCGCAACTCAGGCACCCGCGTTGACTACCAGGACGGCCAGCGGATCTCCAAACGCGCGCCACCGGCCGGTGACTCGGCCGCGAGCACGGTCCCGCCGCGCCGCTGCACGAGGTGCGCGACCAGCGCGAGCCCCAGCCCGAAGCCGCCGGAGGCCCGCCCGCGGTCCTCCTCGACCCGGTAGAACCGGTCGAACACCTTCGCCCGGTGCTCCGCGGGGATGCCGTGCCCGTCGTCGTCGACGATGAGCCGCACGTCCCGCCCGACCGGCGCCAGCGTGACGGTGACCGTCGAGTACGCGTACCGCCCGGCGTTGCGCAGCAGGTTGTCCAGCACCAGCTCGACCTCGGACCGCGTCGCCGACACCAGGCACGCCGAGGGCGGCGCGTTCAGCCGCACCAGCAGCTCGGTGTCGAGCCGGGAGATCGCCGCCTCCGCCTCCAGCACCAGGTCGACCGCCTCGGCCCGTCCCGGTGCCGCGGTGTCCGCCCGCGCGAGGATCAGCAGCGAGTCGACGAGCCGGCTGAGCCTGATCGACTCCTCGACCACCGACTCCAGCACCTCGATGGAGAAGTCCGGGTCCGGGTGCGCCACCGCGACCTCGGCCTGCGCCCGCACCGACGCCACCGGTGACCGCAGCTCGTGCGCCGCGTCCCCGGTGAACCGCCGCAACCGGTCCGACGCCTCGTCCCGCCGCGCCAGCAACGCGTTCAGCGCCTGCGCCAGCGCCTGCAGCTCGTCGCGCGACGGCGGCACCGGCAACCGCTCCCCGTGCGGCAGCGCCCCCGCCGCCACCCGCATCCGCTCCACCGGCAGCAGCGACGACCGCACCGCGAGCCACGTGGCGGTGCCGACCAGCCCGGCCACCAGCACGGCGGCGACCGCGAGCCACCGCGTGCCGACCGTGTTGGCGTTCTCGTACCCCAGCAGCTTGTCGCCGTAGACCTCGAGCCGCGGCGTCCCGTCGCCGAGGAACACCACCTGCCCCCGCCACCGGTACGCGGACGCCCCGTCGAGCCGCAGCACCGGTTCCCCCGCCTTCAACGCGCGGACGTCCTGCCCGGTCAGCGGCAGCTCCGGCTTGCCGTCCACCGGCGTTCCCGCGAGGTCCAGCACCCGCGGCGGCTCCTGCGCCAGCTCCCGGTCCACCGCGGTGAGCTGGACCAGCCCGATCAACGACGGCGCCAGCCCCGTGAGCGCCAGCAGGCACAGCAGCGCCACCCCCGTCGCCACCACGGTGATGCGGAACCGCAGGCTGCGCCGCGACCACCAGCGACGAGGGTTCACCTGTTCCCCAGCGCGCTGTCCAGGTCCGGAGTCGACGCGATGTACCCGTGCCCCCTCACGGTCCGCACCACCTCCCCGGCCCCGACCGCCTCCAGCTTCCGCCGCAGGTACCCCACGTACACCTCGACGGCGTTGCGCGTGGCCGCCTGCTCATCGCCCCACACGGTCCGCAGCAGCTCGTCCTTCGTCACCACCGACCCGGCCCGCGACGCCAGCACGTCCAGCACCGCGTACTCCCGCGGGCTCAGCGACACGTCCTGCCCCGCCCAACTCACCTCCCGCAACCCGCGGTCGATGACGAGCTCCCCCAGCGTCAGCCTGCGGCGCGCACCCCCGCCCCTGCGCAGCAACGCGCGCACCTGCGCCACCAGCACCACGAAGCTGAACGGCTTCACCAGGTACCCGTCCGCCCCGAGGTCGAGCCCGTCGGCCTGGTCGACCTCACCGTCCTTGGCCGACACCATCAGCACCGGCGTCCGCACCCCGTCGGCCCGCATCCGCTGCAGCACCCGGTACCCCGACAGCCCCGGCAACATGATGTCCAGCAGCACCACGTCGAACGCCCCGGTCAACGCGACCCGCAACGCCGTCGGCCCGTCCGCGGCCGTGACGACTTCCATGCCCTCGGCCGACAACCCGCGCTCCAACGCCCGGCGCACGCCGGCTTCGTCGTCCACGACCAGCACTCGAGGCTTCACGAGATCAGCATGCACCCACGCCACCCCGGTCGCTCGCACGGTCTCAGCCGACTCTCAGCGGACCGGTGCCGGGCACGGGGCGACGCCGCGTCCCGATGCCGCCGACCAGCGACGACGTTAGTCTCAGCACCATCTCAGCTCGCCCCCAGCAAGCTGGTCCCACAAGCCCATGGAGGAGGGGACCACAGCGATGAACAAGCGAAAGGTGACCCTGGCCGCGGCAGCGGCCACGGTGGTCACCGGCGCGGCAGGCCTCAGCCTGCTCGCCATGCCCGCAGGCGCAGGTCAGCCGCCGACGCTTCCGCCCATCACCCCGGAAGCGCTGGTCGAGCAGGTCCTGACGACGAAGCCGGCCGCGTTCGGCGGCACCGTGCAGGCCGAGAACAAGCTCGGGTTGCCTGCGATCGCCGAGATCCCGCAGCTGGCCGACGGCAACCACACCGCGCGGATCTGGACCGACGGGGACGAGAAGTTCCGCCTCGCCCTGCCGACGGGCCAGTCCGAGCAGACGATCGTCAACGACGGCAAGACCACCTGGTCGTGGAACTCGCAGACCAACGAGGTCACGAAGGCCGAGCACGGGGCCGACGCCGGGAAGGCGCCCGCGGAGGCGAAGGCCGTCGACCCGACGACCGCGGCCAGGGAGATCGTGAACCTGACGAAGGAGTCGAGCGACCTCAGCGTCGACGGCACCGCGCGGGTCGCCGACCGCGCGGCCTACGAGCTCGTCCTCACCCCGAAGCCGACCGAGAAGACCCTCGTCCGCGAGGTCCGCATCGCCGTCGACTCCGAGACGAAGATGCCGCTGCGGGTCGCGATCCACACGAACGGCGCCAGCTCCCCCGCTGCCCAGGTCGGCTTCACCCAGCTGACCGTGGGACCGCAGGACGCGAAGCTGTTCGAGTTCACCCCGGCCGCCGGTGCGAAGGTCACGACGCCCGAGGCCAAGGAGCAGCGGGGTGACCGCAAGCCCGAGGCCGCGCTGGAGCAGGCGTTGCAGGGCAAGGACCCGCAGTTCTTCGGCGACGGCTGGGACACCGTGGTCGGCGCGCGCATCCCGGCTCAGGCCATGACCCGGGTGCCCGCCGAGGCGCAGGGGCTGGTCGACCGGTTCACGAAGAAGGTCAGCGGCAGCTGGGGCACCGGCAAGCTGTTCACCACGAAGGTCGCGAACGTCCTGATCGCGGACGACGGCCGCGTGGTCGCGGGTGCCGTTCCCGAGCAGGTCCTGTTCGACACGATCGGACAGGTGAAGTGACCACCTCGACCAGCGCGCCGGCGGCCGCACCGGTGCAGACCGGGGTCGCCGCGCGGACCAGGGGTCTGCGCAAGGAGTACGGGAGCACGGTCGCCGTGGACCGCGTCGACCTGGAGCTGCCGGAGGGGGCCGTGCTCGGCATGCTCGGCCCCAACGGGTCGGGCAAGACGACCACGATCCGGATGCTGCTCGGGTTGGTGCGGCCCACCAAGGGGGAGATCGAACTGCTCGGCCGGCCGCTTCCGGACGGGGCCGAGCAGGCGCTGCCGCACGTGGGCGCGCTGGTCGAGGGTCCGGGGTTCCACCCGTTCCTGAGCGGGCGGGAGAACCTCATCCGCTGTGCCGCGTTCGAGCCGCTGCTGCCGAAGAAGCAGGTCAAGCAGGCGGTGGAGGACGCACTCGAACGCGTCGGGCTTGCCCAGGCGGCCCACCGCAGGTTCCGCGGGTACTCGCTCGGCATGAAGCAACGTCTCGGCCTCGCCGGGGCGTTGCTCGTGCCGCGCAGGCTCGTCGTGCTGGACGAGCCCACCAACGGGCTCGACCCGGCCGGCACCAGGGAGATCCGCAAGATCATCGCCGAGCTGCACGCGAGCGGCAGCACCGTGATGGTGTCGAGCCACCTGCTCAGCGAGGTCGAGGCGACCTGCACCCACGTCGCCGTGCTGCACCGGGGAACCGTTGTGGCGCAAGGAGAGCTGACCGAGCTGCTGCAGGCGGGCGGTTCGGCGCTGCAGGTGGTCACGCCGGACGTGGAGGACGCGCTCGGCGCACTGCGCCAGGCCCGCATCTCCGCGCGGCCGCTCGGCGAGGGCCTGCGGGTCGAGCTCGCGGGGACCAGTGCCCCGCAGGTGATCGAGACGCTGGTCAAGGCCGGCGTGCACGTCCACGAGGCGACGCGCTGGAAGACCGGCCTGGAGGAGCTGTTCGCGCGGCTCACCGAGGCCGAGGAGGCCGAGCGCGGGATGTCCGCCGTGGACACGCTGGACGGGGGAACGCGATGATCACGCGTCAGCTGGGGTCCGAGGTGCGCTGGATGCTGCGCAGGCCGCGGACCCTCATCGGGTTGTTCGGCCTGGTGCTCGTGCCCATCGTCATCAGCTTCGGCATCTGGACGGCCGACGGCGACGGCGGCGGGCCCGGCCTGTCCGCGATCCTCACCGGCAACGGCCTGGTCGTGTCCATCTTCACGCTGTTCCTGTCGCTCAACCTGCTGCTGCCGCTGGTGGCGTCCATCTGGGCGGCGGACGGGCTCGCGGGCGAGGCGCAGCACGGCACGTTGCGCGGGCTGCTGGTCGCGCCGGTGTCACGGGTGCGGCTGCTGTTCGTGAAGCTGTTCGGCATCAGCGCGATGTCGCTGCTGGCCGTCACGCTGATGGCGGTCGTCGGCATGGCCGCGGGCACGGCGTTCCTGGGCAACGACGGCATGATGACGTTGTCCGGCAACACCCTGTCGACCGGTGAGGGCCTGCTGCGGATCGCGTTCTTCATCGTGCTGGTGACGTTCCAGATGATCGCGGTCGGCGCGGTGGCGCTGGCCGTCTCGTCGACCACCGAGCACCCGCTGGTGGTGCAGGCGGCCACGATGACCGGGATCATCGTGTTCCAGGTGCTGGGGCAGTTCCCGTCGCTCGACTGGCTGCACCCGTTCCTGCTCACGACCGGGTTCCCCGGCTTGGTCGACGTGATGCGCGACCCGATGCCGCTCGACCAGATCTGGGACAGCACCCTGCTCGCGGGCTGCTACCTGCTGATCGGCACCGGCCTGGCGGCGGCTCGCCTGATCACGAAGGACAACTGACGTCTGCCTGGGCAGGCAGGGGGGTCAGCGGAAGCCGCCCTCGCTGTTGATGACCTGGCCGGTGACCCAGCCGGCGTCGTCGGTGCAGAGCCACGAGACCAGCCGGGCGGCGTCGTCCGGCTGGCCCCAGCGGCCCAGCGGCATCCGCTCCCGCACCCACTCGTGCGCCTCCGGCGTCGCGTAGCCGGTGTCCGTCGGGCCGGGGTTCACGGCGTTGACCGTGATCCCCTGCCTGATCAGGTGGTGCGACAACGTCGGCAGGATTCCCACCAGGGCCCCCTTCGACGCCGCGTACGCGACCTCACCGGGCATCGGGCCCAGGTTCTGACCGGACGTCATGAGCACGACCCGTCCGCCGCGAGCACCGTCGTGCTGCCGGGCAAACGCTTGCGCGAGCAGGATCGTCGACCGCGTGTTCACCGCGTGGTGCGCGTCGAGCATCGCCGCGTCCAGCTCGCCCAACGGCCCGTCACCGCCGGAGCGGGCGTGGTTGCAGACCAGGACGTCGACCCGGCCGTACGCCTCGACCGCGGCCGCCACCAGCCGGTCGGGCGCGTCCGGCTCGGCCAGGTCGAGGCCCAGGTGCTCGACCCGTCCGCCGATGCCCGCGACGACCTCGTCGACCGAGTCGGCACCCCACGGCTGTTCGGCGTCGTGCGGCACGTGGTGCTGCACGAACAGCTCCGCGCCGAGTCCGGCCAAGCGCGTGGCGATCGCGTACCCGATGCCCTGCCGCCTGCTCACGCCCGTGACCAGTGCGACCCGCCCGTCGAGATGTCCCATGGGCCAACAACTACCCGACGCGCGCGACACCGTCCAAGTCGATTGCGAGCCGCACCCGGTCACCGACCGACACCGGTCCGACGGCCTCGTACTCCTCGCCGTCGATCTCCACGAGCAACCGCACGTGGTCGCGCCGGTGCACCCGTTCCACCACCGTCCCGGACAACGGCCCGTCGGCGTCGACGCGCAACGCCGTCGCCCGCAGCCCCACTCGCGCAACGTCCAGCCCGACGAACGAACCGGGCACGAACTTGCCGCACCCCAGGAACTTCGCCGTCTCCACGTCGACCGGCGCCGACCAGACCTCCGCGGGCGGCCCGACCTGGACGACCCGGCCGCGCGACATGATCGCCACCCGGTCGGCCAGCGTGAACGCCTCGTCGTGGTCGTGCGTCACGACCAGCGCCGTCGTGGCCGACTCCCGCAGCAGCCGCGCCAGGTCCACCGCGAGCTGCTCGCGCAACGCCCGGTCCAGCGCCGACAGCGGTTCGTCCAGCAGCAGCAACCGCGGTGACGGCGCCAGCGCCCGTGCCAGCGCCACCCGTTGCTGCTCGCCGCCGGACAGCTGCGTCACGCGCCGGTCGGCGTACCCGTCGAGGCCGACGAGCTCCAGCAGCGACACCACCCGCTTGTCGCGCTCCTCGCGGTCGACGCCCCGCATCCGCAGCCCGAACGCCACGTTGCCCGCCACCGACCGGTGCGGGAACAGCTGCCCGTCCTGGAACACCAGCCCGAACCCCCGCCGGTGCACCGGCACGCCGGCCAGGTCAGCGCCGTCCCAGCGCACCGCGCCCGCGGACGGCTTCTCCAGTCCCGCGACAGTGCGCAGCAGCGTCGACTTGCCGCAGCCGGACGGCCCGAGCAGCGCCACGACCTCGCCGTCGGCGACCTCCAGCGACACGCCGTCGACGGCCGTCGTCCGTCCATACCGGACGGTGATCGAGCCGAGTGCCAGTGCCATCAGAACTCCCCGCTGCTCGGCACGCGCAACCGCTCGATCAGCAGCACGCACCCGACCGTGACGACCATCAGCAGCGCGCACGCCGCGTAGGCCATCTGGCTGTTCAACTCCCCCGGCCGCGACATCAGCCGCGCGATCACCACCGGCAGCGTCGGCGACTCCGGCCGCGCCAGGAAGCTCGTGGCACCGAACTCCCCCAGCGCCACCACGTACCCGAACCCGGCCGCCGCCGCGAGCGAGCGCCCGACCAGCGGCAGGTCGACCTCGCGCCACACGCGGGCGGGCGAGGCGCCCAGCGTGGCCGCCGCCTGCCGCAGCCGTTCGTCGACCGCCCGCAGCACGGGCAGCACCATCCGCACGACCAGCGGCGTCACGACCAGCGCCTGCGCCAGCGGCACCAGCAGCGGCGAGGTGCGGAAGTCGCCCGGCAGCGCGTCCATCGTGATGAGGTACCCGAAGCCGACGGTCACCGCGGACACGCCCAGCGGCAGCATCAGCGCGGTGTCCAGCACCTCGGCGAACCGGCCGCCCGCGCGCCGCAACCCGACCAGCACGACCGCCGAGAACACCCCGACCACCAGCGCCACGGCGGTCGCGTCGAACGCCGTGCGCACCGAGTTGAGCGCCGCGTCGATCCCGGTGACCGCGAGCGTCCCGCGGTCACCGCGGGTGGCCAGCGCGGCGTACCCAGCGAGGCTCCAGCCGTCCCTTGTGGACAGCGAGCGCGTGACCAGCCCCACCACCGGCGTCAGCAGCGCGGCCACGACGGCGAACGCCGCGAGGACCACGTACCACTCACCACCGGACGGCCGGCGTGCCAGCTCCTCCCTGCCGCGCAACGACAGCGCGGTCTCCCGCCGCCTGCGGGCCAGTGCTCCGAGCACCAGCACCGCCAGCACTGCGGCGAACTGGAGCAACGACAGCGCGGCGGCACCGGACAGGTCGAACAGCTCGACCGTCCGCAGGTAGATCTCGGTCTCCAGGGTCCGGTACCGCGACCCGCCGAGCACCAGCACCACACCGAAGCTGGTGGCGCAGAACAGGAACACCACCGCCGCGGCCGACCCGACCGCGGGGGCCAGCGCCGGCAGCACCACCGACAGGAACGCCCGCGGCCGTGACGCCCCCAGCGCACGGGCGGCGTCCTCGGCCCGCCGGTCCGTGTGCGCCCACAGCCCGCCGACGGTCCGCGCGACCACGGCGACGTTGAAGAACGCGTTCGCCAGCACGATCGGCAGCACCCCGCCGTCGGGCCAGAACGTCCGGAACGCCAGGCCCACCACCACGGTCGGCAGCACGAACGGCACCATCACCGCCGCGCGCACGAACCCGAGCCCGCGAATCCGGCACCGGGCCAGCACGAACGCGAGCGGCATCCCGGCGAGCACCGCCACGGCCGTCGAGGCGAGGGCCTGGCCCAGGGTGAACCCGACCAGCTCCCAGGTCTCCCCGGCGAGGACCGCGTCGAGCACCCCGCCCTCGCGCAGGCCGAGGGTGACGATCGCCAGCACCGGCCACGCGAAGAAGAGTCCGAGGAAGGCCAGCGGCAGCAGCGCCGCCGCCGACCACCCGGTGCGGGCCGAGACCAGCGTCAGCCCTGCACGAGCTTGCGCCACTGCTCGACCCAGGCTTCGCGGTTGTCCTTCACCTTGTCGGCGGGCAGCGTCTGCGGGTTCGCCGGCAGCGGGGCGTCCTTCGTCCACGACTCGGGCAGTGCGACGCCCTCGCGCGACGGGTAGACGTACATCTGCTCGGCGACCTGCGCCTGGAACTTCTCGCCCAGCAGGAAGTCGAGGACCTTCTTCGCGTCCTCGGAGTTCTTCGCGCCGGACAGCACGCCCGCGTACTCGACCTGGCGGTAGCAGGTGCCGAGCACGGCCTTGGTCTTGCCGCCCTCCGCCGACGGCGACGACGCGTACGACACGACGATCGGCCGGTCGCCCTTGGTGGCGGAGAACTCCTGGTTGTAGGCCTCTTCCCAGCCGCTCACGACCTTGACGCCGTTGGCCTTGAGCTTGGTCCAGTACTCCTGCCAGCCGTTCTCGCCGAACTTCGCGATCGTGCCGAGCAGGAACGCGAGACCGGGCGAGGACGTGGCCGGGTTCTCCACGACCAGCTTGTCCTTGAACTTCGGGTCGACCAGGTCCTCGTAGGAGGCCGGCTCGACACCGCCGAGCTTCGCCGGGTCGATGTTGAGGCACACGTCACCGACGTCGACTGCCTGCAGCCGGTTCGTGCCGTCGACCTGGTAGCGCTGCGCGCCCTTGGCCGCCTCCGGTGAGGCGTACTCGGCGAAGACGCCCTCGGCCAGCGCCCGCGACGCGAACGTCGAGTCGACGCCGAACGCGACGTCGCCGATCGGGTTCGCCTTGGTGAGCACCAGCTTGTTGGTGAGCTCACCCGCGTCACCGCTCGCGATCTGCTTCACGGTGATGCCGGTGGCCTGCTTGAACTCGTCGAGCAGGCCGTCCTTCACCGCGAACGAGTCGTGCGTCACCAGCGTGACCTCGCGCGCCTGCGGGGCGGTCGACGTGCCGGCCGAGCACCCGGTGACCAGCGCCGCAGCGGTCAGAGCAGCGAAAATCCTTCTCATCATCTCTCCCTACGCCGGTATGACCCGGATCAGGTGGACGGTCGAGGGCTTGCGAGCCCTCCTCTCAGCCCGGCGCTTCACCGGACTCCCGTGGCGAACGCGCAGCTTACGTGACGTGGTGGGACGATCAGGACATGGCCGAGCTGTTGAGCGACGATCAGTTGAACGACGTGCTGCCCAAGCTGCCCGACTGGACCGCCCAGGACGCGGCACTGGTCCGGACGGTGGAGCTCGCGAGCTTCGCGCAGGCGATCATGGTCGTGAACCGGGTCGCGGAGATCGCGGAGAACGACAACCACCACCCGGACGTCGACATCCGGTACAGGACGCTGACATTCCGCCTGAGCACGCACTACAAGGGCGGGATCACCGCGCTGGACGTCTCCCTCGCCGAGGAGATCGACGGGGTGGTGGACGCGCTCTCCTGAGGGAGGCTGCCGTCAGCCGGCGACCCGGCTCGGTGCGCCGTCGGCGGCCTTCTCCTCACCGGAGGGCGGGCCGCCGGCCCGGCGCCGGGCCGCGAGCCCGATCGCGACCAGCGTCAGCAGGCCCGCGGCCGGGTAGCCCCAGCCGAGCACCACGAGGTACCAGGGGCGGGCGAAGTCCCAGATGTTCGGCTGGGCGAGCAGCAGGAACGAGATCAGGAAGCCGCCGGTCAGCAGCACCCACAGGCCGGCGGTGATCGTGCAGAGCACGTGGCCGCCCTCGTAGACCAGCCACAGCAGGGCGGGCACCACCCACACCCAGTGGTGGCTCCACGAGATCGGCGAGACCAGCAGGCCGAGGAACTGCACGCTGACGATCAACGCCAGCACGTCCCTGGTCCTGCTGACGGCGAACCACGTGAGCGCGGCCGCGACGACGACGGCGACGAGGTAGAGCGGCCCGGTCTGCACGTCGTGGCCGACCGTGCGGCTCAGCGCGCCGCGCATCGACTGGTTGATCGCGCTGCCGACCGGCCCGACCCGGCTCGCGTCGCCGAGCAGCTGGAACCAGAACCTGTCCGACTGCGACGGAGAGATCGCCCAGCCGATGCCGTACGTGGCCGCGAAAGCGACGAACGACCAAACGGCCGCCATCCACCTCTTCGTGATGAGGAAGTACAAACCGGAGATCGCGGGCGTCAGCTTGATGCCCGCGGTGAAACCGACACCCGCGCCACCGACCCAGTTGCGCGCGCTCGCGAGCGTGCCGATGAGGATCGCGCACAGCACCAGGTTGATCTGCCCGTAGTTGAGCGTGGTGCGCACCGGCTCGATCCACAGCACCAGCGCGGTCCACAGCATCGCGCGGCGCGGGTCGTCGAGCCTGAGCAGCTTCAGGCTCGTGCGGACGATGAAGTACAGGCACCCGAGGCAGATCAGCTGCCAGATCCAGCGGGAGGCCTCCCACGGCACCCAGCTCATCGGCGTGAAGATCGCGGCCGCGAACGGCGGGTAGGTGAACGGCAGCGGGAAGACGTCCGCGTACTGGTCGAGCCGCCACTCGTAGAGGTCGCCCCGGAACAGGTGCGGTGATCCGTTGCGGTAGACGAGCAGATCGATCATGGTCATCTTCGCCTGGAAGGCGACCATGAGCAGGTGTCCGACCACCGACAGGGCGAGCAGCCACGGCGCTACGGAGAGCACACGCGCTTCCACAGCACGGAGTTTCACGCGGAAAACGTTACTCGATGCAACGCGAGTGGGTACCCGAGCGTCATCAGAACGGGAGAGATCGCCGTAGGGAGTTTTTCTGATCATGTCTGTTGATCTTGTTGTTGCCGCTGTCGCCGCTCTGGGCATGCTGGGAGTCGCGTTCGGAGTGTTCGCGGCGGCCGCTCGGAGCAAGAGCAGCCTTTAGGCAGCTGAAGCCGGAGCAACGTCCACAAACCGTTGCCGCCCAAGCCGAAAGGGGGAGCCTCCACAGTGGAGGCTCCCCCTTCTGGCTTCGTAGCCCTGCTTCAGGACCGCGGTCCTGGCGTCAGGACCTTCTTAGAAGTAGTGCGCGCGACCGCCGATCGGCTTGCCGACCGCGCCGAGAACGGCGAGGATCGCGCCGATGACCAGCAGCACGACACCGATGGTCGTCAGAATGCTGATGCCGGCGAGCCATCCGACGACGAGCAGGATCAGTCCGAGGACGATCATGACACCTCCAGGTGGGGAAATCCTCAACTCGGATACCCCACGAAGGTCGGTACAAACACGAATTTTCTAGCCCCGCACCATGTTCAGCTCTCTGCGCACGTCTCGTGACGATCCGTCATCACGTTCGCCGATGATGTATTCCGCCTCGTGCAGACATTCCTCGCACCGCCGCAGGTCACCGGTCTGCTTGAGGACCTTCCCGAGCAGCACGAGCGTGTGCGCCAGGTCGTAGGTCGCCCGCATCTCCCGCAGCAGGCCCACGGACTCCTCGTAGTACGCGATGGCCTCGGCGTACCGCCCGGCCTTCAGGTGCAGGGCGGCGAGCCCCTCGATGTTGCGGCACAGCACCGGGGTCGGCCGGACGCCGGCCTCCCGCATCGCCGCCCGCGCCTGTTCCCCGACCACGAGCGCCTGCTCGTCGTCACCGGACATCAGGTAGAAGTCGCCGAGGCTCGCGAGGTAGTTCGCCCGCTCCACCCGGTCGGCGAGCCCGTCGGCCAGGTCCCGCACCCCGAGCAGGGCGGCCAGCCCGTCCGCCGCGCGGTCCTGGAACTGGTAGATCTGGGCGAGGCCCCTGGTCAGGTTCACCCTGGAGGCGGGGTCGTCCTCCTCCAGCCGCAGCGCCGCCCGCAGGTGCAGCTCGGCGTCGTCCAACGCTCGCATGGCGATGTACGTGCCGATCAGGCAGCGGTGCATCCGCGCACGGCCCCAGCGGCTGCCGGCGCGTTCCGCCGCCGCGAGCCCCTGGAGGTTGAGCGCCACGGCCACGGCGAGGTCACCGGCCCGCAGGACCGCCAGGTGCATCGAGAGAGCCAGCGCCCACGCGACGTCGTCGGCGCCGGATCGGGCCGCGTGCGCCACGACCCGCAGCAGCGCCGGTTTCTCCGCGGCGAACCACTCCCCCGCGGCGGCCAGGTCCGCGACCGGCCGGACCACCGCGTGCGCGACCGGCGGTGCGACCGGCGGCTCGACGACGACCGACCGGACCTGTGTCCAGGCGAGCAGCGAGGTGTGCAGGTAGTGGTCGAACATGCCGCGCAGCGCGTGCTCCCGTTCGGTCTCCGGCAGCTCGGCGGCCCGTTCCGCCGCGTAGTCGCGCAACAGGTCGTGCAGGGAGTACCGGTCGTCCGCGCCGTGCTGGACGAGGGTGCCGGCGACGAGCTCGCCGAGCGCCGCGCGAGCGGTCTCCACCGGCACCGCGGCGAGGCTGGCCGCGGCGTCGGCCGTGAAGTCGGGGCCGGGGTGCAGGCCGAGGAGCACGAACACCCTCGCCGCGGTCGCGCTGACCGACCGCAGCGACCACGAGAACACGCCGCGGATGCCGGTCGTGGGGTCGTCGATGTCCAGCGCGTCGAGCCGTTCGCCGTCCAGCTCGCCGGCGAGGGTGCCCAGCGCGTCGCCGTACGCGGCACGGGCAGCGACGATGCTCAGCGCGAGCGGCAGACCCGCGCAGCGCCGCACCAGGCGGGCCACCGCCTCGGGTTCCGCCGCCACCCTGGCCGGCCCGATCCGTTCGACCAGCAGGTCGACCGACTGCCGGTCGTCGAGCACGTCCAGCGCGACCGGCAGCGCACCCTCCCGTTCCACCAGCCCGCTGAGCCGGTTGCGACTGGTGACGACCACGAGGGTCGCCGCACCGCCGGGCAGCAACGGCCGCACCTGCTCGACATCACGCGCGTTGTCCAACAGCAGCAGCACGCGGCGTTCGGCCAGCGCCGACCGATAGGCCGCGAGGAGGGCGTCCTCCGCCGCCGGCACACCGGCCGCGGCGAAACCGAGCGCCACCAGGAAGTCACGGGCCACCGACAGCGGGTCGACCGGCTCGGCACGCGAGTCGAACCCGCGCAGGTTCACGTAGAGCTGCCCGTCGGGGAACCGGTCAGCCTGCTCGTGCGCCCACCGCACGGCCAGCGCGGTCTTGCCGACCCCGCCGATCCCGTTGATCGCCGAGATCAGCACCGGCTCACCCGGCCGCGCCCGCACCAGCTCGGTGAGCCGGTCGAGCTCCCGCTCCCTGCCCACGAAGTGCGGGACACCGGCCGGCAGCTGCCGGGGCACGTCGTCGGGCGGCACCTCACCGCTGAGCACCTGCCGGTGCGCGTCGCGCAGCCGTTGCCCGGGACCCGTTCCCAGCTCGGCGGCGAGGCGGGCGCGGACCTCCTCGTAGACCGCCAGCGCCTCCGCCTGCTGGTCCGACCGGTGCAACGCCAGCACCAGCTGCGCCCAGAACACCTCCCGCAACGGGTACCGCGCGACCAGCGCCCGCAGCTCGGGCACGAGCGCGCCGGTGTCGCGGGCGAGGTCCTGGTCGATCCGGCGTTCCAGCGCCACGACCTGTTCTTCGAGCAGCGGTGGCACGTCGTCGCGGTGCAGCGGCTCGGAGACCACGTCGGCCAGCACCGGGCCGCGCCACAGCGCCAGCGCCGCGTGCAGCTCCCCCTGCTCCACCAGCACGCGGAACCGCGTGAGGTCCAGCTGTTCCGGCGCCACCACGGCCGCGTAGCCGCCGCTGCGGGTGGTGACGCAGCCGGCCGCGCCGAGCGCCTGCCGCAGCCGCGTCACGACCATGTGCAACGTCTTGTGCGCCCGGTCCGGTGCGGGCGGTGCGCCGTCCCACAGTCGGTCCACCAGCTCGTCGACGGACACGAACTCGTTGGCGCGCAACAACAGCGTCGCGAGCAGCACCCGGCAGCGGCCGGCCGGGACGGTGACCGGCGCACCGTCGAGCAGGACCTCCAGCGGCCCCAGCACCCGGTACTCGGCCTTCACGCCGTCGTCCCGTCGGCGTCCTCGATCCGGTCGAGCCGGGCGAGCAGGTCCTGCAGGTCCTCCGCCCCCTGGTAGTACGTCGAGTCCTGGCTGCCCTTGATGATCTGCACGGCTTCGAGGAGGCACTCGCGCGCCTGGATGGCGTCCCCCATGGCGATGAACGCCTCGCTCATCTTGCGCAGGCAGTCGGCGATGTTGGTCCCGGTCCGCATGTCCCGCCACATCTGCAACGCCCGCCGGTAGATCACGACGGCCTCGGTGTGCCGCCCCAGCGCGTGGTGGATGTCGCCCAGCGTCTCCGTGTTGCCGCACGGTCCCTCGTCCTGGCCGTTGAAGTCGGTCTCCGCGAACTTCTCGGCCGCCTGCAGGCAGAGCTCCAGGGCCCGCTCGTGCTGCCCGACGGTGTGGTGGGCGCGACCCAGTGCGGCGAGGTGGCGGCCGACCTCGTAGCTGTCGTCCTGGCCCACGATCCGCGGGTGGATCTCCGCCAGCACGTCGAGCGCGTCCGCCAGCCGCCCCTGCCGTTCGTAGGCGAACGCGAGGCCGCGCCGCAGGTGCGCCTCCGCGAGGACGTTGCCGCCGGGCCGGGCGCACCGGATCGCCTCGCGCAGGTGGAACTCGGTCTCCCCGTAGTCGTCGAAGCTCATGAGGATCGCGGCGATCCTGCGGTGCATGAGGCTCTGCGCCTCCACGTCGCCGAGCCGCTGCGCCGCGGCCAGCCCGAGGCGGTGCAGGCCCACCGCCTCCCGCATGTAGCCCTGCCGGGAGAGGTAGCCGTGCAGCATGAACGGCACTCGCCAGACGACGTGGTCCGCACCCAGCTCGTTCGCGCGCTCGACGGTGCCGAACAGCACCGGGTACTCGGCGCCGAACCGCGCCCACGCCACGTCCGAGTCCGGGACCTCCTCGACGACCACCCCCGGCGAGGGCGGCTCCGTGACGACCGGCGGGATGTTGAACTGCAACCGCTGCCAGCAGTTCTGGGTCAGGTGCAGGTAGTGCTCGAACATCCGGTGCACCGCCGCGTCCCGCACCTGCGCCGGCAGCTCGGCCGCCCGTTCCGCCGCGTAGTCGCGCACCAGGTCGTGCTGCGAGTACCGGCCGCTCGCACCGACCTGCACGAGGCTGCCCGCGACCAGCTCGGCGAGCGCGCGCCGGGCCTCGGCCGCCGGCAGCGCGGTGAGGCTCGCCACGGCGCTCAACGCGAAGTCGGGGCCGGGGTGCAGCCCGAGCAGCACGAACGTCCTGGCCGCCGGCTCGCTGACCGACCGCAGCGACCACGAGAACACACCGCGGACGCCGGTGGTCGGGTCGTCGATGTCCAGCGCGTCGAGCCGTTCGTCGTCCAGCTCGTCGGCGAGGGTGCCCAGCGAGTCCCCGTACGCGGCACGCGCCGCGACGATGCTCAGCGCGAGCGGCAACCCGGCACACCGCTTGACCAGCCGCCGCACCGCGTCCGGCTCGGCCTCGACCCTGGCGGCGCCGACGCGTTCGACCAGCAGGGCGACCGCCTGCCGTTCGTCGAGCACGTCCAGCGCGACCGGCAGCGCCCCCTCCCGCGCCACCAGCCCGGCAAGCCGGTTGCGGCTCGTGACGACCACCAGGTTCGCCGCGCCACCGGGCAGCAACGGCCGCACCTGCTCGACGTCACGCGCGTTGTCGAGCACCAGCAACATCCGCCGCTCGGCCAGCGCCGACCGGTACGCCGCCACGAGCGGCTCCCCCGACGTCGGGATCTCGTGCGACGCGAAACCCAGCGCCACCAGGAAGTCGCGGGCCACCGACATCGGGTCCGCGGGCTCGGCCTGGGAGTCGAACCCGCGCAGGTTCACGTAGAGCTGCCCGTCGGGGAACCGGTCGGCCTGCTGGTGCGCCCACTGCACCGCGAGCGCGGTCTTCCCGACGCCGCCGATCCCGTTGATCGCCGAGATCAGCACGGGCTCACCCGGCCGCGTCCGCAACAACTCGGTGAGCCGGTCGAGCTCGCGCTCCCGACCGACGAAGTGCGGCACACCGGCCGGCAACTGCCGCGGCACACCGCCGGACGGCACCTCACCGCTGAGCACCTGCCGGTGCGCGTCGCGCAACCGCTGACCGGGGTCGACCCCGAGCTCGTCGGCGAGGCTCCTGCGCACCTCCTCGTAGACGGCGAGCGCCTCCGCCTGCTGG
The DNA here is from genome assembly GCF_055607425.1 of Lentzea sp. NPDC037011. NCBI lineage: Bacteria > Bacillati > Actinomycetota > Actinomycetes > Pseudonocardiales > Pseudonocardiaceae > Lentzea > Lentzea sp. NPDC037011. The sequence goes on along the minus strand of NZ_JBVJRT010000005.1, from coordinate 525,531 downwards.
TTCGACCGGTGCAACGCCAGCACCAGCTGCGCCCAGAACGTCTCCCGCAACGGGTGCTTCCCGATCAACGCCCGCAGCTCGGGCACCAGCACGTCGGTGTCCCGCGCCAGGTCCTCGTCGATGCGCCGCTCCAACGCCACGACGTGCTCCTCCACCAGCGGCGGCACGTCCTCGCGGTGCAACGCCTCCGAAGCGACGTCGGCCAGCACCGGCCCCCGCCACAACCCCAGCGCCGCCCGGAACTCCCCCTGCTCCACCAACGCCCGGAACCGCGTGAGGTCCAGCTGCTCCGGCGCGACCTCCGCGCGGTACCCACCGGACACCGTCCGCACGCAGTTGGCCGCCCCCAACGCCCGCCGCAACCGCAACACGACCGTCTGCAACGTCTTGTGCGCCCGTTCCGCAGCCGGCGGCGCCCCTTCCCACACCCGGTCCACCAACTCGTCGACGGACACGAACTCGTTGGCGCGCAACAACAAGGTGGCCAGCAACACCCGTCCCCGCCCAGCCGGGACGGCGATCGGCTCGCCGTCGGCCAGCACCTCGAGCGGTCCCAGGACGCGGTACTCGACGATCACACAGCGAGAGTCTAGGTGTGATCGTCAACCGAGTACCCGCGCGTTCCGACCGCGCGAGCCGGGAGTCCAGGTCACCGTCAGGACGCGTACGGGTCGATAAGCGTCAGCGGTGTCCGAGCCGCTTCGAGGGCCGGTTCCGGAAAAGCCGAACCGGCCGTGTAGAAGCGCGCACGGGTGCGACCGACAGGTGTGAGGACCCCGGCGGCGACCAGGTCCCTGAGATCACGCTGGGCTCGTTGCAGGCCCAGGTCCTCGGCTCGCTCGTAGCGGGTACGGCGCACCCGGCCCGACATCGCGACGTCGTGCAGAGCCGACACCACCCTCTGCTCCAGCCCCCGGGACGCGGCGAACTCGTCGAGCAGCACCCACACGCGACCAGAACGGTCCAGGCGACTGCGCACGGTCTGCGCCTGCTGGTGGTAAGCGGTGAGGTTGAACCGAACCCAGCCGGAGACGTCCTGGTCAGGACGGTAGATCGCCCCGCGGCTCTGCAGTTCGCGGTAGTACTCCCAGGTGTTGCCCGGCCGCCCGAGCCACGCCTCGATCGAGGAGAACTCCGGCGCCAGCTCTCCCTCCCTGGCGATCATGAGCGTCTGGAGCGACCGGGACATGCGGCCGTTCCCGTCCGCCCACGGGTGGATGGAGACGAGGTGGAGATGCGCCATCGCGGCACGCACGAGCGGATGACTGCCGTCGTCCGCGTTCAGCCACTCCACCAGCTCGCCCATCAAATCCGGCACGTCGGCCGCTTCGGGCGCCGTGTACACCGCGATGCTGGGGTCTCGGGCATCCGTCACGTACACCGCGCCGCGACGCCACTGGCCAGCCGGCTTGCGCGGGGTGTTGCGGTGCCCCTGCAGCATCCAGTGGAGCGCGTTGAGGAGCTCCTTGCCGTACCGGAAGTCCTCGACGTCGTGCAGCGTCTGGATGTACGTCATCATCCGCTGGTAGGCGAGCGTCTCCTCGCGATCTTCTTCGGAGACGTCGACGTCCCGTTCACCGTCGATCAGGTCCTCGACGTCCACGGTGGACACCTTGAAGCCTTCGATCGAGTTGGAGGCGGCTACCGCGTCAGCGGTCAGGAACTTGCGCAGCCCGTCGGTCCACTTCGTCGGAGCGGACCGGACCTGGAGGCGCAACGAGCGCCGCAGTTCCTCGATCTCGTGCAGAACACGCTGATCTTCGGACCTGAGGGCGGGCGTGGGGTACAGCATCGACCAACAATAGAATGACGCAAACATTGCGTCAATGCGTCAGGTGCCGGACCTCCACGATCCGGCACCGTCGTCCGGGGTCAGACGTTGAAGCGGAACTCCACGACGTCGCCGTCCGCCATCACGTAGTCCTTGCCCTCCATGCGGACCTTGCCCGCCGCCTTCGCGTCGGCCTTCGAGCCCGCGGCCACCAGGTCGTCGAACGACACGACCTCGGCCTTGATGAAGCCCTTCTCGAAGTCGGTGTGGATGACGCCCGCGGCCTGCGGGGCCGTCGCGCCCTGCGGGATGGTCCACGCCCGCGCTTCCTTCGGGCCCGCGGTCAGGTAGGTCTGCAGGCCGAGGGTGTGGAAGCCGGCGCGGGCGAGCGAGTGCAGGCCCGGCTCGTGCTGGCCGATGGACTCCAGCAGTTCGAGGGCCGACTCCTGGTCGAGCTCCAGCAGCTCGGACTCGACCTTGGCGTCGAGGAACACCGCGTCGGCCGGGGCGACCAGCTCGCGCAGCTCCTTCTGGCGGGCCTCGTCGCCCAGCACGCCCTCGTCGGCGTTGAAGACGTAGAGGAACGGCTTGGTCGTGAGCAGGGACAGCTCGCGGATCAGCGCGTGGTCCACCTCGGACTTCGCGGAGAACAGCGTGCGGCCGGAGTCGAGGATCTCCTTGGCCTTCTGCGCGGCCTCGAGGGCGGGGCGGCGGTCCTTCTGCATCCGCGCCTCCTTCTCCAGGCGCGGGACGGCCTTCTCCAGGGTCTGGAGGTCGGCGAGGATCAGCTCGGTGTTGATCGTCTCCATGTCGGAGGCGGGGTCGACGCGGCCGTCGACGTGCACCACGTCGGGGTCGTCGAACACGCGGATGACCTGGCAGATCGCGTTGGCCTCGCGGATGTTGGCGAGGAACTTGTTGCCGAGGCCCTCGCCCTCCGACGCGCCCTTGACGATGCCTGCGATGTCGACGAACGACACCACGGCCGGCACCTCGCGCTCCGAGCCGAAGATCTCGGCGAGCTTGGTGAGGCGCGCGTCCGGCAGCGGCACGACGCCGACGTTCGGCTCGATGGTCGCGAACGGGTAGTTCGCGGCGAGCACGTCGTTGCGCGTCAGTGCGTTGAAGAGGGTGGACTTGCCGACGTTGGGCAGGCCGACGATACCGAGGGTCAAACTCACGGGTGACGAGTCTACGGCAGGCCACGGTGGTGTCCGATTCCCGCGAGCCATAGCGCGTTCTCGCTGGCAGGATCGCTGACATGGTCATCGACGAAGAACACGCGTACCGGGTGTGCGCCGCACGTGACGCCCGGTTCGACGGGTGCTTCATCCACGCGGTGCGCACGACCGGCATCTACTGCCGGCCGTCGTGCCCCGCGGTGACCCCGAAGCGCCGCAACAGCCGGTTCTTCCTCACCGCGGCCGCCGCGCAGTCCGCTGGCTTCCGCGCCTGCCGCCGCTGCCTGCCCGACGCCACGCCCGGTTCGCCGGAGTGGAACCTGCGCGCCGACCTGGCCGCCCGCGCGATGCGGCTGATCAGCGACGGCGTGGTCGAACGCGACGGCGTGTCCGGCCTGGCGACGAAGCTCGGCTACTCGGAACGCCACCTCACGCGGGTGCTGACCGCCGAGCTGGGCGCGGGTCCGCTGGCGCTGGCCCGTGCCCATCGCGCGCACGCCGCCCGTTTGCTGATCGAGACGACCGAGATGGCATTCGCCGACATCGCGTTCGCGGCCGGGTTCGCCTCGGTGCGGCAGTTCAACGACACCATCCGCATGGTGTTCGCCTCCACCCCCTCCGACATGCGCGGCCGCGGCAAGGCGCCGGTCGGCACGCCGGGCCGGATCGTGCTGCGCCTGCCCTACCGGCCCCCGTTCGACGTCGTCGGCCTGCTCGCGCACTTCCGCGCGCACGCACTGCCCGGCGTCGAGGAGGTCACCGACGACTCCTACGCGCGCACGCTGCTCCTGCCGCACGGCGAGGCGACCGTGCGGCTGACGTTCCCGGCCGACCACGTCCTGTGCTCGCTGCGCTTGGCCGACGTTCGCGACCTGGGCGCCGCCGTAGCGCGGGTGCGGCGCCTGCTGGACCTCGACGCCGACCCGGTGGCCGTGGACTCGTTCCTCGGCGCCGACCCGCTGATCGGCCCGCTGGTCCGCGCGGTCCCCGGCATCCGCGTCGCGGGCAGCGTCGACGGCGCCGAGACCCTGCTGCGCCTCGTGGCCCCGTTCGCGGGCGTCCCGCTGCGGGTCCCGGACGGCGCGCTGACGCACCTGTACTCGGCGGGTGACCACCCGGTGGCCGAGGCGCTGGCGAGCGGCAGACTCGTCGTGGACGTGGGCCGCTCCCTCGAAGACCTGACCGAAGAGCTCGCACCCCTGGTCGGCGCCCAGAACGCCGACGAGGTGGCCATGCGGGTCCTGGGCGCACCGGACGTCCTGGTGCTCCCCGCGCGACTGCGCGACCTGGCTCCCCACGGCCCGGACTGGCGGCCGTGGCGCTCCTACGCGAGCGCACACCTGACGAGGAAGGCAGCAACCCCATGAGCGTCGCCCACACGTCCACCGTGGACACCCCGACCGGCCCGTTCACCGCGGTCGTCGCGGCGGACGGAGCGGTGCTGGCCAGCGGCTGGACCGCGGACCTCGCCCTGCTGACGCCGCAGATCCACGCCTCGCTGATGCCGTCGGAGATCGTCCCGCGCCCCGACCTCGGCACCGTGACGAAGGCCGTCGAGGCCTATCACGAGGGTGACCTGGAGGTGATCGACACCGTCGAGGTGCGGCAGAAGTCCGGACCGTTCCTGCAGCACGCGTGGGACGTCCTGCGCACCGTCCGCGCCGGCGAGCCGGTCACCTACAGCGAGTACGCGTCCCTGTCCGGGCGTCCGGCGGCGGTGCGGGCGGCGGCGTCGGCGTGCGCGCGGAACTCCGCAGCCTTGTTCGTGCCGTGCCACCGCGTGATCCGGATCGGTGGGGACCTGGGTGGGTTCCGCTGGGGGTTGGACGTGAAGCGCTGGCTGCTCGCGCACGAGAGCTGAGCCCCGGGCGATAGGGACCGGGCGCGGAACGGCAGTTCGGGCAAGGCGGCGGAGCGAGACGCGTCCGGGCGAAGCGGAGCCAGCGACGAAGCGCGGCGCGTACGGGCGAAACACGAGCGGGCGAGGCGCAGGGCCGCTGTGCGGGCGGAGCGGTCGCGAGTGGCACCTGAGCAAAGCGGGTGGACGCGAGCGGAGCGCGAGCCTGCGGGCGCGCAGGCGAACCGCGTGCGAGCCGACGGCGGCGCGACGAACACCGAGCGAGCTGGTCGCGGCGCGACCAACCGCGTGACACCGGCTCCGCGCTGGAGGTGGTGCGGGACGGTCAGGCCAGCGACACCTCCAGCGTGGAACCGGTGCGGGCCTTGCGGACGCGCAGGCGGGTGGGGATGCGTTGGCGGAGCTCCTCGACGTGGGAGACCAAGCCGACGACGCGGCCACCGGCGCGGAGCTCGTCGAGGGTGTTCATGACGATGTCGAGGGTGTCGGAGTCGAGGGTGCCGAAGCCCTCGTCGACGAACAGGGTGTCGAGGAGGGCGCCGCCGGTCTCGTTGGCGACGACGTCGGCGAGGCCCAGGGCCAGGGAGAGGGAGGCGAGGAACGACTCGCCGCCGGACAGGGTCTTGGCCGGGCGTTCGCGGCCGGAGTAGTCGTCGAGGACGTCGAGGGTGAGGCCGCCGCGGGTGCCGCGGGCGCCGGCCGAGTCGGAGTGCACGAAGCTGTAGCGGCCCTGGCTCATGCGGTGCAGGCGGGCGGAGGCGGCGACGGCGACCTCCTCCAGGCGGGCGGCCAGGACGTAGGAGCGCAGCGTCATCCTCTTCGAGTTCTGGCCGCGGCCGTTGATCACGTCGGTGAGCGCGTCCAGCTCGGCGTAGGCGGCTTCCAGCGGTTCCAGTGCCTTGCGTTCGGCGCGCAGGCGGGCGGCCAGTTCGCCGACGCGGTCGAACGCGCCGCGGGCGCGGGCCAGGCGGGTGGCGGCCTCCGAGGCGGTCGTGCGGGCCGCGGTGGCCTGGGCGACCACCTCGTCGAGGTCCACGGCGGTGGCCGGGTCGACGCCGGCGAGCTCCTCCAGGGTGGCGGTGGCGCTGGCGCGGGCGCGTTCCCAGGCGGCGATGCGGTCGTCCAGGGCCTGCAGCTTCACCGGCGGGCGGGCGGCGGCCAGGGCGGTGGGCACGTCGGCGAAGCCGGCTTCCGCGGCGAGAGCGGCGACCAGCGCCTCCTGCTCGGTCACGCGGGCCAGCGCGGCGTCGCGGGCGGAACGGCGGTCGGCCAGCTCCACCAGGGCCTTGGCCAGGCGCAGGAGGTGGTCGCGGCGGGTCAGCACGTCGTCGTGCTCACCGCGCGCGGCGTCCAGGCGGGCGGCGCGGACCTCGACGGTCGTGGTCAGGGCGGTGTGCTCGGTGCGCAGGCCGACCAGGTCCTGCTCGACGCGCGACTTCTCCGCGCCCAGGTCGCGGGTCTTGGCCTCCAGCGCCACGAACTCCGTCTGCCGCTGCGACCGGGTCCGGGCGAGCTCCGCCGCTGCGCGGTGCTCGGCGACCACGACGGCGGGCTCGTCGGAGCCCAGCACCTCCCAGCACGACTGGATGCGCAGCTCGGCTGCGTGCTGGGCCTTCTCGGCCGCGTTGCGCTGCTCCAGCGCGGCCTGCTCGTCGCGCGCCGCGTCCTCCTCGTCGGCGGCACCGACACCGCCCAGCATCGGTTGCGCGGGGGCGGGGTGGCTGGGCGACCCGCACACCGCGCACGGCTTGCCCCGCTGCAACGCCGACGCCAGCTCGATCGCCATGTTCTCCAGGCGCTGCTGGCGGACCTGCTGCAGCACGTCCTTGGCCTTCTGGTGCACGTCGATCGCCTGGTGCAGCTCGTTCTTGCGCGCCTCCAACGCCTTCAGCGCACCGGGCAGCGCCTCGGCCGCGTCCGCCTTGGCCTTCAGGCCCTCCAGCCGCGCGGACGCCTCGGCCGCGGCGTCGAGCTGGGCACGGCACCGCGCCAGCTCCTCCGGCAGCACCTCCAGCTCGGCGTTCACCGCGAGCAGCCGCCGCTCGACCTGGTAGGACGCGTGCTTGAGCTCCGACAGCCGCCGCTCGTCGGCCTTCTGCCGCTCGGCCTCCGCGGCCAGCTCACCGAGCCCACCGGCCTCCTCGCGGAACCGCTCGGCGTCGGCCCGCAGCTCCGTACCCGCGTACCCCAGCCGCTCCAGCGCCTCGGCGGCCCGCGCCTCGTCGCGCAGCGCGAACTCGTGGGACTGCCGCAGCTTCGCGATCTCGCCATGCGCGGGCACGACCGGGACGGCCCGGCGGGCGGCGTCGCGTTCGGCGAACCAGGCGGCGGAGTCCGCGTCCTCCACCCGCTGCAACAGGTCGCGGGCCTCGCGGACGCGGCGGATCTGGTCGGCCTGCACGCGCGCCTGCGCGAGCAGCGCGTCGGCCGAGTCGGCGAGCCCCGCGGTCTCCACCGACCGCTCCTCCAGCTCCTTCACCGCGCGGGACAGCCGGTCGAGCAACGACTCAAGCCAGTCCGGCTCGTCGGACGGCTCCTCGCCTGCGGCCTCGGCGACCCGGTGCACCAGCTCGTTCGCACCGCGCCGGCGCTCGTCCAGCGCGCGGCCGGCCGTCAGCCGCCTGTCGCGGAACCACTTCTCCACGTCGAGGAACCGCTCGGTGCCGAAGAGCTTCTCCAGCAAGACCTCCCGCTCGGCCGTGTCCGACCGCAGGAACTTCGCGAACTCGCCCTGCGGCAGCAGCACGACCTGGAAGAACTGCTCGTACGACATGCCCAGCAGGTCCTCGACCGCGCGTGCCACGTCGTCGATGCGGGTGATGCCCTCGCCGTCCCAGCCCTCCAGCCAGGTCAGGGAACACTTCGCGGGCTGCGTGGTGAAGCCGCCGCCGCGCTTCTTCGGCCGGTCGAACTCCGGCGAGCGCACGATCCGGAACCGACGCGCCTGCACGGTGAGCTCCAGCGACACCTCGGTCGGCGTCTGCGGGTCGGCGTACTCGCAGCGCAGCTTCTTCACGTCGCCCCGAGCGCCAGGCACCCGGCCGAACAACGCGAACGCCACCGCGTCGAGCAGTGTCGTCTTGCCCGCGCCCGTGTCCCCGTGCAGCAGGAACAGCCCGTCCGCGCCGAGCTGGTCGAAGTCGACCGCCTCGGGTCGCGGGTAGGGCCCGAACGCCGTCAGCTCCAGGCGGTGCAGCCTCATCGCTCCCGCTCCCTCGCGACCGACGCGAAAGCCTCGCGCAGCAACGCCTTCTCCGCTTCCGACGGCTCGGACCCGCGCGCGTCGGAGACGAAGCAGCAGGCCACCTCCTCGTCGGTGCGGCCGCGCACCCGCTCGGCGTAGGTCATGGTGTGCTGCTGGCCCTGCTCCGGCCGCCACTCCACGTGCACCGCGTGCTCGAACCGCTTCTGCAGCTGCCGCAACGCGTCCATCGGCCGCACCCGGTCGGTCAGCACCACCGACAGGAAGTGGTCCTCCAGCGGCGTGTGCACCGGGTCGGACAGCACGTCCTCCAGCGTGCCCGTCACCGTCGCGAGCGCCCGCGGCACCGGCAGGTCGCGCCGCTCCACACCGACCAGGCCGCCCTCGTCGAGCTCCACCAGCCACACGGACTTGCGGTGCCGCGCCTCGGAGAACGAGTAGGCCAGCGGACTGCCCGAGTACCGCAGGTTGTCCGCCAGCGTCTGCGGCCCGTGCAGGTGCCCCAGCGCCACGTAGTCCACGCCCTCGAACACCCGGGAGGACACGTCCTGCACGCCGCCGACCGCGATGGTGCGCTCCGACTCCGACGGCGCCCCGCCGGTGACGAACGCGTGCGCCAGCACCACCGACCGCGCCGCGCGACCGGCCAGGTCGGCCCGCACCCGCCGCATCGCCTCGGTCAGCACCCCGGCGTGACCCTTCTCCACGACTCCCAGGACGTGCCGGGCCGGCTCCGGTTCCAGGAACGGGATGCCGTACAGCACAACGGGTCCGTGCTCGTCGGCCAGCTCGACGGGCGTGGCCAGCTCGGCGATCGAGGTGCGCAGGTGCAGCCCGCCGGCCGCCGCGAACTCGCCGAACACGCCGATCCGCGCCGCCGAGTCGTGGTTGCCCGGCGTGATCACGATCCGCGCGCCGGCCGCCCTGATCCGCATCAGCACCCGCGCGCACAACGACACCGCGTCCGCCGACGGCACCGCCCGGTCGTACAGGTCGCCGGAGATCACGACCACGTCGACCCGCTCGGAGGCGACCAGGTCGGCGAGGCCGCCCAGCACCGACTCCTGCTCCACGAGCAGGTCCCGGCCGTGGAACGTCCGCCCCACGTGCCAGTCGGAGGTGTGCAGGATCCGCATGGGCCCAACCGTAGAGACGGGGTCCGACAAAACTCCGCCAGGGTTCCCGGCGTGTCACCCGATCGAGTTCACATCGGTGGTGGAGCATCATCGGTGCCGTGACCGCAGTGATCATCACCGCCTCCCTCGTCCTGGCCCTCGTGTGCGCCGGGGCGCTGGTGTTCGTCTGGCGCCTGTACCAGGACGGCGTCCGCCGGACCGACGAGGCCATGCTCGCCATCCAGGCCGAACGCGCGCGCGTGGACGCCCAGCAAGCGGCTTTGCAACGGTACGAGGTGGCGTTCTCCAGCGTCTCCGGCCGCGGCGAGCTCGGCGAACAGGTGCTCGTCGAGACGGCGCGCGCGCTCGGCCTGAGGGAGAACCTGCACTACACGTTGCAGACGGACGTGGCCGGCGGCGGCTCGGTGCGGCCGGACATGGTGCTCAACGTCGGCGGCGGCCGCGCGGTCCCGGTCGACTCGAAGATGTCGATGGCGACCTGGGCGGAAGCGGTCGAGACCGACGACCCGCAGGAACGCCAGGACGCGCTGCGGGTGCACGTCCGCAACATCCGCTCGCGCGCCGCGGAGCTGGCCGGCAAGGGCTACCAGCGCTGGGCCGACGCGATCTACGGCACGATCATGTTCGTCCCCAACGACGGCGCCGTCGTCGCCGCCCTGGACACCGACCCGGAGCTGCTGCGCTGGCTGCTCGACCGCCGGGTGTTCCTGTGCGGCCCGACCGGGTTCGCGGTGATCGCGTCCTCCGCGATGTTCGCGGTGACCGAACGGGCACTGGCCGACGACGTCGAACAGGTCCGTGTGCAGGCCGGGCGGGCCCACCGGGCCGCAGACGCCGCGATCGACGCGGTCAACCTCTCCTCCACCCACCTGCAGCGCTTCCTCAGCGCGCGGCGCCGTGAGCTCGACGCGCTGGAGGGGTTCCGCGCGAGCGTGGAGCCGCTCACCGACGCCTCCGCCACCCCAACGCCCCTCCCGATCGTCCGAAGGGCGGACGAACAGTCCGCATAAAACGCACAGAGCGTGCAGTCGGGTTGCTTTCTCGTGAGATAACCACGGACTGACGAACACCGAATGGCCGAACGGCTACCGTGTGCCTCGTGAGTGAGCTGCGTGACCGTCAGGACGACCTCGACGAGGTCGAGGACTACGACGCCGTGCCGTGGAACTACCGGCCCATCGGCGGGTCGTTCAAGGGCATCCCGTGGTGGGCCGCGATCCTCTGCGCGTTCATCCCGGCGGCCATCAGTGCGTTCATCGACATCAGCGGCACCAAGACGGTCGGCTGGACGTTCAACGTGGCGTTCTTCCTCGGCGCGCTCGCCGCGATCCTGCTGGTGCAGCGCCGCAGCCTGTTCGCGCCGATGGTGCAGCCGCCGCTCGTCCTGGCCGCCACCGTGCCGCTGCTGGTCCTGATGACCGGCGGGGTGGAGAAGGGCGGCCTCGCCGCCATGGCGCTGGGCCTGGGCAAGCCGCTGATCGACAGCTTCCCGGTCATGGCGATCACCACCGCCGTCACCGTGGCGCTGGGCATCGTGCGGATCTTCCTGCAGAAGGACCCGAACCGGCCGAGCGCGGACGAGGTCCGCGAGGCGAAGGCCGAGATCAAGTCGCGCAACAAGCCCGCTCGCAAGCCCGCGCGCGAAGAGGTCGTCGACGAGCCGGAGGAGCGTCCGCGCCGCCCACGTCCCGAGGGGGCCCCTGCGCGCCGTCCGCGTCCGGAGGGCGCTCCGGCCCGCCGCCCGCGCCCGGAAGGTGCCGCCCGCGGCGAGCGCCCGGCCGGCCAGCGCCGTCCCCGCCCCCCACGCGACGACCGCTGAGCTGCTGCAACACCCGTGACTCATTGTCCGGGCCCGGCCCGCTCAACGCACCCCGCACGACCTCGGCTGAACGCACGCGGGGACCTTTCGTACTCAGTGAGAGTACGAAAGGTCCCCGCGTGCACTTCGGAGGACTAGCGGACGAGGTCCTTGCGGAGTTCGCGCGGCAACGAGAACGTGATCCGCTCGTTCGCCGTGGTGATCTCCTCGACCTCGCCGAAACCGTGCGTCTCCAGGAACTTCAGCAGCTCCATCACGAGCAGGTCCGGCACCGACGCGCCCGAGGTGACGCCGACGGTCTCGACGCCTTCGAGCCACGCCAGGTCGACCTCCTTGGCGTAGTCGATGAGGTACGAGGCCTTAGCGCCGTGCTGCAGCGCCACCTCGACCAGGCGGACCGAGTTGGAGGAGTTCTTGGAGCCCACGACCAGCACCAGGTCGCACGACGGCGCCATCGTCTTCACCGCGGTCTGGCGGTTCGACGTGGCGTAGCAGATGTCGTCCGAGGGCGGGTCCTGCAGCTCGGGGAAGCGGTCCTTGAGCTGCCGGACGCGCACCATGGTCTCGTCGACCGAGAGCGTCGTCTGCGACAGCCAGATCACCTTGTTCGGGTCGCGCACCTCGACGGTGGCCGCGTCCTCCGCGGTGTCGACGAGCTGCACGTGGTCGGGTGCCTCACCGGCGGTGCCCTCGACCTCCTCGTGGCCCTCGTGGCCGATCAGGAGGATGTCGTAGTCCTCCTTGGCGAACCGCACGGCCTCCTTGTGGACCTTGGTGACCAGCGGGCAGGTCGCGTCGATGGTGCGCAGCGACCGCTGCTCGGCCTCCGCGTGCACCGCGGGCGACACGCCGTGCGCCGAGAACACCACGAGCGCGCCCTCGGGGACCTCGTCCGTCTCGTTGACGAAGATCGCGCCTCGGTCGGACAGGGTCTCCACGACGTACTTGTTGTGGACGATCTCCTTGCGCACGTAGACGGGAGCGCCGTACTTCTCGAGGGCGAGCTCGACCGTCTCGACGGCACGATCAACGCCCGCGCAGTAACCACGCGGCTTCGCCAACAGGACTCGCTTGGGCATGCCTCCAGGGTACCCAGGACCGTTCCTAGGCATTTGCCGCGCTGGTGCGGCAGGCTAGGAGGTATGAAGCCACTGCCACTGGGTGTCCGAGTCGCCGCCGGGCTCGCGGTGACCGCCCTCGAACAGGCCCGCAAGCTGCCGCAGCAGCTGGCCGGACTTCCGTTGACGGTGGTCAGCGAGGCTATGCAGCTCTCCATGCGGGTGCAGCAGCATGTGACCGAACTCGCCATCAAGGGCGACGACGTCCTCTCCGGACTGAGGCCCGCGGAGGAGGAGCCGGAGTGGGCGACGTTCGACGAGGACGAGACGCCGGTCACGACTTCTCAGGAAACCCCCGCCGGTGACCCGTGGGAGGAAGAGGAACGCGCGCTCGCCGAGGTGCCGGAGTTCCTGCCGTCCTACGACGAGCTGACGATCGCCCAGCTGCGCGCCCGGTTGCGGAACCTGTCGCTGGAGCACCTCGAAGAGCTGTTGCGCTACGAGCTGGACCACGCCGCGCGGCCGGAGTTCATCGGCATGCTCAACCGGCGGATCGCGACGGTCAAGGCTCAGTGACCGACAAATCCACGCCGGAGAACCCGTGGCCGGTGCGGACGGTCGCGCGCAAGCTGCTCGACTGGATCAACCGGCTCGGCGAGGTCTGGGTCGAGGGCCAGGTGACGCAGCTGAACGCCCGCAGCTCCACGGCGTTCCTGACGCTGCGCGACCCGAGCGTCGACATGTCCATGTCGATCACCGCGAGCTCGGGGATGGTGCGCGAGCTGCAGCTGACCGAGGGCAGTCGCGTGATCGTGCACGGCAAGATCAGCTTCTACCCGAACCGCGGCACGCTCTCGTTGCGCGCGGACGAGATCCGCGCGGTCGGCATCGGCGAGCTGCTCGCCCGCATCGAACGGCTGCGCAAGCTGCTGCACGCCGAGGGCCTGTTCGACCCGCGCCGCAAGCGCAGGCCGCCGTTCCTGCCGCAGAAGATCGGGCTCGTCACCGGACGCGCCTCCGCGGCGGAGCGGGACGTGCTGACGAACGCGCGGAACCGCTGGCCCGGCGCGCACTTCCGCGTCATCAACGTCGCCGTGCAGGGCCCGACCGCGGTCACCCAGGTGATCACCGCACTGTCCACTTTGGATCGCGATCCGGAGTGCGACGTCATCATCATCGCCCGCGGCGGCGGCAGCGTGGAGGACCTGCTGCCGTTCTCCGACGAGGCGATGTGCCGCGCGGTCGCGTCGTGCCGCACTCCGGTGCTGTCCGCGATCGGGCACGAACCGGACACCCCGCTCATCGACCACGTCGCTGACGTGCGGTGTTCGACGCCCACCGACGCGGGCAAACGGGTGGTTCCCGATGTCGCCGAGGAGGGTGAACGGGTCAGGCAGATGCGCGACCGCGGCCGGCGCGCGCTGCACGGCTGGGTCGACCGCGAACGCCGCTTGCTCGACCAGCTGCGCTCACGACCTGTGCTTTCGGACCCGCACGGTCCGCTCGACCGCAGGGCAGAAGAGGTGAACCGGCTGCGGGAGCAGGGACGGCGAGCGGTCACGCAACGTCTCGACCGCGAGGACGTCCACCTCTCCGGGACGAAAGCCCGCTTGACGACCCTCGGACCAGCCGCCACGCTGGCGCGCGGATATGCCGTTGTGCAACTCGTCACACCCGACGGGCCGGACGGTGTGTTGCGGTCCGTGACGGACGCCCCCGGCGGAACACAGCTGCGGGTGCGCGTCGTTGACGGAGCAGTGCGCGCTGTGGTGACCAGCGCGGGAACCGATGCGGGAGGGGGAGGTACCGATGATGCGTGATGCCGTGTTCCTGCCCCTGACCATGGAGGCGGCCGGCGCGTGCGCGTCCGGGCTGCGCACCAAGGCGGAGGCGGCGAACAGGGCCGCGGCGGAGTGCTGGACCGATCTGGTGGGCGACTGCGACACCGCGAGCCGCCGGACGCTGATCCTGACGTTGCACGACCTGAGCGAGGCCACCGCGGGCACGGTGCAGTACCGGCGTGTCGCGGAGGCCGAGGCGCTCATCGACGAGGCGGTGCGAGAGGGTGACGGCGAGGAGTTCGCGGAGGCGCTGGTCGGGTACGACCTGGCCGTCGCGACCGTGCTGAGCCGTCTGAGGAGCCAGTCCGCGTGAGTCCGGAAGCGCAGAAGGAAACACTGGGTTACGAAGCCGCCCGCGACGAGCTGGTCGAGGTGGTCCGCAAGCTGGAGGCCGGTGGCCTGTCGCTGGAGGACTCGCTCGCGCTCTGGGAACGCGGTGAGGCGCTCGCCAAGACGTGTGAGCAGCATCTCGCCGGTGCGCGCGAGCGAATCGATGCAGCTCTCGCCGTGGTCGAGGAGGACGTTTCGCAGGCGTGATCCCGTGCAAGGATTCAGATTGCCGATCACAAGCCCGGCACGCTGAGTAGTCGCATGGAGGCGCGCAATGGTGAACACCCCCGCGGAACGACGTCGCGAAGCCCCGGACCGGAACCTGGCGCTGGAGCTCGTGCGCGTCACCGAGGCCGCGGCGATGGCCGCCGGCCGGTGGGTGGGACGCGGCGACAAGAACGGTGGTGACGGCGCCGCGGTCGACGCGATGCGCAAGCTGATCCACACCGTGTCGATGCGCGGTGTCGTCGTGATCGGCGAGGGCGAGAAGGACGAGGCGCCCATGCTGTTCAACGGCGAGGAGGTCGGCAACGGCGAGGGCCCCGAGTGCGACGTGGCCGTCGACCCGGTCGACGGCACCACGCTGATGTCGAAGGGCATGCCGAACGCGCTGGCCGTGCTGGCCGTGGCCGAGCGCGGCGCGATGTTCGACCCGTCCGCCGTGTTCTACATGGAGAAGCTGGCCGTGGGCCCGGAGGCGGCCGACGTCATCGACATCACCGCCCCGATCGCGGAGAACATCCGCCGGGTGGCGAAGGCCAAGCACAGCGACGTGTCCGACGTGAACGTGTGCATCCTCGACCGCCCCCGGCACGAGTCGATCGTGCGGGAGGTGCGCAAGGCCGGCGCGCGCATCCACTTCATCTCCGACGGCGACGTGGCGGGCGCGATCGCGGCTGCACGCCCCACGTCCGGTGTGGACATGCTCGTGGGCATCGGCGGCACGCCGGAGGGCATCATCGCGGCGGCGGCGCTCAAGTGCGTCGGCGGTGCGATCCAGGGCCGGTTGTGGCCCAAGGACGACGAGGAGCGCGAGAAGGCGATCGGCGCGGGCCACGACCTGTCGCGCGTGCTCACGACGAACGACCTCGTGTCGGGTGACAACGTCTTCTTCTGCGCCACCGGCGTGACCGACGGCGACCTCCTGCGCGGTGTGCACTACCGGGCGGGTGGCTGCACGACCCAGTCGATCGTCATGCGGTCCAAGTCCGGCACGGTGCGCATGATCGACGGCTTCCACAGCCTGCACAAGCTGCGCGAATACGCCTCGGTGGACT
This sequence comes from Lentzea sp. NPDC037011, assembly GCF_055607425.1. Taxonomy (NCBI): domain Bacteria; kingdom Bacillati; phylum Actinomycetota; class Actinomycetes; order Pseudonocardiales; family Pseudonocardiaceae; genus Lentzea; species Lentzea sp. NPDC037011. Next base: position 510,058 of record NZ_JBVJRT010000005.1, on the reverse strand, counting down.
TCGACGCCCCCGAGAACGTCCAGCAGCCGCTGCCGTAGGTCGCTGTGAATCTGTGAACCGTCAACGGACTGTCACCCTCCGAGTGACCCTAGTGACCGGGTCGGTTTTGTCCTTAGTTTCCGTCCTGACCCCGGCAACCCTGCGCCGGGTTCAGGAAAGGAACTCAACGATGAGGGCACGTTCGTTGTTCTCCGCATTCGTCGTGGCCGCGGGCGCTCTGCTCGCCTCGGCCGTCTCGGCGACGGCGGCCCCCACCCCCACCGCTGACGGCGAGGTCTCGCCGATGATCGTGGGTGGCGGCAACGCCACGCAGGTCTACTCCTGGATGGTCTCCCTGCAGAGCACCTCCGGCAGCCACTTCTGCGGCGGCACGCTGATCAAGGCCAACTGGGTCGTGACGGCGAAGCACTGCGTCCAGGGCTCCTCGGCGGCCTCGATCCGCACCCGGATCGGCACGACCAACCGCACCAGCGGCGGCACGGTCACCGGCGCGTCCCGGATCGTCACGCACCCGTCGGCCGACCTGGCGCTGGTGCAGCTCAGCACCTCGGTCAGCCAGGCGCCCGCCCCCGTCGCGGCCACGTCCGGTCCGGTCGGCACCGCCACCCGCATCATCGGCTGGGGCCAGACCTGCCCGGTCCGCGGTGCCTGTGGCGCTCCGGTCACCCTGCAGGAGCTGAACACCTCGATCGTCTCGGACAGCCGTTGCTCCGGCATCAGCGCCGCGTCGGAAATCTGCACCAACAACACCGACGGCAACAAGGGCGCCTGCTACGGCGACTCGGGTGGCCCCGAGGTGAAGTCGATCAACGGCCGCTGGGAGCTCATCGGCGCGACCAGCCGCTCCGGTGGCGGCGCGAACTGCGCCCAGGCCCCGTCGATCTACGTGGACGTCCCGTACTTCCGCTCGTGGATCAGCCAGTACGCCGGCACCGTCTAGTCGCACGGCGGTAAGCGCAGCCCCGAGGACCCGTCTCCCCTTCATCGCGGGAGGCGGGTCCTCCGCGTCGCGACCGCCGCTCGTGCCGTGGCCGGGGTGCATCCGAACATGATTGAAGTCACCTGAGGGTGGTTATCCCATCACCGAGGGGTGATGAGGATGCGAGTTCTGATCACGACGGTGCTCCTGCTCCTCGGTGTGGCGGCCTTCGCCACTCCCGCTCAGGCTCAGGCGGGGTGCACCGTCTACAACGGAGCGTGTCTGGAGAAGCACTCGAACCTGGCATGGCTCGTCTACAACGGGAAGACGAGCTACGGCCCGGTGGAGGTGAGCCACGGCAAGCCGGGGCACGAAACCCCCGTCGGCACGTTCTCGGTACTGCGCAAGGTGAAGAACGACTGGAGCGTCCCCTACAACGGCCCGATGCCGAACGCGGTGTACTTCACCACGACCGGTATCGCGTTCCACCAGGGTGACATCGCGGTCCAGTCGCACGGTTGCATCCGGATGACGCTCGACGCCTCGCAGGTGTTCTACGACAACCTGGTGGTCGGCGAGCAGGTGCAGGTCCTTCCTTGATCGAGCGGTGACGTGCCCGCCGGGGTCCGAAGTGGACTCCGGCGGGCTCGTCGCGCGGTCAGCCGCCGTGCAGCAGGCGCCGGACGGTCCCGGCGATGCCGTCCACGCGCTTGAGGGCCGCCTCGTGGTCGAGGCCCTCGTCCTCCCGTGCGAGCGTGTAGACGACCCCGCCCGCGCCCGCGACGTGGTCGGGCACCCACACGATCCCGCGTTCGGCCAGCAGGTCCGCGACACCGTCGTCGGTCAGCTGGTTGTTCGCCGGGCCGACTACCAGCCGGACGTCCAGCGACCGCACCACCTCCGGGCTCAGCACTCCGCCGACGGCCGCGGGCACCAGCACGTCGGCCTTCGTCGTGTACGCCTGCTCCGGCTCCACCCAGCCGAACTCGCCGGTCCGCCTGCTCCGGTCCACATCGGACACCACGACGTCCGCGCCAGGAAGCCCCCGTGCGACGAGCTCGCCGACCGACCCGAACCCGCTGATGACGACCTTCCTCCCGGTCAGGTCCGCGCTCCCGAACACCTCCTCGGCCGCCGCGCGCAGCGCCGCCAGCACCCCGCGCGCCGTGGGCCCGCTCGACGAGCCCGTGCCGCCGTGCTCCTCCGGCAGGCAGTACGCGTGCGGGGTGATCTCGCGCAGCACCAGCATGTCGTCCGGCCCGGTCCCGACGTCCGGTCCCGCCCGGTACTGCCCGCCGAACTCCTCGATGAGCTCGGCGTGGTCGAGCAGCACCGCCCGCCGCAGCTCGGGCGTGAGCGGCCGGTCGGCCACGATCACGCTCTTCGCGCCTCCGTGCGCGAGGCCGGCCGCGGCGCACTTGAGCGTCATCGCCCTGGACAGCCGCAGCACGTCGGCGATGGCGTCCCCGACCGCCGGGTAGGCCTTCATCCGGCAGCCGCCGACCGCAGGGCCCGCCGCGGACGAGTGGACGGCGACCATCGTGGTCATCCCCGACCTCCGCCCGGTGCGCACGACCAGCCGCTCGTGTTCCCACATCTCGCGTCCTCCCCGAACTTCCGACAACATCCACACTTGAAGTTAGGGGGATGACCAAGGTCGTGGAGGCTGTGCTGAACGTTGTTCGGCAGAGGCAGGCAGGAGGCGTGGTGGACGAACTTGATTCGGCGATCGTGCGGGAACTGCAGCGCGATGCCCGGCAGTCGAACCGCGACATCGCGCGCAAGGTGGGCGTGGCGCCGTCGACGTGCCTCGAACGCACCCGGCTGCTGCGCGAACGCGGCGTGATCCGCGGCTACCACGCCGACATCAACCCGATCGCGCTGAACCGCTCGGTGCAGGCCCTGGTGTCGGTGCAGGTCCGCCCGCTCAGCAGAGCCGTGATCGACGCGTTCCAGAACTTCGCCGCCGGACTGCCGGAGGTGCAGTCGGTGTTCGTGATGGCGGGCAGCGACGACTTCGTGATCCACGTGAGCGCGCAGGACAACGAGCACCTGCACGCGTTCCTGGTGGACCGGCTGAGCCAGCGCAAGGAGATCGTCGGCTTCCGGACGTCGATCATCTTCCAGGCCATCGCGAAGCACGACCCGGCACCGCTGCCGTAGCGCGCGGTGCCGGGTCGTGGTCAGCCGGCGTTGCTGGAGTGTCCCGGGAAGAGGTGGGCGCCAGGGTTGAGCGCCACGGCGATGTTGTTGACCGCCGTGGCCGCCTCGCCGAACCCGGTCGCGATCAGCTTGACCTTGCCGGGGTACTGCGCGACGTCACCCGCCGCGTAGACGCGGTCGATCTTCGTCTGCATGGTGGTGTCGACGACGACCGCGCGGTGGTCGAGCTCCAGGCCCCACGACTCGATCGGTCCGAGGTCGGCGGTGAACCCGAGCGCGGCGACCACGGTGTGGGCTGGCAGCGTCTTGACGTCCTCGCCCTTGACCTTGACGTCCACTTCGGACAGCGGTGTGCCGCGCAGCGCGAGCACCTCGGCGTCGGTGATGATCTCGATGCCCAGCTCCCGGACCTGCCGCACGGTCGCGGCGTGTGCGCGGAAGTTCGCCCTGCGGTGCACCAGCGTGACGCTCGCGGCGATCGGGTGCAGCGCCAGCGCCCAGTCGAACGCCGAGTCGCCGCCGCCGACGATCACGACGTGCTGGTCGGCGTGCTCGGCGAGCACCGGCACGAAGTGCACCATGCCGCGCCCCAGCCAGCCGTCGCCCGCGGGCAGCGGACGCGGGTTGAACTCGCCCATGCCGGCGGTGATGAGCACCGCGCCGGCGTTGAGGGTGGTGCCGTCCGCGAGCCCGACCCGCAGACCGTCCTCAGTGGACTCGCAGGTGCGGGCCTGCCGCCCGAGCAGGTAGGTGGGCTTGAACTGGCCCGCCTGCTCGACGAGCCCGTTGACGAGGTCGCGGCCGCGGACCGCGGGGAACCCGGCCACGTCGAAAATCATCTTCTCCGGATACATCGCCGTCACCTGGCCGCCCGGTTCGGGCAGGGCGTCGACGAGTGCGACGGAGAGTTCCCGGAAGCCTGCGTAGTAAGCGGCGAACAACCCCGTGGGACCAGCGCCCACGATGAGGAGGTCGACGTCACGCTCCATGAGTGGTGCCCTTCTGCCAGTGGTGGGTGGCAGTGCTGTGATCGAGCGTAGAGACTCGGGGTATGTCTGAACAGGAGTACCGCGTCGAGCACGACACGATGGGCGAGGTCCGCGTGCCGGTCGACGCATTGTGGCGTGCCCAGACCCAACGCGCGGTCGAGAACTTCCCGATTTCCGGTCGAGGCCTGGAACGCGCGCAGATCCGCGCCCTCGGCCTGCTGAAGGCCGCGGCGGCCCGCGTGAACGCCCGCCTCGGTGTCCTCCCCGACGACGTCGCCGCCGCGATCGCCGCGGCCGCCGACGACGTCGCCTCCGGCGCCCACGACGAGCACTTCCCGGTCGACGTCTTCCAGACGGGCTCCGGCACGTCGTCGAACATGAACGCCAACGAGGTCATCGCCACCCTCGCCACGCGCTCCCTGGGCCGTGACGTCCACCCGAACGACCACGTCAACGCCTCCCAGTCGTCCAACGACACGTTCCCCACGACCCTGCGCGTGGCCGCCACGGAAGCCGTGGTGACCGACGTCGTCCCGGCACTGGAACACCTGGAGTCGGTGCTCGCGCAGCGTGCTCTTGAGTGGTCCGACCTGGTCAAGTCCGGCCGCACGCACCTGATGGACGCCGTGCCGATCACCCTGGGCCAGGAGGCGGGCGCCTGGGCCGCCCAGGTCCGCTACGGCGTCGAACGCCTGAACGCCTCGATCCCGCGCCTGGCCGAGCTCCCGATCGGCGGCACCGCCGTGGGCAGCGGCCTGAACGCCCCCGAGGGGTTCGGCGCCGCGGTCGCCGCCGAGCTCGCCACCGCGACCGGCCTCCCCTTGACCGAGGCCCGCGACCACTTCGAGGCCCAGGCCACCCAGGACGGCGTGGTCGAGATCTCCGGCCAGCTCCGCGCGACCGCCGTGGCCCTGTTCAAGATCGCCAACGACCTCCGCTGGCTCGGCTCCGGCCCCCGCACCGGCCTCGGCGAGCTCGCACTGCCCGACCTCCAGCCCGGCAGCTCGATCATGCCCGGCAAGGTCAACCCGGTGATCTCCGAGGCCACGATGATGGTCGTGGCCCAGGTCATCGGCAACGACGCCGCGGTCGCGTTCGCCGGCTCCCAGGGCAACTTCCAGCTGAACGTGATGCTGCCCGTGATCGCCCGCAACGTCCTGGAGTCCTCCCGCCTGCTCGCCGCCGTCGCCCGCCTGCTGGCCGACAAGGTGCTCTCGGGCGCCGAGGCCCAGGAGTCGCAGATGCGCGAGTACGCCGAGTCGTCGCCGTCGATCGTGACGCCGCTGAACCGCTACCTCGGCTACGAGGAGGCCGCCTCCATCGCCAAGCAGTCGCTGAAGGAGCGCAAGACGATCCGCGCGGTGGTGCTGGAGCGCGGTCACGTGCCCGGGAAGCTGAGCGAGGAGCAGCTGGACGAGGCGCTGGACGTGCTGCGGATGGCCCGCGGCGGACGTTGACGCCCAGGTCGTCCGTCGGGGCACGGCAGGACCGGGTGCGCGGGGGCGTCGCTTCGACGACCTCCGCGCGCTCGCGGCGGATCTGGCGCTGAGGGTGGAGTTCCCCGGAGGCTGGACGCGTCCGGTCCGTCGCGTCTACACGCACCTGATGCCGTTCAGCGGGCCAAGAGCAGGAAGGCCGTCAGCTTGGAGACGGCGTGATGCTGCAGCTAGGCACGGATGAGCTGACTTGGTGCGACCGTGAACCGGTCTCGGCCGGTCTCCGTTTCAACGCCCCGGGGACGCCGGGTCGAGATGATGATCAGATCGCGGCCGCCGGCGTCGGCTTGGCGCGACACGATCTCGCAGTCCAGCTCGACTTCGACCGGGTACACCGCGTCGGGCGTCAGCCGGTCATCCGCATCGAACACCGGCGGCTTGTCGAAGAGGCTCCAGACCGCTCCGTCGGCGTCGGTGAGCTGAACCTCGACCCAACCCGGCTGAGGTTCATCGCTCACCCAGCGCACCGCTTGGCATCTCACTCGTGTCATGCGGACGAGTATGACGGCCTGGAAGATCAGCTAGACCGAAAACAGCAGGTCAGGAGTACATCGCGAGCCAGATGGCGATGTAGTGGCAGATGGCCGCCACCACGGTCGCCGCGTGGAAGAACTCGTGGTACCCGAACACCTGCGGCCACGGGTTCGGCCACCGGGTCGCGTAGAACACGGCCCCGGCGGTGTACAGCAGCCCGCCGACGAGCAGCAGCACCAGAGCGGCCGCCCCGGCGTGGTGCAGCAGTTCGGGCAGGACGAAGACGGCCACCCAGCCCAGGGCGATGTAGATGGGCACGCCGAGCCAGCGGGGGGCGTGCGGCCAGACCAGTTTCAGGGTCACGCCGGCCAGTGCGCCGAGCCAGACCACCCAGAGCACGACGTGGCCGGTGTCGCGGTCCATCGCCAGCAGTGCGAACGGGGTGTAGGTGCCGGCGATGAACACGAAGATCATCGAGTGGTCGAGGCGCTTCATCCACGTGCGGACGCGTTCGGACTGCCACGTCACGCGGTGGTACAGCGCGGAGACGCCGAACAGGCCCACGACGGTGGCGCCGTAGACGGAGGTCGCCAGTGCGGCGAGGCCGGACACCGTGGAGGCCGCCAGCGCGATGAGCGTGGCACCGGTGGCGACGGAGACTATGAAGGACCAGAGGTGCAGCCATCCACGCAGGCGCGGCCGCAGTCCGGGCTGTGGGGGAAGAGGCGCAGCAGCGGTCACAGGACAACAGGTTACGCCACCGTAGGTTTCCGACCATGGATCAGTGATGAACTCCGCACGGCGTACGCTGTTCGGACGTGGCACTCCGCACGCGTGTGAAAGACGTCGCTATCCACCTCTACGAGTGGATTCTCCGGCGCGAGCTGAGCGGGACGCAGGTGCCCAAGCACGTCGGTGTCGTGCTCGACGGGAACCGGCGGTGGGCGCGGGAGGCCGGGTTCACCGACGTCGCGCACGGGCACCGGGCGGGGGCGCGGAAGATCCTGGAGCTGCTCGAGTGGTGCGGTGACGCGAAGGTCGAGGTCGTCACGCTCTGGATGTTGAGCACGGACAACCTCAACCGGCCGTCCGACGAGCTCGCGCCGCTGCTGGACATCATCGCCGACATCACCGACGAGCTCGCCGCCGACGGCAACCCGTTCCGGGTGCGGCACGTGGGTGCGATCGACATGTTGCCGCGGGAGCACGCCGAGCGGCTCACGACCGCGGCGGCCAAGACCAGGGACCGCACCGGCATCCAGGTCAACGTCGCCGTGGCGTACGGGGGGCGGCAGGAGATCGCGGACGCGGTCCGCAAGCTGTTGCAGGCGCACGCCGAGCGCGGCGGGACGATCGAGGAGCTCGCGGAGGTCTTGGACGTCGACCACATCGCCGAGCACCTCTACACCTCGGGGCAGCCGGACCCGGACCTGATCATCCGCACGTCCGGGGAGCAGCGGCTGTCCGGGTTCATGCTGTGGCAGTCGGCGCACTCGGAGTTCTGGTTCTGCGAGGCGTACTGGCCCGGCTTCCGGCGCACTGACTTCCTGCGGGCGATGCGCGAGTACGCCAAGCGCCACCGCCGTTACGGCGGTTAGTGACCCGCACGCGGAACGGGGCGCCCACGGCGAAGGTGGGCGCCCCGTTGTGCGTGAGGACGTCAGCCCTCGAAGTTGACGTCGTCGCCGTCCACGATGCCGCCGGCGGCGCAGGTCTCGGTGATGCTCGGCGAGTTCACCGGCACGGCCGCACCCAGCACGCCGACGTTGTTGCCGCAGACACCGACGACGGCGTCGACGTTGTTGCCGTTCAGCACGCTCAGCAGCCCGCCGTTGGACTGGTCGAAATCGGGGGCCGCGGAGGCCATGCCGACGCCGAGCATCATCAGGCCAGCCGCGGCGGCCGCAGCGGCACACGCCTTCTTCAGCATTTCTTCTCCTCGTGAACGGGTGCTACTGCCGGAAACGGTCCAGGGACGCCATCAAATGACGTCCCTGGACCCGGGAATTACCTGAAGGCGGAAATCAGCCCTCGAAGTTGACGTCGTCGCCGTCCACGATGCCGCCGGCGGCACAGGTTTCCGTGATGCTCGGCGAGTTGATCGGCACCGCGGCGCCCAGCACGCCGACGTTGTTGCCGCAGGCGCCGACGACGGCGTTGACGTTGTTGCCGTTCAGCACGCTGAGCAGCGGGCCGTTCGACTGGTGGAAGCCGTGGTAGTAGTTGTGGTGGCCCTGGTCGTGGCCGTGGTGGTCGTCGCCCTCGCCGGCCATGGCGGCCGGGGCGAACGCGAGCGACAGAGCGGCAGCAGCGGCGACCGCGGCGAAAACCTTCTTCACGTCGTTCTCCTTCATGTCGGGTCTCCCCGTCATTTCCGGAGTCTTCGGGGATCTCCGGACGGTGGGGTTCTCGTGCAGAAAAGCTACCCGCGGGAATCTGGCTTGATGCTCCCGTTGCCCCCATTGTGTGACGGCATGATCAACAACATTCCCCCTTCAGGTGGTGTTCGTTTCGCGATTCGGCCGCGACCGGGACGCTGTGGTACACGCTCTACGCTCTCCTGCTCATGGACGCAGGCGAGCTGGTGCGCAGGTACCTGGTGCTGGGGCTGCGGCTCGGGCGGCTGAGGTCGGGGTTCGTGGACTCGTACACCGGCGACCCGGCGCTGAGCCGCGCGGTCGACAACGAACCGCGCCTGGACCCGCGGGCGCTCGCCGGGCACGCCCGGCAGCTGCGCGCGGAGTTGCTGGACTGCGCCGACCTCGCCGACCAGCGCAAACAGTTCCTCGACGCGCACCTGAGGGCGATGGAGTGCAACGCGCGCAAGCTCGCCGGCGAGCGCATCTCGTTCGTCGACGAGGTGGAGCAGTACTTCCAGGTGCGCATCCGCCCCGGTGACGAGGACGCGTACGCGCAGGCGCACCGCAACCTCGACGCGCTGCTGCCCGGTCGCGGGTCGCTGGGCGACCGGCTGGCCGACTTCCGCGCGGACGACGAGGTGCCGAAACGGCGGCTCCAGGGGTGCGTGCAGGCCCTGTCCAGCGCCCTGCGGGACCGCGTGCGGCACCGGTACGCGCTGCCCGAGCAGGAGATCGTCGAGTACCAGGTCGTCACGAACAAGCCGTGGAGCGGCTTCAACTACTACCTGGGCGGCTACCGGTCCAGGGTCGCGATCAACGCCGACATGGGCCACCGCATGTCGAACCTGCCGCACCTGGTCGCGCACGAGTCCTACCCCGGCCACCACACCGAGCACTGCCGCAAGGAGGCCGGGCTCGTCCACCGGCGCGGGCACGCCGAGCAGTCGATCTTCCTGATCAACACGCCGCAGTGCCTGATGGCCGAGGGCATGGCCGACCTGGGGCTGCACGCCGTCGTCGGGCCCGGCTGGGGCCTGTGGACCGAGGAGGTCCTGCGCGACCTCGGGTTGCGAATGGACGGCCGACTGTCCGAAGAGGTCGAGGCCGCGGCGGCCGGTCTGCTCACCGTGCGGCAGGACGCCGCGCTGATGCTGCACGACCGAGGTGCCGACCAGGACGACGTCGTCGCGTACCTGCGCAAGTGGCTGTTGGTGCCGGACCGCCGCGCACGGCAGATGGTGCGTTTCCTGGCGGACCCGCTGTGGCGCGCGTACACGACGACGTACGTCGAGGGGGTGCGCCTGGTCAGGGCCTGGCTGGACGTCCGCGCGCCCGGTGAGTCGCTCGAGTCCCGGTACCTGAGGCTCCTCGACGAGCCGCTGGTGCCGGAGTCCCTGCGGGCCCAAGTGCGCGAAGGGCTGTCGTGGCTCGCCCGCAACGCCGCCGAGAGCGGCTCCTGACCTGCGGATAAACCTCTGCGACCACGTTTCGTCCAGTTTTCGCGGAGATGACAAGTTCGGATTCACCTGTGTGGCTTCATGCACACGTGGCACTTCCGCAGGTAACTTCGGAAGTGGCGGGACGCGACCACTGCGGACCGCGCAGGGAGGCTCTGATCGTGGCAGACGACGTCGCGAGGGGGCCGGCACCCGGCCCTCGTGGCCGACCAGCCTGAAAGGGCGGGACGGTCGATCAGGGTGGTGCCTGGCCCAGCGAGGAGCGGACGCGGGTGCCGCGTTCGTGAGGGAGTTGCCGTGAACGCACGACGTCCCGCGAGCCGTTCCTCAGGCTCATCGCGCACATCCTCCTCCCGGCGCAAGTCCGCCGCTCCGGCCATCACCACGTATGTGCTGGACACGTCGGTACTGCTGTCCGACCCGCTCGCCCCCACCCGGTTCGCGGAGCACGAGGTCGTGCTCCCGCTCGTGGTGATCAGCGAGCTGGAGGGCAAGCGCCACCACCCCGAACTGGGCTGGTTCGCGAGGGAGGCCCTGCGCCTGCTCGACGACCTGCGCTTGCGGCATGGTCGCCTCGACTCGCCGATCCCCATCGGGGATCTGGGGGGCACCTTGCACGTCGAGCTCAACCACTCCGACCAGGAGGTGTTGCCATCAGGCTTCCGAACGGACTCCAACGACGCCCGGATCCTCGCGTGCTCCCTCAACCTCGCTGCTGAGGGGCGCAACGTCACCCTGGTGACGAAGGACATGCCGCTGCGGGTCAAGGCCGGATCGGTCGGCCTGCCCGCGGAGGAGTACCGGGCGCACGACGTCACCTTGTCCGGCTGGACCGGGATGTCCGACCTGGACGCTCCGCAGTCCCTGGTGGACGGCCTGTTCAAGGAGAACGTCGTCGACCCGGCCCAGTACGAGGGCCTGGAGCACGTCGCCGAGCTGCCCTGCCACACCGGTCTGCGGTTGCTGGCGGGCACGTCGAGCGCTCTGGGCCGGGTGACCGCGGACAAGCAGATCAGGCTGGTGCGCGGGGATCGGGAGGCGTTCGGACTGCACGGGAGGTCCGCTGAGCAGCGGATCGCGCTGGACCTGCTGCTCGACGCCGATGTCGGCATCGTCTCGCTGGGCGGACGTGCGGGCACCGGCAAGTCGGCACTGGCGCTGTGCGCCGGTCTCGAAGCGGTGATGGAACGACGGCAGCACCGCAAGGTCGTGGTGTTCCGGCCGCTCTACGCGGTCGGCGGCCAGGAGCTCGGGTACCTGCCCGGCAGCGAGAACGAGAAGATGGGACCGTGGGCGCAGGCGGTGTTCGACACCCTCGGCGCGCTGGTGAGCCAGGCGGTGCTGGAGGAGGTGCTGGACCGCGGGATGCTGGAGGTCCTGCCGCTCACCCACATCCGCGGCCGCTCGCTGCACGACTCCTTCGTGATCGTGGACGAGGCGCAGTCGTTGGAGCGCAACGTCCTGCTGACCGTGCTGTCGCGGCTGGGCAGCAACTCGCGGGTGGTGCTGACGCACGACGTGGCGCAGCGCGACAACCTGCGGGTCGGGCGGCACGACGGCGTGGCGGCGGTGATCGAGAAGCTGAAGGGCCACCCGCTCTTCGCCCACATCACCCTGACCCGCTCGGAGCGGTCGCCGATCGCGGCGCTCGTCACGGAGATGCTGGAGGACTACGCCTCGTAGTGTCCTGAGTGGACGGAACGGCCCCGCGTTCCCACCGCGCGGGGCCGTTTCCCGTTCTCTGCCAGGACACAGACCCTAGTCGAGCGCGCGCCTCATGAAGCCGCGCAGACCGAGGCCGCCGAAGCCCGCGATCGCCACGACGAGCACCAGCAGCACGACCGGCAGCGGCATGTGCGGCACCTCCGGCACCAGCTCCGCCCGCATGCCCTCGCTGACGTACGTCAACGGGTTCAGCGCGCAGACCACCTTGAACCACAGCAGGTCGTCGCTCAGCGACCGCCACGGGAACTGCGACGAACCGGTGAACAGCAACGGCGTCAGGATCACCGCGAACATCACGTTGACCCGGCGCGCGGGCACCGACGTGCCGATGACCATGCCGACCGACCCGCCCGCGAGACAGCCCAGGACGATCACCAGCAGCGCACCGGGGATTCCCGACCACTGCCAGGAGACGTCGAGCATCACGAACCCGACCGGCACCATCAGCACCGCGGCGAAGAACCCGCGGATCGCGCCGAACACGATCTTCTCCACCGCGACCAGCGGGATGGAGATCGGCGCCAGCAGCCGGTCCTCGATCTCCCGCGTCCACGAGAAGTCCAGCACCAGCGGCAGCGTCGTGTTCTGCAGCGCGCCCAGGAACCCGTTCATCGCGATGATGCCGGGCAGCAGCACCTGCGCGAAGTCGTCCTGGACGTACCCGATGTCCCCCAGCACCTTCGCGAAGATGAAGAGGATGAAGAACGGCTGGATGATGACCTGCGCGAGGAAGCTCGGCAGCTCGCGTCCGGTGACGAAGACGTCGCGCCACAGGATCGCCTTGAACGTGCGCAACTGGCTCACCGCAGCTCCCGCCCGGTCAGGTGGATGAAGACGTCCTCCAGGCTGGGCTTGCCGATCGCCACGTCGCTGACGACGACGTCGAGGTCGCGCAGCACGTTCAGCACCGCCGGCAGCGTGACCGCGGTGTCGGCGTCGGTGTACACGCGGTACATCCCGCCGACCTCCTCGACCCGCTGCGCACCGTCCACCTCGGACAGCACCTGGTTGATCTTCGCGGGCTCGTGGCCGTTCGGGCTCACCGTGACGCTGACGGTGTTGCTGCCGGGCAGGTTCCTCGTGAGCTCCGCGGGCGTGTCGAGGGTGAGCAGCTTGCCGTGGTCGACGATGCCGACCCGGTCGCACAGCTTCGCCGCCTCGTCCATGTCGTGCGTGGTCAGCACGACCGTGACGCCCTCGGCGTGCAGTGCGGCGACGCGTTCGTGGACGAAGAGCCGGGCCTGCGGGTCGAGCCCGGTGCTCGGCTCGTCGAGGAACAGCACCTTCGGGCGGTGCATGAGCGCGCGGGCGATCATCAGCCGTTGCGCCTGACCGCCGGAGAGCGTGTCCACGAGCGCGTTGCGGTGGTCCTTCAGCCCCATGCGTTCGAGGATGTCGTCGGCGAGCTGCTGGCGTTCCTTCGGTCCGATGCCGTGGTAGGCGGCGTGGAACAGCAGGTTCTGCCGTGCGTTGAGCGAGCGGTCGAGGTTGTTGCGCTGCGGCACGACCGCGAGCAGCTGCCGTGCGCGCTTGGAGTCGGCGACCACGTCGACGCCCTCCACGAGCGCCTGCCCCGAGGTGGGGCGGACGCGCGTGGTGAGCACGCCGACCGTGGTCGTCTTGCCGGCCCCGTTCGGGCCGAGCAGGCCGAACACCTCACCGCGGCGGACGGTGAAGCTCAACCCGTCCACCGCCGGCTTTTGTCCTGGTTTGTAGATTTTGCGGAGTTCTCTCACGGAGACCGCGTCGTCCATTTCTCACCAACCCCCTGGCAACGGCCGCCCTTCCGCGAAGCCAGCAGCGGACTGGATGCCGAGAACTGCCTTGTCGTGGAACTCCTCCAGCGAGGTCGCACCCGCATACGTGCAGGCCGAGCGAACGCCGGACGTTATCGCGTCGAGCAGATCCTCCACGCTCGGGCGCGCCGGGTCCAACCGCATTTTCGACGTCGAGATGCCTTCTTCGAACAGGCCCTTCTTCGCACGGTCGAACGCGTTGTCGCTGCGCGTGCGCGCCGTGACCGCCCGCTTCGACGCCATTCCGAAGGATTCCTTGTAGAGATTCCCGCGTTCGTCGCGCTGCAGGTCACCGGGCGACTCGTAGGTGCCGGCGAACCAGCTGCCGACCATGACGCTGCTCGCGCCCGCCGCCAACGCCAGCGCCACGTCCCGCGGGTGCCGCACGCCGCCGTCGGCCCACACGTGCTTGCCGAGCCCGCGCGCCTCGGCGGAGCACTCGGCGACGGCGCTGAACTGCGGCCGGCCGACGCCGGTCATCATGCGGGTGGTGCACATCGCGCCCGGTCCCACGCCGACCTTGATGATGTCCGCGCCGGCCTCGACGAGGTCCCGCACGCCCTCCTTCGTGACCACGTTGCCCGCGGCGATCGGCACGGTCGGGCTCGCCTCGCGAACCGCGCGGATGGCGCCGATCATCTTCTCCTGGTGCCCGTGCGCGGTGTCGACGACCAGCACGTCCACCCCGGCCTTGAGCAGCGCCTCCGCCTTGGCCCTGACGTCGCCGTTGACCCCGACCGCCGCGGCGATCCGCAGCTGCCCGTCGTCGTCGGTGGCGGGCTTGTAGATCTCCGCCCGCAACGCCGAGAGCTCGGTCAGCACGCCGCGCAGCCGTTGCTGCTCATCGACGCCGAGCGCGATCTTGTGGGTGCTGTGGTGCAGGTGCTCGAAGACGTCCTGCGGCTTGGTGTCGAGCGGCAGCAGGAGGACGTCGGTGTTCATGACGTCGCCGATGCGCGCGAACCGGTCGACCCCGGTGCACGCGGCCTCGTCCACCACACCGATGGGCCGCCCACCGTCGTCGACGACGACAACCGCGCCGTGCGCACGCTTGTGCATGAGGTTGCGCGCGTCCGCCACGGCGTCACCGGTGGTGAGGGTGAGCGGCGTGTCCCAGACCGGGTGCCGCTCCTTGACCCAGGCGGTGATCTCCGCGACGGCCTCCGTGGGCACGTCCTGCGGGATGACCACGATCCCGCCGCGCCGCGCGATGGTCTCGGCCATCCTGCGCCCGGCCACGGCCGTCATGTTCGCCACGACGATCGGGATGGTGGCGCCGGTGCCGTCCGAGGTGGACAGGTCGACGCCGAACCGCGACTCCACGGCGCTGCGGCCGGGGACGAGGAAGACGTCGTCGTAGGTCAGGTCGTAAGAGGGTCGATGCCCTTCGATGAACCGCACGTGCTTCCACGATACGCGCAGCGCCCGGGATGGCCAGCCGCGTCTACGGCCGCCACACGTACGGCGTCGTGGTCGTCACAGCCGTGAACCCGAGCTGTTCCAGGATCGGCCGTGAGTCCTCCGACGCGTCCACCTGCAGGTACCGGACGCCGCGCTCGACCGCGATCCGCGCCCGGTGCGCCACCAGCGCCCGGTAGATGCCGCGCCCGCGCCACCGCTCCAGCGTCGAGCCGCCCCACAGCCCGCCGAACTCGGTGCCCGGCACGACCTCCAGCCGGGCCGACGACACGACCACGTCCCCGGCCTCCGCGACGACGATCACCACGTCCGGGTCGTCCTTGATCGACACCAGCCGGTCGACGAGCGCGCCGCAGTCCTTGCCCCACACTTCGCCGAGGCAGTCGCCGATGCGCCGCAGGTCGGCCTCGGCCCGCGTCTCCCGCAGCACCACGCCGGCGACCTCGACCGGCGCCGTCATCTCCTCGGCGAGGCCGATCAACACCGTCTCCCGGTCCTCGGCGGCGAACCCGGCGGCCTCCAGGCGCCGCGGCAGGCCGGCGGGCCGGTCGTGGGCCCAGGTCTTCCACTCGACCGGCTGACCGCGCCGCGCGAAGACGTCGCGCTGCCGTGCGATCAGGGCGTCCAGCTCGGCGCCGGTGACGCCCAGGTCGGGCAGGCCCGCGACGGTGCCTCCGTGCGGGCCCTCCACCCGGAACACCGGGCCGTCGCGGTGCACGGGGGCGCCGGGGACCGCGTTCGCCCACTCGGCGGGACGGGCCTGGGTGTCGTAGGCGCTCAGCAGAGCGGCAGCGTCGGTCACTGACCCAACGCTATGGGCGCCGGTTCCTCGATCGCACGCGATTTACCGCCCTTGTGCAGCGCGATGCCGCACCCGAGCGTCACGGTGACGACGCCGACCGCGGACGCGAACGTCAGGTCCTGCACGCCGAGCAGCACGGACGCCGCCAGCCCCGCGACCGGCATCAGGCCGATGAGCACGCCCGCGCGGTCGGAGCCGAGGCGGTGCACGGCGAAGTACCAGAGGCCGAACGCCAGCGCGGTGACGAGGACGGCGAGCGACACGAGCGCAAGCGCCTGCTTCGCGTCGGGCACCTGCCAGCCGCCGACGAACGTGCCCAGGACGGACCCGATGACGGCCGCGATGATGCACGTCCAGGTGGCCACGCCGAGCACGCCGAGCCGTTTCACCACACCGACCGCGAACAGCGTGAAGCAGACCTCGCCGGCCATCGTGAGCAGGGCGAGCAGCAGGCCGGGGCCGTGCCACGCGCCACCGCCGGACAACACCACCACACCCGCGGCCACCACCACCGCGCCGACGATCGCGGCAAGCGACCGTTGCCGGGCGAGCAGGGCGAGGGCGATCGGCGAGGCACCCATGACGGCGGCGACGAAACCGGGTTCCGCGTACTGCTGGGCGGCGATGAGCAGGGCGTTGAAGCCGAGCATGCCGGTGAGCACCACGCCGAGCAGCGGCGGGAGGTCGCGCCACGACGGCACCGGCAGCCGGCGCGCGACCAGCAGCAGGATGGCCGCCGCGAGGGCGTAGCGCAGGGCCTGGCCGGTCAGGACCGGGTAGCCGGCCAGCATTCCCGTGATCGGAACCGACGCACCGACGATCGTTGCCGCTGTCGCTCCCGCGGCCACCCCGAGTCTCATGCACCAGAGCTTTGCCGCGGACTGGTCCAGATTTAAGCTCCACTTCGATGTCTGCGAACTGGACCACTTTCCGCGAGCTGCTGCTGCCCGAGCACCAGCGGCGCCGTGGCGTGGAGGCAGCGCTGCGGCGGGCGGTCCGGGACGGGCGGCTCGCACCGGGCACGCGGCTGCCGTCGTCGCGCGACCTGGCCGCGCAGCTCGGCGTCGCGCGCGGCACCGTCACGTCGGCGTACGCGCAGCTCGTGGCGGAGGGCTACCTCACGGCCCGGCGCGGGTCGGGTACGACGGTCGCGGCGCTCGGGCCGGCCGGGGTGTGCGGGGTGCCGGAGCCGCCGCGGCGCTGGCGGTACAACCTGCGGCCGGGACTGCCCGCGCTGAGCGCGTTCCCGCGCGCCGACTGGGTCGCGGCGCACCGCGCGGCGCTGGCCGAGCTGCCCGACGACGACCTCGCCTACCCCGACCCGGCCGGGTTCGTGGGGCTGCGCAAGGAGATCGTCGACTACCTGGCGCGGGTGCGCGCGGTCGTGGCGCGCGACGCGGTGATCACCAACGGCTCGGCGGACGGGCTGCAGCTGACCGCGCGGATGCTGAACGGCAGCATCGCGATCGAGGAGCCGAGCCACTTCGGCGGCGCGGACCTGCTGCGGTCGCACGGCCTCAAGCCGGTGTCGGTTCCCGTTGACGACAAGGGAATCCGGGTCGACCTGTTGTCCAGAACGGACTGTCGCGCGGTGCTGGTGACGGCGGCGCACCAGTTCCCGCTGGGGGTGGTGCTGCACCCGGAACGGCGGCGGGCGCTGGTGGAGTGGGCGCGCGAGCGGGACGGCCTGATCATCGAGGACGACTACGACGCCGAGCACCGCTACGACCGGCCGGCGCTGGGCGCGTTGCAGGCGCTGGCGCCCGACCACGTCGTGTACCAGGGGACGACGAGCAAGGTGCTCGCGCCGGCCCTGCGGCTGGGGTGGCTGGTGGTGCCGGAGCGGTTGCGCGCGGGCGTCGTGGACCGCAAGAAGTACAACGACATGGGCACCGGCACGATCCCGCAGGCCGCCTTCGCGCACCTGCTGCGGACCGGTGGCTACGACCGGCATCTGCGCCGTACGCGCGCGCTCTACCGCAAGCGCCGGGATGCGTTGCTCGACGCCGTTGCGACGCACTTGCCGTCGTGGCAGCCGATCGGTGTCGCGGCCGGGTTGCACGTGGTGCTGCGCATGCCGGACGGCACGGACGACATGGCGTTGAAGCGCGTGCTGGAGGCGCGAGGTGTGCACGTGTGGGCGCTCGCGCAGTACGCGCGCACGCCCATGTGGCCCGGACTGGTGCTGGGCTACGCCGCGCTGACGCCGGACCGCCTGCGCGAGGCAGTCCGCGAGATCGCCGCGGTGGTCTAGAGGGCTGGTCTGAGCACCTGGCCAGAAGCCTTGCCCGCCCCTCCCCCTCCTTGCAGACGCCAGCAGAGCCAGGAGTGGGAGCTCGGAGGCGTCACAGGCACAACAGCTGGCAACCTGCTCAGAGGATGTGTTCGCGCTTCTCGGCGACGGTGTTGCCCTGGAGGATGTGCTCGCGGGCCTGACCGGCGGTGGCACCGGCCGTGACAGCGGCGACGGTGGCGACGAGCAGGGCGGCGGCGATGATCTTGACGGCTCGCATGGCGCGGTGAACCCCCAGGTAGAACGAATGTCGGGCCCAGCCTAGTCCGGCCCTCGAGAAATTGTCAGTGCACGGGTGCACCATGAAACCGTGCACCTCTCCGAAGTAGTCGACACGTCGGCCGCGGTGGCCGCGACGCGGTCGCGCCTGGCCAAGGTCAAGGCGCTGGCCGCGGTGCTGCGCGCGGCGGTGGCCCCCGCGGACGCCGAGGACGTTGCAGGGGCCGGAGGCGCCGCTGGCACCGGGGACGCCGCAGGAGCCGAGGGCACCTTGGACGCCGAGAACGCCGCCGGCACCGCGGACACGGTGGTCGCCGTCGTGTCGTTCCTCATCGGCACGCCCCGGCAGGGCCGCATCGGCACCGGCTGGCGGACGGTCCTCGACCTGTCCGTGCCCCCGGCCGCGGAGCCGTCGCTGACCGTGGCCGAGGTCGACCTGACGCTGGGGGCCGTCGCCACGACGTCCGGCAAGGGGTCGGCGCAGCGGCGGGTCGACCTGCTGGTGGGGCTGTTCGGCCTGGCCACGGCCGCCGAGCAGGACTTCCTGCGCCGCCTGCTGACCGGTGAGCTGCGGCAGGGCGCGCTGGAGGGCGTGATGCTCGACGCCATCGCCTCGGCGGCGGACGTGCCGGGTGAGGCGGTCCGCAGGGCGTTCATGCTGTCCGGTCGCCTGCCGGAGACGGCCGTGGCGGCGTTGCGGGGCGGTGCCGGGGAGCTGGAGGCGTTCCGGCTGGAGGTCGGCCGGCCGCTGCGCCCGATGCTGGCCTCCCCCGCCGAGTCGCTCGACGCGGCGCTGACCGAGCTGGGCGGCTGCGTCGTGGAGCACAAGCTCGACGGGGCCCGCATCCAGGTGCACCGCTCCGGCGACGAGGTGCACGTCTACACCCGCACGTTGCGGGAGATCACCAAGACCGTGCCGGAGCTGGTCGAGCTCGTCCGCGGCCTGCCGTGCACCTCGGTCGTGCTGGACGGCGAGACGCTGGCGCTGACCGACGAGGGCCGCCCGCGCCCGTTCCAGGAGACGATGAGCCGCTTCGGCGCGCAGGACGAACGCGAGCTGCTGCTGCACCCGTACTTCTTCGACTGCCTGCACCTCGACGGGGAGGACCTGCTCGACGAACCGCTGCGCGACCGCCTCGCCGCCCTGCGCTCGGTCGCGGGTGAGCACGTCATCCCCGGCGTCCTCGACCCGTCACCGGAAGAGGCAGGCGCGGTGGTGGCGGCGTCGCTGGGCGCTGGCCACGAGGGTGTGATGGTGAAGTCGCTGTCCTCGGTCTACGCGGCGGGCCGGCGCGGCCGCTCCTGGCAGAAGGTGAAGCCGGTCCACACCCTCGACCTCGTGGTCCTGGGCGTCGAGTGGGGCTCCGGGCGCCGCCGCGGCTGGCTGTCGAACCTCCACCTCGGCGCCCGCGACCCGGACGGTGGCCCGCCGATCATGGTCGGCAAGACCTTCAAGGGCCTCACCGACGAGCTGCTGACCTGGCAGACGAAGGCCCTGCAGGAGATCGCGGTCTCCGAGGACGAGTGGGTCGTGATGGTCCGCCCGGAGCTCGTGATCGAGATCGAGCTGGACGGCGTGCAGGTCTCGCCGCGCTACCCCGGCGGCGTGGCCCTGCGCTTCGCCCGCGTGGTCCGCTACCGCCCGGACAAGGACCCGTCCGAGGCCACGACGATCGAGGAGGTGCGCGCCCTCCTGCCGACGGCGCTCAGCACCGGCCCGTGACGACCGCGATCTGCGCGGCGAGCGCGAGCAGCTGCCGCAGCTCGTCGTAGCGCTGGTAGTCGTGCGTGCCGGCGGCGGCGAAGCGCTCCTCCAACCCGGCGTGCACCTCGTCTAACACGGCGAGCTGCATCGCCGTGAGCCGTCCGCGCCGCACGAGCGCGGCGGCGAGGCAGTGCAGGTCGACGTCGGCGATGGTGCCCTTCGAGTACCGGAACCAGACGGCGTGCAATGCCGCTTCCCGCCGTGCGCCGTGCCAGTGCGACGGCCGGTTGGGGTTGGGCGCGGCCGGGTGCGGCACCCGCAGACCGAGCCGCTTGGCCCGCCGCCGCAGCACGGCGTAGGCGCGGACCTCGGCCTGCCACGCGTCCCGGCCGGCCGTGAGCACCTCCACCGCCAGCGGCAACGCCGCCGGGTCGGAGGCGAAGTCACCGGCCACGGCCTCCAGGAAGCTCATCGACGCCGCGAACCCGATGGGGTGGTAGCGCTCGACGCAGCCCTTCAGGCCGTTGACCCGCTGGTTCAGCGGCAGCGAGACGTCGAGCGCCTTCCTGGCCGACCGGGCGCAGCTCACGCCGCAGGGCAACCGGACGGCGGCACCGAGCCGGGATGCGGCAGCGGCTCCCCCGCGGACGGAAGTCGCGGGGGGAGCCGGTCCACGCCGCCCTGGACCTCAGGTCAGGTCCGGGCCCTGCTCCCGCAGGTCGTCCACCTTCGACATCGCGTCCCGCAGCTCGGCCAGCCACGAGTCCGCGTGCTCCCCGACCAGCCGCACGGCCCACGCCAGCGCATCGGCCCGTGACCGCGCCACACCGGCGGCCACCAGGGTGTCGAGCACCTGGCGCTCCGGCTGACGCAGGCGCGTCATCACCGGCACGGCCAGGTGCGTGAAGAGCTCGCGGGTGCCGCCCTGCACGGCGCCCCACGCCACCTTGCGGCCGTAGCGGTGCTCGGCCTGGCGGGCGATCTCGATGCGTTCGTCGCGGGTCTGCTCGCGCCACCGGGAGATGCGGCCCGACTCGGCCGCCGCGCGGGAGACGTCGTCGAACTCGCCCTCCAGGTCGGGCAGCGTGCCGACGACGGTGATCTCCTCGCGGTCGACGACGACCTCGGGGGCGCCGGTGAACCAGCCGTCCGGCAGCCGGCCTGTGAACCAGGCCGCCGCGTCGTCGGCCGGTGGCAGGTCAGCCTGCTGCCAGCCTCCTCGTCCGCGCCATCCACGTCCCATTTCCACCACACCCTTGATTACATGATTACGTCGTTACCGACGTTACGCCTGCAATCAGTCAGAGGGTGTTCGCCGACAGTGAAGTGACCAGCGCGTCCACCGACACCACCGGCCGGTCGCACACGTAACCGCGGCACACGTACGCGGCGGGCGCCTCGTCCACCGGCGGACGGTCCTCCAGCAACGGCGCCGAGCCGGGTTCGCCGGCCACCACGACCCCACCGCCGGGCACGTGGGCCACCGCCGTCGCGAACAGCTCGACCAGGCGCGGATCGTCGACCGCCCCCACCACGGCGACCTGCACCGGGCCCGCCACCAGCGCCTCGGCGACGGTGAGCCAGTGACCCGCGAACCGGGGCGCGCGTGCGGCCAGCAGACCCGCGCGGGTCACCGCCGCAGCGGCGGCCTCGGCGTAGTGGGCCGACCGGTCCGCGCCGACCAGCAGGGACGCGGTCAGCAACGCCGAGGCCAGCGACGAGGCACCGGAGGGTGAGGCGTTGTCGGTCGAGTCGGCCGGACGGCGCACCAGCTCCTCGGCGTCGTCCGCGGTGTCGAAGTAGGCCCCTGCGGTGCCGGGGACGGCGAAGCGCGCCAGTGCCGTGTCCAGCAGGCCGCACGCCGTGTCGAGCCACCGCACCGACCCGGTGACCTGGTGCAGCGCGAGCAGGCCGTCCGCCAGGCACCCGTAGTCCTCCAGCACGCCCGCGGACGGGCCGGCGACACCGTCGCGCGAGGTCCGCAGCAGCCGTCCCTCGACCAGGTGCACGCCGGTCAGCGTCGTGGCCGCCGTCGTCGCCGCGAGCACCCAGGACGTCTCGCCGAAGAACGCGCCCGCCTCGGCCAGCGCCGCGATCGCCATGCCGTTCCAGGCCGCGACCACCTTGTCGTCGCGGCCGGGCTGCGGGCGCTCGGCACGCCGCGCGAGCAACGCCGCCCGCACGTCCTCCCCCGGCTCGGACACGAACCGCAGCGTGGACCTGCCGTCCTCGAAGTTCGGCTCCTCGGTGACGCCGAAGGCTTCTGCCGCCGCCGCACCCAGCTCGTCGTACGACCACACGTAGGTCAGGCCCTCGACGCCCTCGGTGTCCGCGTCCAGCGACGCCGCGAAGCCGCCCTCGTCCGTGCGCAGCTCGCGCAGCAGGAACCCGGCCGTGTCACGCGCGACCCGCTCATAGCGCGAAGAACCCGTGACACGCGTGAGGTGCGTGTAGAAGCGGAGCAGCAAAGCGTTGTCGTACAACATCTTCTCGAAGTGCGGCACGACCCAGGACGCGTCGACGCTGTATCGGGCGAACCCACCACCGAGCTGGTCGTACATGCCGCCGTCGGCCATCGCGTCGGCCGTGACGGTCGCCATCGACAGCGCCTGCACCGAGCCCGTGCGTTCGTGGTGGCGCAGCAGGAACTCCACCACCATCGACGGCGGGAACTTCGGTGCGCCGCCGAAGCCGCCGTTGCGCCGGTCGAACTCGCCCAGCAACGACACCACCGCACCGCCCAGCACCTCGGCGTCCACAGTGGATGGCGGTAGCGGCGTGGCGCGGCGCGAGATCTCCTCCACCACGGCCGAGGCGGACGCCAGCACCTCGTCACCCTGCGTCGTCCACGCCGAGGAGACCGCCTCGACCAGCTGCCGGAACGACGGCATGCCGGGCCGCGGCGACGGCGGGTAGTAGGTGCCCGCGTGGAACGGCTTGGCGTCGGGGGTGAGGAACACGGTCATCGGCCAGCCGCCGTGGCCGGTCATGGCCTGCGTGACCTCCATGTACACCGCGTCGACGTCCGGGCGTTCCTCGCGGTCGACCTTCACCGCCACGAAGTGCTCGTTCACGTACGCGGCGATGCCAGCGTCCTCGAACGACTCGTGTGCCATGACGTGGCACCAGTGGCAGGCCGCGTACCCGACGGAGAGCAGCACCGGGACGTCGCGCCGCCGGGCCTCCTCGAACGCCTCGGGGCACCACGGCCACCAGTCGACCGGGTTGTCCGCGTGCTGCAGCAGGTAGGGGCTGGTCGCGTCCGCTAGCCGGTTCGTCATGCGAACAACACTAAATGAGCAGCGGAAACGGCGACTCTCGATCAGACTCGACCGGGTGTTGCTCACCTTGACCACCACCCACCGGCCGGCAACCGACCTCGGTCACCTGCTGCACAAGCACCCGGACCGGGCCCAGTCGTTCACGACGAGCTCGGGTGTCGCGCACGTCTTCTACCCGAAGGCGACGCACGAGGAGTGCACGGTCGCCCTCCTGCTGGAGGTCGACCCGGTCGCGCTGGTGCGAGGTCCCGGCAGCACGCTCACCCAGTACGTCAACGACCGCCCGTACGCGGCCGGGTCGTTGCTCACGGTCGCGCTCGGCAGCGTGTTCCGCACCGCCATGAACGGCCGCAGCGACAGCTACCCGGAGCTGGCGCGCACGCCGATCCCGCTGGTGGTCCGCATTCCCGCGCTGCCGCACCGGCTCGCCGACCGGCTGTTCACGCCGCTGGGCTGGACCGTCGAGGTCGACGAGCACGGCGACTCCCGCTACGGCGACGTCACGCTGACCGGCACGGTCAAGCTCAGCGACGCGCTCCGGCACCTGTACGTGCTGCTGCCCGTGCTCGACGGCGGCAAGCACTACTGGGTCGCCGCCGACGAGGTCGACAAGCTGCTCAAGGCCGGTGACGGCTGGCTGGCGCGGCACCCGGACAAGGAACTGATCACCACCCGGTACCTGGCGCGCAAGCGGCCGCTGGTGCTGTCGGCGCTGGAACGGCTCGCCGAGGTCGACGAGGTCGAGCCGGAGGAGCTGGACAACGCGCTGGCCGAACCGGAGGTCTCGCTCGCCGCGCAGCGCAAGGTGGCCGTGGTCGAGGCGCTCAAGCAGGCGCGGGCCAAGCGCGTGCTCGACCTCGGCTGCGGTGGGGGCGCGCTGCTGCGGGTGCTCGTCGACGAACCCGAGTTCACCGAGCTGCACGGCGTCGACGTGTCCGCGAAGGCGCTGCAGGAGGCCGCGCGCAAGCTGAAGCTCGACCGCGTGAACGACCGGGCGCGCGAGCGGATCACGCTGCGGCAGTCGGCTCTGACCTACGCGGACCCCGAGCTCGCCGGGTACGACGCGGCGGTGCTGATGGAGGTCGTCGAGCACGTCGACCCGTCGCGGCTGCCCGCGCTGGAGCACTCGGTGTTCGTGGTCGCGCGCCCGGCGACGGTCCTCGTGACCACGCCGAACGTGGAGTACAACCCGCTCTTCGACACGTTGCCGGAGGGCCGGTTGCGGCACTCCGACCACCGTTTCGAGTGGACTCGCGCGGAGTTCCGGGAGTGGGCGGGAGGTGTGGCCGCACGACGCGGTTACACCGTGCGACATGTGCCGATCGGGCCGGAGGACGCCGAACGTGGCGCACCGACCCAGATGGCCGTGTTCAGCCTGGGGGCGGAGAACTGATGGAACTGAAGATCCCGGACCTGTGCCTGGTGGTGCTGGTGGGCGCCTCCGGCTCGGGCAAGTCCACGTTCGCGCGCAGGCACTTCCTGCCCACGCAGGTGCTGTCCAGCGACTACTTCCGCGGGCTCGTCTCCGACGACGAGAACGACCAGTCGGCGTCCGCGGCGGCGTTCGACGTGCTGCACCACGTCGCGGCGAAGCGGCTGGAAGCCGGCAAGGTCACCGTGGTCGACGCGACCAACGTGCAGGCGCCCGACCGCGCGAAGCTGGTCGAGATCGCGAAGCGCGCGAACGTGCTGCCGGTGGCGATCGTGCTGGACACGCCGGCCGACGTCTGCCTGCGGCGCAACGCATCGCGGCCGGACCGCGACTTCGGCGCGCACGTCGTGAAGCGGCACCGGGCCGCGTTGCACCGGTCGTTGAAGCATCTGGGCAAGGAGGGCTTCAAGCGCGTGCACGTGCTGCGCTCGGAGTCCGATGTGGACAACGCGACCGTCGTGCACGAGAAGCTGCTCAACGACCTGCGGCACGAGACCGGCCCGTTCGACGTGATCGGTGACGTGCACGGCTGCCGCGCCGAGCTGGAGGAGCTGCTCACCGAGTTGGGCTACGCGCTGGTCCGCGACGAGGAGGGGCGCGCGGTCGACGCGCTGCCGCCGGGTGACCGCAGGGCCGTGTTCGTCGGCGACCTGGTCGACCGCGGCCCGGACACGCCCGGTGTGCTGCGGCTCGTCATGGGCATGGTCGCGAACGGCCACGCGCTGAGCGTGCGCGGGAACCACGAGGAGAAGCTGGTCCGCGCGTTGCGCGGGCACAAGGTGACGGTCCGGCACGGGCTGGAGAAGTCGCTGGAGCAGCTCGCGCACGAGCCGGAGGAGTTCCGCCTGGCTGCGCAGAAGTTCTGCGACGGGCTGATCGCGCACTACGTGCTGGACGACGGCAAGCTCGTCGTGGCGCACGCGGGCCTGCCCGAGCGCTACCACGGCCGTGCGTCGGCGAAGGTGCGCAGCTTCGCGCTCTACGGCGACACGACCGGCGAGACCGACGAGTACGGCCTGCCCGTGCGGCTGCCGTGGGCGAACGACTACCGCGGCTCCGCGATGGTGCTGTACGGGCACGTGCTGGTGCCCGAGGCCGAGTGGGTCAACAACACCATGTGCCTGGAGACGGGCGTGGTGTTCGGCGGGAAGCTGACCGCGTTGCGCTACCCGGAGAAGGAGCTCGTCTCCGTCAAGGCGCACCAGGTCTGGTACGAGAACGACCGGCCGTTCCCGCCGCCGGTCGCCGAGCGCGCGCCGGACGTGCTGTCGCTGACCGACGTCACCGGCCTGCGCCGGATCGAGACGTCGGTGATGGGCGCGGTGACGGTGCGCGCGGAGCAGTCGGCCTCGGCGCTGGAGGTGATGAGCCGGTTCGCGATCGACCCGCACGACCTGCTGTACCTGCCGCCGACGATGGCGCCCACGGCGACCTCGCGGCGCGAGGACGTGCTGGAGCACCCCTCCGACGCGTTCGCCGAGTACCGCGCGGCCGGTGTCGCGCAGGTCATCTGCGAGGAGAAGCACATGGGCTCCCGCGCGGTGCTGCTGGTGCGCGAGGAGGGCGGGGCGGTGTACACGCGCACCGGCCGCGCGTTCTTCGACGGCGCGTTGGGCGAGGAACTGCTCGACCGGGTGCGGGAGGCCGTCCGGCCGCTGTTCGCCGAGCTCGCCACCGACTGGCTGCTCCTCGACGCCGAGCTGCTGCCGTGGAACGCCAAGGCCTCCGGCCTGATCCGCGAGCAGTACGCGGCGGTCGGCGCGGCGGCCGGTGGCGCGCTGCCGGTGGCGGTCGAGGCGTTGTCGGCTGCGGCGGC
Organism: Lentzea sp. NPDC037011; assembly: GCF_055607425.1. Classification (NCBI taxonomy): domain Bacteria; kingdom Bacillati; phylum Actinomycetota; class Actinomycetes; order Pseudonocardiales; family Pseudonocardiaceae; genus Lentzea; species Lentzea sp. NPDC037011. The sequence goes on along the minus strand of NZ_JBVJRT010000005.1, from coordinate 483,712 downwards.
CCGTGGTGTGGACGTGTCGGACCTGCTGGCGCGTACTTCGCGTCGTGCCGCGAACGCCGTTGCGTACCAGGAGGCCTACTCGCGCTACTGCTGGCCCACGAACGGTCTGGAGGGCGTGCGGATCGCACCGTTCCAGCTGCTGGCGGCGGCCGGGCAGACGTTCCACGACCGCTCGCACCTGTGGCACCTGGAGAAGCTGGGTGCGCTGGAGGGTCCGCTGTGGCAGCAGACGCGGCACCTCGTGGTCGACGTCACCGACGAGTCCTCGGTGGCGCGCGGGGTCGGGTGGTGGGAGTCGCTGACAGCGGACGGCGGTGAGGGGATGGTCGTCAAGCCGCTGGCGAACCTGACCCGGCGGGCACAGCCGGGCGTGAAGGTGCGCGGGCGCGAGTACCTGCGGATCATCTACGGCCCCGACTACACCGGGCCGGCGAACCTGGCCCGTCTGCGCAAGCGCAGCCTCGGCCGCAAGCGCGGGCTGGCGTTGCGCGAGTACGCACTGGGCATCGAGGCACTGGAACGGGCAGCACGCGGCGAGCCGTTGTGGCGCGTGCACGAATGCGTGTTCGGCGTGCTGGCACTGGAGTCGGAACCGGTGGACCCGCGACTGTGACGGCCGGGACGCACGCCTGCCTCCTGGCGGGCGTGCGCCGGAACCCGGTCAGTCCTTCTTCGGCGCCTTCGCCGGCTCCGCGGTCTCCGCCGGCTCGTCGAACGACGCGGGCAGCTTCCTCAGGTGCTTGTTCATCGAGCGCACCAGGAAGAACACGGCGACGAAGAACAGGATGAGCAGGACGAGGCCGACCGGGGAGGACTTGCCGAAGTCCTCCCCCTGGCCGCCCTTGTCGTCGTTCGTGTTCGACGGCTGCTGAACAGCGACGATCGCAACCGTGTCGGTCCAGGGGTTCACCCCTAGACCTTAACTCCGGCGAACAGGTCGTCTTCGGGCAGCGTCGAGTCGACCTGCGAGCGCACGAGCTCGTACTCCTCGGTGGGCCACACCTCGACCTGGATGTCCATCGGGATGGCGAACCAGCGGCTGGTCGGGTCGATCTGGGTGGCGTGGGCCTTGAGGGCCTCGTCACGGACGTCGAAGTACTCGGAGCACTGGACGCGGGTGGTGACGCGGTCCATCACGTCGGGACGGGCGGCGTCCCAGTTCGCGAGCCACTCGGTGTAGGGCGACTCCAGGCCGCGGGCCTCCAGCGCCTCGTGGAACGCCACCAGCTTCGCGCGGGAGAACCCGTGCGAGTAGTAGACCTTCACCGTGTCCCACGCCCCGCCGAGCTCCGGCTTGTACGAGGCGTCGGCGGCCGCGTCGATCGCGGCCATCGAGATCTCGTGCGTGCGGATGTGGTCGGGGTGCGGGTAGCCGCCGTTCTCGTCGTAGGTGACGATCACGTGCGGGCGGAAGTCGCGGATCGCCTCGACCAGCGACGGGACCGACTCCTCCAGCGGGACGAGGGCGAAGCAGCCCTCGGGCAGCGGCGGCTTCGGGTCGCCCTCGGGCAGGCCGGAGTCCTTGAAGCCCAGCCAGCGGTGCTGGATGCCGAGGATCTTGGCCGCGTTGGCCATCTCCTCGCGGCGGACCTCGATGATGTTCTCGAGCACGTCCGGCTTGTCCATCGCCGGGTTCAGAATGCTGCCCGCACCACCGTCGGTGCAGGTCACAACCATGACGTCGTGCCCTTCCGCGATGTAGCGGGCCATCGTGGCCGCGCCCTTGCTCGACTCGTCGTCGGGATGTGCGTGCACTGCCATAAGGCGCAGCTTGTCGGCCATGACCCCCGTGGTCCTCCTGTGTGAACGGTCCTGCGACACTCAACAACTGAACGTCGAGCACCATTGTTCCCCAGAGGCTTGAGGAGGCGCGGGATAGTGGCACAGCGCGCTCTCCCCGAGGGGCGGTACGGCAAGAGCAGCCGCGCGGCGATGCCCAGGCTCGCGCGGTGGGCGTTACTCGCCGTAGCCGTGGTGGTCGGTGCGGTCGTCGCGTTCGTCGGTTACCGAAATCTCGGCACAAAACCGATCGAGGCCGAACAGACGGCGTTCCAGATCCTCGACAGCGAGCGGGTGCAGGTCACTTTCCAGGTTTCCCGAGACCAACCGGAGCGACCGGCCGTCTGCATCATTCGGGCCCGGTCCAAGGACGGGGACGAAGCGGGTCGGCGTGAAGTTCTGATCCCGCCGGGGAATTCGACCGTTGTCGAGACAACTGTTGTTCGCGGTTCGAAGCCGCCGGTCACCGGCGAAGTGTTCGGCTGCTCCTACCAGGTTCCCGCCTACTTGTCCACGACCTAGCGGCCAAGCGGGTGATCTGCGGTTTAAGCGGCGAGATGAGGAACAAATCGCCGTCGCTGAACGTTGTCTCCGTGTTACTATTGCAGCTCAAGCACGGCCCCGGCGCGGGCCGTGTTTTTCCGTTCCGGGCTGGCGGCCCGGGAACTATCTGGCACACACGCGTGCGCCGGAGCAAGACGAGGAGTTGGTGACCGTGAGCGACACCCAGGTGACCTGGCTGACCCAGGAGGCCTACGACCGGCTCAAGGCTGAGCTGGACGAACTGATCGCGTACCGCCCGGTCATGGCTGCCGAGATCAACGCTCGTCGCGAAGAGGGCGACCTCCGCGAGAACGGCGGCTACCACGCGGCTCGCGAGGAGCAGGGCAAGCAGGAGGCGCGCATCCGCCAGCTGCACGAGCTGCTCCAGGCCGCGAAGGTCGGCGAAGCTCCCACCACGAAGGGTGTCGCGGCACCGGGCACGGTGCTCACGATCCGCTACGAGGGCGACGACGAGACCGAGACCTTCCTGCTGGCGACGCGGGAAGAGGGCGCGCACGGCGAGATGGAGGTCTACTCCCCGTCCTCACCGCTGGGCAAGGCGCTGAACGGCTCGAAGGACGGCGAGACCGTCGAGTACGAGCTGCCCAACGGCAAGCTCCAGAAGGTCACGCTGATCTCCGCGGTGCCGTACTCGGGCTGATCACACGACGTTGCGGAGGGGCGGTCACTGCGGTGACCGCCCCTTCACGCGTTCCAGGAGCGGTCGCACCCGCGGCGGCACCGGCGTGGAGAGCGCGATGGAGGTCGACAGCCTGCGCACGTGCGGCACGTCGACGATGTGGTCGACCACGCGCTGCAGGTCCGCGTTGGACCGCGCGACCATCCGCACGAAGAGGTCGCCCTGCCCGGTCGTGGCGTGCACCTCGCACACCTCGCTGATCGCGGCCAGGCCCTCGCACACCTCCTGCCGGCGGCCCTGCGCGATCTCGACCGTCGCGAACGCGGTCAGCCCGTAGCCCATCGCCCCCAGGTCCAGCGCGGGCGGGAACCCGGTGAGCACACCGCGGCCGGTCAGCCGGTCCAGCCGGGCCTGCACGGTGCCACGTGCGACACCGAGCCTGCGGGAGCATTCGAGGACGCCCAGCCGCGGCTCGTCGGTGAGGAGCAGCAGCAGCCGTGCGTCCAGTTCGTCGACTGTCTGGTCAGAGTGCTCACTCTGCTGGTCTTCGGCCACGCATCACTGTACAAAATGCGCAGCTAAATTGAAGACTGTTGCTCACCCTGTCGGGTCATCTCATGCTGATGAGCATGACGCAGCAGCTTGACGACGTGAGCTACGACCAGCTCCGGCAGCTCGTGGGGTTGGTCGACTACGACGCGACCAAGGACCCCTTCCCCGTGCGCGCCATGGACGCCGTGGTGTTCGTCGCGGGCAACGCCACGCAGACCGCGTGGCTGTACCAGGTGGCGTTCGGCATGGAGCTCGTGGCCTACGCGGGCCCTGAGACCGGCCAGCGCACGCACAAGTCGTTCGTGCTGAAGTCGGGTTCGGCCCGCTTCGTGATCCACGGCGGCGTGCAGCCCGGTTCCCCGCTGCTCGACCACCACCGCAAGCACGGCGACGGCGTCGTCGACCTGGCGCTGGAGGTCGGCGACGTCGACCAGTGCATCGAGCACGCCCGCGCGCAGGGCGCGACCGTCCTGGAGGAGCCGCACGACGTCTCCGACGAGCACGGCACCGTCCGCCTCGCGGCCATCGCCACCTACGGCGAGACCCGCCACACCCTCGTGGACCGCTCGAAGTACACCGGCCCCTACCTGCCCGGTTACGTGGCCAAGACGTCGACCGTGAAGCGGCCGGAGGGTGCGCCGAAGCGCCTGTTCCAGGCCGTCGACCACTGCGTCGGCAACGTCGAGCTCGGCAAGATGGACTACTGGGTCGAGTGGTACAACCGCGTCATGGGCTTCGTGAACATGGCGGAGTTCATCGGCGACGACATCGCCACCGACTACTCGGCGCTGATGTCCAAGGTCGTCTCCAACGGCAACCACCGCGTCAAGTTCCCGCTGAACGAGCCGGCGGTCGCGAAGAAGAAGTCGCAGATCGACGAGTACCTCGAGTTCTACGAGGGCGCGGGCGTCCAGCACATCGCGCTGGCCACCAACGACATCATCAAGACCGTCACCGCCATGCGCGAGGCGGGCGTGGAGTTCCTGGAGACCCCGGACTCCTACTACGACGACCCCGAGCTGCGCGCCCGCATCGGCGAGGTCCGCGTGCCGATCGAGGTCCTCAAGGAGCACCGCATCCTGGTTGACCGCGACGAGGACGGCTACCTGCTGCAGATCTTCACCAAACCGATCGGCGACCGCCCCACCGTGTTCTACGAGCTGATCGAACGGCACGGCTCGCTGGGCTTCGGCAAGGGCAACTTCAAGGCGTTGTTCGAGGCCATCGAGCGGGAACAGGAGCGCCGCGGCAACCTCTGATGCGCGTTCCCCGGTAGGCTGCCTTACGGGGGACTCACATCGTGGGGAGGTGGCATGGCACTCGTACGACGCGTGGCCGCGGTGATTCCGCTGGTCGGAGCCGTGACCACGGCTGCGGCGCTGACCGGCGCGGCGTTCCTGACCGTGGCCCACGCGGGTTGCGACGAGGCCGGCCGCTTCGTCCGCACCGGCGAGTCGATCGAGTTCGTCGGCGGCTGCGTCAACGGCGCCGACCTACCGGCGGCGCCCACAGCCGACACCGCGGACAACGTGGACAGGTTCGGCGGCTCGAAGAAGCCGTAGTAGCGCTGAGGGCGTCTGCAAGTACCACCAACTCCACGTTGGCCGTACTTGCAGACGCCCTCTTCCCGTTGCTCGGAGTGCACGCGGGGCCCTTTCGTGCACCAGGAGCGCACGCGGGGAGCTTTCGTACTCCTGGTGTACGCGGGGAACTTTCGTGCTCCTGGAAGTGCACGCGGGGAGCTTTCGTGCACCAGGAGCGCACGAAAGGGCCCCGCGTGCGGTGGGGCAGCGGTGGGCGGGGTTAGCCGAGGGCGGCCAGCAGGTCGGACACCAGGTCGTCGCCCGACTCGATGCCCACCGAGACGCGGACCAGGTCGGCGGGGACCTCCAGCATCGAGCCCGCGGTCGAGGCGTGCGTCATCTTGCCGGGGTGCTCGATCAGCGACTCGACGCCGCCGAGCGACTCGGCCAAAGTGAAGAGCTTGGTGCGCGCGCAGACCGCGAGCGCCGCCTCCTCGCCGCCCTCGACGAGGAACGAGATCATGCCGCCGAAGCGGCGCATCTGCTTGGCCGCCACCGCGTGGCCGGGGTGCGACTCCAGGCCGGGGTAGATGACCTTCTTCACGCGCGGGTGGCGGGTGAGGGCCTCGGCGACCAGCTCGGCGTTGTCGGAGTGCTTCTCCATGCGCAGCTCGAGCGTCTTGAGGCCGCGCAGGGTCAGGTAGGCGTCGAACGGGCCGGGGACCGCGCCCGCGCCGTTCTGCAGGAAGCCGAACGCCGCGTCGGTCTCCTCGTCGGAGGTGACGAGGGCGCCGCCGACGACGTCGGAGTGGCCGCCGACGTACTTGGTGGTGGAGTGCAGCACCACGTCGGCGCCGAGCTCCAGCGGGGTCTGCAGGGCCGGGGACGCGAAGGTGTTGTCCACCACCAGCTTGGCGCCCGCGGAGTGGGCGACCTCGGCGATCGCGGCGATGTCGCCGATGTTCAGCAGCGGGTTGGTCGGCGTCTCGATCCACACGAGCTTCGTGGCCGGCGTGATGGCGGCGCGGATCGCGTCGACGTCGGAGACCGGGGCCGGCGAGTGGGTGACGCCCCACTGCGAGAAGACCTTGTCGATCAAGCGGAACGTGCCGCCGTAGGCGTCGTTCGGGATGACGATGTGGTCGCCGGGCTTGAGGAACGCGCGCAGGGCCGTGTCGGTGGCACCCATGCCCGACGAGAACGCACGGCCGAAGCGGCCGCGTTCCAGGGAGGCGAGGGCGGTCTCCAGTGCGCGGCGGGTCGGGTTGCCGGTGCGCGAGTACTCGAAGCCCTGGCGCAGCCCACCGACGCCGTCCTGGGCGTACGTCGACGTCGCGTAGATGGGCACGTTCACCGCACCCGTGGTCGGGTCCGGGTCCTGACCGGCGTGGATCGCCCTGGTCGCGAAGCCGTATGGGGTGCTCATGTCCGAAGGGTACTCACCCGTCCGGCCGCCGACCGGCAGGAGTGCGGAACAGAACAGCCCCCGGTCACGGGGACCGGGGGCTGTTGCTGGTGAGGTCTTACCAACCCTGCTGCTGGCCGTAGCCCTGCTGCGGCGGCTGGCCGTAGCCACCCTGCTGCGGGTAGCCGCCGGTGCCCGGCTGCTGGAAGCCGCCGGTGCCACCGCCGTACGGCGAGGCCGTCTCCGGGGCGTTGATCACGATGGTCTTCATGATCTTGTCGGCCCAGGTCTGGTTCTTCGGCTCCCACAACGGGGCCAGGAAGCCCGCGTTGCACGGCAGCGAGTCGACGACGTGGCACAGCTGGCGCACGAAGGTGGTGCCGGCGCCGAGCGGCTGCAGCGTCTCCTCGGAGACGAGCTTGATCTTGGCGATCTTCTTGCCGATCGTCTGACCGGTCGCGCCCTGCCTGATGATCAGGTTCCAGATGTAGAACCCGAACAGCGCCAGGTAGAGCACGATGCCGATGATCGCGAAGATCCACGCGGCGTCGGGGCCGATGCCCGCGCCGACGAGGCCCAGCACGAACGCGACGAGCCACACCACGACGACCGGCGCCGCGACGTCGATCAGGTAGCCCACGAACCGCGAACCCCACTCGGCGTAACCGGTGGGAGGCGGCGGCGGGAAGCCGGGAGCGCCGCCGTAGGAGGGCTGGCCGTAGGGCTGCTGCTGCGGCTGGCCGTACGGGCTCGACTGCGCGGGCTGGCCGTACGGGTTGGACTGCACGGGCTGCCCGTACGGGTTCGACTGCGGAGCGCCGTAGGCGGGCGGCTGCGGAGCACCGTACGGGGGCGGCTGCTGGGCGGGGAACCCGCCGGAGCCGGGACCCTGTGCCGGGAAACCGCCGGAGCCGGGAGCGCCGGCCGGGGGCACCTGCCCCGGGCTGACGACCTGGGTGGCGTCCGCGTTCTGCTGCGGCGCGGCAGGCGTCTGACCAGGCGAGACGACCTGCGTGGCGTCCGGGTTGTGGGACGCCTGCGGCTGCCCACCCCCTGGGACGACCTGCGTGGCGTCCGCGTTTGGCTGCTCGTGCTGCGGCTGACCGCCGAACGGATTTCCTGGCGGCTGCGGAGCGTTCATCCGGTTTCCAACCCCCTTGGCTGGGCCGTGTGTGTATGAGTCTGGTTGATCTGGGGCGTCACGCTATCGGACGTACGGCCTTCTACGTTCAGCGACCAGCCAAGAAACCGAGAATGTCCTGCCTCGTCACGACACCGGCGGGCTTCCCGTCCTCCAGCACCAGCGCGCCGTCGGCGTGGGTCATGGCGTTCATGGCCACACTCACCGGCTCACCGGCGCCCAGCGTGGGCAGCGGTGCGCCCATGTGCTTGTCGAGGCGGTCGGCCAGCTGGGCCTTGCCGGTGAACAGCGCGTCGAGCAGGTCGCGCTCGTTGACCGCGCCGGCGACCTCGGCCGCCATGACCGGCGGTTCGGCGTTCACGACGGGCATCTGCGAGACGCCGAACTCGCGCAGGATCGCCACCGCGTCGCCGACGGTCTCGTTCGGGTGCGCGTGCACCAGGTCGGGCAGCTGGCCGCCCTTGCGGCGCAGCACGTCGCCGACGGTCGCGCCGGTCGAGTCGGGCGGCAGGAAGCCGTAGGAGGCCATCCAGCGGTCGTTGAAGACCTTCGACAGGTAGCCGCGGCCGCCGTCGGGCAGCAGCACGACCACGACGGCGTCCTCGGGCAGGTCCCGCGCGATGCGCAGCGCCGCGGCGGCGGCCATGCCGCAGGAGCCGCCGACGAGCAGGCCCTCCTCGCGGGCCAGGCGCCGGGTGACGTCGAACGAGTCCGCGTCGGAGACCTCGACGATCTGGTCGCAGACGGTCTTGTCGTAGGTCTCCGGCCAGAAGTCCTCGCCGACACCCTCGACGAGGTACGGCCGGCCGGTGCCGCCGGAGTAGACCGAGCCCTCCGGGTCCGCGCCGATGATCTTCACCGCGCCGTCCGAGACCTCCTTGAGGTAACGGCCGGTGCCGGAGATCGTGCCGCCGGTGCCGACGCCCGCGACGAAGTGCGTGATCTTGCCCGCCGTCTGGCGCCACACCTCGGGGCCGGTCTGGTGGTAGTGGCTCGCCGGGTTCTCCGGGTTCGCGTACTGGTTGGGCTTCCACGCGCCGGGGATCTCGCGGACCAGCCGGTCGGAGACGTTGTAGTACGAGTCCGGGTGCTCGGGCGCGACGGCGGTCGGGCACACCACGACCTCGGCGCCGTAGGCCTTGAGGACGTTGCGCTTGTCCTCGCTGACCTTGTCGGGGCACACGAACACGCACTTGTAGCCCTTGCGCTGGGCGACCAGCGCGAGGCCGACACCGGTGTTGCCCGAGGTGGGCTCCACGATCGTGCCGCCGGGCTGCAGCTCGCCGGACTTCTCGGCCGCCTCCACCATGCGCAGCGCGATGCGGTCCTTCACGCTGCCGCCCGGGTTCAGGTACTCGACCTTGGCCAGGACGGTCGCCTTGATGCCCGAGGTCAGGGAGTTGAGCTTGACCAGCGGCGTGTTGCCCACCAGGTCGACGACGTGCTCGACGTACTCCACCGCTGTACTCCCCACTCCCACTCTCCGAGATAGCGCACGAAGCGTAGCTCTAGTGGCAGCGGAGGTTGATTCGAACGGTGATGCCGACGATTCCAGGGGAGAGGGGGTGGTGCGGATGCTCGGCACGGGACACCTGCGCGCGGCCGCCATGACCGCCGCGACGCTCGGCGGGCTGTCCGGGGCGCTCGTCGGGCTGCTGAACGAGCAGGGCAGACGGGCCCGCGTGGCCATCGGCGTGCTGGAACACCTGTGGCCCGCACCCGACGGCGTGTACCGCGACGACGGCCGGGACCCGCTGCGGCTGGCGGTGCTCGGCGACTCGATGGCGGTCGGCGTCGGTGTGACGCACCCCTCGCAGATGCCGGGCGTGTTGCTGGCCGGGGCGCTGGCCGAGGAGGCGGACCGGCCGGTGCGGCTGTCGACGTACGCGATCAGCGGCTCGACGACCCGCGACCTGGTGCCGCAGGTCGACGCGGCGCTGCCGGGCGAGCCGCAGGCGGCGCTGGTCATCATCGGCGCGAACGACGTGACGACGCGGACGCGGGTGCGCGACTCGGCGGCGTTGCTGGGCGAGCAGGTCCGCCGGCTGCGCGCCGCCGGGTGCGGTGTCGTGGTCGGCACCTGCCCCGACCTCGGGATCGTGCGGCCGATCCCGCAGCCGCTGCGGGCGATCGGGCGGCGGTACAGCCTGCGGCTGGCGGCGGCGCAGACGGCGCAGGTGCGGCGGGCCGGCGGTGTCGCGGTACCGCTGGGGAACCTGCTGGCACCGGAGTTCACCGCGCGGCACGCCGACATGTTCAGCTCCGACCGCTTCCACCCCAGCGCCGCCGGCTACGAGGCGGCGGCCGGTGTGCTGCTGGCGCCGTTGTGCCGGGTGGCGGGGTTCCTGCCGGAGTGGGCGGCGGCGCCGGTGCCGTTGCGCTCGGCGGCGGCGCTGGCGGTGGGCGCGTCGCGGTGGCCCGCGTGGCTGCACCGGCGGCACGCGTGAGTTCCGGAAATCCTCGTCACGTGCGCTGGCCGGGGTGAGCGGGCGTTAACTAGGCTCGGCTGCGACCTTGACCCCCAACGAGGAGCTCCCCGATGCCTGAGGCCGTGATCGTCTCCGCCGCCCGCTCCCCCATCGGTCGCGCGGGCAAGGGCTCGCTGAAGGACGTGCGGCCCGACGACCTCGCCGCGCGGATGGTGAAGGCGGCGCTGGACAAGGTGCCGCAGCTCGACCCGGCGCAGATCGACGACCTGATGCTCGGCTGCGGCCTGCCCGGCGGCGAGCAGGGCTTCAACATGGCGCGCGTCGTGTCCGTGCTGCTGGGCCACGACACCCTGCCCGGCACGACGGTCACCCGCTACTGCGCCTCGTCGCTGCAGACCACGCGCATGGCCCTGCACGCCATCAAGGCGGGCGAGGGCGACGTGTTCATCTCCGCGGGCGTCGAGACGGTGTCGCGCTTCGCCAAGGGCAGCTCCGACTCGTGGCCGGACACCCACAACCCGCTCTTCGCCGACGCCGAGGCCCGCACGGCCTCCGTCGCCGCCTCCGGCGCCTCGACGTGGGACGACCCGCGGGTGTCCGGTGCCCTGCCGGACGTCTACGTCCCGATGGGCCAGACCGCGGAGAACCTGGCACTGCTGAAGGGCGTCTCCCGCAAGGAGATGGACGAGTTCGGCGTCCGTTCGCAGAACCTCGCCGAGAAGGCGATCGCCGACGGCTTCTGGGCCCGCGAGATCACCCCGGTGACGCTGCCGGACGGCACTGTCGTCTCCACCGACGACGGCCCGCGCGCCGGCGTCACCTACGAGGCCGTGTCGCAGCTCAAGCCCGTGTTCCGCCCGGACGGCCGGATCAACGCCGGCAACTGCTGCCCGCTCAACGACGGCGCGGCCGCCCTCGTGGTCATGTCCGACACCAAGGCCCGCGAGCTCGGCATCACGCCGCTGGCGCGGATCGTCTCCACCGGCGTCTCCGGCCTGTCGCCGGAGATCATGGGCCTCGGCCCGGTCGAGGCCTCGAAGCGCGCGCTGGCGCTGGCGGGCCTGTCGATCTCCGACATCGACCTCGTGGAGATCAACGAGGCGTTCGCGGCCCAGGTGATCCCGTCCTACCAGGACCTCGGGATCGACCTGGACCGGCTGAACGTGAACGGTGGCGCCATCGCCGTCGGCCACCCGTTCGGCATGACCGGCGCGCGGATCACCACGACCCTGATCAACTCGCTCCAGTTCCACGACAAGCAGTTCGGTCTGGAGACGATGTGCGTGGGCGGTGGCCAAGGCATGGCGATGGTGCTGGAACGCCTCAGCTGATCCTGGACCGATTCCAAGATCTGCAATTTGCCACTTGCAAGTAGCTCCGTTTCACCCGAACGGAGCTACTTGCCCACCACCGTTCTGCCGATGACCTGAATCGTCCAGCAATGGCGTCATCGGGCGAGGGGAAGTCCGTCCCTACCGACGAGTCAGGAGGTTGGGACATGCCCTATGTGTGGTGGCAAAGCGAATACGACCTGCAATGCCACGCGTTCTCGCTCGACCAGGCCCGTGGTTCCCGCCGCAGTTTCTACGAGGCGGTGTGCGAGCACTCGGTGCCCGATGAACGGGTGTCGCGTTCGCAGGTGGGGGCCCTCTGCACGGACTGCCTGATCAAAATCGGCACCGAGCTGCCGGACGTGCGCTGGCGGGTCTAGCGCACGAGCCGCATGCCGACCGACGCCGGGGCGCTCTCGGTGAAGCCGTGCCGTTCGTAGAGACGACGGCCGGGCGGGTCGGCGAGCAAGCTGACGTACGCGTCGGGCGAGTGGTCGCCGATGCGGTCCAGCAATGCGGTCATGATCGCGTCACCGATGCCTTTGCGCTGGTGGCGCGGCAACACCGCCATGTCGATGATGTGGAAGTACCAGCCACCGTCGCTCAGCACGCGACCCATGCCCACGGTTTCACCTGATTCCGCGTGAATCGCGCGAACAGTGGCCCACGCGCCGTTGATGCCGTTCTCGGCTTCCTCACGACTGCGCGCGCTCAGGCCGGATTCCTCGCGCAGGCGCAGGTAGTCGTCGACGGTCGGCGGACTCATCTCCAGGCGGTACCCGTTTTCCACGCGACCCAGCCTACAAATGCAGAAGGGCGCCCCGCCGCAGCGGAACGCCCTCCGATCGGATGCCCGGACGTCAGTCCGAGTTGAAGTACGAGAGCAGGCGCAGGATCTCGGTGTAGAGCCACACCAGGGTGACCGTGAGACCGAACGCGATCTGCCACGCGAACTTGGCCGGCACGCCGGCCCGGATCGCCTGGTCCGCGGCGTCGAAGTCGATCAGGAAGCTGAACGCCGCGAGGCCGATGCAGACGAGGCTGAAGATGATCGCGAGCGTGCCGCCGGAGCGGAGGCCGAGGCCGCCGGTCGTGAAGAAGCTCATGATCAGGTTGAAGAGCATCAGGACGGCGACGCCGATGATCGCGCCGGTGATCCACTTCGTGAACTTCGGCGTGACGCGGATCGCGCCGGTCTTGTAGACGACCAGCATGCCGGCGAAGACGCCGATCGTGCCGATGATCGCCTGGCCGATCACCACGACACCCTGGCCGGGGTTGCCGGTCCAGCCGTCGATCAGCCGCCCGATGATCCCGCTGAACGCGCCGAGGAAGACACCCTCGACGGCGGCGTAGGCGATGACGAGGGGCGGGCTCGGGACGCGCTTGAACGAGATGATCAGCGCGAGCACGAGTCCGATGATCGCGGCCGGGAACAGCAGTACCCAAGCCTGCATCAGGTAGGTGATGACGGCGGTGACCGCCACCACGGCCAGCGTGATGCCGGTCTTGGTGACGACGTCGTCGATCGTCATCGGCCGCTCGCTGGTCAGCGGCGGCGGGGCCTGCTGGTAGCCGGCTTCGGGCTGTCCGAAGCCTGCATAGCCTCCGTACCCGCCGCCGGTCGGCAGGTTACGGAAAGCCGGGTTGCTGCTGGAGCGCACCTGGTCCTCCTGGGGCGTTGCTTTACGCCGTCACGGGTACAACGAGCACGCTGGGTGCCAGGTTCCCCGTCGGTAAAGCCGACTTTACTCGCACAAGCGATCACACGTGCGCTAATAGTGTGCGAACTCGCGCGAAGACTCCGGAGCGTGACCTGACCACGGCGTGTCGCGGCGTGTCCGGCCCCGTGCGCGTAACGCCGATCACATAACATTCACGATCACACCCTGCGCAGCGCCCTAGTTCCCCCTCGTGGCGGCTTGTCCCCGAAGTGGGCTACCGACAAGCTCGCACGCGGGATATGTACAGGTCAGAGGGGACCACGATTCACCATGGGCTGGAAACGTCTTGCCGCAGTGGCTGCGGTCTCGGGGCTCGCGCTCCTGACCGCCCCCGCGACGGCGACAGCGGTCGGCGTCAAGGGCATCGGCTACAACGCGACAGAGGTCCAGCCCAACGCCACCACGGGTTCGGAGTGGCACGGGTCGTACGTGTGGCAGGACAAGCACGTGTGGTGCGTGCAGTACGCCCTGCCCGCTCCCGACAGCGCGGTGGGCTACCAGCCCGGTGACGAGCTGCTGACGAAGGCGGGCAAGAAGCTCGCGCCCGACGTGGCCGCGAACATCTCCTACCTCCTGCTGCGCTACTCCACGACCAAGTCGGCGGAGGAGGCGGCGGCGCTCGCGCACCTGCTGCACAGCTGGACCGCGGCGCCGGACGGTGCGGTGAACTTCGACACGAAGGACCCGCGCTACCTCGCCTACAACGCCGAGTGGTACGCCGCCCGGCTGCCCGCGCCCGTGCTGGAGGCGGTCGCGCGGATGCGGGCCGACGCCGAGGCCAACCGCGGCCCGTGGAAGCTCGCCGCGACCGCGCCGCAGGAACCGCTCGTCATCGGCACCGAGTCGACGTGGACCGTGTCGCTGCTCAAGCAGAACGACAAGGGCGTCTCCGGCGCGCCGATCAGCTTCGCGCTGACCGACGCCACGCTCGTCGACGGCAGCGCGGAGGGCAAGGTCACCACCGACGCGAACGGCAGCCCGGTCGCGCTCAAGGTCGTCCCCACCGGCCCGAAGCCGGCGATCGCGGTCACCGCCGACTCCCCCGCGGACAAGCCGGTCGTGCACCAGCCGATCCAGACCGAGAACATGCAGCGGATCGTCACCACCGGCGGCGAGAAGAAGCTGACCGCCGCCGCCAACGCCCAGGCCAAGACCGCTCCGGGCGCCGTGAAGATCACGAAGATCGACTCGGAGACCAAGAAGGCCATCGCGGGCGTCGCGCTGCGCGTCACCGCCAAGGACCAGACGAGCCCCGCGCTCAAGCAGGACGACAGCCCGCTGGTCGGCACGGACGGCAAGCCGCTGGTGCTGCAGACCGGTGCCGACGGCACGGTCGAGGTGCCGGACCTGCGCACGCCGCAGGAGATCTGCCTCGTCGAGGTGGCCGCGCCGAAGGGGTACGAGGAGTTCTTCGACGCGAAGGCACCACCGGCCGCGTGCGGGTCCGTCGGCCCCGGCTCGACGCTCGCGCTGGAGCTGGTGAACAAGCCGAACACCCCGGTCGTGCCCAGCACGATCCCGGCGGGCACGGAGGGCAGCACGCCGGTCGCGACCGCGTCGTTCGACTCGCAGCTGCGCCCCGGTCTGCTGCTCTCGGTGGGTGGCCTGGTGCTGCTCGGCGGGGCACTGGCAGGCTTGCTGGTGTGGCGCAGGCAGTGAGTTCCCGGGCTTTCCTGACCGGCGTGCTGGTGGTGGGCGTCGCCGCCACCAGCGTGCTGGTCACCTCGTCCGAGACCGACGTCCTCGCGGGACGGCCGGTCGCGGACGAGATCCCCGTGGTCGGGCCCGGTCCTGTCGGCGACAGCATGAGCACCGGCAGGGGCGCCGACCTCACCGGGTTGATCGGCGGCGCGAACACCGGCAACGCCAAACCGGTCGAGCCCGCACCACCGCAGCAGCAACAGCCCGCGCCGCCCAAGGCCGGTCCCGGTTCGGTGCGGCTGCCCGCCGGTGGCTCGGCCACTCTGGTGCGGCGCGAGGTCAAGGACGGCGTGCTGCCGGTGCCCGACGGCATCGGCGAGGCGACCTGGTGGGGCACCGAGCTGGCGGGCGCCGAGGGCGCGACCGTGCTGGCCGGGCACGTCGACTGGAAGGGCGCGAAGGGACCGTTCGCCGAGCTGTGGCAGGCGCAGAACGGCCGTGAGGTCGTCGTCGCCGACAGCGCGGGCGAGGAGTTCCGGTTCAAGATCCGGCAGATCGAGACGGTCCGCAAGGAGGAGCTGCCGGCCCGCGCGCTGGAGCTCTTCGGGCCGCGCGGCCCGCACCGGCTGGTGCTGGTCACGTGCGGGGGTACCTGGATCGGTGGGCAGCAGGGCTACGAGGCGAACCGAGTGGTGATCGCCGACCCCGTCAGGTGACCAATCGCCTCCCCGGCGCAACCCGTTCGGGTGACCGATCGTCTCCTACTGTGTGAAGCGCTGGGGATGGTTGACCACGGGCGTGGCTCTGGCACTGGCACTCGTGCTGGTGATGACGCTGAGTCCGCACGACGACCCGGACCAGCAGGCGGAGAACGGCCCGCTGCCGATGGCGCCCCGCCTTCCGACTCCGAAGGAGTCCGGACCCGCACCGCGGGTGCCTGGGCCCACGCCGGAACAGCTCGCGAAGCAACCGTGGATGCACAAGCTGGCTCAGGGTGAGAAGCCGCCGCAGTTCGTGCTCTTCTCCTTCGACGGCGCGGTGTCCAAGCAGCACTGGGACAAGGTGCTCCCGGTCGCCAGGCAGACGGGCGCGCACGTCACCGGCCTGCTGTCCGGCGTGTACATGCTGGCCGACCAGGACCGGACGCTGTACCAGCCGCCCGCGGGTCTCAAGCGGGGCCGGTCGGACATCGACTTCGGCGGCAGCAGGCAGGACATCGAGGCCAGGATCGGCTACCTGAACCAGGTGATCGCCGACGGCCACGAGATCGGCACGCACTACAACGGCCACTTCTGCTCCGGTGGCAGCCAGCCCTCGGTGGACAAGTGGGACAACGCCGCCTGGAACGCGGAGCTGGCGCAGTTCCGCCTGATCGTCGACAAGGCGCGGTCCGAGGGCTTCCGGTTGCCCGCCGACGCGGTCCGGGGTGGACGGACGCCGTGCCTGGAGGGCAACTGGGACGAGGCCTTCCCTGCGATGGCCGCCCACGGCCTGGTCTACGACACCAGCCAGGTCGCGCTCGGCGTCCAGTGGCCGTCCGTCCAAAGGGGACTGTACGAGTTCCCGATGCCCGAGGTGCGCGTCCCCGCGCTGGGCCGGCAGGTCGTGATGATGGACTTCAACCTCTGGTACGCGCTCAACGGCGCCAAGGAGGAACCGGCGCGTGCCCCGGAGTTCACGCAGATCGTCGTCGACACGTACCGGTCGGTGTACCGGGCGGCGCTGAACGGCAACCGCGCGCCGCTGGTGATCGGCAACCACTTCAACGAGTGGAACGGGTCGGCGTTCTCCACGGCGATGGAGCAGTTCCTCGGCGAGGTGTGCGGCAAGCCGGAGACGGTGTGCGCCACCTACACCGAGGTCATCCAGTGGATGCAGCTGCAGGACCCGGCGGTCCTCGACCAGCTCCGCCGGATGCCCGCCGCCCGCAACTGACCCCACCTCCCGACGTCACCCACTCGTGTCCGCCTACGGCACGCGGGGACCTTTCGTACCCCAGAAGCGCACGAAAGGTCCCCGCGTGCCGAAGCAGCGGTGCGCGAACGGGTGGGTCAGGCGTCGGTGGAGACGATGCGGTCGTCGGTTGAACCAGGTTGGCCGTTGGCGTCCTGGTTGGACGTGCCGAACCACAGGGTGCCGTCCGGTGCGGGAGCGATCGAGCGCACCCGGCCGTAGGCGCCGGTGAACAACGCCTGCGGCGTGCCGAGCGTGGTGCCGTTGACCGGGACCTTCCAGATCCGGCGGCCGGTGACGGCGCCGACGTAGAGCGCGTTCTTGTGCAGGGCGATGCCGGTCGGGCCCGCCAGCCGGTTGGACCACGTGACGGCCGGGTTCGTCATGCCGGCGACGTTGCAGTTGCCTTCGCACGTCGGCCAGCCGTAGTTCTTCCCGGCCTCGATGCGGTTGATCTCGTCGGTCGTGTTGTTGCCGAACTCGGTGGCGTACGCGGTGGTGCCGACCCAGGTGATGCCCTGGGGGTTGCGGTGGCCGATCGTGTACACGACGCTGTTCGCGCGCGGGTTGCCGCTCGCCGGCCTGCCCGCGGTGTCGAAGCGCAGCATCTTGCCGCCCAGCGAGTTCCAGTTCTGCGCGTTGGCCGTGTTCTGGGCATCGCCGGTGGTCGCCCACAGGTAGCCGTCCGGACCGAACTCCAGGCCGCCGCCGTTGTGGTAGCGGTTCTTCGGGATGCCGGTGACGATCGGCTGCGGCGTGCCGCCCAGCACGAGCTTGGCGATCCGGTTGTCGGTCGCCGTCGAGTAGTAGATGAAGACCGAGTTGTCGGTCGCGAACGTCTTCGACACCGCGAGGCCGAGCAGTCCGCCCTCACCGCCCGTGCTCTGGGCCGCTTCCACGGTGTCGAGCTCGGTCACGGTCGTGCCGCTGAGCTTCTTGATCTTGAACGTGTCCCGTTCCGTGAAGATGCCACTGCCGTCGGGCAGGAACTCGATGTCCCAGGGGATGTCCAACCCGCTGGCGAGGGTCCGCTCGGCCTGCGCGGAGGGTCCGTCCTGCGCGGAGGCCGGGATCACGCAGAGGGAGGCGGCGACGGCGGTGCAGGCTGCCGCTGCCGCGATACGACGAGCACGCATGTGTGCTCTCCTTCGGGTCCGCTCGTGGTTTCAGTCTGCGGCGGAGGTGTTGCAGGGCGTGTTTACCCAATCACAGCTCGCACAAACCCACAACGCTCATCGGATGTTTCGATACAACCGTCCGTCGTCTCAGGCCTGAAAGGCGGTTCCGCTCCGATGATCTTTGGGAACCTTGTGAACGGTCTAGCGCGATCCACGCGGGACGTCCTACGGTGAAAGTCGCCGCCGCGCCCCACGGAAGAGCCGCGCGTGCCCTTCCCGGGCACGCCGTAGACCCGAGGAGTCGCGCATGAACGTTGCCGCTACCGCTACCGAGCACAAGCTTCCCGAGGTCAAGCGCGAGTGGGTGAAGCCCGACTTCCGCGACTTCGACACGCCCATGGAGGTCACCGCCTACGCGGCCCGCAGCTGACGCGGCCCGCACCGGGACCCTCGCGGCGGCGGGGGCCCCGGTCTCCCGCACTCCCCCTGCCGGCAACGGCATCTGCAAGTACCACCAACACATGATCGAATCGCCGTCGAAGCCAGGGGAGCGAACGCGACGGGTACGACTTCTGGCCAACCGCTGAGGAGTGCACGCTGATGAAAGCCGTGTCCGCCCAGGAGTTCGTTGCGGAGCTCCGCGCGCTGGCCCCGCGGTACTGGGACAGCCACCCGTTCCACCTGCGCATGCACGAGGGCGGCCTGAGCAAGCACGAGCTGCAGGCGTGGGCCGCGAACCGCTGGTACTACCAGCGCTGCATCGCGCAGAAGGACGCCGCGATCCTGTCGAACTGCCCGGTGCCGGAGGTCCGCCGCCAGTGGCGCGAGCGGATCGTGTGGCACGACGGCACGGGACCCGGCGAGGGCGGCGCAGAGAACTGGCTGCTGCTCGCCGAGGCGGTCGGGCTGACCAGGGACGAGGTGCTCGACGAACGGCACGTGCTGCCCGGCGTCCGGTTCGCCGTCGACGCCTACGTGAACTTCGCGCGCACCAGGCCGTGGGTCGAGGGGGTCGCCTCCGGGCTGACCGAGATGTTCTCGGGTGCGTTGATGCGCAAGCGACTCGCGGCGTTGCGGGAGCGGTACCCGTGGATCGCCGAGGAGGGGTTCGCCTACTTCACCGACCGCATCCGGGCGGTCGCCGGCGAGGGACAGGCCACTGTGGACGTCGTGGTCGAGCACGCCCGCACCCGCGAACAGCAGCTGGCGGCCGTGGCGGCGCTGGCGTTCAAGTGCGACGTGCTGCGGGCCGTGCTGGACGCCGTCGACTACTACTCGGGCAGGGGCAGGCCGTGCTAGCGCTCGGCGCCGTGCCGCGCATCCGGCGCGGGGTGAAGCGCGGCTACGACCAGATCCGCTCCGCGCACGTCGTGCTGTTCCCCGAGGGCGTGCTGGTGCTCAACGAGACCGCGGCCTCCGTCGTGGCGCTGTGCGACGGCGTCCGGTCGGTGGGGGACATCGCGCTGGCGCTGGGCGACGAGTACGCGGGCGTCGAGCCGGCGGACGTGGCGGAGCTGGTGGCGCGGCTGGTGGACCGGAGGGTGGTCGACGTCGATGGCTGAGGCACCGTTCGGCCTGCTCGCCGAGCTCACGCACCGCTGCCCGCTGCAGTGCGGGTACTGCTCGAACCCGGTGGAGCTGGTGCGCAGGGGCGCCGAGCTGCCCACCGAGGACTGGCTGCGCGTCTTCGACCAGGCCCGCTCGCTGGGCGTGTTGCAGGTCCACCTGTCCGGCGGGGAACCGCTGCTGCGACCGGACCTCCCGGAGCTGGTGGCGCACGCGAACAGCCTCGGCTGCTACGTCAACCTCGTCACGTCCGGCGTGGGCCTGTCCCGCGACCGGCTGCACGACCTGGCCGGGCGCGGCGTCGACCACGTGCAGCTCTCCTTGCAGGACGCGACCAAGGCAGGCAACGACCGGATCGCGGGCATCAAGGCGTTCGACCGGAAGGTCGAGGCAGCGGCCCTCATCCGCGCCGAAGGCCTGCCGCTGACCGTGAACACCGTGCTGCACCGGCAGAACCTCGACAACGTCGCCGGGATCATCGCGCTGGCCGAGCGGCTGGGCGCGGAACGGCTGGAGCTCGCCAACACCCAGTACTACGGCTGGGCGCTGCGCAACCGGGCGGCGTTGCTGCCCACGCGCGACCAGCTGGCGGCGGCCGGCCCGGTCGTCGCCGCGGCGCAGGAACGGCTGCGCGGGGTGATGGAGATCGTCTACGTCATCGCCGACTACCACGAGGCGCACCCGAAGCCGTGCATGTACGGGTGGGGTGCGCGGCAGCTGACCGTGGCGCCCGACGGCTCGGTGCTCCCCTGCCCCGCCGCCACCGTGATCCCGACGCTGCCGGTCGAGAACGTGCGCGACTCGTCGTTGCACGACATCTGGCACGACTCGCCGTCGTTCACCGCCTTCCGCGGCTTCGACTGGATGCGGGACCCGTGCCGGTCGTGCCCGCGCAAGGAGGTCGACTTCGGCGGCTGCCGGTGCCAGGCGTTCCAGCTCACCGGTGACGCCGCCGCCACCGACCCGGTGTGCTCGCTGTCGCCGCATCGGTCCACTGTGGACCTGATTCTGGCGACCGAGGTGGCACCGGCGGTCGAACCGGCCATGGCCATGCGGAGGATGCCGTGAAGGCGGTCCTGCTCGGCACCGCGGCCGGCGGCGGGTTCCCGCAGTGGAACTGCGCCTGCGCGCTGTGCGTCCGCGCCCGGTCCGGTGAGCTGCCCGCCCGGTCGCAGGACTGCCTGGCGGTCAGTGCCGACGGCACGCGCTGGTGGCTGGTCAACGCCTCGCCGGACATCCGCACGCAGCTCGCCGCCTGCGCGCTGCTGAACCCCGGTCCCGGCCCGCGCGAGACCCCGGTGCGCGGCGCCCTGCTCACCGACGCGGAGCTCGACCACGCGCTCGGCCTGCTGACGTTGCGCGGCGGCACGGACCTGGCGGTGTGGGCGCCGGGCCCGGTGCTGCACGCGTTGCGCGACCGGTTCGACCTGCGCTCGGTGGTCGACGGGTACGCACCCGTGGACTGGCGCGAGGTCACCACCGCCGAGGTCGAGCTCGACGGCCTGCGGGTGACGGCGGTCCCGATCAGCGGCAAGCGCCCGAAGTACGCGCGGTCATCCACCGTGGAGGGCGACTGGGTGGTCGCCTACCGGTTCGCCGACCCGGTCACCGGTGGTGTGCTGGTCTACGCGCCGTGCCTCGCGCACTGGCCGGACGGGTTCGACGACGTGGTGGCCGGGGCGGACTGCCTGGTGCTCGACGGCACGTTCCACGCGGCCTCCGAGATGGGCACGGCGACGGGCAGCGGGTCAGGGCAGGCCGCGATGGGCCACCTGCCGATCACGGCGAGCCTGCCGCGGCTGCGGCGGTTCCCGGCCGTGCGGCGGCTCTACACGCACCTCAACAACACCAACCCGGTGCTGGACCCGGACTCGCCGGAGGCGGCACAGGTGCGCGCGGCGGGGGTGGAGCTCCCGCAGGACGGCACGGTGCTCGAACTCTGAGGTGCCCCGAGCCCCGAACGGGCCAGAATGGGCGGATGTCCTTCGTGATCGGTGGTCGTCCGCTGGCCGAGCGGATCGTCGCGGAGCTGCCGTCGTTCGTGCGGCTCGTGCTCGCGGAGATCACCGACCGGGTGCCCGGCTACCGGCAGCTGCCCGCCGAGGAGCTCTCCGGTGACATCGCCCGCGTGATCGAGGGGACGCTGCGGGCGTTCGCGCGGGTGCTGCGCAGCCGGGAGCTGCCGACGGCCGACGAGCTGCGGTTCCTGCGCGAGTCGGCGGCCCGGCGTGCGGAGGAGGGCGTGCCGGTCGACGTCGTGCTCACGGCGTACCACGTGGGCATCCAGGTGGTGTGGGACGTGCTGGTGCCCGAGGCGCGGCCGGAGGAGGTCGGCGAGGTGCTGGCGCTCAACGCGCTGGCCATGCGGTACCTGCAGCTCGTGACGCCGGTGGTGAGCGCCGGGTACCTCGACGAGCGGCAGACGATGTTCGACGACGAGCGGTCGGCGCGGCACACGCAGCTGACCGGGCTGCTCGACGGCACGCGGGTCGCGGACGGGCCCGTGGTGGTGCTGGCGCTGCACGTGCCGCCGCACCCGGACGAGCTGACCGACGGGGTGGACGCGGCCGTGGCCGGGCGGCGCAAGCTGCGGCGGCTGCGCACCGAGCTGGAACGGCACAGCCGCGAACCGGTCCTGTCGGCGCTCACCCCCGACGGCGGGATCGTGCTGCTGCCGGGTGAGGACGAACGGGCCGACCGGGTCGTGGCGGACGCGGCGCGGGCCGCCGGGGTGCCGTTGACGGTGGCGGCGGTCGCGGCCCCGCCGTCCGGGGTCGCGGCCGCCGCCGGGCTCGCCCGCGAGGTGCTCGCCGTCGCCGTGCGCTCGGGTCCCGGCCTGTACCGGCTGGCCGACGTGCTGCTGGAGTACCAGCTGTCCCGGCCGAGCGCGGCGCTGGAACCGCTGGCCGCGGTCGTGGCGGCGTTGTCCGACGAGCTCGTGCAGACGCTGGAGGTCTACCTGCGGCGCGGGTCGCGCCGGCCGGCCGCCACCGAGCTGCACGTCCACCCGAACACCGTGGACTACCGGCTGCGCAGGGTCGCGGAGCTCACCGGCCTCGACCCGACGCGGATCGAGCACGTCACGCTGCTGGCGGCTGCCCTGGCCGCGCGGCGCGCGCGACCGTAGCGCCGAACGCGGCCATGCCGGCGGCGTTGGGGTGCAGCGGCGCGGCGGCGGTCGTCGGCACCAACCCCTCCAGGTAGCGGTCTGCGGGTGCGGCGCAGATGTCGTGGCCCGTGGTCACGGCGGCGAAGTCCACGTACGTCGCGCCGCGCTTCTGGGCCTCGGCCCGCGCGGTGGCGCTGACCCGGTTGAGCACGCCCTGGAGGTAGTCGGCGTCCCGGCTCCACACCGGCTGCACCGGGTAGCAGCCGCCCGGCCTGATGTACGTGCCGTAGCCGGTGACCAGCACCTTCGCCCGCGGTGAGCGGCGCTTGACCTCGTCGAGCGCGGCGCCGAGCTCCGGCCCCCACGCGTCCACGGCCGCGGCCAGCCGGTCCGTCCCACCGGAGGTGTAGCGGTCCTTGCAGGAGACCCCGATCGGCTGGGGCAGCAGGTTGATGCAGCTCAACGCCGTCTGGAACAGGCCGACGTCGTTGGCGCCGACCGTCAGCGACACCAGGTCGGTGGACGGCTTGAGCGCGGCGAACTGCGGTGCCACGAACCCGAACTGGCGGCCCGTGAAGTCGTCGGTCTTCGCACCGGAGCAGGTGACGTCGGTCAGCCGCGCGCCGAGCAGCTCCGCCGCCACCCGCGGGTAGTCGCGGGCCGACCGCAGGCACCACAGCGCCGGGTCCTGGGCCGGGACCAGCGGACCGGCCGCCGCCGAGTCGCCCAGTGCCACGTACTCCACGGTGTCCGCCTGGGCGGTGGTTGTTCCGGCGACCAAACCCGCCACCAGAGCCAACCCGGCCACGATCCGCATCCCGAACCTCCAACGTCGTCGTCAGGTCAGCTCATCGTGGTGGTTCCGGTCACGTGCGCGGGTGGGACGTTGCCCAGAGTCGGCCGGTCGGGTTTGTGACCGATCACAATGGGGGCGTGACTCCTGGCGAACTCCTCGACCTCGCCGCGCAGGCCTGCGTGGACGCCGCGAAGCTGCTGCGCGAGCTGCCGGTGGACGTTGCCGCGAAGGGCGCGTTCGACCAGGTCAGCAGTGCCGACCTGGCGATCGAGGCGTTCCTGCGGCGTGCGCTCGACGTGCCCGGTTCCGCCGTCGTCGGCGAGGAGCTGGGCGCGGAGCAGGCTCGGATCACCTGGTACGTCGACCCGATCGACGGCACCCGCAACTTCGTCCGCGGGCTGCCGCTCGCGTGCCTGTCGGTGGCGGCGGCGGTGGACGGGCGGCTGGTGGCGGGGTGCGTGCTGGACCCGTTCCGCGACGAGCTGTTCACCGCGGCCGAGGGCGTGCCGTTCGCGGTGCGGTCGGCCGGGCTGGTGATCCCGCCGGGACCGAGCCCGCGGCCGGTGGTGCTGACCGACGTCCCGTTGCCCGGCAGCCCCTACAGCGGCGAGGTGGAGCTGCTGGCCGACCTGCTCGCCGTCGCGGACGTGCGGCGGGTGTACGTGACGGCGCTGTCGCTGGCCTGGATCGCGGCCGGGCGGGCGGACGCGGCGGCGAACCTGGGCATCCACCCGTGGGACGTGGCGGCCGGCGCGGTGCTGGTGCGGGCGGCCGGCGGCGTGTTCCACCACGTCGGCGGCGACGCGCTGGGGGCGGCGGGCTTCGTGGCCGGCCGTGGTGAGATCGTCGACTGGTTGCGCGACCGGTTGGAGGGCATCGTCTCGTGATCGACCTCAGCGGCCGGGTCGTCCTGGTCACCGGTGCGGGCGGCACGATCGGGGCCGGCATCGCACGCCGGTTCACCGCGGCCGGCGCCGTCGTCGTGCCGCACCGCGGCCGTGCCGACGGCGACCTGCGGTTCGCGGCGCGGCGCGTGGTCGAGGAGGCCTTCGCACTGCACGGCAGGCTCGACGCGGTGGTGAACAACGCCGGTGTGCAGCCCGTGGAACCGTTGCCGGGCATGAGCACCGAGTCCTGGCAGTCCGTTGTGGACATCAACCTGACCGGGCCGTTCGCCGTCACCCAGGCGGCCGCAGAGGTCCTGCCGCAGGGCGGGTCGATCACGCACATCGCGTCGATCGAGGGCACCCACCCGGCCGCGGGCCACGCCCACTACAGCGCCTCCAAGGCCGCGCTGGTCGTGCACGCGCGGGCCGCGGCCCAGGAGTACGGGCCGCGGCTGCGGGTGAACACCGTGTCCCCCGGCCTGATCAGCCGCCCCGGCATCGAGGAGCAGTGGCCGGAGGGCGTCGCGCGCTGGCACGACGCCGCCCCGTTGCACCGCCTCGGCACGCCCGAGGACGTGGGGAACGCGTGCGTGTTCCTCGCCTCCGACCTGGCGGCGTGGATCACCGGCCACGACCTGGTCGTCGACGGCGGGGTGACCGCACGCCCCACCTGGTAGCCCTGCTCAGCCGGCCTGCACGACCACGTCCACCCAGTAGTTCGTCGAGTCGAAGCTGGACGCGGGGAACGACCCGGCCGGGCCGTAGACGAACACCCCGTTGCCGCCCGCGCTCGCACTCGACGGCGCCGTCAGCGAGCCGACCACCCTGGCATTGGCGAAGTAGCCGTTCGTCACCGAGTAGCGCGTCGTCGTGTGGTACGCGGCGATGTAGGTGGTGTTGGCCGTCAACGGCACCGGATTCGCGAAGGTCACCGTCTGCCAGCCGCTCGCCGACTCGCCGGTGAACGTCGCCGTGGCGAGCAGCTGCTGCGTGGCGGCGTTCCACAGGTGCGCGACGTGCGTGCCCGTGTTCAGGGAACCCTTGTAGAACTTGATGCCCGTCGCCGTGGCGTTCGCCGAGGACGTGCGGAACTTGACGCCCAGCTCCAGCGGGCCGACGTCGCCGGAGTTCACGATCGCGGGCACGTCGGAGCCGCTGAACAACGAGACCGGTGCCGACGGCTGCACCGGGACCGCGGCGATGACGTCGACGAAGTAGTTGCTGGCCGCGAACGACGACGAGGGGAAGCTGCCCGCCGGGCCGTAGGTGAAGACGCCGTTGCCGCCCGCGCTCGCACTCGACGGTGCGACGAGCTGCCCCGCCGTCCGCGCCGAGGTGAACCCGTTCTCGGTCACCGAGTACTTCGTCGTCGTGTGGTACGAGACGACGTAGAACTGGTTCTGCGTCAACAACACCGGTGACGGGAAGGCCGCGCTCTGCCAGCCGCTCGCCGTCTCACCGCTGAACGTGGCGGTCGCGAGCAGCACGCCGGTGGTGGCGCTCCACAACCGGCCGGTGTGCGGCCCGGTGTTCAGCGTGCCCTTGTAGAACTTCACACCGGTCGCGCTCGCCCCCGCCACCGTGCACTGGAACTTCACGCCGAGCTCGACCGGGCCGTTGTCGGTGGAGTTCGGGATGGCGGGCACGTCGGCGCCGGTGAACAGCGACTGCGTGGTCATCGCGACACCGACGTTCAGGCTCACCGTCGTCGAGGACTGCAGGAACCCGTTGGTGATCGTGTACTGGAAGCTCGCGGGCCCGGAGAAACCGGCGGTGGGCGTGAACGTGACGGTCTGGGCGCCCGCGTCGAAGCTCACCGTGCCGTTGGTGGCAGAACCCGCCGACACCATCGAGATCGGGTAGCCGTTGGGGTCGGAGTCGTTGGCCAGCAACGTCGCCGCGGGGATCGTGAGCGCGGTGCCCACCGGCGTGGTGAAGCCGCTGTTGCCGACCGCGACGGGCGCCAGGTTGCCAGCACCGCCCGCCCGCGCGAACACCACGTCGACCCAGTAGTTGGACTTCAGGAACGTCTCGGTGGGCATGGTGCCGCCCGCGCCGTAGCGGAACACGCCGGCGTCGGCGGGCGCGGTGATCGCACCGCACGTGCGCGGGACGTGGAAGAAGTTGTGGTCGGAGTTCTCGAACTTCGCCGAGTGCACGCTGACGGTGTAGGTCTCGCCGGGCGTCAGCGCGACCGGGGCGATGTTCACCTGCTGCCAGCCGCTCGCGGTCTCACCGGTGGAGCCCACCTCGGCGAGCTTGGTGCCGGCCGCGTTGTAGAGCCGGGCGGTGTGCGCACCGGTGTTGTACGGGTTCTTGTAGAACCGCAGCGCGGTGGCGGAACCGGGCGTGTTGACGGAGAACCGCATGCCGTGCTCCAGCGGGTTCTCGTCGGGCGCGTGCAGCCCGTACGGCACGTCGGTGGGCTGGAAGAGCCGCACCGAGCCCGCGGGCGTCACCGTCACCGTGCGCGTGGGCCCGTTCTCGACGTTGAGGCTGTCGTCGACGGCCCGCACCTTGACCGCGTACGTGCCCGGCAGGTGCGGCCACCAGGAGAACGACCAGCTCGTCGTACCCGTGGCCGCCCGCCAGGACTGGCCGTTGTCGGTGGACACCTCGACGGTCGCGACGCGGCCGCCGACGTCGCTCGCCGTGCCGCTGATGATCACCTGCGCCTGCTGTGTGAACGTCGCACCGTTCGCGGGCGTCGTGATCACCGTGACCGGCGGCGTGGTGTCCGTCGAGGCCGTGGCGGGCGTCAGGTTGCCCTGCAACGTCTCCGGCTGCACACCCATGTCCGCGAACAGGTTCACGGTCGCCTGCTGCGCGTCGCGGTCCTCGGACACCACGGGCATGGACGGGTCGGTGCTGGTGTAGTCGTGCACCGCGTCGAGTGCGAACGACCAGAACACCGTGCCGGCGCCGAAGACCAGGGCACCACTGGGCGCCCGGTAGAGCGTGAGGTGGTGGGTGGCGTCGCCGTCACCGGTCGTGGTGCCGTAGTCGAGGAGGTACTTGGCGCCGATGAACCGGTCGGTGCGGGAGAGCTTGACGAGCGTCGGCGGCCGGAACCGGTTGTCCGGCGACTCGTCCCACTCGTAGCCGAGCACGCCGTCCTCGACGTACCCGACCTGTCCCGCGGTCAGCGCGGCCATGCCGGTGTTGCGCCAGAACCGCAGCTTCCCGTACGCCTCCGGCACCTCGATCCGGTCGGCCTGGTGCGAGTCGACGGAGAAGCTGGTGCCCGTCAACCGGTTCTCCGCGACGCCGCCGTTCGAGGGCGGTGAGAACGCCGGGTCGCGCCAGGTGCCCGTCCACTCCGGACTCGGGTCGATCTTGGCGGCGTTCCTGGTCTCCTTGTAGCAGACCATGGTCCGGTTCGGCGTGCCGGTGACGTCGGGCTCCCAGCGGACCCGCCAGTAGACCTCGTTGCCGCTGAAGAAGCACAGGTGCACCCCCGCGTCCCTGGCCGCCTCGACGCGCGCACGCTGCGCCCCCGACCAGTACTCGTCGTGCCCGACGGAGAGGTACACGTGGTGGTTGGTGAGGACGTAGTTGCCCGGCCCGACGTCCAGGCCGGTCACGTAGGCCACGTCGTACCCGTTGCGCTCCAACCACCTGATCATCGCGTACTCGGCGCTGAGCACGAAGTCCTGCGGCCCGGCGTCCACACCGCCCTGCGCGAGCCGCGTGCTGAACGGCCGGTTGCAGCTCACCTTGAACGCCCGCCCCGTCGGCGTCCCGGTCGCCGCGTTGCCGCCGTAGAGGTTCGCGCCACCCCACCCGTTGTAAGCCTGCCAGGTGGTGTCCGAGGTCTGGAAGACGATGTCGCGCTGCGTCCCGTCGCCGCGCACGACGAACGGGATGTGACTCGCCCCCGCGACCCCGTCCTGCCGCACCAGCTTCGCGAGGAACACACCGGACACCATGGTCGCGGGCACGGCCCACGAGGCGGTGACCGACCAGTTCGACGCGTCCCACAACCCGGTGCCGAGGTCGTTGAACGCGGCCGGCTGCACCGACGAGGTGGTGCGCTGGATCGTGTGCACCTTCCGCGCGCCGGCACCCCCGTAGTAACCGAGCCGGTATATGTCGATGCGGTAGTTCGCGGAGTTCGAGTGGATCTTGAAGTCGATCGTCTGGCCCCTGTTGACGCTCAGCTTCGTGGTGAAGCCCGCCAGGGTGGGATCAGCGGCCCCGCTGATGCCGTCCCACTCGGACTTCGGACTCCCCGGCAACTGGTTCTCGGTCACGATCGGGTTCGGCATCCCGGCCCCCTTCGTCCCCCTCTGGACATGCTCGTGACCGGGATGTATGCCTCTCCGTAGTCGTCGTTAGCCCAGTGGGCACGCTGACACCCGAATGGATTAGTTGACGATGAAAGGTTTGCCAAATCCTGTAACGGAGGGGGTCTGAGCTGCGAGAACTCTCGGCATCAACAGAACGCAGGACCGGCCGGGCGCCGGGGCCCGAGGTGGTCCTGCGTTCCACACGACGAGCGCCTCGCCGGGCGCTTCGCAGTGGCTGACCGCGCGCGGAGGAACACGCGATCTGCGCGCAAGCGGGCTAACGCGGAGATCGGATGTGGCTGAGCAGAGCCTGGATGTCGCCCGGTTCGAGCCCACTGGCGACCGCTGGCTCCTCCTCGAGGTCCGAGAGCACCTGCACCGAGGGGTCGTCGAGGATCTTCCCCATGAACTCGAGCTTCTGACCGAGCTGCATCTCGACGACCTCGTCGATCGTGTTCCGGACGGCCAGAACGGTCACGCGTGTTTCGGTGTCAGGGGCGAGGCCGAGGCGGTGGATGCGGTCGAGGCTCTGCAGGAAGCGCCCGGCCGCGAAGTCGCGGTCGACGTAGACGGCGTCATGGCACACGTGGTGCAGGCTGATGCCCTCACCCAGCGTCGCGGGGTTGGACACCAGCACCAGGCAGTCCGGATCGTTCTGGAACCGCTCCAGCTCTTCGCTCCTGTTGCCGCTGCTGCCGTACACCACTGCTGGCTGGTACTCCGCCAGCAGCTTCTGAAGGGTGTTCAAGCTGCGCACGAAAGTCGTCCAGACCAGGGTCTTGCGCCCCTTCGCGGCATTCGCCGCCACGATGGCGACGGTCTCCTTGTACTTCGGGGACAACTCGAAGTCCGGCAACCGCTTGATGAGGTCGAGCATCGACCCGGCGTTGGGGATCTCCTCCTCCAGCGGGGGCAACTGATAGGTCAGAGGCTCGTACCTCGAGACACCTTCGACCAGGAGAGCCGGGCTGGTGGCCGCCATCAGCAACCGCAACGCCGTCTTGCCGAGCGTGCCCAGGTCGTGCCGCATCCCCTGCAGCGCCACCTTCCCCACCAGCGCGTCGTACACCTGCGCGTGCAAGGGCGGCATGTCGACGTAGCGCACCTTCGGCTCCATCGGCGGCAGGCCGAGCTCGAGCTTCGTCGTGCGGGCGAACAGCGGCCGCAACACCGTGCTGGCGTACGAGAGATCGCCGCCCGACACCGCGGACGCGACCGTGCGGTGGCCGTACCCGGGCCAGGCGAAACCCATCAGGCTTTCCAGGTCTTTGGCCCCGTTGGGTGCAGGCGTACCCGTGAGGATCAGCCGTCGCCGGGCGAGCGGTCCCAGCGCCATGCACGCGGCGCCGTACATGCCGCGTGAACCCAGCTTCATGCGGTGCGCCTCGTCCAGGATCATCATGGAGGGCTTGGCCTTCAGCCAGGACGCGAGCGTGCCGAGCGAACGCGCCAGCCGTTCGTAGTTGATGATCAGAACCTCGGCCCACGGGTCCATGCCGCGGTCGAGGATGAGGGTGCGCAGCGGGCGCTCGAAGCACGCGCCGCTCTCGAACAACCAGGAGTCATAGGCGGATTTGGGGCACACGACCAGAAGACGGCTGACCCTCCCCTCCTTCCGCTGCGCCGCGTACACGGCGAGCGCCACCCTGGTCTTACCCGCACCCGGAACGCTGAAGTTGGCGCCGTGCCGCAGCGCCAGCAGCTTGCCGATGTCCCGGCGCTGGAACTCCCGCAGGTTGCCGATCCAGTCGTCGCCGAGCACATCGGCCACCCGGTCAGCGGGGAGGCCGATGGCGGAGCCCGGCTCACTGAGCTGCTGCCTCACGACCTCCGCGTCCTCGACGTTGCCGCGAACGAGATCAGCCAGCTCCTCCGACCAGACCACGGTCTCCGGCCGCGGCCAGGTCGACAGCACGCCGAGCTGCGCCAGCAGCTCTTCGAGATCGACGGCCACCTCGAGAACTGCCAGCTGCGAACCGGTGCGGAAGCGCGTCGCCAGCTGGACGAGGTCCGCTCGGTGCTCGGGAGTCGTTCTCAGCGTGACCTTCGTCCTGGTCTCGTTGAAGTCGAGACGCAGCGACGGCTGCACCGAGGCGTCGGTCACCTGGTTCCCCCCAGCCCGGCAGCGTCGATCAGCCAGCTGACGCCGTCACCGGGGTCCTGCACACCGCGGCCAGCCTGGTGAGCGAGCTTTCGCAGGCTCTCGCGCAGTTTGACCACGGCGTCGTCGAAAGCTTCCTCGTCGAGGGCGCGCGATGCACGGGCCTGCACCAGGTCGACCACGCACTGGTCGATGCTCGCGCAGGCATCGGCCAGCCTGGCCGGCGCCAACTGCTTCTTCTTCCGGACCCGCGCGTCGCGCCCAGCGAGGTCGATCGCGTCGTTGAACACGTCTTTGAGCTCCGTGAACGTTCTTTGCGCCGCGAGCTGACCGTCTGCGTCCGCGTCGGACGCGGCCTGTGCTTCAGCCTTCGACCGGAGGACCTTGTCGTTCAGCGCGCGGGCGGTGGCGATGACCGACGACGTGGCCGAGACCGAAACGCCGAGCCCGGGCACCACGACGGGCGCAGCGGCAACGGTTCCGGCCGGGCGCAGGTGTGCCGGCAGCGTCCGGCTGAGGTAGGCCTCGTAGAAGTTCTCCTCGATGTGGCGGACGTCGGTCTTCGAGAAGCCGAGGGTGATGGCAGCCAGCCGCACCTCCTTGAAGAGGTCCGCCTCGTCCGGGTTCGCCGCGCTCTTCTTGACGTACGCCCGGTGCAGCTCCTTGAGCTTCTCCTGGTGGGCCTCGAAGTCCATCAGCCGCAACGAGGGACCTCGTTCACCGGACCTGCTGCGGTCGACCAGCGCCCGGAGCTCACCCAGGATCCACCGTTCCTGCTCGTAGGTGGACACCCGGATCCTGAACTCCTTCGCGATGTCCTCCGGGGAGATGCCGAGAGATGCTTGCTCCTCCATGGCCAGCAACCGGTTGACGTAGCTGTAGTCGCGGCGGTGGTCCTTGCGCAGCTGGAGCGACAGCTCGACCGCGTTGATGTCCGCCCACGTGAACGACTCGGGCAGCACGCCGGCCCGCATGTGCTGGACGCCGATCTCCTTCAGCGCGGCGGCCCTGGTGTTGCCGTTCACCAGGATGCCGTCGTGCGTGATGAGGCCGGGATCGTTCTGCCCGAACTCCCTCAGGCTCAGCAGCAGGTCGTCGAACGCGGGGTCCCGCCTGTCCGGGTTTGCCGGCTCGGCCTGCAGGAGGTGCTTGAGGTACGCCTGGCTGTCGCTGCTGTACGGGTCCTCGTGCAAGCACCTGTCCCGTTCGGGGTAGTGCTCGCGCTGGGCGCGGATGCGGTGCGTCGCGGGGTTGAACAGCAGCATGGCCAGCGGCACGTCGATCACGTCGACGTGGATGCGCTGGTCGTGCCACTCCACGGTGACGGTTTCCCTGGTTCCCGCGGCTGTCCGCGTGTCGGCGAGGCGCTTCTTGACGAAGTCGCTGAACTCCATCGCCGACGGTGGAGGTGGGTACTCCTGCACTGTTACTCGTTCTCCCCGTTCAGTTGCCTGCACCGAGCTCGTCACGCACGGCCGCCCGCGAGTCGGCCGGCAACGCGCGGTACCTGCCCCACAGTCGCTCCAGCCCGCCGAGCTTCCGCTGGTCCGCGGCGACCCAGCCCATGAAGACCTTGCGCTCAAGAGGCCCCAGCAGCTCGACGTCGCGGAGCACCGAGCCGAGGTCCACGGTGCGGTTGCGCCCTCCGACACGGCACCGGTTGCACTCAGCGATGAGCTGCGTGTCCGTGGTGCCGTCCGGCAAGCGGACGAGCCGTCGTGCGATGTCGAGCTGCGCGGTCGCCATGTCGTCGTCCTCGTAGGGGTCACCCGGCGCGATGCCGCAGGTCCTGCACAGGAAACCGTCGTCGTGGAGAACCTTGCTCCGCTGCGCAGCGGTCAGGCTCGCCCTCGACTTGGCCTTGGCCTGACCGGGCAACCAGACCTCGGCGCCCTTCAGCACGTACCGCTGTTCCTCCTGCCGCAGTGACGGGTCCTCACGGCTGGTGTCGACCTTCCAGCCGTGAGCGCGGAGGTCCCTGGCCCGCCGGTCGATCTGAGCCACGTCGGGGAACGCCTCGCGCAGGCGCGCCTTGGTGAACACGTTGCCCACCCCGACCACCTGTTCCAGCCACAACGCCACCCGGATCATGCTTCCGAAACGTTCGTCGGTCCACGACGGCATGGTCGGCACTCCGGTCCTCCTCATCTGCAGCACGAATCCAATCGACGACAAGGCACCGATGGAACATGTGTCCGTGCGACGTCATCGCGCCGTGCGTGTTCTTTGGGACTTGGAGGCCTAACTAGACATCATCAGCAGCCAAAAAGCTAGCAGCAATTCCAATATCTTCATGTTGCGCGAAAATAGGCGCAACATCGGATACCGAATTGCCCGTTATGCGATGTTGCTCGACAAGACGAGCAATATGTTCGACGCTTCCAATCGAGTACGATCGAACGCTCCTATGAGACACGCCAGGGGGACTGCGGATGCGGCTGGGCGACGTGGGGAACACCGACAACGCGAGCACCGAGCAACGGCGGGAGCTGGCAAAAGCCTTGCGGGAACTGCATCAGCGCCTTGAGCCGAAGCTGTCGCTCGCCGTCCTGGCCAGCAAGCTGGCGGAGCCCATCAGCAAAGGCGGAGGGGGCTACCACAAGCCGGTGACGGCCGATGTCCTGTCGCGCAACCTCAACGGCAAGCGCGTCCCGTCGGCTGAACTGCTGGAGGCGCTGTACACGCTGGTCAACGCCGGAAAAGCAACCGATGTCGCGGAGTTGGAGCGGCTTTGCGCACTTCGGGATGCCGCCGAATCCTCCAGGGGCAACAGGAGAGTGGAGCTGGAACACCGCAACGGGGAGCTGATGAGGACCGTTGAGCAGCTGAAGCACGATCTGGCCACGTCAACTCGGACGCCGCAGGTCGTCGAGAATCCTCGAACGTCGGCGGCCGCGCACCTGCCGGTCCCCCCTGCCGACGGGGACCGGCCGAGTGAAGATTTTGAGAAGCGGGTGGAGCAGTCGCTGGCGGCACAGGAGTACATCAGCCTGTCCTCCGGCGGCGACCACGCGGCCGTGCTCGACGGCCTGAGGCACATCCCCGACGAGCACCCGGCGGCGTGGACAGCCGCGTTCCTGGCCGAGCTGCGCCATCGCGGGCAGGACGACATCGCGGGAACACTGGTCAACATCTACGGTCGCGACCGGACGCCCCAAGAAGCGGTCGAACTTGCGATCGAGCTCAAAGCCACCGGATTGCCCGAGTACGCCGACATCCTGCTGCGCACGATCGTTCGCTAGCGAACGATCGTGCCGGCGAGACCGCCGCTCAGCTGATCTTCGACTTGTTCAGGCTGAAGAGATCGTGCCGGACGTGGTCGGCCTGCCCGACGAACGCCTTGAACCGCCCGATCTTGAACGCGGCCACGCCACTCTTGCCGACCTGGATCTCGACGTCGAAATCCTTGCTCAGCAAGGAGATTCGGCGCTCCAGCTCGTGTGCCTCGATCTCGAAACCGATCGCCCTGGAAATCTGCGCGGCCGTCAGGAAGTCGCCGGCGTTGCGAAGGGCCCGGTAGACCGGATCGTGATCGGTGTCGATTTCACGGTCCACCGCGGTGCCCTCCTTGAGCAGCGCCGACTTGATCGCGGCACCCACGGCCCTGGCGACGGGCGGCGGGAACGCGTTGCCCACCTGCCGGTACCTGGAGGTCTTGAGCCCGACGAACTGCCACTCGGCCGGCTGCCAGCCCTGCAGCAGCTGCACCATCTCCGTGGTGAGCTTCGGGCCGGGTGCGTCACCGAAGTCGGCGCCCGGTGCCGGCGCCTCGTTCGCGATGCCCATGGCATCGACCCCGAGCTGAGCCCACGCCCTCTTGGCCCGAGTCGGCCCCAGGTCAGCACCACCGTGCTTCTTCGAGCCGCCGACGATCGTCGGGGCGATGTCGTTGGCCTTCGCGGCCCACTCGTCCACGCCTTCCCAGCCGCGCGCCCCCATGAGCTCGCGCAGGGCTTCGCCGACGGTGGGCGGCTTCCCCTGGGACTCGGGCCAGTGGAAGTAGGGAGCGAACTCCTCCTGGAGCGCCACGAGGACGAACCGGGGACGCAGCTGCGGCACACCGAAGTCGGAGGCGTGCAGCAACCGCCATTCGGCGACGTACTTCATGTCGATCAGCTTGTCGAGGATCTCCTGCCGGTACCCGGAGAACCTCGGCATGCTCAGCCCGCGCACGTTCTCGAGGAGCAGAGCGCGAGGTTTGAGCGTCTGGCACTGCTGGACGGCCCAGGCGAAGAGGTCGCGCTCGTCGGCTGATCCGAGCTGCTTCCCGGCCAGGCTGAACGGCGGGCAGGGCACGCCCCCTGCCAGCAGGTCGAAGCTCTCCGGAAGCGCGAGGCCTGATTTGTGCGCCTTGTCCCACACCTCGGGGGCCGCGACGTCACCCGTGATCACGCCGTCGACGATCTCGACCGCGGCAGCTTCGGGCACCGGCTTCCTGGGGCGGGGCTTCGCACGGAAGGGCTTCAGCTCGGGCTTGGCGGCGATGCCGTGCCGGGCACGCAGGTTGAGCCGGAGGGTGTCGGCCGCTGTCGGGTCCAGCTCGATCGCGAGCTCGTGCTCGAACCCGGCCTGCATCAGCCCGAGAGCCTGTCCACCAGCGCCGGCGCAGATCTCGACGACCTTCAACGGCTTGCCGGACTCAGGGGTTTCCACAGGCCCTCCTCTCGTACTTCAGTCTTCAGGCGCATGCGCGGCCTGGGGTATCTTCCGGCACTGACCACGAACAGCGCAAAGGCGCCTGCCAGACGGGATGAGCGTGCCGGACGAAGATCACAGCGCTCGCCGGGAGAAGGCCCACGCCAAAGGCCTTTATCCCGCACCCCTCAACGAGGGCCGGTCGCGGAACATGCAGGCGAACCGCAGGTCCGGCACCAAACCCGAGGTAGCGCTGCGCAGCGCGCTGCACCGGCGCGGCTTCAGGTACCGGAAAGACCACCTGCTGCGGTTCGAGGACGGTGTCAAGGTCAGGCCGGACATCGTCTTCACCGCCCGCAAGATCGCGGTGTTCGTCGACGGGTGCTTCTGGCACGTCTGCCCTGAACACGGACGACAGCCCACGACGAACGACTGGTACTGGACGCCGAAGCTGCGGCGCAACGTGGAGCGGGACCAGCGGGCCAACGAGGTCTTGGCCGCGGCGGGGTGGTCCGTGATCCGCATCTGGGAGCACGAGCACCTGGACGCCGCCGTGGAGCGCGTCACGACCGCCGTCGAACACGGGTTCGAACCTAACTGATCTCCGATGAGAGTGCACGCATTCACGCCGACCTGAAAACGCACTTCTGCACCATCGCGGAAGATCGGTGACCAATGGTTGTCACCGACGGTTACAAGATCAACTCTGCGGCACGGTCGCGCTGGTCAACGCCGTGGTCGACCGGGTGATGCGCATGGTGCCCCCGACGGGATTCGAACCCGTACTGTGATCCTTTTAAGGGACCTGCCTCTACCGATTGGGCTACGGGGGCGACGGGGAGCCTAGGCCTTGATCGTCGGCTTGTGTGCGCGGATGGTCGTTTCTCGCCCGAGCGGCCCAGTGAATTGGACTAGAGCGAGCATCCGGCTAAGCATCGAACGGACCCGAACATCAGCGCGTCCTCCCCGCTCCGAGCAGCTCCTTGAAGCGCAGCGCGACCCAGTCGTGGACGGCGGCGGACACGGAGTTGTCGCCGGCGCGGTGTTCGAACCAGCGCCAGTCGCAGTTGACGTTGATCTCCAGGAACACGTGGTCGCGGCCGGTGACGAGGAGGTCGAAGGCGGCGACCTGGACGCGCCAGTGGCGGGCCAGTGCCAGCAGGCGGTCCGACAGCGAGGTGGGGACCGAGGTCGGGGTCACGCGGACGGCGTCCGGGTCCACCCACAGCTGGGCCGGGTCGAGCTTGTCGACCTGGTAGGCGATGCAGCGTTCGCCGATCACGAAGACGCGCAGCTCGGTGTCGGAGGGGACGTACTCCTGCACGATCACCGGGGCGGGTTCGGGGGCGTCGGAGGCCCTGGAGGTCTCCAGCGGGCGCGGGAACAGGCCGTGCTGGACGCCGGGGCGGGGTTCGAGCAGGTGGCGGCCCGCGGTCTTGACGATGCAGCGGCCACCGCCGGGGCGGGTGCGGCCGGGGCGGGTCGTCACGGCGGTGCGGGGCACGCGCAGGCCGAACGCGGCGGCGTCGGAGAGCTGCGTGAGGCGGTCCAGGTGCGTCGAGAAGCGCGAGGGGTTCACGTGGGCCCAGTCGGAGCGGGAGGACAGCCAGTTGGCCACTGAGGCCCACTGATCGACCGCGTAGGCGCCGGCGAGGGTGCCGGGCTCGACGGGGACCGCGGAGAGCTCGAAGTGGCGGCGCCAGACCAGCAGGGGGCGCAGCAGCCAGCGGTCGAGCTCGACGAGGGGCTGGTCGGTGTAGACCGACAGCGGGAGGTCGACGCAGCGGTCGGCGTCGATGCGGGCCATCCGGATGCCGCGCTCGGCCAGTGCGATGGAGAGCTCGTTCATCTCCATGTCGGCGGCGCGCGCCAGGACCAGCACGCACGGCTGGGGGTTTCCGTCGCCCTCGTCGACCATGCCGAGGCGGTGGACCTGCTCCTGGAAGTCCAGGCACTTGGGAGGAGAGCGGAAGAGGTAGTCCTGACCCTGCAGCAGCAGTGGTCTGGCAGCCTCGGACGGGGCACTCGGCACCCGCCCGTCAGCCGACCTGCTCAATCGTCCTTCTTGCTGCTGAAACTCTTCCCCGCCTGTGCGTACTCCGCGGCGTACCGCGCCAACGCGGGGTCCTCGATCTCGCCGCGACGAAGCTGTGCGGCCAGCTCCTCGAGAGACATCGGGATCACCTCTTTCCCACACGGGCGCACCACGCATTCAGGTGATGCACCAGCCGTAGTCTCAGGTTCACGTAACGCAATGTCAAGGCAGGCGTCAGCGCTTTACTCCGATTGGGCGCTCAAGTTCCGCCTCTGGGCCATAAGAGTGCCCCGGACGAGGTGTCGTCCGGGGCATCTTCACACTCACAGCGAGTGGCGGTCACGCGTTCGGCCCACTGGACCGAACCAGGATCAGCTCTGGACCGCGCGGTCGAAGTCCGACTTCGGGTCGTTGATCTGGCCGAGCGCCACGACCTCGCGGCCGTAGAACAGCGCCTGCGTCCAGTCCATCAGCACGCGGAGCTTGCGGTTCACGGTCGGCATGAACGCCACGTGGTAGCTGCGGTGCATGAACCACGCCGGCAGGCCCTTGAAGCGCAGGCCGAACACGTCCGCGACGCCCTTGTAGAGGCCGAGGCCGGCGACCGAGCCGAGGTACTTGTGGAAGTAGTCCTTCGGCTTCTGGCCGCGCAGCGACGCGACGATGTTCTTGGAGAGCAGCTTCGACTGGCGGATGGCGTGCTGCGCGTTCGGCACGCACGTCGCCGTCGGGTCCTCGTCGGTGCGCGAGAGGTCCGGCACCGCGGAGCAGTCACCGGCGGCCCACACGCCTTCGAGGCCCTGCACCTGCATGGCGGCGGTGCAGCGGACGCGACCGCGCTCGTCGAGCGGCAGGTCGGTGTTGCGCAGCACCGGGTTCGCCTTCATGCCGGCGGTCCAGATGATCGTGTCGGAGTCGAACTCGGTGCCGTCGTCGAGGACGACGTGCCCGTTCTCCAGCGACTTCACGCGGGTGTCGAGGTAGATCTTGATACCGCGCTTCTCCAGCGCCTCGACCGTCCACGCACCGAGCTTCGCGGAGACCTCGGGCATGATCCGGCCCATCGCCTCGACGAGGACCCAGTTCATCTCTTCGGGCTTGATGCCCTCGTAGTACTTGAGCGCATACCGCGTCATGTCCTCAAGCTCGGCGAGCGTCTCGATGCCCGCGAAGCCACCACCGATCACGACGAAGCTCAGGAGCTTCTTGCGCAGGTCCGCGTTGTTCGTGCTGGCGGCCTGGTCCAGGCGCGACAGCACGTGGTTGCGGACGTAGATCGCCTCGCCGATCGTCTTCATGCCGATGCCGACCTCGGCCAGGCCGGGGATCGGGAGCGTGCGCGAGATCGCACCCAGCGCGGAGACGAGCACGTCGTACTCGATCTCCTCGACGTGGCCGTCCGACAGCTCGGCGGTCACGATCTTGCGCGCGTGCTCGATCTTGGTGACGCGGCCCGTGACGACGTGGCAGCGCTTGAGCACCTTGCGCAGGGGGGCGACGACGTGGCGCGGCTCGATGGAGCCGGCCGCCGCCTCTGGCAGGAAGGGCTGGTAGGTCATGTGCGGCTGCGGGTCGATGACGGTGACCGACGCCTCACCGGAACGCAGCTTCTTCTGCAGTCCGAGAGCCGTGTACATCCCGACGTACCCACCGCCGACAATGACGATTCGCGTGGGTTGCGACTTCACAGCAGCCATACACACATGGTTGCACCACGACCCCATTTTTCGCGCGTCCGGAGGGGCCGTTGTGACTACCGTCGCCGGGTGACGCCGGACACCCTCGGCACTGACCTGCGCCGGGAGCCCGGTTCGACCGGTTCTCGCTGAGAGGAACGGTTCAGATCCTCAGTGCGACGACCCCGATGAGCACCGTGAGAGAGCCCAGGCCGAGCAGTTCCACGAGCCCGGTCCGAGTCCCTGATGGGATGAACGCGGTGAACGCCGCAACAACGAATGTGATCGTCTGGACAATGGCGAACCGGCGTGCCGGTGCTTTCAGCGCGGCGGGTTCCACATTCGTTTTCACCGGAACGACCGCCGCGAGCGCGGACGTCACGTGAACGAGGTGCAACAACGGGATCATCACCAGCACCCCGAGCCGCAGCGGGTGCCCGTCCCCGAACGCCATCGTGACCGCCGCGTACCCGATGAGCAACGCCGGTCCCGCGCTCGCCGGCAGGAACACCGACAACGCGGTCAGCCCCGCGACGACGACCAGCGGCACGATCGAGTCCGCTTCGGCGTTGAGGATCAGGGCCACCGGGAGCGCGGCCAGGACGAGCGCGAGCCGCATCAGCATCCGCTCGTCACCCTCACGCCGTGCCGCGCCATCCGCCGCAGCCGCACCCGGTGCTCCGCGGCGATCAGCTCCGCCGCCACCTCACCCCACGGGGTCTCGCGGTCGGGTTCGAGCGGCGAGGGCAGCGTGTCGACCGCCAGCACCAGGTGACCGCGTTTCGCCGTCTGCACGGCCAGGTCGGCGATGTCGTCGTCGATGAACGGCGACAGCAGCACGACCACGCAGCCGTGCGGGAGGGCGCGCAGCACGGGCTTGGCCGACCACCCCGCGGCCTGCGCGCACACGACGAGCTGCGTGCGGATGCGCATCAGGTGGCGGCGCCCGACGCCGGAGCGGACGTTGAGCTGCGGGCGGCCCAGGTCCACCAGCGCCACCCGGTCGCCCTGCCGCAGGTACCCGGCGGCCATCGACGCGGCGCCGCGCACCGAGCGGTCCAGGCTGCCGTCCAGGCGGGTGGTGGCGCCGTGGCGGACCGACGCCCACTCGCCGACCTCGGCGCCGAGGTCGGTCCTGGTGTCCACCGCCAGCACGACCTCCGCGTCGGCCTCGGCGTGCCGTTCGCGGACGTGCAGCGCGCCGGTGCGGGTGGTGACCCGCCAGTCGATCCGCCGCAGCCGGTCGCCGGGCTGGAACGCGCGGATGTCGCGCAGCTCGGTCGAGTCGCCGGGGCGTGGTGAGCGGTGGACGCCGACCA
The DNA here is from genome assembly GCF_055607425.1 of Lentzea sp. NPDC037011. NCBI lineage: Bacteria > Bacillati > Actinomycetota > Actinomycetes > Pseudonocardiales > Pseudonocardiaceae > Lentzea > Lentzea sp. NPDC037011. Next base: position 443,520 of record NZ_JBVJRT010000005.1, on the reverse strand, counting down.
GGCCGGCCGGGCGCGGCGGTAGCGGGCCGGCCGGGTGGTGCTCGACCGGCGGCAGGATCGTGCGGACGTGCTCGACGCCGACGACCGGGCCGTGGACGTGCAGGCCGTCCGGTCCGGCGAAGAGGTGGTCGAGCCGCAGGTCGACGCCGGGTCCCCAGGCGTCGCGGCGGACCTCGACGGGCAGGTCGGGCACCTCGGCGGGCAGCGCGACGACCTTGCCGGACAGCTTCACGACGGCGATCTCGGCGTCGGCGCCCTCGACGTGGGCGACGGTGTGCACGAGCCCTGCGCCCGCACCGCGCGGGACGGGCCGGACCTCCACCGTCGGCGTGCCCTTCGGCCTGGTCGTGAGCAGCACCGACAGCACGAGCGGGGTGCCGAACAGGACGAGCTCCACCTCGTGCAGGAACAGCCCGGCCAGCACCAGCCCGAGGCCCAGCCACACCGCCCGCACGTAGGCGTCGGTCGGGTGCCAGTGCGCGCCGTGGGAGGCGGCGAACGCCTCGCGAACCCGGTCGGCCCTGCTCATGCGCTCGGTGGTCCCGGCACCCTGCCGAGCAGCTCGGTCACGACCTGCACGCCGCTCACGCCGGAGGTCCACGTCTCCGGCTTCAGCACGAGCCGGTGCGCGAGGACCGCGACGGCGCACTCCTTCACGTCCTCTGGCAGCACGTAGCCGCGTCCGTCCAGGGTGGCCAGTGCGCGGGCGACGAGCACGAGCCCCTGCGCGCCCCGCGGGGAGGCGCCGACCTCGACCGACGGGTGCTGCCGCGTCGCGCGGGCCAGGTCGACGCAGTACCGCAGCACGTCTTCGTCCACAGTGGACAGTTCAAGCTCCCGCTGCAGCTCGGCGAGCCGGCCGGGCGCCAGCACCGGCGGCACCTCGGCGTCCTCGCGCTGCCGGGCGATGCGCCTGCGCAGGACCTCGACCTCCTCGTCGACCGGCGGGTAGCCGATGTCGAGCCGCACCAGGAACCGGTCGAGCTGCGCCTCCGGCAGCGGGTAGGTGCCCTCGTACTCCACCGGGTTGGAGGTGGCCAGCACGTGGAACGGCGCCGGCAGCGCGAACGTGCGGCCCTCGACCGTGACCTGCCGCTCCTGCATGGCCTCCAGCAGCGCCGACTGCGTCTTGGGCGGCGTGCGGTTGATCTCGTCGGCCAGCAGCAGCCCGGTGAACACCGGCCCCTCGCGGAACTCGAACTCGCGCGTGCCGGGGTCGTAGAGGAACGACCCGGTGACGTCGGCGGGCAGCAGGTCGGGCGTGCACTGCAGGCGCCGGAAGTCGAGGCTGAGCGCCTGCGCGAGCGATCGGGCGATCAGCGTCTTGCCCAGCCCCGGCACGTCCTCCAGCAGCACGTGGCCACCGGCCAGCACCGCCGCGAGCGCGAGCCGCACCGTGCGCCCCCGCCCGACCACGACCCGGCCGATCTCGTCGAGAACGGCCTCGGCCTCCAGCTCGATCGTCACTCGCCCCTCCCGGGTGGTTCGTCCGCCGCGGTCCCGGTGCTCCGCACGCGCCGCAGCGCCGGCAGGGCCTCGGGCAGCCACACGCCGTGCGTGCCGGTCTCCCGGACCCTCACTCGACCCTCCTGAGCCGTTCCGCGAGGTCCGCGGGGTCCGGCATGCGGTCCGCGTCGACGCCGAGCCGCCGCAACCGCGCGCGGAACCGCTCGTCGAACCGGGTCTGGTCCCCCGCGGCCTCCTCCAGCCTGCTCGCGAGCGTGCTGGCGTGGGCGGTGCTGATCGAGCCCGGCACCTGCGGTCCCGCGCTCCACAGCACGTCGGTGGCCCTGGGCAGCCGGGTGACCAGCACGGCGAACGCGGCGGGCGGCACGGCGAGCGCGGTCGCCCAGAGCGGCGTGGCGCCCAGCCACCACAGCACGCCGCCGATGACGACCCCGGCGCCCAGTGCGAGAACGGTCCTCACGCGAGCTCCCTGATGATGCGGTCCAGCTCGTCCCTGGCGGCGCGCGCCTGCTGGGCGGTGACGTCCTCGTGCCCGAACCGCGCGCGTTGGTAGAGACCTCTGAGCACGTCGGCGTCGACGCCCAGGCCCCCGGTGAACTCGGTCGGCGTCTGGTGCGGCTCGCGCGTACGTGTTCCTTCGAGCGCCAGCCAGGCAGCGATGACGGCGTCCCGCGGCGGCCGGTCCGGGTGCTCCGTGAACTCCTGCAACGCCTTCTCGGCCCGCCGGACGAGCGCCTGCTCCGGCGGCAGCGCGGTGTCCCCCACCTCTACCCCGCGGATGCCCCCGCGCCGGCGCCACCGCGGCAGCTCGACCGCGAGCACGAGGCCGACCAGTCCGAACAGGACGAGCACCAGCAGCACGAACAGGAACACCGTGAACGGCACCGCCACCACGTCCGGCAGCTCACCGGGCACCTGCAGGTCCACCGGCAGCGAGTTGTCGGCGGGCCGCGGCGGCGAGGAGCCGGTGCGCGGCACGAACCGCACCGGCGACGCCCCGCTCGCCGCGGCGGCCACGACCAGCAGCGCCGCGACGGCCACACCGGCCCGCCACCACCTCATGCGCGCCAGCGTCGCACGCCCGCGCGCGTTTCCCCACCGGTTCGCAGGATCGAGCCGGTCGGTCCCGGTGCGGGAACACCGCGCGGCGCCGGGTGTGCTCTTCGTGCCGGTCCTCCAGAACTCGACCCGCCGCCCCGGCCAGCTCGCGGCCTGGTCCAGCAGCCGCAGCCCGGCACACAGCGGCTCGCTGAACTCCTCGTACAGCGGGTGGCCGAGCAGCGTGCCGTCCTCGTGGCGGACGGTCAACGCGTTCAGCGGCCGGTCATCCGCGGTGCAGACGGCGGAACTCCTCCAAGAGGTCGCCGACCAGCAGCACCATCGACATCTTGATCTCGTCCGGATCGCTGAAGCCCCTCTCCGCGTCCGCCGCCAGACGCGGGAGCAGGTCCTCTGGTGTGGACGCCAGCTCGCGGAGGTCCTCGACGGCACCCGCGACCACGGCACGCGACAGGTCGTGCGACGCGATCGTCGTGAAACTCGCGGCCAGCGCCGGCAGGTCGGCGGAGCGGAGCAGCCGAAGCACGTCGAGGCCGTCCTTCGGCTTCAACCGATGCGGCTGTTGCTCACGCCGTTCGGCGATCTTGACCACCTTGGAGACGACCAGAGCCGCCGGTCCCGCCACCTTGATCTCGAACGCCCTGGCGTCGGCGCGGTCGAAGGCCCGGATCAAGCGGACCTCGTTGTCCACCACCGCGGGTTCCAGTCCGGGCGTTCGGCGAGCCGTCGCCGTGGCCTGGTGCGGTGGCCGCAGGTGAGCGGACCTCCGACCTCCTGCGCCGCACAGGGCCTCCGGAGCCATGAGGTCGACCGTGATGTCGCCGCGGCCCCTCCAGCTACCGGGTTGCCCACCCGGGAAGAACCCGGCCGCGTGCATCGCGTCGACGATCGACGGCTCGTCCGCGAGCCATCCGGGAACGAGCGCGAGGTCCGCGTCTGTGGTGGTGGGCGCCGTCACGAAGTCCGCAACGTCCGTGTGCAGGTAGACCGCCTGTGCGCCAACCAGAACGAGCGCTTCCCGGTGTGGTCCCAGCCCTTCCAGGGCGTCGAGGAGCACCGACCGCGCCTCGACGTACTCCTGCGGGATCATCCTTCCCAACCCGGTTCGCTCAGGGCGAGCGCCGCCATCAGCTGCTCGGCCTCTTCGGTCGACCGCCCAGGCCCTGTCAGCAGATCCGCCACAGCCTGGGCAGGTGGTGCGTACTCGACGCCGTCGACAAGGCGTGACCTGCGCTGGACGACCTCGTCGTACGGCCTCATGACGAGCACGTTGGCTCCACGATCAGCGGCTCTCAAGCTGAGCTGCTTCATCAGTTCGAGGGGGTCTTCGGCGTACAGGCTCAGCGATACGATCGGCGACACAGGTGTCATGTGGTCAGGCAGATACGCCCGCGCCGCTGCCGAACCGGTGACGACGACTGAGGTCTTGAGGTCTGCCAACGACTTCAGCGCGTGGCTCAGTCCCCTCGGGTCCAGCGTCGTGATCACTTCGTTCGAAGCCATGACGTTGTAGTCCTGCACCCAGCGCTCCAGGAGCAGTCGTTTGCGGACCGCGACGACAGCGCCGTCCTCGCTCCTGGTGATCGCCGCTTCACGATCCAGCAGCTCCAACACCCTGGCGCTCGTGGCCACGCCGACCTCCGCGCGCTCCGCGAGTTCGCGGACGCGCACCGGCACCGCGGTTTCGGCGAGTTCGAGCACGACCTTGGCGGCGGCAGGCCCGCGGAGGGACTTGAGCAGTCGATCGGCGGGATCGCGGAACCCGCTGCGCTCGGCTCCGGACCGGTCGAGGAAGACCACGGGTTCGTCGAGCCGCACGCGCAGGTTCCCGGTGAGGTCGAACCAGCCGATCCCGTGCTGGTCGAGCTGCGCGCGCGTGGTCGGCGACACGAACGGCGTGGCGACCACCGCCCCGCGAACAGGAATGTGATGGCCTGACATGGCCGCTGTGTGCGCGTCCAACTTCTTGGCGATCCGCGCGACGTCCCGCGGCACGACCACGCCCTTGCACTCGACCAAGACCATCACACTCGTCCCGTCCGGTGCCGTGACCACCACGCCCGCATCAGTTTCGAGGAGGCGTTGACCTCCGGAAGCGCGCGGACGCAGTTCATGCCGCACTGACCACGTGGACGGCAGCAAGGAGCGAACCAGTCGCTCGAAGGAGCCGACCAGCTCAACTGTGGTTGTTCCGCGTTCCTCGCCGTTCCGTGACACCTGGAACATGCTAATTCGTGGAACAGCTCCAAGGCGACCATTGCCGTCACACGTCCGGCTGGTCAGCTCAGCCTCGCGTGCTCCTTGGCCCGCAGCAGCAGCCCTTGCAGCATCTCCTGCGTCAACCGTCCGGTGTAGGTGTTGTGCGGCGACACGTGGTAGCACCCGAACACGCGCACCCCACCGGCCTCCACCTCCACCCCGTGCCCGAACTTCACCGGCGGGCCACCCACCAACGGCAGGAACGCCTTCCACCCGAACCCGCCCAGCACCACGACGGAACGCAGGTTCGGCAGCAGCGCCATCTCCTCCCGCAGGTACGGCAGGCACCGGTCGCGTTCCTCCGTCGTCGGCTTGTTCTCCGGCGGCGCGCACCGCACCGGGGAGGCCATCCGCAGGCCGTGGAGCTCCAGGCCGTCGTCACGGGAGGTGCTGGTGGGCTGGGAGGCGAAGCCCACCTCGTACAGCGCGCGGAACAGGAAGTCGCCGGACGCGTCGCCGGTGAACATGCGGCCCGTGCGGTTGCCGCCGTGGGCCGCGGGGGCCAGGCCGACGATGAGGACGGAGGCGTCCATCGGGCCGAAGCCGGGGACCGGGCGGCCCCAGTAGACCTGGTCGCGGAAGGCGGCGCGTTTGGTGCGCGCGGCGGTTTCGCGCCAGGCGACCAGGCGCGGGCACGCTCGACAGGACGTTATTCGATCGTCGAGTTCCGTAGTGTTGCTCCCATGTCCGAGGAGAAGACCGAAGAGAAGCCAGTATCTCCTGCCGATGATCTGGTCACCACCCAGCACAGCACCACCGTCAAGGGCCGGGAGCTGAACTACACCGCCACCACCGGGCGTGTCGTGCTCAGGGAGGAGGTGCTCAAGGACGGCGTCTTCGAGGGTCACAAGCCGAAGGCGGAGGTGTTCCTGACCGCCTACACGCTGGACGGCGCCGACCCGTTGAAGCGGCCGGTCACGTTCGCGTTCAACGGTGGTCCCGGCAGTGCCAGCGTGTGGCTGCACATGGGTCTCCTCGGACCGCGCCGGGTGCTGTCGGGCGACGTCGGCAACCTCACGCCGCCGCCGTACGGCATCGCGGACAACGAGGAGACGTTGCTCGCCGAGAGCGACCTGGTGTTCATCGACCCGGTGTCGACGGGCTACTCGCGGGCTGCGGAGGGGCAGAAGCCGGGCGACTACCACGGCTACCAGCCGGACATCGACTCCATCGCGGAGATCATCCGGCTGTGGACCGCGCGCAACGGGCGGTGGATGTCGCCGAAGTTCCTGTGCGGCGAGTCGTACGGCACGTTGCGGGCGGCAGGGCTGGCCGAGCACCTGCAGAAGAAGCACGGCATGTACCTCAACGGGCTCATGCTGATCTCGTCGGTGCTGGACTTCGCGACGCTGCAGTTCAACGAGGGCCACGACCTGGCCTACGCGCTCTACCTGCCGACGTACGCGGCCATCGCGCACTACCACGGCCTGCACGGCGACCGGCCGCTCAAGGAGGTGCTCGCCGAGGCCGAGGAGTTCGCCTCGCGCGACTACCCGTACGCGCTGGCCCGCGGCAACCGCCTGCCCGACCACGAGCGCGCGGCGGCGATCAGCAGGATCGCGCACCTCACCGGCCTGTCCGAGGAGTACGTGGACGCGGTCGACCTGCGCATCGAGCACATCCGGTTCTTCACCGAGCTGCTGCGCAAGGACCGCAAGACCGTCGGCCGCATCGACGCCAGGTTCACCGGGTGGGACAAGGACTACGGCCGCGAGGAGATCTCCGCGGACCCGTCCATCGACGCCATCCTCGGCCCGTACGCGGCGGTGCTCAACCACTACCTGCACGCCGAGCTGGGCTACTCCAGCGACCTGCCCTACGAGGTGCTCTCGCGGGTCATCGAGCAGTGGTCCTACAAGGAGTTCGAGGGCCGGCACGTCACCACGGCGGGCAAGCTCTCGGCCGCGATGCGCTCGAACCCGCACCTGAAGGTGCACGTGGCGTTCGGCTGGTACGACGGCGCCACGCCGTACTTCGCCGCCGAGCACCTGATCGCGCACCTGCAGATCCCGAAGGAGCTCACCGCGAACATCGAGTCGGCCTACTACCCGGCCGGCCACATGATGTACGTGCACGAGCCCAGCCGCATCCAGCAGTCGGAGGACCTGGCCGCGTTCGTCCGGAACTCGTCGAACACGTGATCCTGGACCTGACCGACGACACCGTCCTGCGCGAGCTGTGGACGGTGCAACGGCTGGCGTACGCCGTCGAGGCCGAGCTGATCGGCTTCGACGGCATCCCGCCGCTGCACGAGTCGCTCGACGAGCTGCGCGCGTGCGGTGAGACGTTCCTCGGGCTGTACGACGGCGAAGGTCTCGCGGGCGCGGTGTCCTACGTGCTCGACGGGTCCACCGTGGACATCCACCGGCTGGTCGTGCACCCGCGGGCGCACCGCCGCGGCATCGCGACGAAGCTGCTCGACGCGTTGCCGGAGGGGCCGCAGTCGGTCAGCACCGGCACCCGCAACGAGCCCGCCCTGCGCCTGTACCGCGGCCGCGGTTTCGTCGAAACCGGCACGCACGAGGTCGCCCCCGGCGTGTCGATCACCCACCTCGCCCGGCCCTGAAGCGCACGCGGGGAGACCCCGTACCCCAGAAACGCACGCGGGGAGCCCCCGTACCCCAGAAGAGTACGAAAGCTCCCCGCGTGCACCTGGGAACGACGGTCAGACGACCGCGCGCTCCTCGGCGAAGTGGCAGGCCGACGGGTGGTTCGCGACCCGCGTGACGAGCTCGGGCACCTCGGTGGCGCAGATGTCCTGCGCCTTCCAGCACCGCGTGCGGAACCGGCAGCCCGACGGCGGGTCGATCGGCGACGGCACGTCACCGGTCAACCGGATGACGTCGCGCCGGCCGCGCTGGGTCGGGTCCGGCACCGGCACCGCGGACAGCAGCGCCTGCGTGTACGGGTGCGTCGGGTGCTCGTAGATCTGCTCCTCGGTGCCGATCTCCACGATCTTGCCGAGGTACATCACCGCGACGCGGTCCGACAGGTGCCGCACGACGGACAGGTCGTGCGCGATGAACACGTACGACAGGCCCATCTCCTGCTGGAGGTCGCCCAGCAGGTTCATGACCTGCGCCTGGATCGACACGTCGAGCGCGGACACCGGCTCGTCGCACACGATCACCTTGGGCTTCAGCGCCAGTGCTCGCGCGATGCCGATGCGCTGGCGCTGGCCGCCGGAGAACTGGTGCGGGTACCGGTTGATGTGCTCCGGGTTGAGGCCCACGATCTCCAGGAGCTCCTGGACCTTCCGCTGCCGGTCGCCCTTGGGCGCGACCTCGGTGTGGATCTCGTAGGGCTCACCGACGATGTCGCCGACCGTCATGCGCGGGTTCAGCGACGTGTACGGGTCCTGCAGCACGATCTGGATGTCGCGGCGCAGCTTGCGCAGCTCCGCGCCCTTCATGCCGAAGATGTCGCGGCCCTCGAAGCGCGCGATGCCCGACGTCGGCGGTTCCAGGCGCATCAGCACCTGGGCCAGCGTGGACTTGCCGCAGCCGGACTCGCCCACGACGCCCAGGGTCTCGCCCTTGCCGAGCGAGAACGAGACGCCGTCGACGGCCTTGACGTGGCCCACGGTGCGCTTGAACAGCACGCCGACGCGGACCGGGAAGTGCTTGACGAGGTTCTCCACCTCGAGGATCGGCTCAGCCACGAGCGACGACCTCCTCCGCGATGTGGCACCGGCTGGTGCGGCCCATGCCGAGGTTGTGCACGGCGGGGACCTCGGTGACGCACCGGTCGAACGCGCGCGGGCAGCGCGGGTTGAACGGGCAGCCGGGCGGGATGTTGGTCAGCGACGGCGGCAGACCCTTGATCGTCTTCAGCTCCTGGCCGCGCAGGTCCACGCGGGGCAGGGACTCGAGCAGCGACTCGGTGTACGGGTGCCCCGGCGCGCGGAACAGCTCGTAGACGTCGGCGTGCTCGACGATGCGGCCCGCGTACATGACCGAGATCCGGTCCGCGACGTCGGCGACGACGCCGAGGTCGTGGGTGATCAGGATCATGCCCATGTCGCGTTCCTTCTGGATCTCCGCGAGCAGGTCCATGATCTGGGCCTGCACCGTGACGTCCAGTGCGGTCGTGGGCTCGTCCGCGATCAGCAGCTCCGGGTCGAGCGCGAGCGACATCGCGATCATCGCGCGCTGCCGCATGCCGCCGGAGAACTGGTGCGGGTAGTCGTTGACCCGTCCCTTGGCGTTCGGGATCTTGACCTGGTCGAGCAGCTCGACGGCGCGCTTGCGGGCGTCCGCCTTGGACATGCCGCGGCGGACCTTGAGCTGCTCCTCGATCTGGAACCCGACGGTGAAGACCGGGTTCAGCGCGGAGAGGGCGTCCTGGAAGATCATGGCGATGCCCTCGCCGCGGACCTGCCTGCGGTCCTCCGCCGACTTGGTCAGCAGGTCCTCGCCGCGGAACTTGATGGTGCCGTTGGTGATGAACGCCGGCGGCATGTCCAGGATGCCCATGATGGTCTGGGCGGTCACGGACTTGCCGGAACCGGACTCCCCCAGCACGGCCAGGGTCTCGCCGGCGGAGACGTGGTAGGACACGCCGTTGAGCACCTTCGCGACACCGTCGCGGGTGCGGAATTCCACGTGGAGATCCTCGACCTCCAGCAGTGGCTGAGTCACGAGATCTCCCCTATCGGGACTTGGGGTCGAGTGCGTCGCGCACGGCGTCGCCGAGCATGACGAAGGCCAGGACGGTGATCGTCACGAAGCCCGCGGGGAACAGCAGCATGTGCGGTGCCGCCTGGAAGTAGTCGCGGGACTCCGAGATCATCACGCCCCACGACACGACCGGCGGGCGCAGGCCGATGCCGAGGAACGCGAGCGTCGCCTCGGCGCCGATGAAGGCACCCAGCGCGATCGTCGCGTACACGAGCACCGGCGCGACCGTGTTCGGCAGCAGGTGCCGGAACACGATGCGGATCGGCGAGGCGCCGAGACCGCGGGCCGCCTTGACGTAGTCCTGCTGCTTGGCCACGAGCGTCGCGGACCGCATGATGCGCATCGCGACCGGCCACGACAGCACCGCGATCGAGAGCACCACCTGCGTGACGATCTTGACCACACCGGGGTTCTCGGTCGGGGCGTTCAGCGTGGTCAGGATGACGATCGCGCCGAGCACGAACGGGATGCCGGCGAAGATGTCGGCGAACCGGGACAGCACGCTGTCGATCCAGGTCTTCGCGTACCCGGCGATGATGCCGACGGTCGAACCGATCAGCACGGTCAGCAGGGTCGCGAAGATGCCGACGAGCAGCGACGCGCGGGCGCCGTGCATGGCACGGGCGTAGACGTCGTAGCCCTGCAGGTCGTAGCCGAACCAGGCGTCACCCGACGGCGGCGCCAGCGACTTGTCGAGGTTCGCCGCGCGCGGGTCGACCGACGTGAACAGCGTCGGCCAGATCGCCATCAGCACGACGACCGCGATGATGACCAGCGAGATGATGAACGTGGGCTTGCGCCGCAGCTCGCCCCACGCGTCGCTCCAGAGCGAGCGGGGCTTGCGCTGCTTCTGCGACGAGTCGTCGACGTGGCTGAGCTGGTCGACACCGGCCGCCGCGGACGCCTCGAGTCCGGCTCCACCGGACACGGATCCTGGGTCACTCATAGCGAATCCTCGGGTCGAGAACGGCGTACAGGAGGTCGACGAGCAGGCTCATCAGCAGGTACACGAGCACCAGCAGGGTCACGATGCCCGTGACCATGACGCCTTCCTTCTCCTGGATGCCGCGGAAGATCAGGCCGCCGATGCCGTTGATGTTGAAGACGCCCTCGGTGACGATCGCGCCACCCATGAGGCTGCCGAGGTCGGTGCCGAGGAACGTGATCACCGGGATCAGCGAGTTGCGCAGCAGGTGGACGCCGACGACGCGGGACTGGGGCTGGCCCTTGGCGATCGCGGTGCGCACGTAGTCGGACCGGCGGTTCTCCACGATGCTGCTGCGGCTCAGGCGGGCGACGTAGGCCATCGAGAGGCTGCCGAGCACGAAGCCGGGCAGGATCAGCTCACCGAACGTCGGGTCGGAGCTGACCGAGGTGTCCATGAAGTCGAAGCCCTGCGGGCCGAGGTACAGGCGCAGCACGAAACCGGTGACGAACACCGGCAGCGAGATCAGGAACAGCGTCGAGATCAGGACCAGGTTGTCCAGGAAGCCGGACTTGCGCAGACCGGTGAGGACACCGGCGATGATGCCGATGACCGCCTCGATGATCAGCGCGATGATGCCCATCTTCAGCGTGATGGGCCACGAGGTGGCGATCTGCTCGCCGACGGACACGCCGTTGAAGGTGGTGCCGAAGTCACCGACGACCAGGTTGCCCAGGTACTTGAAGTACTGGACGACCAGCGGGTCGTTCAGGTTGAGCTTCTCGCTCATCTCGGCGACGTAGGACGGGTCGCACGGACGCTGGCCGCACTTGCCGGCGAACGGGTCCTGCGGAATCGCCCAGACGAGGGCGTAGATCAGGAAGGTGGTCCCCAGGAAGACCGGTATCAGCTGCAGCAGACGGCGCAGCACATAGCGACCCATGAGGTCGGCTCCTTGCGTGGTGGGGGGCGTCTGAGCCTGAACACCGCTCCGGCCCCGCGCCCGTGACGCTCAGTGGACGCGAGGCCGGATCGTGCTAGCTGCTCACAACGGGTGTTCGGCTGTCAGCCCTTGACGCGGAACGACGCGAGGTCGGCGTCACGCTTGAAGGTCAGCTTGGCGGCGAGCAGGTTCTTCGAACGACCGCCGATGCCCTTCTCGTTCCAGGTCGGGATGGACGGCATGTCCTTCGCGATCTGGTCCTCCGCCTGCTGGTACAGCTTGATCGCGGCGGCCTCGTCCGCGGTGCCGTCGGCCTGCTCCAGGAGCTTGTCGACCACCGGGCTCGAGTAGTTCGAGTCGTTGGACGAACCACCGGTGCGGTACAGCGGGTTGAGGAAGTTCTCGATCGACGGGTAGTCGGCAGACCAGTCGGAACGGCTCATGCCGGTCAGCTGCTTGCCGTCGACGATCTGGCGGAACGCACCGAAGTTGGTGGCACCGACGAACTCGCACTCCACGCCCAGCGCCTGCTTGATGCTGTTGCAGGCCGCCTCGAGCGGCTCCTTGCGGCCACCGTCCTGGTTGGACTGGATGGTCAGCTTGCCGGTGAAGCCGGACTCCTGCAGGAGCTGCTTCGCCTTCTCCGGGTTGTACGTGCAGTACTCGCCGCAGACGCCCTTGCGGTAGCCGTTGATGCCGGGCGAGACCCAGCCGTCGGACGGCGTGAAGGAGCCGGCGAGGACGGTCTTGGTGATCTGCTCGCGGTTGATGGCCATGGAGATGGCCTGGCGGAGCTTCACGTTGTCCTTGAACGCCGGGACGTAGTACGGCAGGGCGATCGCGCTCTGGCCCAGCAGGTTCGCGGTCAGGACCTGGTCACCGAGGTCCGCCTTGTACTTCTCGCCGACCTTGGCCGACGGGGGCAGGGCCTCCATGAAGTCCAGCTTGCCGGCCACCAGGTCCTGGTAGGCGGTCTCCTGGCTGGAGTAGATCTTGATGTCGAGGGTCTTGAAGTGGACCTTCTCGCCCTTGTAGTCGTCGAAGCGGTCGAGCTTGATGAGCGAGTTCGGCGTGCGCGAGACGAACTTCAGCGGGCCGTTGCCGATCGGCTTGGCCTCGAACGCCTTGGGGTCCGCGAAGAACGCGTCCGGCAGCGGCGAGAACGGCAGGTAGCCGACCATGGTGGTGAAGACCGAGGTCGGCGCGTTGAGCGTGACCTTGAACTCGTAGTCGCTGACGACCTCGAGGCCGGACATCTTGTCGGCGGTCGGCTTCGCGGCCTCGTCAGCCGGGTGCACGTCCTTGAAGCCCTGGATGACCGAGAAGAACGAGGCGGCCTGCTGCGCGTTGTTCGCGTTGGCCGACCAGTTCCAGCCGTCGACGAAGTTCTTCGCCTTGACCTCGGTCCCGTCGTGGAACTTCCAGCCCTGCTTGATCTTGACGGTGTAGACCTTGGCGTCGGTCGACTCGATCGACTCCGCCATGAGGTTGGTGGGCTTGCCGTCCTCCGGCGCGTAGTCCACGAGGCGCGCGAACAGGGCCTCGGTGACCTTGGAGCCACCGGCCTCGGTCGTGTTGGCCGGGAACAGCGTGCTCTTGGGCTCGGTGCCGTAGATGGACACCGTGCCTTCGGGGTTCTCCTTGCCCTCGGAGGTGGACGAACCGCCACCCCCGCCGCACGCGCTGAGCGTCATGGCCAGCGCGGCCGGCAGAGCCACCCACGCAACCCGTGATCGCGACATCAATCTCTCCCGCCTATTCCCGGCGGCGCCGCAAGTGGTGCGGGCGCACGCCTCCCCGGGAGGTCTCGTCCACCTCCCAAAACGTGAGAGGACGTTAACCGGGGTGTCCAGGAGTACGCGCACTGAAACCGGTCACAAACTCGTCACGATCGTCTCAAGTCGACCTTAATTCAGCGCTGGACCAGCGAAAACGCGATGCCGTCGAGGATGTCGTGCTCACTGCAAACGAGCACGTCAGTTCCCGCGCGATTGTGCAGCTCCTCGGCAATCGCGCGCAGAACGATCGCTCCACCGCAGATGACGTCCACCCGGCCGGGATGCATGGGTCCCAACCCGGCCCGTTCATCATGCGTCATGGAGAGAACACTGTCAGTGATTTCACGAACATTGTCAAGTGTGATGCGGGAGAGGTGGATTTCGTCGCTGTTGTACACCGCCAACCCCTGGACCAGGGCGGACAACGTCGTGACCGTTCCGGCAACGCCGATCCACGTGCGCGTCTTCTCGACCGGAACTGTTTCGAAGGCCAATTGGACCTGCTCGCGCGCAAACGCTTCCGCCTTGTCGACCTCGCCCTTCTCGGGCGGGTCGGAGTGGAGGAACCGCTCGGTCAGCCGCACGCAACCGATGTCCATCGACCGCGCCGCCTCGACCTCCGCACCGCTGCCGAGGACGAACTCGGTGCTGCCACCACCCAGATCGGTGACGAGGAAGGGTCCCCCGTCCGGGTCTAGGTCGGCGACCGCGCCGAGGTAGGACAGCCGCGCCTCCTCGTCCCCGGAGATCACCTCCGCCGGCGCCCCGAGCACCTCCTCGGTCATGCCGAAGAAGTCGTCCCGGTTGCTCGCGTCCCGCGTGGCACTCGTGGCCACCATCCGCACGCGCTCCACGCCCTTGCGCTGCATCGTGCGCGCGTAGTCCAGCAGGGCGTCCTTCGTGCGCTTGATCGCGTCGGGGTGCAGCCGCCCCGTGGCGTCGACCCCCTGCCCGAGCCGGACGACCTGCATCTCGCGGTGCACGTCCCGCAGCCACACCGTGCCGTCGTCCCGCGTGGTCACGTCAGCGACCAGCAGCCGGATCGAGTTGGTCCCGCAGTCGACGGCGGCAACCCGCGCCATGGCTCACTCCTCGTTTCGGTGTTCTTCGGCAAGCATGGCGTAGACGAAGAGGTCACCCCACTCGCCCTTGAAGACCTCGTTCTGCCGGAAGTGCGCCTCCCTGCGCATCCCGAGCCGTTCCATCAACCGCCACGACGGCTCGTTGCGCGGGTCGCACTGCGCGATCACCCGGTGCAGCCGCACCTGCTCGAAGGCGAGGTGGAGCATCTGCTCGGCCGCCTCCCGCGCGTACCCCCTGCCCTGGAACTCGGGGTTGAAGATGTACCCCAGCTCCCCCTGCGCGTGCTCCCGGCTCAGCCACTTGATGTCGACCTCGCCGATGACCGTGCCGTCGAGCACGGCGGCGAGGGCGAGCGACTGGCCGTCCCCGGTGAGCTCGTCCATGGCCGACCACCTGAGCAGCTTCTCCGCGGTCTCGTCGCGGGTCAGTGCCTCGTCGTAGAGGTAGCGGGCGACCTCGGGCAGGCGGCGGTAGGCGTGGACGTCGTCGAGGTCCGCGGGGGTGAAGGGGCGCAGGAGGAGGCGGTCGGTCTTGATCGGGTAGTCAGGGCGCACGGTCACACCTTGCCAAGGAACACCGGCGGTGCCTCCTGGTTTTCCGGTGTCAGCGGCGTGCCCGCCACTCCTGTGCGAGCACCGCGTAGGTGTAGAGGTCGGCCCACTCCCCCTTGACCACCCTGTTCTGCCGGTAGTGGGCCTCCCTGCGCATCCCGAGCCGTTCCATCACCCGCCACGACGCCTCGTTGCCCGGGGCGGCCCTGGCGATGACCCGGTGCAGCCCGAGCTCCTCGAACCCGAACCGCAGCAACGCCCCCGCCGCCTCGCCCGCGAGTCCCCTGCCCTGGAACTCGGGGTTGAAGACGTACCCGATCTCGCCCTGCCGGTGCTCCTCGCTCAGCCACTTGAGGACGACGTCGCCGACCACCCGCCCCGCCTCCGGCCAGTGCACGGCGAGGGAGAGCCCCTGGCCGTCGCCGGTCAGCTCGGTCTGGGCGGCCTTCCTGGCGAGCAGCTCGGAGGTCCCGGCGCGGTCGGTCACCACGGTGAGGAGGTAGCGGTTGACCTCGGGATCGGTGCGGTAAGCCGCGTAGTCGTCGAGGTCCGCCGGGGTGAAGGGGCGCAGGAGGAGGCGGTCGGTCTTGATCGGGTAGTCAGGGCGCACGGTCACACCTTGCCAAGGGACACGGGCGGTGCAGGGCGGATCGCGGTGTGACGAAGGTCAGTCCCGCTCCGGGCGCGCAGCACGAGGGCCGAGCGGACAACGGATCAGGTCGTCGTGCTCATGACCGGACCGCTCGCCCCCGTGGTCGGCACGACACTGCTGGCCGCTGCCGTCGTCGTCACCGCAGTGGTCGGCTCGACGGTCGTCGTCGGCTCCACCCGCGTGGTCGTCCCCTGCGACTGGCTCGACGACCCGGCCGGCGGGTTCGACGGTTCCTGGGCGGGCGGGTTCGAGGACGAGGGCGGGGTGGACGAGGAGGACGACGGCGGCGTCGAGGAGGACGGCGGGCACGACGGCGCGGACGAGGAGGACGGCGGCGTGGACGACGAGGGCGCGGAAGAAGAGGTCGTCGGCGGCGGCGTGCACGGGTTCGAGGACGACGGCGGGGTCGACGGGTTCGAGGACGACGACGGCGGCGGGGTCGACGTGCTGGGGTTGCCCGGGTTCCCGGAGTTGCCGGGGTCACCGGAGTTGCCCGGCGTCGGGTTCTGCACGTTGTTGCCGGTGTCGGGGAGCAGGGGCAGCGTGTCGACGTTGTCGGTGTACTGCTTGGCCCACTGCAGGACCGTGCGGACGTAGGAGTTCGAGTTGTTGTAGCGGAAGATCGCGGCCGAGCGGGCGGAGGGCTGGGACAGGTCGCCGCCGCCCGCGCAGAGGTAGCGGCCGGCGCCGAGGGCGGCGTCGTAGACGTTGTTCGGGTTGATGACGCCGTCGTCGTTGCCGTCGGCGCTGTAGCCCGCCCAGGTGCCGGGGATGAACTGCATGGGGCCGACGGCGCGGTCCCAGGTGGCGTCGCCGTCGAGGCGGCCCCCGTCGGTGTCGCGGATGGCGGCCATGCCGGGGGCGCCGTTGAGGACCGGGCCGAGGATCTTCGGGGTGGCGTCGCCGATGGCGTTGACGCGGCCGTTGTTGGCGTGGTTCGACTCGACCTTGCCGATGCCCGCGAGCAGGGCCCAGTCGAGGTTGCAGCCGGGGACCATGGTGGCCATCTTGTCCTCGGCGCGCAGGTACGCCTCCAGCACGACGCCGGGGATGCCGTGGTCGCCGGGGAAGTCCTCGATGACGCCGGGGTCGTTGTCGAGGTCGTCGAGGTCGCCGTCCTCCAGGTCGAGCAGCAGCGCGGCGCTGAGCTCGTCGGACAACGGCAGGCGGCCGGTCGCGCCCAGCTCGGACGGGTCGCGCCGCAGGGCGCCGAAGACGTCGGCAGGGCCCAGGGAGACCGCGATGTCGGTGTGCTTGGAGAGGTTGACCCAGTCGACCAGCCTGGTGCCCACGATCAGCGCCGGCGCGAGCATGGCAGCCAGTGCGGCCACGGCGAAGCCCTTGTGACGGGCTGACAGGGCCGCGGGACCGCGCAGTTTGGCCATTGCCACGAATACTCACCTCTCGTGCGTCATCGCGGCGCGCCGTCCGACAGTTACGGCGTGCGCCCCCTCGCTGCCCTGGTCCCAGCCTGCCTCACTCGCGAGCCCAGGTGTACCCAAGACGGAGTGAAGCGCCTGTTCGGTTCCGTTGACCGTTAACCGGCCGCGCAGTCACCGACCGGCCACAGGGCCTGCTCGCGCAGGACCGCCAGCGCCTCGTCGCCGAACGGGTTGACGCCGGGGCCCTTCGCCAGCGAGTGGGCCACGTGCACGTGCAGGCACTTGACCCTCGTGGGCATGCCGCCCGCGGTGACCTGGGTGCCCAGCGGTTCGAGGGCGTCCCGCTCCGCGAGGTACGACTCGTGCGCGCGCTGATAGGCGGCGGCGAGTTCGGGGTCCTCCGCGAGCCGGTCGGTCTGCTCCCTCATCAGCCCGTTGCCCTCCAGCGTGCTGACCAGGGAGTTCAGCTTCGGGCAGGTCAGGTAGAACATCGTCGGGAACGGCGTCCCGTCCGGCAGGCGCGGGTGCGTCTGCACGACGTTCGGGTGTCCCGAGGGGCACCGCGACGCGATCGCGCGGGTTCCGCGCGGCGTCCGGCCCAGCTGCTTCGCGACCACTTCCAGGTCAGCAGCAGTTACTTGTGCGTCACCGATTGCCAAAGTTCCTCGTACCAAGACTGGTTCGCCGACGGCTTGCCCGACGGACGCTCCGATTCAGTGTTGCGGTTCTCGTCGCCCGGCAGCTGCACGATGTACGGCGTCTCGCCCGGCCGCACCCAGTGCAGCCGCTTGCGCGCCTCGATCTCCACGAACGCCGGGTCGTTCAGCTGCGCCTTGCGGTGCTCCAGCGCGGCGACCTGGTCGCGCAGCTTGTCGGACTCCGCGTTCGCGTCGCGCAGCTCGTCGCGCTGGGACAGGTAGGTCCGCAGCGGGACCGCGATGCTCAACGCCAGTGCGCACAGCACCATCGCGAACATCGCGGCCCGCCGCGTGCCGGTCATCCCGAAGGCGCCGCCCGTGCCGTCGGAACGGCGGGCGGGCCCCTTCGGACGGGGTGGCTTGCGCGCGCGGGTGGGCCGCGCCTCCCGTTCGGCACGGGGGCGGCGTGGTCGGCGCGCGCGCTCAGCCATGCGTCAGCCCTCCGGCGTGTACCGGGGGAACGCCAGCTCGCCCGCGTACCGCGCGGCGTCGCCGAGGCTCTCCTCGATGCGCAGCAGCTGGTTGTACTTCGCGGTGCGCTCACCGCGGGCGGGGGCACCGGTCTTGATCTGGCCGGCACCGGTCGCGACGGCGAGGTCGGCGATGGTCGTGTCCTCGGTCTCGCCCGAGCGGTGCGACATCATCGACTTGTAGCCGTAGGAGGTGGCCAGCGAGACCGCGTCCAGCGTCTCGGACAGCGTGCCGATCTGGTTGACCTTCACCAGCAGCGCGTTGGCGGCGCGGCGGGAGATGCCCTCCTCCAGGCGCTCCGGGTTGGTGACGAACAGGTCGTCGCCGACGATCTGGACCTTCTCGCCCAGCTCGGCGGTCATCTGCACCCAGCCGTCCCAGTCGTCCTCGGACAGCGGGTCCTCGATGGAGACCATCGGGTAGTCGCGGACCAGCTCGGAGTAGTAGCCGATCATCTGCTCGGCGGAGCGCTTGTTCTTCTCGAACGTGTAGGCGCCGTCGGAGAAGAACTCCGTGGCGGCCACGTCGAGCGCGAGCGCGATGTCGCGGCCGGCGCGGTAGCCGGCCTTCTCGATGGCTTCGAGGATCAGGTCGAGCGCGTCGCGGTTGCTGCCGAGGCTGGGGGCGAAGCCGCCCTCGTCGCCCAGGCCGGTGGCGAGGCCCTTGCTCTTCAGCACGGACTTCAGCGCGTGGTAGACCTCGGCGCCCCAGCGCAGGCCCTCGCGGAACGTCTCCGCGCCGATCGGCGCGATCATGAACTCCTGGATGTCCACGTCGGTGTCGGCGTGCGAGCCACCGTTGAGGATGTTCAGCATCGGGACCGGCAGCACGTGCGCGTTCGGTCCGCCGATGTAGCGGAACAGCTCCAGGCCGGAGCTCGTCGCCGCCGCCTTCGCGACCGCGAGGGACACGCCCAGGATCGCGTTGGCGCCCAGGCGGCCCTTGTCCGGGGTGCCGTCCAGGTCGACGAGCTTCTGGTCCACGACGCGCTGCTCGACGGCCTCGATGCCGACCAGCTCGGGGCCGATCTCGTCGAGCACCGCGGTCACCGCACGCTCGACGCCCTTGCCCAGGTACCGCTTGGCGTCGCCGTCGCGCAGCTCCACCGCTTCGTGCTCACCGGTCGAGGCACCCGACGGAACGGCGGCGCGCTCCAGCGTGCCGTCGTCCAGCGCCACCTCGACCTCGACGGTGGGGTTGCCGCGCGAGTCCAGGATCTCGCGTGCTCCGACCTGCTCGATGACCGCCACTTGCGCTCCCTGTTTCTCCTGCGTCTCGTCTCGCGACGAGCCTACTTGGGCCAGGTGACCGACCGGGGCTCGACACCGTCAGATCACAGCGGGCCGCCGGAGCCGGTCTACTGAATCGTGCCAGACGCGCCCCGGTGCCGTACACGGCTACGACAGCGACACCGGCAGGTGCTTGACGCCGTTCTGGAAGTTCGACCGCAGCCGGACGACCTCGCCGTCGAGCCGCAGCCGGCCGGGCAGGTCGAGGACCGCCTCGAAGACCGCGCGCAGCTGGGTGCGGGCCAGCTGCGCGCCGAGGCAGAAGTGCGGGCCGTGGCCGAAGCTCAGGTGGTCGGCCTCGCGGCGGCCCACGTCGAACCGGCCGGGGTCGGTGAACACGCGCTCGTCCCGGTTGGCCGCCGAGAACCACACGACGACCTTGTCCCCCGCCCTGATCTCCACTCCCGACAGCGACGTGTCGCGGACGGCCGTGCGGCGGAAGTGCATCACCGGCGTCCACCACCGCAGCACCTCCTCGACCGCCGTGCCGAGCAGCGACCGGTCGGCGCGCAGCCGGTCGTACTGGCCGGGGTGCTCCAGCAGGGCGATCAGGCCGCCGGGGATGCCGTTGCGCAGGGTCTCGTTGCCCGCCACGGAGAACAGCCAGAACAGGTTCTCGAACTCCTCGATCGACAGGTCCTCGCGCATGAGGTTGCTGATCACGTCGTCCGACGGGTGCGCACGCTTGTGCTCGCCCAACGCGTGCGCGTAGGCGTAGAGGTCGGGCATGCCGTTGCGTGCGCGCGGGTCACGGCCGTCGTCGGGACGCAGCTCCAGCGCCGCCAGCGCCATGTCCGTCATCCCGGTCGTGTCGCTGGAGGACAGGGCGTACTCGGCGTCCTGGAAGCCGATCACGCGGTTGCTCCAGTCGTAGAGCAGCGCGCGGTCCTGGCGCGGGACGCCGAAGACGTCGGCGAGCGTCAGCAGCGGCAGGTCGGCGACGTCGGCGGCGAAGTCACCGGACGGCTCGGCGACGATGCGGCGGGCGTTCTCCCGGATGCCCTCCTCCAGCCGCGCGACCGCACGCGGGGTGAACGCCCCGGTCAGCATGCGCCGCAACCGCGAGTGCTCCGGCGGGTCCTGGTTGAGCATCATCCGCTGGACGTAGGCGAGGTCGTCCGGCCGCGGGTCGCGGATCTGCGTGGCGCCGCGGTGCGAGGAGAAGACGCCGGGCGAGCGCAGCACCGTCTTGACGTCGTCGTACCGGAACACCGCCCAGAAGTCGTCGATGCGCACCACGTTCTTTTCGCGCAGCCGGGTGAGTGCGTCGTGCGGGACACCGGAGGTATATGTGTCCGGGTCGAGGATCAGCTCGGCATCGGTACGCATAGAACAGGATTCTGACGTGCTCCATGTCGAACGTGGCGGGAACGGACCGCTGCTGGTGCTGCTGCACGGCCTCGGTGCCACCGGTGAGGTCTGGGAGCAGGTCGTCGCGGACTGGCACGGCAGCTGGCTCGTGCCGGACCTGCCCGGTCACGGCAGGAGCGCGCCCCTCGACCGGTACTCGTTCGGCTCTCTCGCGGCCGCCGTCGCGACCGTGATCCCTCGCGAGCCCGTCACGGTCATCGGCCACTCGCTGGGCGGTGTGGTCGGCCTGGCGCTGGCGAGCGGCTGGTTCGGGGTCGAGGTCACGACCGCGGTCGGCGTCGGGGTCAAGGTGCGGTGGACCGACGAGGAGCTGGCCAAGGCCGCCGCGCTCGCCGCCAAGCCGGCCAAGGTCTTCGGCACCGAGGCGGAGGCCGCCGACCGCGCCGCGAAGATGGCCGGCGTGCCGCTGCGGCACGGCGTGACCGAGGTGGACGGCGGCTGGGCGCCCGCGCTGGACATGCGCGCGTTCGGCGTCGGCCGCCCGGACATGGCCGGGCTGGTCATGGCCGCGCAGGCGCACGTGGTGCTGGCGGCGGGTGAGAACGACCCGATGAGCCCCCGGGAGCACCTGGAGGAGCTGGTGCCCGAGCCGGTGGTGTTCACCGGCGCGGGCCACAACGTGCACGTCGAGTCGCCCTCGTCCCTGTCCCCCGTGCTCGCTCAGCTCGCGAGGTAGCCGCCGTCGGCCGCGAGGACCACGCCGGTCACGAAGCTGGACCGGTCCGACGCGAGGAACAGCACGGTGTCGGCGATCTCCTCCGGCTCGCCGACGCGGCCCAGCGGCAGCTGCGCGCTGAACTCCTCGAACACCTCACCGGCCTGCACGACCGCGGCGTCGGTGCGGACCGGTCCGGGTGCCACCGAGTTGACGCGGACGCCGTGCCCGCCGAACTCGACGGCCCACGAGCGGGTGAACGCGTCCACCGCGGCCTTGGAGGCGCTGTACACGCTCGTGACCGCGTTGCCGGCAGCAGCGCCGATGGACGAGATGTTGATGATCGCGCCCTTCTTCTTCGCGACCATCGCCGGGGCGAGTGCGGCCGTGAGGAAGTAGGTGCCGCGCACGTTCACGTCGAACACCTGCTCGTAGGTCTCCACCGACTGCTCGGGGGTCGAGGAGAACGGGAAGATGCCCGCGTTGTTGACCAGAATGTCGACCTCGCCGACCTCCTGGGCGAGCTTGCGGACGTCGTCGAGGTCGCCGACGTCGGAGACGATGAAGTGCGCGGTGCCGCCGGCCTTCTCGACCAGCTCGACGGTCTCCTTGCCCAGCTCGGCGCGGCGACCGGTGAGGTAGACGGTGGCACCCGCCTCCGCGAGCCTGACCGCGATCGCGCGGCCGATGCCCGAGGTGGCTCCGGTGACGAGTGCCTTCTTGCCTGCGAGTTCCTTGGTTGACATGTCCACAAATTTGGCGCAGCCGGATGGTCGAGCCGTGAATTTCGGATGAATCAGCTGGTCAGGACGGGTGTGCGGAGTCCGAAGTACAGCTGCACGAACCGCGGCAGCCGGTAGCAGCCGAGCACCACCGGTTCGATCAGGTGCACGTCGGCGAGCGACTCCAGCAGCATCTCGATGCACGCCACGTCACCGCCGTAGAGCTCGGCCGCCTCGCACACGGTGACCACGTCCCGGTCCTGGCGGGCCAGCAGGCGCAGCAGGTGGCGTTCCTCGTCGGTGAGCTGCAGCGCGGCCTTGTCCAGCGGCGCCAGCACGGCCCGGCAGTCGGACGGGACGGCGGTGCCGAGCCTGCTCTCCCGCTCCATTTGCAGCTGCAGCATCTCGACGGTCCACTGCGGTCGGGAGGACAGCTTGCCGCCGAGCACCCTGATCGGGTTCGGCAGGTGCGAGACGCGGGCCAGCACCTCGGCCGCGCGCTCCGGTTCGGCGTCGATCCGCCGAGGGTCGAGGACCTTGCGGAAGAACTCGTGCGCCTCGGTCTCGGTGAGGCCAGCGGTCCTGACCCACGTGACGGCGGGCAGCTCGTTCAGCCTGCGCACGCTCGTCAGGACGAGCGCGGAACCCGGGGTGTGCAGGTCGCGCACGGACGCCGCGTCGGTGACGTCGTCGACGACGACCAGGAACCGCTTGCCGCGCGCCTTCTCCCGCCACAGCGCGGCCCGGTCGCCTGCCGGGTTCTCGACGCCGACCGCGCGCAGCAGCTCGGTCGCGACGTCCTTGCCGCGCACGACGATCTGCCCGTCGGGGAACCGGTGCCTCACCAGGTGGCCGATCCGCACGGCCAGCGCGGTCTTGCCGCTGCCGTGCATGCCGGTGATGCCGACCGTGCCGGGCAGGACCCGCAGCGCCTGCGCGATCTCCTGGGCCCGCCCGGTGAAGTCGGGCAGGTCGGGGGGCAGCTGCTCGGGCTTGCGCGGCAGGTGCAGGTCGCCGGTGAGGATTTGGGCGTGGACCTTGCGCAGCTCGGGACCGGGTTCGAGCCCCAGCTCGTCGTTCAGCAGTGCGCGCGCCTGGTGGTAGTGGTCCAGCGCCTCGGCTTGCCGGCCGTCGCGGTAGAGGGCGTGCATCAGCAGCGCACGCGGGCGTTCCCGCAACGGGTTCGCGGCCACGTGCTTCTGCAGCTCCAGCACGTCGAGCTCGCGTTCGAGCCAGTCCTCGCGGGCCTTGAGCCGCTCCTGCGCGAGCCTGACCCGCTGCGCCTCGAAGTACGTGCCGGTCAGGCCTTCCAGCGGTTCCCCGCGGCAGTCGTCGACGAGCTCGGCGCGCACGGTGTAGCCGCCGTCCTTCGACCTCAGGTCCAGCTCCGGCAGGGCCTTGCGGATCTTGTACGTGTACGTGCGCAACGCCGTCAGCGCGCTCGGCGTCGGGTCGTCCCAGACCATCCCGATCAGCTGGTCGTTGCTCAACCGGATGCCGTTGTTCAGCAGCAGCGCCGCCAGCACGGCCCGCTGCTGCCGCGGGCCGAGGTCGACCTCCTCGTCCCCTCGCCAGGCTCGTACTGGACCCATCAGTGAGAAGCGCAGGCTCATGCAACGGCACAACGCCCCCGCGCATTCCCCGCTTCCCGGCTCACGGCAACGGGCGCGGTTCGACCACCTGCTTCATCACAATGGTCGACGTCAGCCCGCGCACACCGGGCAAACGGGCCAGCGTGCCCTCGTACAACCGCTGGTAGTCGGCGAGGTCGGCGGTGACCACCCGCAGCAGGTAGTCGGGGCTGCCGAACAACCGCTGCGCCTCCACGACGTTCGGCACCCCGGCGAGCGCGTCGTCGAAGTCGTCCAGCGACTCCAGCCGCACCTTCGCGAACACCAGCGCCTCGAAGCCGAAGCCGATCGCCGCCGCGTCCACCACGGCGCGGTAGCCGCGGATCACGCCCCGGTGCTCCAGCTCGCGCAGCCGGCGCTGGCAGCGGGAGACGCTGAGCTGCACGCGGTGGGCGAGGTCGGTGACGGTCATGCGGCCGTCGCGCTGCAGCTCGGCAAGGATCTTGCGGTCCACGGCGTCCATTCGCACATCCTGGCCTGTCCTCAGCGCTCATGCAGCAAAGAAAGCAAACACCTCCTGCGCGATCTCTCCTAGCTTTGCGGAATGAACCCGTTGCGCGAGCTCACCCTCGACCAGTTGCGGCAGCGGACCAGCATGAAGTGGCGGCACTACCCGCCCGACGTGCTGCCGGTGTGGGTGGCCGAGATGGACGTCCTGCTGGCCGAACCGGTCGCGCGGGCGGTCACCGACGCGGTGGCGCTGGGCGACACCGGCTACCCCGAGGGCAGCGCCTACGCCGAGGCGCTGGCCGGGTTCGCGCGCGAGCGCTGGGACTGGGAGCCGGCCGTCGACCGCACCGCGATCGTCCCCGACGTGATGATGGGCGTCGTCGAGATGCTCCGGCTCGTGTCGGCACCGGACGCGCCGGTCGTGGTCAACTGCCCGGTCTACCCGCCCTTCTACCAGTTCGTCACGTCGATGGGGCGGCGCGTGGTCGAGGCGCCGCTGGACCCGGCGGGGCGGATCGACCTCGCCGTGCTGGAGGAGGCCTTCGACCGGGCCGGACGGGGTGCGGCGTACCTGCTGTGCAGCCCGCACAACCCGACCGGGACCGTCCACACCGCCGACGAGCTGGCCGCCGTCGCGGACCTGGCCGGACGGCACGGCGTGCGGGTGGTCGTGGACGAGATCCACGCGCCGCTCGTGGCTCCCGGTGTGCGGTTCGTGCCGTACCTGAGCGTGTCGGGCAACGCGCTGTCGCTGATGTCGGCGTCGAAGGCGTGGAACCTGGCCGGGCTCAAGGCGGCGCTGGCCATCGCGGGCCCGGAGGCGGCCGGTGACCTCGCGCGGTTGCCGGAGGAGGTCGGCCACGGGCCCAGCCACGTCGGCGTCCTCGCGCACACCGCGGCGTACCGGGACGGCGGCGACTGGCTGGACGCGGTGCTGGCGGGCCTCGCCGAGAACCGGCGGGTGCTGGCCGCGCTGCTGGCCGAGGAGCTGCCGGGGGTGCGCTACGAACCGGCGCCCGGCACGTACCTGGCGTGGCTCGACTGCCGCGGGCTGGGGCTCGGCGACCGGCCGGCCGGGGAGTTCCTGCGCCGCGGGCGGGTGGCGGTGAACTGCGGCGTCCCGTTCGGCACCGGCGGGGCGGGGTTCGTGCGGCTGAACCTCGCGACCTCGCCGGAGATCCTCACGACGGCGGTGCGCAGGATGGCAGCGAGCCTGCCGGCCGGTGCCGCCACGTCCGAATCGGACTGAGGTGTCCCGCTCGCGCAGCGGGTTCGACGCCCCGCGACCACCCCTTTCGAGTTCTGTCGCCCGGACGGCAGTCGAAGAACCCGCCCGCGGTGGGTACCGTTGATCGAATGACGGACGGCACCTTCGAAGCTTTCCGCAGGGCGGAGGCGTTGCTGGGCCAGCAGCGGCCGTTGGACGCGCTGCGCGAACTGCGGCAGGTGCTGGACGAGGCCCCGGACGCGCCGTCCGTGCAGCTGCTCGCCGGCCGCGCCTACCTCGGGACCGCGCAGCTGCGGCGGGCGGAGGAGGCGTTCCGCAAGGTCCTCGACCTCGACCCGAGCGACCACTACGCCCGGTTCGCGCTCGGCAAGACGCTGCAACGGCAGCAGCGGCTCACCGAGGCGCTGGCGCAGCTGCGGATGGCGGTCGCGATGAACCCGTCGCCGGAGTACCAGGAGGCGCTCGGCGAGGTGAAGGCCAGGCTGGCGCTGGGCGGCGGCCGGCCGGGCTGAGCACCGCCTACCGGAACAGCGCCTCACCCCAGTAGCCGCCCGGCTGCACGCCGCGGGGCACGGCGAAGTGCCCGGAACCGGTGTGCTCCAGGTACTCCATCATCTTGTCCTTTGTGGACAGCGCCTGCTGCATCGGCACGAACGCCGTGCGGGAGTCCCGGTTGAACGCCACGAAGAACAGGCCGGCGTCGAGGTGCCCGAGCCCGTCGGAGCCGTCGGTGAAGTTGTAGCCGCGGCGCAGTATCCTGGCGCCGTTCAACGACTCCGGCGACGCGAGCCGGACGTGGGCGAGCTCGCCGATCCGCGGCACCCCGCCCGCGCCCTTGACGTGCAGGTCCGGCTCGTCGAACTCCCGGGCCTGCCCGAGCGGGGCGCCCTCGCCCTTGGAGCGGCCGACGATCTGCTCCTGCTCGTTCAGCGAGGTGCGGTCCCAGATCTCGACGTGCATGCGGATCCGGCGGGTCACCAGGTAGGTGCCGCCGCGGATCCACTCGGGGCCCTCCGCGACCCACACGTGGTCGCGCAGCAGGTCGGTGTCCTCTGCCTTGATGTTGCGGGTGCCGTCCTTGAACCCGAACATGTTGCGCGGTGTGGCCTGCGCCCGCGTGGTCGAGGACGTGCGGCCGAACCCGAGCTGCGACCAGCGCACCGCGACCCGGCCGAAGCCGATCCTGACCAGGTTGCGGATGGCGTGCACGGCGACCTGCGGGTCGTTCGCGCAGGCCTGGAGGCAGATGTCGCCGTTGCTGCGAGCCGGGTCGAGGTCGTCCTTCGGGAACCGCGGCAGGTCGATCAACGCCTCCGGCCGCTGACCGGCCAGCCCGAACCGGTCGTCGAAGAGCGACGGGCCGAAGCCGATCGTCAGCGTCAGCGCGGAGGCCGGGAGACCGAGCGCCTCGCCGGTGTCCTTGGGCGGGGCGTCGGCGTTGCCGCCGACGGCACCGTTCTCGGCGGCCTCCTGGCCCGCGGTCATCCGTTCCGCGGCCCGCGTCCACTGCTTGAGCAGGTCGACGAGCTCGGCCCGGTTCTTCGTCTTCACGTCGAGCGCGGCGAAGTGCATGTGGTCCTGGGCGGGCGTGGTGATGCCCGCCTGGACGTCGCCGTGGAACGGCACCTGCGCCGCCGCGGCGTTCTCGGCCTCCGGCGCCGCCCTGACGGCGAACGCGCCGGCCGCCGCACCGGTCCCCGCGAGCGCCACCCCGGCGCCCGCGTACCCGAGCACCCTGCGCCGTGACACCCCGCTCACTTGGCCGACACCACCTCGGCGACCCTGCTGACCGGCTCGCCCAGCGCGTCGACGGCCTCGGCCAGCGCCTTGACCTCGTCCTGGGAGAGCTCGGTGTACAGCGCGAACCCGTCGCCCCTGCGGTGCTTCTCCAGCGCCTCGTCGAGGGCCTTGAACTTCTCGTCCAGCGTGGACACGAGGGTCGCGTCCCGCTGCTGCACCACCGGTCGCAGTGCAGCGACGGCGGCCTGCGAACCGTCCACGTTGGACCGGAAGTCCCACAGGTCGGTGTGCGAGTAGCGGTCCTCCTCGCCGGTGATCTTGCCGGTGGCGACCTCGTCGAGCAGCTCCTTGGCGCCGTTGGCGAGCTGCACGGGCGTGAGCTCGACGGCCTTGGCCCTGCCCACGATCTCCTTGACGTCGGCCAGCAACTGGTCGGCGATCCTGTCGGAGTCGGCCTGCAACCCGGACGCCCACAGGTCCTTCTCCAGGCGGTGGTAGCCGGTGAAGGCCATGCCCTCCTCGATCACGTCCTCGCGGCCGTCGATCTTCGGGTCGAGGTCGCCGAAGCTCTCCGCGACCGGTTCGATGCGCTCCCAGTAGATCCGCGACACCGGGTACAGGGCCTTGGCCTCGTCGACCTTCTTGGCCTTGACGGCGCCCACGAACTCCTCGGTCTTCACGAGCAGCTGGTCGGCCTGCGAGGAGACGTAGCGCTGGTAGCTCTTCGTCGCCTCGGCCAGCAGCGCGTCGCCGTCGGTCGACTTCTTGGCGTCACCGGTGACGGTGAAGTCGCCGCGGATGCCGTCGCCCTTCATGCCGGGCTTGCAGGCGGTCTGGAACTTGCCGGCCTCGGTGACCTCGACGATCAGCTTGCGGGTGAGGCCGGGGCCGATGTTCTCGACCTCGCCGAGGATGCGGTCGCCCTCCGCGTACAGGTAGAACTCGGTGACCTTGGTGCCCTTGTTCGTCACCTCGAACGCGACGTTGCCGGTCCCCGCCTCGGTCTTCGCGACCTTGCACGCGCTGTCGCTCGCCTCGACCGCGATGGCGCCGCTCGCGGCGTTGTCCGGAGCGCTGCCGCAGGCGGCCAGCACCACGAGTGAGCCCAGGACGACTGCTGCCTTCCGCACGGCAACTCCAGTGATCTGTTTCAGGCGGCCGCGCGAGCGCGCGGCCGGACGAGGAAGAGGGACAGGACGACCGCCACGTAGGAGACCCACGCGACGGCCTGCAGCACCGACGTCCGCTGCGAGTAGTTGAAGAAGCCCTTGAGCAGCGCGCCGTACCAGGAGTCCTCCGGCAGCACGTCGCTGATGTCGAACGCGAGCGTGTCGAGCCCCGGCAGGATCGCCGCCTCCTGCAGGTCGTGGATGCCGTAGCTGAGCACCCCGGCCGCGACGAAGACGAGCAGCACGCCCGTGACGGTGAAGAACCGGCCGAGGTCGAACCGGATGGCCCCCGCGTAGAGCCCGGCGGCGATGGCGACCGCCACCGCGATCCCGCCGAGGAACCCGATCAGCGGCTGCGTCGTTCCCCCACCCGCGGCCTGCACGCTGGAATAGAAGAAGATGGCGGTTTCGAGCCCTTCCCGGGCGACCGACAAAAAGGACACGACAACGACCGCGAGCGGTCCGACGTTGAGCGCTTCGTCCATTTTGCCGCGCAGCTCGGCCGCGATCGTCTTGGCGGCGCGCCGCATCCAGAAGATCATTCCCGTGACGAACGCGACCGCGATGACCGACATCGTCCCGCCGAACGCTTCCTGCTGCTCAAAGGTCATGCTCGCACCGGCGAAGGTGATGACCGCCCCCGCCGTCACGGAAAGCACCAGCGCGGTCACCACGCCGACCCAGACCCACTTCAGCGCGTACCTTCTGTCCGTTTTAACCAGAAATGCGATCAGGATGCTCACCACGAGTGCGGCCTCAAGCCCCTCCCGCAGCCCGATCAGGCCATTTGCGAACAGCATCCGACGCCTCCGTGAATCAGGTCGGCCTGAATTTAGGTAAGGCTCACCTGTATGTCCAGCCGCCGACAGTGCCGTTTGCATCACGGTTCACGCAGCCACCCGCTTGCCGGGAGCACGTAGCCTGGGTCTCGTGGTCCCGCCGTCCGCACCCCGAAGCCGCTCGCGCAACGCCGCCATCTTCGGCCGCATCGTCCTGGTGCTGCTGCTGATCGTGGTCGTGGCAGCAGGAGCGTGGGGCCTGGGCGCCCTGAACCGCCGCTCCGCAGCCCCCCTCGGCCCGCCGCCGTTCCTCGTCCCCCTCCAGGAGGTCGAGCCCGGCGCCGCCGCCCCGGGCAACGCCGTCGCCCCGAACCCCGCCACCGGAGACAGCCCGCTGACCGAGTGGGCCACCCGCGTGGCGTCGAAGACCGACATCCCGGCCCGCGCCCTGCACGCCTACGCCAACGCGGACCTGACGATGCAACGCGACGCCCCCGCGTGCCGCATCTCCTGGGCCACCCTCGCGGGCATCGGCCGCATCGAGTCCCACCACGGCAACATCAACGGGGCCCGCCTCCAGGACAACGGCCTGCCCTCCCGCCCGATCATCGGCATCCCCCTGGACGGCTCCCCCGGCGTCAAGGCCATCCACGACACCGACGGCGGCCGCCTGGACACCGACACCACCTGGGACCGCGCGGTGGGCCCGATGCAGTTCATCCCCGGCACCTGGAACCGCTGGGCCAAACGCGCCGCCCCCGACGGCCTCCCCGCCGACCCGCAGAACATCGACGACGCCGCCCTCACCGCGGCCCGCTACCTGTGCGGCGGCGGTGCCCGCGACCTCGGCACCGGTGCCGGCTGGTGGGCCGCCGTGCTCGCCTACAACAACTCCGTGGAGTACGGGCAGAACGTGTTCAGCGGGGCTGACGCGTACGCACGGGCCAGCATGCCCTAGTCAGGCCTGGTTGCGGTGGCTCGCTGAGCCGGACGGCTGGCTGGGGTCGGCGGCAGAACCGGGGCGCGCCCTTCCCGGAGCCGACGACGGCACCGTCGTCTCCGAAGGAACCACCGACGCAGAAGAAGGCGGCGGCGGCGGAACCACGCTGGACGTCACCACCGGCCGAGAGCTGTCCGAAGTAGACGGCGAAACCGAAGAGTCCTCGTCCCCGGGCACATCGGGCTCCTCGTTCCGCCCCACCGCCGACGGCTTGGACGAGGACACCGGCACCCGCACGGTCTCGGTCACCGTCGTGCCCACCACCCGCGTCCGCGTCGCCGGCGGCGCCCCCTTCAGCTCACGCGCCTGCTTTTGCACCACAACGGTTTCGGTGATCGTGGAGGTGGTGAGCGCGTCGAACGGCTCGGTCCACCACTGCGAGGTGGGCCTGGTGGCCGGCGGGGCCGCCAGAGGGGCTTCCTCCGGCGACCCCGTCAGGGCGATCAGTGCGAACATGCCGGTGAGCGCCAGGAACGGGACGACGACCACGGCCCCGAAGCACCCACGGCCACTGCGCGGCTCTTCACGGTGACTCATCTGCGACACACCCCCGCACGAGGACAACTGTTCCGTCTTGTTGATCGTCCACAAGGAACAGTGCGTCACAGTTCTTCAGCCACACGATGGTGTACTCACGCGAGAGGCGGCAACTCCGGAGCGTGAGCTGCCGGTGAAGACGAAAGCCTTTCCAGAGCGAGGGAGACGGCGCGTTCGAGTTGGGGGTCGCGGCCGGAAACGCGGTCCGCGGGGGTCATGACCACCTCGATGTCCGGGTCGACGCCGTAGTTCTCGACGTCCCAGCCGTGGCCGTTGAAGTACGACGCGTACCTCGGCTGGGTGACCATCGTGCCGTCGACCAGGGAGTAGCGCATGTCGATGCCGATCACGCCGCCCCACGTGCGGACGCCGATGACCGGGCCGATGCCCAGCTCCTTGATGGCCACGTTCACGATGTCGCCGTCGGAGCCCGCGAACTCGTCGGCCACCGCCACGACCGGGCCGCGCGGGGCGTCCTGGGGGTAGCTCTCGGACGCGGTGTAGCCGCGGGCGACGGACCAGCCGATGACCTTGCGGCCGAGCTTCTCGATCACGAGCTGGGAGGTGTGGCCGCCGCCGTTCTCGCGGACGTCCAGCACCAGGGCCTCGCGGGTCAGCTCCACGCGCAGGTCGCGGTGCAGCTGGGCCCAGCCCGCGCCCATCATGTCCGGAACGTGCAGGTAGCCGACGCGACCGCCGGACTTCTCGTGCACGAATGCGCGTCGGCCAGCCACCCAGTCGTGGTAGCGCAACGGCTCCTCATCGGCCAACGGCACGACCACGACCCGACGCAGTTCGCCACCACCACCGGGGCGCACGGTCAGTTCGACGGGCTTGCCCGCCGTGCCCACCAGCAACAGTGCGGGGCCGCCCAGTCCGACCGGACGACCGTCCACGGCCACGATGGCGTCGCCCGCGCGCACGGCCACTCCTGGCGCCATCAGCGGTGAACGGGCGTGCGGGTCGGAGGTCTCGCCGGGGATCACCCGGCGCACGAGCCACGAGCCGTCGACGCGTTCCAGGTCGGCGCCCAGCAGGCCCTGGCGGCGGGACGTCGGCACGTGGTGCGCCGAGCCCCAGACGTAGGCGTGGGACGTGCCGAGCTCGCCCTGCACCTCCCACAGCAGGTCGACGAGGTCGTCGTGGCTGCCGAGCTTCTCGACCAGCGGGCGGTAGCGGTCGAGCTCGCCCTGCCAGTCGACGCCGCCCATGTCGGTGCGCCAGAAGTTGTCGCGCATGAGACGGCCGTTCTCGGCGTACATCTGCGCCCATTCGAGCGCCGGGTCGACGACCACGCGCACCCGCGCCAGGTCGATCTCGACGTAGTCGGCCGAGTCCTCGTCGGCCTTGCTGTCGGTCGGCACGACGCGCAGGTCACCGCGGTCCTCGACGACCATCCGGCGGCCGTCACCGGACACCGCGAACGCGTCCGCGCTGTCGGCCAGGCACTCGGTCTTCTGCTTCGCGAAGTCGAACCGCTCCAGCACCGTGCGCGGCGGGCGGGCGTCCGGGGTGGCCAGGTTGTCGCCGAGCACCCCGAGCAACGGACGGCGCAGCCACAGCAGGCCGCCGCGGGCCGCGCGCAGGCCCGAGTACTCCGCACCGGGCACGGGCACCGGCACCACGCGGCCGGCCAGGCCGTCGATGTCGACCTTCGACACCGGGGGCTTGTCGTCGTCGTCCGAGGAGTCCTTGTCGTCGTCCTCGTCGTCCACGGGACGGCCGCCGCGCGTCGGGGCGAACGGTGACGGCGTCGTCGCGGCCAGCGGCACCAGGTACGGGCGGCAGCCGGTCGGGAACGACAGGTCGAAGACGTGCGCGTCGTAGACCGGGTCGAACGTCCGGACCGACAGGAACGCCAGGTGCTTGCCGTCCTCGGTGAAGGCCGGCGAGAAGTCGGCGAACCGCAGCGGCGTCACGTCCACGACCGACAGGTCCGTCACGTTCGCCATCTTGATGTGCCGCAACGGCGTGGGGCCGGGGTGCGACCACGCGAGCCACGCCGAGTCGGGCGAGAACGCCAGGTTGCTCACGTTCGCGTTGGCGCCGGAGACGACCTCCCGCACCTCGCCGGAGGCGATGTCCACCAGCAGCAACCGGCCGTCGTGCGTCCCGACCGCCACGCGCGACCCGTCCGGCGCGGCGACCAGCGACAGCACCCGGCCGAGCTGACCGGACGCGACGCGGCGGGCGGTGTTGCCGGGCTCGACACCGCCGACGGGCGCGATCTCCAGCGCCTCCTCGCCCTCGACGTCGGTCACCCACACCACGTGGCCCGTCTCGCCGAGGACCTTCGGCAGCCGCGCGCGCACGTCGGAGCGTTCGGCCAACGCGCGCACGGGGCCGTCGCGGTGCGTCACCCAGTGCACGGAACCGCGCACCTCGACGGCGGACGCGCGGCCGGTGTGGTCGACGCTGAACGAGTCGACGTTGCCGGAGGCCTTGACGTGGTGCTGCTGCAGGCCGGTGCGCGGCCCGCCCAGCCGGATGTCGAGCTTGCGCAGCTCCGACAGGCCCTCCAGCAGCCACAGCTCACCGGCGGAGTGGAAGATCACCCGTGAACCGTCGGTGGAGGCGTTGCGGGCGTAGAACTCCAGCTCGGTGTGACGCCGCAGGTCCGTGCCGTCCGGCGCCACCGAGTACACGCTGCCGACGCCGTCGTGGTCGGACAGGAACGCGATCCGCCCGTCCACCCACATCGGGTTCGTCAGCGGCGACTTCAGGTCCGCCAGGATGCGGGCGAACTCGCCGTCGCCCGCCTCGTCCACCCACAGCTTCCCGGCGGTGCCGCCGCGGTACCGCTTCCAGTAGGAGGGGTCCTGCATGTAGCTGGACGAGGTGACGACCTGCCCGTCCGGGCCGAACGAGACGTCGTTGACCCACCCGAACGGCAGCAGCTCTGGCGGTTCGCCGTCGAGCGGCACGGCCCAGGCCTGCTTGCGGTGCCGGGACATCTGCCCGGTCGTCGAGACGGCGACCACCCGGCCGTCCGGCGTCCAACCCGACACCGCCGTGCGGGCGACGCCGAAATGCGTCAACCGGCGTGCGGGGCCACCGTCCACAGGGGCCACCCGCACCTCGGGGGCCCCGTCGATCCAGCTGGCCCAGGCCAGCTGGGTGCCGTCGGGCGAGAACCGCGGCGAGCGGACGGGTACCTGGTCGGCGGACGCGCGCCAGGCCCTTCCTCCGCCGACGGGGGCGAGCCACACGTCGTCCTCGGCCACGAACGTCACCAAGTCACCGCGAAGGTGCGGATACCGCAGGTAAGTCACGTGATCGACGTTAGCCCACCGTCACCGGTTCAGGAGGGCCAAAAGCGACGCCAGTCCTCCGCTGTCACAGATTCCAGACCTTCGGCCCGTGCTTTCGCTTCGGCATCCCGCACCCTGGCGGCGAACTGCCTGCACACCTGGCGCAGCTCCGTCTCCGGGTCCTCACCGGCGAGCCTGGCCAGTGCGGTCACGGCGAACAACGTCGTGCCCGTGTCGTCGCCTTCGGGCAGCAGGTCGACCGGGAGACCGGCGCGTCCGGTGCGCTGCACCAGCTTCGCGGCGAGCGCGACCGCCGGCTGACCGAGCGCCACACCGTCCACACTGGACTCGCGGCGCTTCTCGGCCTGCTTGAGCTCCTCCCAGCGGTGCTCCTGCGAGGTCGCGTCGTGCACGGCCGGGTCGTGGCCCTCGAACACGTGCGGGTGCCGGCCGACCAGCTTCGCGACCAGCTCGGCGGCCACCGCGTCGATGTCGAACGGGTCCTCCGCGTGCTCCGCCGCGA
Organism: Lentzea sp. NPDC037011; assembly: GCF_055607425.1. Classification (NCBI taxonomy): domain Bacteria; kingdom Bacillati; phylum Actinomycetota; class Actinomycetes; order Pseudonocardiales; family Pseudonocardiaceae; genus Lentzea; species Lentzea sp. NPDC037011. The sequence goes on along the minus strand of NZ_JBVJRT010000005.1, from coordinate 409,228 downwards.
CGCGCGCGTGGAACAGCACCTGCAGCAGCACGTCGCCGAGCTCTTCGCGCATCGCTGCCCTGTCGCCGTCCTCGATGGCTTCGAGCAGCTCGAACGTCTCCTCGACCAGGTACTGGCGCAGCGAGTCGTGGTCCTGCTCGGCGTCCCACGGGCACCCGCCGGGCGACCGCAGCCGGTGCATCACCGCGGCCGCGTCGAGCAGCCCGGCACCCAGCGGCTCCGGCGTGGTGATCACGGTGGAGCCGGGGTAGGCGGCGGAGGAGGTCGTCAGCACCACGGCACCGTCTTCCGGCACCTCGGGAGCGGCCCCGTCGACGCCGTACGCCGACCAGGACTCCACCGGCACGCCCTCGCCCGCGTACACGGCGGTGGCCGTGCGCAACGCGGGCAGGGCGGCAGCAGGGAGCACGGCGCCGAGCCGCTCGCCGAGGACGACGACGGTGATCAAGACTTCTTCTGGTTCGCGCTCACGCCGACGAAACCGGCCTGCTCGCCGGCCTTGCCGACGACGGTGGCACCGGTCGGGTCCCACACGCCGTAGCGGGGGTTGACCTCGATGTCGAGGTCGGCCGCGTGGAACTGGGCGATCCGCAGGCCGAACGCCGCGAGCAGCCGCGGGTCCATCCGGTCGGCCAGCTCGTCCTCGCCCGGCGTCGCCGGGACCGTGGTGCGCTCCTTGACCAGCGCGACCATCCAGCTGGCCTGCTGCTCGTCGGCGGGGAACGCGACGACCGTGCCGGGCTTCACGCCCCACAGCATGGTGTGCACGAGCGAGGCGTTCTCGGAGACGCGGACCTTCTGGTTCGTGGCCGAGGCCTGCTGACCGCTGGAGGTGCGCGGCGCCTCCTGCACGAACCTGGCGAACTTCGCCGGGTCCGCCGCGGCCTCCCTGGCCTTGTCCTTGGCTTCCTTCGGGTCCTTGACCTGGAAGAAGTCGATCGTGATCTGGAGGGTGGAGAGGTTGCGGCGGGCCAGCTCACCCATGATCATCGCGTCGCGCTGGCGGCGGTGGATCGTGGTGGCGTCCTGCTCGCTCTGCTTGGCCGCCTCCTCCGGACCGCCGCGCTCCTGGATCGCGTCGTACACCTTGGTCTCGTCGACCGAGATGTTCTCGCGCTGCCCGGCGTACTCGGCGATCTTGTGGGTGATCTCGTCGGCCAGCACGAGCCGCGAGACCTGGTCCAGCTTGCCCTGGTCCTGCATCTGCTGGGCGGCGGGTTCCTTCTTGAGCACCGTGATGGTGCGATCCTGGACGGTCTTCAGATCGATCGCCTGACCTCCGACGATCGCGGCCGAACCGGCCTTCGCGGGCCCGGCGGCGCATCCGGTGGCCAGCAGGGCCACAGCAACACCGACCAGCGAGAAACGCTTCAGAACAGTGCTCACGGGGATCAGCCTCTCACGCCGTGGTGACTCCGGTCACGGGAGTCCCCGCCAGAGAGCCGAGGAACGCGCCACACCAGTCGAGCAGCTCCTGGTCCCGCAGCTGCGGTGCGCCCATCCGGCCGCCCGCCGCTCCCTCCGTCGGCCTAGGCACGGTGACCGTGCCCACCGCCTGCTTGTAGACGGCCTTGGGGAACAGCCGGCGCAGCCGGACGAGCTGCGAGTCGAGCAGCTCCAGCTTCGCGAACCGGATGTTCTGGCCCATCGCGATCACCTCGGTGACCCCGTGGCGGCGACAGGTGTGCCGCAGCCTGGCCACGCCGAGCAGGCGCTCGACCGGCTCCGGCGGCGTGCCGTAGCGGTCCTTGAGCTCGTCCCAGACGGACTGGAGCGCGGCCTCGTCGGCGGCGGCCGCGATCTTGCGGTAGGCCTCCAGCCGCAGCCGTTCGCCGGGCACGTAGTCGTGCGGGATGTGCGCGTCGACCGGGAGGTCCACCCGCACCTCGGCGAGCTCCTCCTCCTCGGCACCGCCGTCGGCGCCCGCGTGCTTGCGGAACGCCTCGACCGCCTCGCCGACCAGGCGCACGTACAGGTCGAAGCCGACGCCCGCGATGTGACCGGACTGCTCGGCGCCGAGGATGTTGCCGGCGCCGCGGATCTCCAGGTCCTTCATGGCGACCGCCATGCCGGCTCCCAGCTCGGTGTTCTGCGCGATCGTCGCGAGCCGGTCGTGCGCGGTCTCGGTCAGCGGCGTCTCGGGCGGGTAGAGGAAGTACGCGTACCCGCGTTCGCGGCCGCGGCCGACGCGACCGCGCAGCTGGTGCAGCTGGGCGAGGCCGAGCAGGTCGCCGCGCTCGACGATCAGCGTGTTGGCGTTGGAGATGTCGAGACCGGTCTCGACGATCGTGGTGCAGACGAGGACGTCGAACTCGCGTTCCCAGAAGCCCTGGATGATCTTTTCGAGCTTGTCCTCGTTCATCTGGCCGTGCGCGGTGACGACCCGCGCCTCCGGCACCAGCTCGCGGATGCGGCGCGCGGCCTTCTCGATCGACGAGACCCGGTTGTGCACGAAGAAGACCTGGCCGTCGCGCAGCAGCTCGCGGCGGATCGCGGCACCGACCTGCTTGTCGTCGTACGCGCCGACGTAGGTGAGGATCGGGTGCCGCTCCTCCGGCGGGGTCAGGATCGTCGACATCTCGCGGATGCCGGCGAGCGACATCTCCAGGGTGCGCGGGATCGGCGTCGCGGACATGGTCAGCACGTCGACGTGCGTGCGCAGCGCCTTGATGTGCTCCTTGTGCTCCACGCCGAACCGCTGCTCCTCGTCGACGATCACGAGGCCGAGGTCCTTGTACCGCACGGTCTTCTGCAGCAGCCGGTGCGTGCCGATGACGATGTCGACCGCGCCGTCCGCGAGGCCCGCGACGGTCTGCTCGGACTCCTGCGGGTCGGTGAAGCGGGACAGGCCCTTGATGTTCACCGGGAACTGGCGCATGCGCTCGGAGAACGTGTTGAGGTGCTGCTGGGCCAGCAGCGTCGTCGGCACCAGCACCGCGACCTGCTTGCCGTCCTGCACGGCCTTGAACGCCGCGCGCACCGCGATCTCCGTCTTGCCGTAGCCGACGTCACCGCAGATGACGCGGTCCATCGGCACGCCGCGCTCCATGTCGGCCTTGACCTCGTCGATCGCGGCCATCTGGTCCTGCGTCTCGGTGAACGCGAACGCGTCCTCCAGCTCGCGCTGCCACGGCGTGTCGCTCGCGAACGCGTGGCCGGGCGCCGACTGCCGGGCCGCGTAGAGCTGCACCAGCTCGGCCGCGATCTGCTTGACCGCCTTGCGCGCCTTGGACTTCGTGTTCTTCCAGTCGCTGCCGCCGAGCTTGTTGAGCGTGGGCAGCTCACCGCCGACGTACCGGCTGACCTCGTCGAGCTGGTCGGTCGGCACGAACAGCCGGTCGCCGGGCTGACCGCGCTTGGACGACGCGTACTCCAGCACCAGGTACTCGCGGGTCGCTCCGGCGACGGTGCGCTGGACCATCTCCACGTACTTGCCGATGCCGTGCTGCTCGTGCACGACGAAGTCGCCGGCCTTGAGCGCCAGCGGGTCGACCGCGTTGCGCCGCTTGGACGGCATCTTGCGCATGTCCTTCGTGGACGTGCCGCCGCGGCCACCGGTCAGGTCGGTCTCGGTCAGCACGACCAGCGCGAGGTCCGGCAGCACGAAGCCGTCCTCGAGCGCACCGCGCACGACCGTGACCAGGCCTGCCTTCGGCGCCTCGTCGAGGGACTCGACGCAGACGGCCGGGACCTCGGCCTCCTTGAGCCGTTCCTCGGCCCGGTGCGCGGTGCCGGCGCCGGGCACGACGAGCACGGCCGCGCCGCCGGTCGCCGTGTGCGCCTTGAGGTCCGCGAACGCGCGCTCGACGTCGCCGGAGTAGGCCTCGACCGGCTTGACGTCGAGGTGCACCACGTCGGTGGCGTCGGTGGTGAGCCGGCTGAGCGTCCACCACGGACGGTCGCCGGCCCGCGCGCTCTCGGAGACCTCACCGATCCCCTGGTACGCGCTGCGCCCGAGGTCGATCGGCGCCTTGCCGCCGCCCGCGGCCGCCATCCACGACGCCTCCAGGAACTCCTGGCCGGTGCGCACCAGGTCGGCGGCGCGGGCGCGGATCTTCTCCGGGTCGTTGAGCAGCACGTGCGTGCCCCTGGGCACCACGTCCGTGAGCATCTGCAGCTCGCCGGGGCACAGCGCGGGGATCAACGCCTCCATGCCCTCGACCGCGATGCCGCCGGAGATCTTCTCCAGCATCTCCGCCAGGTGCGCGTCCGACCGGTGCTCCTGCGCCAGCTCGGCCGCGCGGTGCCGCACGTCGTCGGTCAGCAGCAGCTCACGGCACGGCGGCGCGACGAACTCCTGCACCTCCTCGGGCAGCGACCGCTGGTCCTGCACGGAGAACGGCCGGATCTCGCTGACCTCGTCGCCCCAGAACTCGACGCGGTAGGGGTGCTCGGCGGTGGGCGGGAAGATGTCGAGGATGCCGCCGCGGGTGGCGTACTCGCCGCGCTTCTCGACCATGTCGACGCGGGTGTAGGCGTTCTCGGCCAGCCGCGTGACGAGCTCGGCGAAGTCCTGCTCCTCGCCGACCACCAGGTGCACCGGCCTGAGGTCGCCCAGGCCGGGCGCCATCGGCTGGATGAGGCTGCGGACCGTCGTGACCAGCACCTTGATCGGGTTGCCCTCGGGGTGCCTGAGCCTGCGCAGCACCTGCAGCCGCGCGCCGACGGTGTCCGCGCGCGGGCTGAGCCGCTCGTGCGGCAACGTCTCCCAGCTCGGGAAGAACGCGACCCGGTCGTGGCCGATGAGGTCGCGGACGACGTTGGTGAGCTCCTCGGCCTCGCGGCCGGTCGCGGTGACGGCCAGGACGGGCCGGACGGTGGACAGCGCGGCGGCCACGAGCGGGCGAGCGGCCAACGGGCCGTCGAGCGCCAGCTCGGGCACACCGGCGGAGTCGATCAACGTGCGGAGGGCCTTGTCGGGCAGGACACCGTCGAGCAGGCCGAGCAGCGGCATGATTTCCAAACCCCGTCGAGTGGGAGACGCCAGACAGACCCCTGCCTGGGGCGAGGGGTCTCGGCTGCCCACCATAGCCCGTTCCGCGACCACTCATCGGGTGGCTCCGGCGGGGGTCGAGCGGTCACGCTGGGTGCGCGGGGAAGAGACGGATCAGGGCTGGCTTCGACGACCAGACCATCGTGGTCCACCAGGCCTGCTCGCCCGCGATCGCCGGTCCGACCGTTGCGGCGCAACGGTTCGTGCCGCCGTTCAAGCTGGAGCGGGTGCCGGCCGTGTGGATCACCGAGTGGACGGTCAGCATCACGGACGTGACCGGCCTTGCGCGCGAGGTGCACGCGGCGGTCCGCGCGAACGACGACGACACGGCACGCGCTCTGCTGCCGATCGAGCGGCCTTACGGCGCCGCAACGGCACAAAACGCATAGTTGGGACATGCGCGCACTCGTTGCTGCTGTCTCGGTCCTGGCCCTCGCCGCCTGCTCCTCCCCCGAACCGGGCGGCACCGCGCCGTCGAAGGCCCCCGCGCCGCAGGGCCTCCGGGTGGAGGAGGTCGCGGGCGGGTTCCAGCACGCCTGGGACCTCGGCTTCCTGCCGGACGGCTCTGTGCTCGTCACCGAACGCCCCGGCACGCTCAAGCTCGTCAAGAACGGCCAGGTCACGCCGGTCGACATCGACCTGACCGACCTGCAGGCGCGCGGCGAGGGCGGCCTGATGGGCCTCGTCGTCCACCCGGACGGGCAGCGCTTCACCACCTGCTACAACACGACCGGGGACGTCCGGCTGGTGACGTACCGGCTCGACGGCACCAAGGCGACGAAGGCGAAGGACCTGCTCACCGGCATGCCGTCGAACTCCAGCGGGCGGCACTCCGGGTGCCGGCCGACGCTCGGGCCGGACGGTGCGATGTGGGTGGCCACCGGTGACGTCGCGCAGGGGCGCAACCCGCAGGACCGGACCAGCCTGGGCGGCAAGGTGCTGCGGATCGACCCCGAGACCGGCGAGGGCGCCAAGGGCAACCCGTTCGAGTCGTCGGCCGACGCCAACGAGCGGCGGGTCCACAGCTTCGGGCACCGCAACGTGCAGGGCGTCGCGTTCCGGCCGGGCACGGACCAGGTGTTCTCCAGCGAGCACGGGCCGTCGGTCGACGACGAGGTCAACCTGCTGAAGGCGGGCGGCAACTACGGGTGGGACCCGTCCAAGGGCGGCACGCAGGGCGGGTACGACGAGTCCGTGCCGATGACCGACCTGCAGCGGTTCCCGGACGCGGTGCCCGCGGTGTGGTCGTCCGGGTCGCCGACGGAGGCGATCTGCCAGGCGGCGTTCTGGGGCGGCAAGCTCGCGATCACCGCGTTGAAGGGCTCGAAGCTGCTGCTGTTCACCCTCGACGAGGCCGGGAAGGTGCGGGACGTCAGCATCCCCGAGGAGCTGAACGACCGGTACGGCCGGCTGCGCGCCGCCCGCACCTCACCCGACGGGGCGCTCTACGTCACGACGTCGAACGGGTCGGGCGACAAGCTGCTCAAGCTCACCGGGGCCGCCTAGGGCCCGCAGCACCGCGGGCCCTCTCCACCACGTGGCCACCGCCGTGCCGCTCGACCCCTCGACGTACGGCGCGGTGCGTCCACCCGGGACATCGCTGCGCGGGGCCCGTTCCGTTTCGCCCTCTCAGGAACGGGACCGCAGCCGGGGCTCGTGCTCCAGCGCCGACAGGCCGTTCCAGGCGAGGTTGACCAGGTGCGCCGCCACCTCGTCCTTCTTCGGCCTGCGCGCCTCCAGCCACCACTGCCCGGTCAGGGCGACCATCCCGACCAGCGACTGCGCGTACAGCCCCGCGAGCCCGCGGTCGTAGCCCCGTTCCGCGAAGTGCAGGGCGAGGATGTGCTCGACCTGCGAGGCGATGTCGTTCAGCAGCGACGAGAACGTGCCGGAGGTGGAGGCGACGGGCGAGTCGCGCACCAGGATGCGGAACCCGTCGGTCGAGCCCTCGATGTAGTCGAGCAACGCGCAGGCGGCCTGTTCGAGCAGCTCACGCGGGTGGCTGCCGACCACCAGCGCGGTGCTGATCAGGTCCATCAGGCGGCGCATCTCGCGGTCGACGATGACGGCGTAGATGCCCTCCTTGCCGCCGAAGTGCTCGTAGACGACCGGTTTCGAGACGCCGGCGCGGTGCGCGATCTCCTCGACCGAGGTGGCCTCGAAGCCCTTCTCGGCGAACAGGGAGCGGGAGACGTCCAGGAGCTGCTCGCGGCGTTCCCCGCCCGTCATCCTGACCCGTGCCACCGAGCCAGCGTACGTGGCCGGGCTCACGGTCCGGCCCGCGGCGGTGGATGATCTGGCCATGGCCAGACGCAAGATCATCCGGATCACCGCAGCCACGCTGCTGTCCCTTCTCCTGCTGGTCACGGCGGCGCTGGGCGGCATCGGCTGGTACTACAGCGATGAGCTGCTGGTACCGGCCGAGGTGCCGCAGCGGTACCCGGAGACCTCCCTCGGCGGGGACGGCGACACCGTCGTGCTGGCCGAGTCGAGGCTGTCCACCCTGGCCGGCACGTTCGGCCTCGTCTGGCCGGGCGGCAGCGCCAAGGTCGGCGACGTGGCCGCGACGCGGAACGGCCGCGTCGAACGCCCGCTGCTGGAGGGCACCGCGCCGCCGGAGGGCACGCGGGTGCGCATCGAGACCGACGTCTACGAGGGCGACCCCAGGACCACGCTGGGCCTGACCTACAGCGAGGTCCGAGTGCCCGGTGAGCTCGGCGAGATGCCCGCGTGGCTGGTGCCGGCCGAGAACAGCGACACGTGGGTCGTCACCGTGCACGGCCGCGGCGCGTCGCGGGAGGAGGCGCTGCGCGTGGTTCCGCAGTTGCACAGCGCCGGGCTGCCCGTCCTGCTGATCACCTACCGCAACGACGCGGGCGCCCCCGCCTCCCCCGACGGCTTCTACCACCTGGGTGACACCGAGTGGCGCGACGTCGAGGCGGCCATCCGGTACGCGCAGGGCAGGGGCGCGCGGGAGGTCGTGCTCTACGGCTGGTCGATGGGCGGCGCGATCGTCGGGCAGACCCTGGCCCGCTCCGGCACGGCCGCCGCGGTCAGCGGGGTCGTGCTCGACTCCCCCGTCACCAGCTGGTCGAAGACGCTGGACCTGCAAGCGCGCAACCGGGGCGTGCCCACGTGGCTCACACCGGTCGCCGAGCTGGTCTCCGGCTGGCGCGCCGACCTCGACTTCGACCGCTTCGACCTGGTCCGCAACCCACCGGCGGTCAAGCCCCCGACGCTGGTCCTCCACGGCACCGCGGACGGCACCGTGCCCGCGCAGTCCTCGCGCGACCTCGCCGCCGCGGCGGGCGGTCTCGGGTGGCCGCTGCGGTACGTGGAGATCCCCGGTGCCGACCACACTTCGGGATGGAATGTGGCGCCGGACACGTACCGCAGGGAGCTCGGCGACTTCCTGACCAGCACGATCGGCGTGCGGCGGTGATCTCGCGGCGGATCACCGCCACGGCCGGTCGAGTGGTGGTTGGACAAGCGGAGCGGGTCTCGTGACAACATGTGCGCAGGACGGGCTCCGGCTCGTCCGTTCCGCCATGGTGTAAAGGCAGCACCTCGGATTTTGGTTCCGATGGTCCAGGTTCGAATCCTGGTGGCGGAGCTGGACACTGGTTCGCGTGGGTCTTCAGGAGGTGCGGAGCTGCCCGAGGAGACGGTCGACGAGCAGGGCAACGTGGGCCGCCGCCACCACGAGATGTCCGACGCGTGGCTGGTGGGCCGCGCGAGCGAGCTCGTCGCCGTGGCCCAGAGCAGCCACCTCGCCGCGCAGCTCGACGCGGCCAACGAGATCGACCACATCCTGGCCGAGGCGCAGGGCCGCGGTGAGCCCCGCATCGTCGCGCAGCTGCTGCGCGCCGCCGCCGTGGTCCGGCTGGTCACGCCCGGCCTGGTCGACATGTCGGACCCGCAGCTCGACGAGATGCTCGCGCACTGCCGCCGGCACGGCCTGATCGTGCTGGAGGCGGACGCGCGGGCGTTGCGCGGCCGCCGGTTCCTGCTGGGCAACGCCGAGGACAAGGCGCTCACCGAGATCGCGGCGGCGCTCGCGATGATGCTCGACGAGGAGCCGGAGCCCGACCCGGTCTTCGACAAGCGCACGTGGGACCAGCTGCTGGCCACGACGCTGCAGGACATCGCGCTGGTGCTGACCCAGCTGGGCGTCTACGAGATGGCCGACGACGTGCTGGCCCGCGCGCACAACGCGCTGTGGGAGAGCGGCCAGCCGCACCAGATCTACGTGCACCTGGTGAACCGCACGCGGTTGCGGATCGGCTGGGGCCTGCGCCTCGAACGGGTGAACTTCCGGCAGGAGGCCGACGAGCAGTTCCGGGTCGCCGCCGGGCTCGCCGAGGCCGCGGAGGTGCCGTTCCGGCAGTCGCTGCACCCCGGCCGGCGCGACCTCGACGCCGCCGAGCAGGTGCCGATCCTCGGTGCCGCGCAGGCGCTGACCCGCCCGAGCGAGGACCACCTCGACCGGCTGTGGTCGCTGCGCGGGCTGTCGATGTACGCGCGGGAGCTGATCATCGTCGCGATAGCGCTGGCCCGGTGCCTGGTCGAGGCCAACCGGCTGGACGACGCGCTGAAGGTGCTCGGCGACACCCGCACGCAGATGGAGCACGACACGTCGGAACCGTCGCTGTTGCTGTCGCTCGAACGCGAGTACGCGCACCTCTGCGGTCCACACACGACGTCCGCTTTGGAGGCCTACAACGCGGCGCTGGAGCTGGAGCTCTGGCAGATGCGCGAGTCGCGGGTCGCCACGCTGACGACGCGACGTGAACACGAACGGCTGACGCGCACCCACGGTGCGATCGCGCAGCAGGCATTGCAGGACCCGTTGACCGGGCTGCCGAACCGGCGCGCGCTCGACGACAAGATGCGCGAGCTCATCTCGGGCGAGGTCTACCCGTTCTCGGTCGCGCTGGTGGACCTCGACGGGTTCAAGGGCGTGAACGACCGGCATTCCCACGCCGAGGGTGATGATGTTCTTCGGGTGATTGCCAGCACACTCCGCCAGGCCCTGCGCGGCGACGACATGGTGGCCCGCTACGGCGGCGACGAGTTCGTGGTGCTGCTGCCGGGAGCACCCCTGCACGCCGCGGAGGCCGCGCTCGGACGGGCGGTGGATGCGGTGGCAGGCCTGCCAATCGACCTCTCCCGCGGGGTGACGCTGTCGGTCGGCGTCATCTCGCTGCGCCCGCGTGAATCCGCCAACCAGGCCCTGTCGAGGGCCGACTCGGCGATGTACGTGGCGAAGCGCCAGGGCGGCTGCCGGGTCGCGGCCGTGGCGGGGGAGCCCTCCGCGGAGGCTTAGGCTGGTCCGCGGACTTCGAACCACCCAGCCTGTTAGGGAGAGCATTGATGCTCGAAGGCCCTGTCAGCACGGTCGTGCTCGCCGCCGGGGAAGGCACCCGCATGCGGTCGTCCACGCCGAAGGTGCTGCACCGGATCGCCGGACGGTCTCTCGTCGAACACGCGGTGCGTGCGGCGGCGGGCACAGACCCCGACCACCTGGCCGTCGTCGTCGGACACGGCCGTGAAGCGGTCACCGAGCACCTGGAGGCGCTGTCCGGCGCGCTGGGCCGCAAGGTCACCGTCGCCGTGCAGGCCGAGCAGAAGGGCACCGGGCACGCGGTCTCCTGCGGTCTGGCGGAGCTGCCCCACGACCTGGGCGGGACCGTGGTCGTGAGCTACGGCGACGTCCCGCTGCTCGACACCGGGACGTTCAGGGCCCTGCTGGCCGAGCACTCGGCCGCCGGCAACGCCGTGACCGTGCTGACCGCCGTGGTGGACGACCCCACCGGGTACGGCCGGATCGTGCGCGACCCCGACGGAACCGTGCAGGGCATCGTGGAGCAGAAGGACGCCTCCGCGACCGAGCGGCTGATCACCGAGATCAACTCGGGCGTGTACGCGTTCGACGCCGCCGTGCTGCGCGACGGCCTGTCGCGGCTGTCGACCGACAACGCCCAGGGCGAGCTGTACCTGACCGACGTGCTCGGCATCGCCCGCGGCGACGGCCTGCGGGTCGGCGCGCTGGTCGCGTCCGACCGCTGGCTGGTCGAGGGCATCAACGACCGCGTGCAGCTGGCCGCCGTGGGCGCCGAGATGAACCGCAGGATCGTCGAGGGCCACCTGCGCTCCGGCGTCACGTTCGTCGACCCGTCCTCGGCGTGGGTGGACGCGGACGTGAGGATCGGCCAGGACGCGCTGATCGAGCCGAACGTGCAGCTCCGCGCGGGCACGGTGATCGGCGCCGGTGCCGTGGTCGGCCCGGACACCACGCTGTCCGGCGTCACGGTGGGCGACGGCGCGTCGGTCGTGCGCACGCACGGCAGCGACTCGGTCATCGGCGAGCGCGCGAGCGTCGGCCCGTTCGCCTACCTGCGCCCCGGCACGTCTTTGGGGGTCAAGGGCAAGATCGGCACGTTCGTCGAGACGAAGAACTCGACGATCGGCGAGGGTTCGAAGGTCCCCCACCTGTCCTACATCGGTGACGCCACGATCGGTGATCACAGCAACATTGGTGCAGCATCGGTAACCGTCAACTACGACGGGGTGAACAAGCACCGCACGATCGTCGGATCCCACTGCCGCACCGGCTCGGACAACATGTTCGTAGCGCCGGTGACGGTGGGCGATGGTGCTTACACCGGCGCGGGCACGGTCCTGCGCCGCAACGTCCCACCGGGCGCGCTCGCCGTGTCCGGCGGCCCACAGCGCAACCTCGAAGGCTGGGTCATCAGCCGGCGCGAGGGCACGGCAGCCGCCCAGGCAGCTGCCGCGGCACTCGCGCAGCAGAATTCCGAGAAGACTGAGGAGGGTCGCTGACCGTGAACCCGCAGATGCCCGGCACACCGAAGAAGAACCTGATGCTCTTCGGAGGGCGTGCCTACCCGGAGCTGACGGAAGAGGTCGCGAAGCACCTCAACGTCACCGTGACCCCGCAGCAGGCCTACGACTTCGCGAACGGCGAGATCTTCGTCCGCTTCGAGGAGTCGGTCCGCGGCTGCGACGCCTTCGTGATCCAGTCGCACACCGCGCCCATCAACCAGTGGCTGATGGAACAGCTGATCATGGTCGACGCCCTGAAGCGCGCCTCGGCCAAGCGCATCACCGTGATCCTGCCGTACTACCCCTACGGCAGGCAGGACAAGAAGCACCGCGGCCGCGAGCCCATCTCCGCCCGCCTCATCGCGGACATGTTCAAGACCGCCGGCGCCGACCGCCTCGTCTCGGTCGACCTGCACACGGCCCAGATCCAGGGCTTCTTCGACGGCCCGGTCGACCACCTGTGGGCCATGCCGCTGCTCGCGGACCACATCCGCGGCAAGTACGCGGGCCACGAGCTCACCGTCGTCTCCCCCGACGCCGGCCGCACCAAGCTGGCCGAGAAGTGGGCGGACACGCTCGGCGGCGCGCCGATCGCGTTCATCCACAAGACCCGCGACCCGCTGCGACCCAACGAGGTCGTCTCGAACCGCGTGGTCGGCAAGGTCGAGGGCCGCCTCTGCATCGTGATCGACGACATGGTCGACACCGGCGGCACCATCGCCGGCGCCGTGAAGCAGCTGCTCAGCGAGGGTGCCGCCGACGTGGTCATCGCCGCGACGCACGGCATCCTCTCCGGCCCTGCCACCCAGCGCCTGCAGGACTCGGGTGCCCGCGAGGTCGTGTTCACCGACACCCTGCCGATCCCGGCGGAGAAGCGGTTCCCGAACATGACCGTGCTGTCCATCGCGCCGCTGCTCGCGCGCGTGATCCAGGAGGTCTTCGAGGACGGCTCCGTCACCTCGCTGTTCGACGGCAACGCCTGACCTCCGTTCTTTGACCGCACGCGGGGACCTTTCGTACCGTCTGGGAGTACGAAAGGTCCCCGCGTGCGTTCGCGAGGACCCCCCGATTAGGCCTGTCGACGCCACTCACCTACACTGGTCGGGTTGCCTCGGCGAGGGCGAGCTCCACAGCTCGGCGTGATCGACGCGGTGGCTTGATGCCGCGCGTGTTGACCGTTTCCGCGCTGCTCGCCGCCGCTGGCCACCACCCCAAGCCTCAACCGCTGATACTTGTGCACCGCCCCGACGTACAAGGCCAGACTTGTAAGGAGTACCCCACCGTGTCCGAGGTTCGTCTCGCCGCTGAGCAGCGCACCGAATTCGGCAAGGGCGCCGCCCGCCGTACCCGTCGCGCCGGCAAGATCCCCGCGGTCCTCTACGGCCACGGTTCCGACCCGAAGCACCTGGCCCTGCCGGCGCTCGAGTTCGCCCGTGTCGTCCGCGAGCACGGTCAGAACGCCGTCCTCACCCTCGCCCTCGACGGCGGTAGTGAGCTGGCGCTGACGAAGACCGTCACCACGCACCCCATCAAGAACTACATCGAGCACGTCGACCTGCTGCTCGTCCAGCGCGGCGAGAAGGTCACCGTCGAGGTGCCGCTGGTCATCTCGGGCGAGCCCGCTTCGGGCACGCTGCTGACGCAGGACCTCAGCACGATCCAGATCGAGTCCGACGCGATGAACATCCCGGAGCAGATCGAGCTGTCGATCGCCGACGTCGCCGCGGGCACGCAGATCCACGCCAGTGACCTGACGCTGCCGGAAGGCGCCGCCCTGATCACTGACGCCGACGCTCTCGTCGTCGCCGTCAACGAGGCGCCGTCCGCGGCTCAGATGGAGGGCGACGACACCGCTGCAACCCCGGCCGAGGCCACCGAGGAGAGCTGAGCCCCATCACGTCGGGCCGGACACACGGCGCGCCACCCCCTCACGAGGGGGGAGGCGCGCCGTTGCAGTACCTGAGTCCGGCCGAGATCCGCGGTCGCACGTTCCGCCGCAAGCGCCAGGGCTACGACCCCGGCCAGGTGAACGAGTTCCTGCTGATCATCGCCGACGCGCTGGCCGGCCGGATGCGCCTCAACCCCGAGCACGTGCAGACCGTCCGGTTCGCCGCGGTGCCCAACGGCTACGACCCGCAGGCCGTGGACGAGCTGCTGCACCTGCTGGAGTTCCAGGTCCGCAACGGCGTCGTGCCGCCGACCGGCCTGAACACCGGCGCGGACCTGACGGCGCGCAAGATCCCCAGGTCGAGCACCGGCTACGATCGCGTCGAGGTCGACGCCTTCCTCGCCCGTGCCGCGGCCAACCTGGACGGCAGGGGCGCGATGACCTCCACCGAGGTCCGCAACACCCGGTTCAGCACCACGTCCGGTCTGCTGGGTCGCGGGTACCAGGTGCAGGCCGTGGACACGTTGCTGGACGAGATCGAGCAGGAGCTGCGCTTCCGTGGACGATGAGCTCGCCCGAGACGGCCTCGCGCTGATCGTCGGCCTGGGCAACCCGGGCCCGAAGTACGAGGGCAACCGCCACAACATCGGCTTCCTCGTCCTCGACGAGCTGGCCGCCCGCGTCGGCGGCAAGTTCAAGGCCCACAAGTCCGGCGCCGAGGTCGTCGAGGGCCGCCTGTCCGGCCGCCGCGTCGTCCTCGCCAAGCCGCGCAGCTTCATGAACCTCTCCGGCGGCCCCGTCTCCAGCGCGGCGAAGTTCTACAAGCCGGGCCTGATCGTCGTCGTCCACGACGAGCTCGACCTCCCGTTCGCCGCGGTCAGGATGAAGCTCGGCGGCGGCGACAACGGCCACAACGGACTCCGCTCCATCACGAAGTCGTTGGGCACCAAGGACTACCACCGCGTGCGCTTCGGCGTGGACCGCCCGCCGGGCCGCATGGACCCCGCCGACTACGTGCTGAAGGACTTCTCCACCGTCGAACGCAAGCAGCTCGCCCTGGAGATCGACCGGGCGGCGGACGCGACGGAGGCCCTCATCTCGAAGGGCCTGGAAGCCGCACAAAACGCCTTCCACTGAGCCGTGCGCTGAGCGCATGACCAACCGAAAGGGCCATGCCGCGTAAGCGCCGCCCCGACGTGCTCAAGGGCTTGTCCGGCCGGCTCCTCGCCGACCTGGGCCGCGTCGAACGCTCCCGCAACTACCTCAGCCCCGGCTCGGTCGAGCTCGCGCTCCGCGTCTGGACCAGCTGGCTCGCCTCTCCGGCACGGCACCGGTGGATGGACGAGACGCCGTGGGAGTGGGACCACTACCCGGAAGAAGATCCGTTCAGGGCCCGCGACCTCCTCGACGCCGTCGCCTGCGCGCTCCCCCGCACGAGCGCGCGGGAGCTGCGCAGGCGACTCGACGAACTCGATGACCTCTACTAGACCAGTGCGGCCGCCGCGGACCGCCGCAGCTTGCCCGACGGCGTCTTCGGCAACGTCCCCGGCGGCTGCACCACGACGGAGAACGGCCGCAACCCGACCGCGTCGACCACGCGGGCCGTGATCTCCTTGACCAGCCCCTTCTCCGCGTCCGCGTCGCCGGCGAGCTTCGACTCGACGACCACGGCGAAGCGTTCGCGCTGGGTTCCGGCGTCCAGCCGCACGGCAACCGCGTTGCCCGCGCGCACGCCCTCGACGGAGCACGCGGCGCGTTCCACGTCGGTGGGGTAGATGTTGCGGCCGCCCATGATGATGACGTCCTTGCGGCGGCCGCAGACGACGACCTGGCCGTCCTCGACGACGTAGCCGAGGTCGCCGGTGGACAGCCAGCCCTCGGCGTCCTGCGTCGCCAGTGGACCGTCCACGGTCAGGTAGCCGGGGGTGACGGCGTCGCCGCGGAGCTGGATCTCGCCGACGCCGCGCAGGCCCATGACCTGACCGGTGTCGGTGACGACCCGCAGTTCCAGGCCGGGCAGCGGCGGGCCCAGCAGCGGGTAGGCGCGGCCCGTCTCGGACGGCACGGCCTGGCGTGAGGCCTCCAGCTCGTCGGCGTCGACGACGTCGACTTCCAGGCCGGTGTCCAGCGGTGCGAAGGCGACGCCCAGCGTGGTCTCGGCCATGCCGTAGGCGGCGAGGATCGACTCCGGGCGCAGGCCGAAGCGGGCACCGGCGTCGATGAACGACTTCACGGCGGCCGGGTCGATCGGCTCGGCGCCGTTGAGCGCCAGGCGCAGGGTCGACAGGTCGAACGAGTCGGACGAGGACGCCAGGCGGCGGGCCACGATCGCGTAGGCGAAGTTCGGCGCGGCGGTGATCGTGCCCCGGTGGCGGGTGATGAGGTCCGCCCACAGGGTGGGGCGGGCCAGGAAGTCGACCGGCGTGACCTTCACGAGCTCCAGGCCGAACAGCATCGGCACGGTCAGGAAGCCGACCATCCCCATGTCGTGGAACAGCGGCAGCCACGACACCATCACGTCGGACTCGGGGTCCAGCGCCGCTGCCTCGCGCATTCCGAGCGCGTTCGACATGAGGTTGCGGTGGGTGATCCGCACGGCCTTCGGGTCGGCCGTGGAACCACTGGTCAACTGCAGCAGTGCGGTGGCATCCTCGGAGGTGGGAACAGGGTTTTCGATCGGCTCGCCGTCGAGCTCGGACAGCTTCCGGTAGGCGATCCCGTGCTGCTCCAGCACGGGGGCCAGCGCGTCGAACGGGCTGCCGAGCAGCACCAGCCGCGAGTCGATCATGGCGAGCACCCGCACCGTGTCCTCGGCCCACTCGGCCAGGTCGGTGCGCGGTGTGGGTTGATGCAACATCGTGACGCTGCCGCCGCACAGCCACGCGGCCTGCACGGCCGGGGCGATGGCGGCGGGTTCGGCGGCGAGCACTGCGATCGCGGTGCCCGGCGCCACGTCGAGCGCACCGGCCACCCGCCGGGCGCGTTCGTGCACCTCGGCCCAGGTCCGGCGGACGGGCGCGGCGGGTTCCCCCGTCGTCATGCCCCTGTCCCTGCCGTTTGCGGCCGTCGCCAGCATCACATCCACGAACTGACTCATGTTCGTGATCGTAGTGGCGGCCTTTGGTCCATCAGGGCGAAACGTTGTGCCACGCGAAACGCGATACTCCCGAGTACAGGTACGCAGGAGGAGGTCATTGGTGGATCGGGGCGGCCCCGGAGCGCAGCATCGTCTGCCCGCGCATCCGGCACCTCTGCTCTCCGCGCAGGACGTGGCGCTCGTCGCGTTCCACCGCCCCCCGCAGGGGCGGCGCGGCTACGACGCGGCTGAGGTGGACGCATTTCTCGACCGGGTCGAGGACACCATGCGCAGCAAGGACATCCTCACGCGCGAGGACGTGCTGAACGTCAGGTTCCGCACGGCGACCCGTGATCCGGGTTATGACGTGAACGAGGTCAACGTGTTCATGGAGCTGGTGGCGGACACGCTGCGGTCCACTCCGCAACGCCAGCAGGCCGCCGCACCGGCCCAGGGCGCGCACGCCACGTCGCAGGCGCTCAGGCCCGCGGTGCGACTGTCCCCCGACGACGTTGCCGCCGTGCGCTTCCACAAGCCCAGACCGGGGACCCGCGGGTACCACGAGGGCCAGATCGACGCGTTCCTCGACCGCATCGAGGCCACCCTGCGCGGCGAGGACAACCTGACCGCCCAGCAGGTGCAGGACGCGGTGTTCGGTGAGACCGCTCCCGGCACGTTCGGCTACGACTCCGAGGACGTCGACACCTTCCTCGACCTGGTCGTGCTCATGTTCGAGACCGCTCCCCCGCCCGCACCCGCGGCCCCTCCGACGGCGCGGCTGCCGCAGCAGCGCCCGCTGCTCCAGGGACCGCCGCCGCGGCAGCAGCCCGCACCGAAGCCCCCGGCGGCACCACGTCCGCAGCTGGCCCCGCCGGTGCAGCCGCAGGCCGCACTGCCCGCCTCAGCGCGCCCCGAGGCCGTTGCGGACGGGAAGCTCACCGCGAAGGACATCCGCAACGTCGCGTTCCACCGCCCTCCCCGTGGCCGCCGCGGTTACCAGGAGTCCCAGGTGGACGCTTTCCTCGACCGCATCGAGGCGACCCTGCTGGGGCAGGACAACCTGACGGGCAAGGACGTCCGCGACGTCCGCTTCTCCCGTCCGCTGATCGGCCGCCGCGGGTACGACGAGACCGAGGTGGACGCGTTCCTCGCCCAGATCGAGCAGCAGCTCTCCGGGCCGGTGCGCAGCATGCCGCAGGTGAAGTCGTGGAAGGACCTGCGCCAGCTGCGCATCCCGCAGGCGGCGTCCGGCCAGCGCGGCTACCGCACCGCGCAGGTCGACCGGGTGCTGGAGGAGATCGGCGTCGCGCTCGACGGCATGCTGGGGGCGACCTCCGAGGAGGTCGTGAAGACCCGCTTCAGCTACGCGCTGCTGACCGGTCAGGGCTACGACACGTCGTTCATCGACGAGCTGCTGCCCCAGCTGGCCGACGAACTGCGCCGCCGAGGCCGCTGACCCCTGTTGCTGCCGGCGTCTGCAAGTACTACCGACTCGCAGTTGGTGGTACTTGCAGACGCTCTCAGCCGCACAGGGAGTTGGGCGAGGAGAAGTAGCTGATGCCGTACGCGGTGTCCGTGCCGCCGTTGCGGCTCCAGGCCGTCACGCACGGGTGCTTGTCGGCCGAGCTGTAGAACTTGCCGTCTTCCTTCCACTGGCCGGACAACGTCCGCGTCCTGACCTTGAACAGCAGGCCGCGTCCCTTGTCGACCGACGCGCAGTACCCGGGAGCCGCCTCACCCGACGCGCCGTGCGACCCGAGGAACACGATCTGGGCCCTGGCGCTGCTGCCCTTGCTGATGCACACGCTGTAGCGCAGCGTGTCGGCCGCCGCGGCGGTGCCGGCACCGGCCAGGGTCAACGCCCCGGTCGCCGCCAGCACACTGGCCGCCGCGACGATCCGCCTGCTCCACAACACCTTCACACCCATGGGATCCGCACTCTCCATCCGTTCGCAGTGGATCACCGGTGAGTCTGGTGCCGTGCGGGACCGGCTGGCGAGCCTCCGGCAGCGCCCGTAAGGATTCCGTTCTGTTTGCGGTCAGCCCTCGACGGCCTCGGCGGCTTCCATCCAGGCGGCCTCGACGTCGGACTCCTCGGCCAGCACGGACTTCAGCTCGGCGTCGAGCTTCAGCAGCCGGTCGGGGTCGGTGGCCGCCTCGGCGAGCGCCGCGTGCAGCTCGGCCTCCTTCTTGTGCAGCTGCTCCAGCCGCCGTTCCAGCCGGGCCAGCTCCTTGCGGGCGGCACGCTGGTCCGCGGCGTTCGACGGGGCCTTCTCCGCCGCGGGAGCGGCCGACTGCCGGTCGCGCACCGAGTCGCGGCGCCGCAGGTACTCCTCGATGCCGCCGGGCAGGTCGGTCAGGCCGCCGTCGCCGAACAGCGCCACGACCTTGTCGCACACGCGCTCGACGAGGTACCGGTCGTGCGAGATCACGACCAGCGTGCCCGGCCACGAGTCGAGCAGGTCCTCCAGCTGCTGCAACGTGTCGATGTCGAGGTCGTTGGTCGGCTCGTCGAGCAGCAGCACGTTCGGTTCGGCCATCAGCAGCCGGCACAGCTGCAACCGCCGCCGCTCGCCACCGGACAGGTCCGACACCGGCGTCCACTGCTTCTGCGACGAGAACCCGAACCGCTCGCCCAGCTGGGACGCGGACATCTCGTACTTGCCGAGCACGACCCGGCGTGCGACCTCCTCGATCGCCTCCAGCACGCGCATGGACCCGTTGAGGTCGAGCAGCTCCTGGGAGAGGTGCGCGATCTTCACGGTCTGACCCTGGATCCGCTTACCCGTCTCGGGTGCGCGCTCACCGGCCAGCAGCCGCAGCAGCGTCGTCTTGCCGGAGCCGTTGACGCCGACCAGGCCGATCCGCTCGCCGGGCCCGATCCGCCACGTCAGGTCGCGCACCAGCACACGGTCCGGAATGGACAGTGTGACGTCCTCGACCTCGACCACCGTGCGGCCCAGCCGCTTCTTCGCGAACGCGACGAGCTCGACGGTGTCGCGCACCGGCGGCACGTCCGCGATCAGCGCCTCGGCGGCTTCGATGCGGTAGCGCGGCTTCGACGTGCGGGCGGGAGCGCCCCGGCGCAGCCACGCGAGCTCCTTGCGGGCCAGGTTCTGCCGCTTCTCCTCGGCCGCGTCCGCGAGCCGCTGCCGCTCGGCGCGCGCGAAGATCCAGTCGGCGTACCCGCCCTCGTACTGCTCGACCTTGCCCTGCACCACTTCCCACGTGCGGTTGCAGACGGTGTCGAGGAACCACCGGTCGTGGGTGACGACGACGAGCGCGCACTTGCGGGCCAGCAGGTGCTCGGCGAGCCACCGCACACCCTCGACGTCGAGGTGGTTGGTGGGCTCGTCCAGCACGAGCAGCTCGAGGTCCTGGATCAACGCGGCCGCGAGCGCGACCCGGCGCCGTTCGCCACCGGACATCGTGGAGACCACGGAGTCCAGGCCCAGCGCCGTGATGCCGAGTCCGTCCAAAATGGACCGAACACGCGCGTCGGAGGCCCACTCGTGCTCGGCGTCGAAGCCGAGCGGGTCGATGACCGCGTTGCGCACGGTCGACCCCTCCGGCAGCTCGGTCCGCTGCGTCACGACCGCCATCCGCAGGTCGCGCGAGCGCGACACCCGGCCGTCGTCGGCGGGTTCGACCCCGGCCAGCACCTCGAGCAGCGTCGTCTTTCCGCCGCCGTTCAGGCCGACGACGCCGATGCGGTCGCCCTCGTTGACGCCGAGCGACACGCCGTCGAGCAGCGGCCGGACGCTGAACGACTTCGACACGGACTCCAGGTTGACCAGATTGGCCATCAAAACCTCACGACTCGTAAGAAACTGCCCGGTGAAGGCTACCCAGCACCGCCAACGCCCCCGCTCCCCGACCGCACGCGGGGACCCCACGTAACCCCCGAAGTGCACGCGGGGAGCTTGCGTACTCGTAGAGGGTACGAAAGCTCCCCGCGTGAGTTCCGAGATGCGGAAAACGGAGGGCGGGGGTCAGGCGTGGACCTCGGGAGGGGTGGGCTTCGGTTCCTCGGTCGTGATCACCCGCGCACCGGGCACCGGGCCCTGTGCGACGCGCACGGTCCGGCACACACCCGCGCCCGCGAGCTCGGCGGCGACGCGCACGGCCGTGTCGTTGTCCTCGCACAGGAACGCCGTCGTGGGGCCCGAACCGGACACGATGCCGGCCAGCGCGCCCGCGTCGACGCCCGCGCGCAACGTGCGGCGCAGGTTCGGCCGCAGCGAGACGGCGGCGGCCTGCAGGTCGTTGCCCAGCAGCAGCGCGAGCTGGCGCGGGTCACCGGAGGACAGGCCCTCCAGCACCGCCTCGACCGCGCCGACGCGGGGCGGGTCGCCCTCGGTGCGCAGCCGGTCGAGCTCGTCGAACACGTCCGGCGTGGACAGTCCGCGCCGGTCGAACGCCAGCACCCAGTGGAACTGGTGGCGGGCCAGCACCGGCACGATCCGCTCGCCGCGGCCGGTGCCGAGCGCGGTGCCGCCGTAGAGGCAGAACGGGACGTCGGCGCCGAGCTTCGCGGCCAGCTCGGCCAGCTCGTCGCGGCTGATCTCCAGCCGCCACAGCGCGGCCAGGCCGACCAGGGTGGCCGCGGCGTCCGCGCTGCCACCGGCCATGCCGCCGGCGACGGGGATGGCCTTGCGGATCACGACGCGGACCTTGGGGTCGTCCGGGTCCTTGCCGACGTGGGCGGCGAGCAGCCGCACGGCACGCCAGGCGAGGTTGCCGGCACCGGTGGGCACCTGGTCGGCGCCCTCGCCGTGGACCTCGACGCCGGGCTCGTCCGCGACGGCGACGGTGACCTCGTCGGCCAGGGACAGCGCCTGGAAGATGGTCACCAGGTCGTGGTAGCCGTCCGGTCGCACGTCGCCGACGGCCAGGTGCAGGTTGACCTTGGCCGGGACGCGGACCGTGACCGGAGGGGGAACGACAGCGAGCACCTCGTCAGCCTACGGGCGATCGGCGTGTGCGGACTCCTCCCCCGGTCACCACGGGCCTCAGACCGGGATGACGGAGCCGTTGAAGGTCTGCTTGATGTAGTCCTTGACCTGCTGCGACGCCAGCAGCTCGGCGAGGTCCCTGATCCGCTTGTCGTCCTTGAGCTCGCTGCGGGTGACGAGGCCGTTGGCGTTGGGGTTGCCCTCGGCCTTCTCCAGCACCAGCGCGTCGGTGGCGGGCTTGAGCTGCGCGTCGATGGCGTAGTTGCCGTTGATCACCGCGGCGTCGGTGTCCTCCAGCGAGCGCGGCAGCTGGGCCGCCTCCAGGGGCACGAACTGCAGGTTCTTCGGGTTCTCCGCGACGTCGCGGACGGTCGGCTGGTCCACGGCCTTGAGCTTGATCAGGCCGTTGGCCTCCAGCAGCTTCAGGCCGCGGGCCTCGTTGGTGGCGTCGTTGGCGACCGCGACCTTGGCGTTCTGCGGCAGCTCGTCGACCTTCTTGACCTTCTTGGAGTACAGGCCCAGCGGCTCGACGTGCACGCCCTCGACCCACTCGACCTTCGCGCCGCTCTCCTTCGTGAACGTCGCCAGGTACGGGACGGTCTGGAAGTAGTTGGCGTCGAGCGAGCCGTCGACCAGTGCCGTGTTCGGCTGGACGTAGTCGGTGAACTCGACGACCTCGATCTTCAGGCCCTTGGACGCCGCGAGGTTGTCGGCGACGTACTTGAGGATCTGCGCGTGCGGGACCGGCGAGACGCCGACCTTCAGCGTGTCCGAAGCGGACGAACCACCGGACGAGCAGGCGGACAGAGCAGTCAAACCGGTCAAAGCGGCAGCGATGAGGGCAGCACGAATGCGCATGACGTTCCTTTTGAGAATTGCTACTGGGTCAGACGGAGGCGTGCCGGCGTCGGTCCGACGCACGGGCGGCACGGGTGAAGCCGAACTGGATCACGGTGGTGAGCACGGCGAGCCACGCCACGGTGCTCCACAGGATCCGGTCGTTGAAGCGCTGGTAGCCCTCGCGGATGGCCAGGTCGCCGAGGCCACCGCCGCCGATCACGCCCGCCATGGCCGAGTAGCCGATGAGGGCGATGACCGTGACGCCGATGGCGTTGATGAGCGCCGGCAACGACTCGCGGATGAGCACGCTGCGCACGATCCTGAGCGTCGAGGCACCGGTCGTGATCGCGGCCTCGACCACGGTCACGTGCACCTCGGACAGGATGTTCTGCACGAGCCGCCCGACGAACGGGATCGCTCCCACGGCCAGCGGCACGATGACCGCCGTGCTGCCGATGGACCCGCCGACGATCAGGCGGGTCACGGACGTGAGGGCGACGAGCAGCACGATGAACGGCATCGAGCGGCCCAGGTCGGTGACGAAGCTGAGGGCCCTGTGCACCGCGGCGTTCGGCCGCAGCCCGCCCTTGGCGGTGAGCTGCAGCCAGACCCCGACGGGAACTCCGAGAACTGTGGCGATCACGGTGGAGACGCCGACCATGTACAGCGTCTCCCCGGTGGCCTCGACGAGGTAGCTCACCACGTCGGACCAGGGTGTTGCAGACCTCACGCAGCTACTCCCTGCGGCCCCTTCAGGGACCTCTGAACCGCGCCGCCGGCCTCACCGATCCACTCCAGCGCCGAGTCGGACCGCTCGCCGTTCAGGCCGAGGCGGAACCGCGCGACGGGGGTCTCGCCGAGGCGGGTGAGCCCGCCACCGACGATGTTCAGCTCGACGCCGAACCGGTGCGCGGCCTCGGGCAGCAGCGCGCCGACCGCGGCGAACCCGACGAGCACGACGTCCGCGACGCGGTCGTAGGCGTTCTCGTTGATCGGGTTCAGGTCGACGGCGGGCAGCAGCGCGGAGCTCGTGCGGCTGGCGGCGTTGTTGACGAGGTCGAGCACCTTGCCGTGCTCGACGACCTGGCCCTGCTCCAGGACCGCGACGTCATCGCAGATCTTGCGGACCACACCCATGTCGTGCGTGACGACGAGGACGGTCACACCCAGCTCTGCGCGCGCACGGTCGAGCACCGCCAGCACGGACCCGGTGGTCTCCGGGTCGAGTGCGCTGGTGGGCTCGTCGGCCAGCAGGACGGACGGGTTGGCGGCGAGGGCGCGCGCAACGGCGATGCGCTGGCGCTGCCCGCCGGAGAGCTGGTCGGGGTACGCGGCGGCCTTGTCGGTGAGCCCGACGAGGTCCAGCAACTCGCCCACGCGGGTGCGCCGCTGCGGTCCCGGCACGCCGGCGGACTCCAGCGGCAACGCGATGTTGCCGGCCGCGGTCCGCTGCCGCAGCAGCGAGTCCCCTTGCGGCACAACGCCGATCTGCCGGCGGGCGGCACGCAGCGCCGAGCCGTCGAGCGAGGTGATGTCGGTGCCGTCGACGCGGATCGCACCCGAGTCGGGGCGCTCCAGCAGTGCGACGCAGCGGGCCAGCGTGGACTTGCCGGCGCCGCTCGGGCCGACGACGCCGAGCACGGTGCCGGCCTGGACGTCGAGGGTGACGCCGTTCAGCGCGTTGACACCCTGGAAGGACTTGGTGAGGTTTTCGACAGTGATCACTTCTGCTCCACGGCTGCGCGCGACGGCGCACGCTCCCGTTGTGCGGGGGTGCGCGGTCGAAGTTCTGCTCAGGTGTGTGCGCCACTCAGCGACCGAGTGCGCGTCAAAGGACTTTGAGAAGGCGCCTTAGACGAGGTGGCGACGACATGCAGAAGCGGTGCGACGGCACTGGTCGACGACTCGACGGCGCGTCAGCATTCGCGAGGTACCCACGTGATCCTCCATCGGTCCTGGCGTTAGCACCTGCCCGCATCCAGCGGGTGGTTGCTGCGACGTCGTAGAGCCAGGTCTCTCAGTCGCTCCGGATGGCAGTTAGCAGTCAACCGGACGGACGTTCGGTTGCGCAAGCCAGATTCGGATTCGTTCGACAGATCACACTGTTGGCCGAAGGATCGCCGGATCAGACCTCGGCGATCCGGACAAAGTCGATCACGCTCAACTGCTCGCCCCTGACCTGGGGATCGATGCCCGCTTCGGCCAGCAGTTCGTCGACGTGCGGCGTGTAGCTCTTGAGGGCGGCCCTGAGGGTCTTGCGGCGTTGCGCGAAGGCCGTGTCGACGATCTTGAACAGCTTGTTCTTGTCCACTGTGGACAACAGCTTTTCGTGGCGCTGGAAGGCAACCAGCCCGGAGTCGACGTTGGGCGCGGGCCAGAAGACGTTGCGCCCGACCGACCCCGCCTTGCGCGCGTCGGCGTACCAGGCGAGCTTCACGCTGGGCACCCCGTAGACCTTGCTGCCGGGCTTCGCCGCCATCCGGTCGGCGACCTCCGCCTGGACCATGACGAGCCCCTTGCGCAGGCTCGGCAGCTCGTGCAGGAGGTGCAGCACCACGGGCACCGCGACGTTGTACGGCAGGTTGGCGACGATCGCGGTCGGTTGTACCGGCAGGTCCTCTTGGGTGACTTTCATGGCGTCCTTGAGGACCACGTGGAGCTTGCCGGCGTTGGCCGGGTCGTGCTCCTGGACCGTCTGGGGCAGCCGGTGCGCCAACGGCGGGTCGATCTCGACCGCGACCACCTCAGCGGCTGCCGGGAGGAGCGCGAGGGTCAGCGAGCCCAGGCCGGGGCCGACCTCCAGGACGACGTCCTCGTCGGTCAGACCGGCGGCGGCGACGATCTTGCGGACCGTGTTGGGGTCGTGCACGAAGTTCTGGCCCAGCTTCTTGGTCGGGCGGATGCCCAGCTCTTCGGCTAGACGGCGGACTTCGGCGGGTCCCAACAGGCTCACCGGGGCATTGTCTCAGGTCACTCACCAAAGACCTCAGGTTGCCCACCGAAGACCTCAAGTTACCCACCGAAGACCTCAAGTTACCCACCGAAGACCCCCGCCCCCCTGCTGCGTCGAGTGCACGCGGGGAGCTTTCGTACTCACCTGGAGTACGAAAGGTCCCCGCGTGCGGTCAAGCAGAGCGGAGGGATGGGTGGGGAGGCGGGGTTACGGCAGGCCGAGCTTCGCGCGGCAGCCGGGCCACGCGGAGTACGTGCCGCCACGGCCGTCGCGGAGCTTGGTGGCGATGGCGATCTGCTGTTCGCGGGTCGCCTGGTGCGGCAGGGCCGCGTAGGCGGTGCCGCCGTAGGCCGCCCAGGTGCTCGCGTTGAACTGGAGGCCGCCGTAGTAGCCGTTGCCGGTGTTGATGGCCCAGTTGCCGCCGGCCTCGCACTTGGCCAGGCGGTCCCACACCTCGCCGTCGGGGAGGGGCTTGGTGCCGACCGCGATCTTCTTCGGCTTCGGCTCCTTGGTGACCTTGCCGCCGATCTTCTCGCGGTTGATCTCCTTGCCGTTCTTCACCGTCACGCGGTAGGTGGAGATCTGCTCGCCGGCCTCGCCGGGCTCCAGGACCTTCTGCTGACCCTGGTTCAGGGTCGGGTCGTTGGTCTTCTCGACGGGCGGGGCGACCGGCTCGTTCACGTTGATGACCGTGACGCCGGTGCGGGAGATGTAGACCTCGGCGCCGGAGGCCAGGCGCACGTCGGTGCCGGCCTGGACCGCGTCCTCGGGACCGAGGGTGAGGTTCTCGCTCTTCAGCAGCTCGTCGACGGTGACGGCGGTGGTCTGGACCTCGCGGACCGGGTTCGCGCCGTCGAAGAGCTTGACGACCTTGCGGGTCTTCACCTCGAGGTTCATGCCGTCGAGGGGGACCTCGGAGCCGGTGGGCGCGGAGAACCACGAGCCGTCGACCGGGACGCCGAGCTGCTTGGCGGCCTCCTCGACGGTGACCGAGCGGACCCAGTCCTCACGGGACTGGCCGTCGACGCTCATCTTGAGCAGGCGGCCGCGGTCGAGGGTGATCTTGCCGCCGTCGGAGATCGGGGCGTTGAGCGACGGGGACAGCGCGTCGTGCTCGCCGACCCTGATGCCCTCCTCCGCGAGGACCTCGCCGACCGTGCCCTCGTAGGAGTGGACGGTCGAGGTGATGCCGTCGATGTCCACGGCCACGGACTTGTCCATCGCCATCGCGGTCACGCCACCGCCGGAGATGGAGACCAGAACCGCGGCGACCGCGCCCTTGAGGAAGCGGCGCTTCCAGGACGAGACGGCCGTGACGAGGAGCTGCGGGTCCTCCTTCTCCTCTTCCTCCGTGGGGAGGACGAGGGGCGGCATGATCGTCGTCTCGGCGTTGATGAGCCGGATCAGCTCGTCGACGTCGACGTTCGCCGTCGCGAGGAGCTCGTCGGCGTCAGGGCCGAGCACCTCGAGCACGTCCGCGGGCGAGATCGTCAGCGCACCGGCGGGGAAGCTCGGGTGGGGGTCGGCCACCGCGACCGCGGTGTTCCCGACCGGCGTGAACCAGTCGGTGTCCTCGTTGAAGTCGTACGGAGCGGCAGTTCTGTCGCTACCAGACAAGGGTCGATACCTCCATTGCGGAAGCTCCGAGGCCACCGCACAGTTGGCGTTGACAAGATCATTCGAGTTGCAGCTCGAAGGTTCCCGGCAACTCCTCCTACGTGGTCTCGCTGCTTCGCGCTTCCGGCTTGGGACCCGCCCCGACTGCGGGCGTGCTCCGAACCGACAGGGTCGGTTCAGGTGGCACGGTCACGGGACAGTAACGGGGCAGCCGACGTTGCGCAAACACCCCCACCGATGTTGTGACCTCAGTCACCCGTAGAGGTAGGAACCCTTTGCTCCGTTCGTCTCAAGTCGCATCTCAGTGGCCAAGCCCGAAGACTCGTTGAGCAGTACGGGTGACGGCGGCAGCGAGTTCAGAAAGATCTTCGCCACGCAGGGTGGCCAAGGCCCGAACTGTGTAATTCACACAATAGGGTTCGTTCGGCCGCCCCCGGAACGGGTGGGGCGTCAGGAAAGGCGCGTCCGTCTCGACGAGCAGCTGATCCTGCGGCACCAGCCGGGCCGCCTCCTGCAGGGCACGG
The DNA here is from genome assembly GCF_055607425.1 of Lentzea sp. NPDC037011. Lineage (NCBI taxonomy): Bacteria > Bacillati > Actinomycetota > Actinomycetes > Pseudonocardiales > Pseudonocardiaceae > Lentzea > Lentzea sp. NPDC037011. Next base: position 381,536 of record NZ_JBVJRT010000005.1, on the reverse strand, counting down.
GAGTTCTTGAACGTCACCGGGCCCGCGAACGACAGCACGTACCCCGCGTCCACGCACCGGCGCGCGAAGTCCGCGTCACCGGAGAAGCAGTGGAAGACCACTGTGGACGGTGCGCCCTCGGCGTCGAGCACCTTGAGGACGTCCTCGTGCGCGTCCCGGTCGTGGATCATCAACGGCTTCCCGACGCGCTTGGAAAGGTCGATGTGCCAACGGAAAGCGTCTTGCTGCGCGGCCGGCGGCGAGTAGTCCCAGTAGTAGTCGAGACCGGTCTCGCCGATCGCCACGACGCGGTCGAACCGGGCCAGCCGCTCCAGCTCGGCCTTCTCCGCGTCGCCGAACGCGGCGGTGCGGGTCGGGTGGACCGCCACGGCCGCGTAGACCCGCGGGTCCCAGGTGGACGCCTCCGCGGCCCACTGCGCGGACTTCAGGTCGTCCGCGACCGTCACCACGTGCGAGACGCCGGCGGCCTCCGCCCGGTCCAGCAGCACGGCCACGTCGGCGGCGTCGACGGCACCGCACGCGTCGAGGTGGGTGTGGGCGTCGACCACCGGCACCGGAAGGGCTTCCGGCACCGGCGGTCGTTCCCGCTTCTCCGCCACTAGTCGGTGACGATCGGGGCCCACTCGGGCCCGGTCTCGCCCAGCTTCGGGTCGAGCTTCGCGAACAGCGGCGAGGGCTTCTGCAGCGGCCGGCCGACCTCGATCGGCGTCGACTCCCACTTCGCCTGCTCGCCCGCGTAGTCACCGGTCAGCACCGGGTACGAGCGGTCGGGCACGTCGAGGTCGGTGACCTCGTCCATCGACGGCTGCGCGGCCCACACGCCCGTGCCGCCCAGCGCCTCGTGCACCTGCTGCGCCGAGTGCGGCAGGAACGGCGTCATGAGCGTGTTCGCGTCCTGCACGACCTGCAACGCCGTGTGCAGCACGGAGTCGCGGCGGTCCGGGTCGTCCTTGAGCTTCCACGGCTCCTGGTCGGACAGGTACTTGTTCGCCAGCGAGATCACGCGCATGGCCTCGCCGGAGGCCTGCTTGAACCGCGAGCGGCGCAGGTGCGCGCCGACTGTGTCGAACGCCGCCTTCGACTGGCGCAGCAGCTCGTGGTCGGCGTCGGTCAGCGCGGTCGCCTTCGGGATGGCGCCGACGTTCTTGTGCGCCATGGAGATCGAGCGGTTGACCAGGTTGCCCCACTCGTTCGCCAGCTCGAAGTTGGTCCGGCGGACGAACTCCTCCCAGGTGAAGTCGGTGTCCTGGTTCTCGGGACCCGCGACGGAGATGAAGTACCGCAGCGCGTCCGGCCCGAACTCCTTGAGGAAGTCGCCGACGTAGATCACGGTGCCGCGCGAGGTGGAGAACTTCGAGCCGCTCATCGTCAGGTACTCCGACGACACGACCTCGGTCGGCAGGTTCAGCGTGCCGAACCGGCCGGGCTCGCCGCCCTTGTCGCCCGCGCCGTTCTGGCCCAGCAGCAGCGACGGCCAGATGAGCGAGTGGAAGACGATGTTGTCCTTGCCCATGAAGTAGTAGCCCTGGGCGTCACCGGTCCAGAACTCCTTCCAGGCGTCGGGGTTCCCAGTGCGCCGTGCCCACTCGACGGACGCGCTCAGGTAGCCGATGACGGCGTCGAACCACACGTAGAACCGCTTCATCGGCTGGTCGCTCCACCCGTCGAGCGGGATCGGCACACCCCAGTCGAGGTCGCGGGTGATGGCGCGCGGCCGCAGGTCCTTGATCAGGTTCTGCGAGAACTTGAGCACGTTCGGGCGCCACTCGGACCGCGTGCCCATCCACGAGCCCAGCGACTCGATGAACGAGGGCAGGTCGAGGAACAGGTGCTCCGTCTCGACGAACTTGGGCGTCTCGCCGTTGATCCGCGAGCGCGGGTTCTTCAGGTCGATCGGGTCGAGCTGGTTGCCGCAGTTGTCGCACTGGTCGCCGCGCGCGCCGTCGTAGCCGCAGATCGGGCAGGTGCCCTCGATGAAGCGGTCGGGCAGCGTCCGGCCGGTCGACGGGCTGATGGCGCCCATCTCGACCTTGGGGATGACGTAGCCGTTCTTCCACAGCGCGGAGAACAGGTCCTGCACCACCTGGTAGTGGTTGCCGGTGGTGGTGCGGGTGAAGAGGTCGTAGGACAGGCCGAGGCCCTGCAGGTCGGAGGCGATGACGCGGTTGTACTTGTCGGCGAGCTCGCGGGCCGTCAGGCCCTCCTTCTCGGCCTGCACCTGGATGGGCGTGCCGTGCTCGTCCGTGCCGCTGACCATGAGCACCCGGTGTCCGGACATTCGCATGTAGCGGGAGAAGACGTCGGACGGGACACCGAAACCGGAGACGTGACCGATGTGCCTGGGGCCGTTGGCATAAGGCCAGGCCACCGCGGTCAGTACGGAGGCACTCATGTGCATAGCCTACGGAGGCGGTGCCAGCCGCTTTTCACTGCATGGGAGGTCGGTTTGTCCGCGACCAGGATGCTGGTGCTCGGCGTGGTCAAGCTCGTCGGCGAGGCGCACGGCTACCAGGTGCGCCGTGAGCTGCAGTCGTGGTCGGCGGAGTCTTGGGCGAACGTGCAGCCAGGTTCGATCTACCACGCGCTGAAGTCGCTGGCCAAGGACGGACTGCTGGAACCGGTCGGCACCGAGTCCCGCGAGGGCCCCGCCCGCACCTCCTACCGGATCACGCCGTCCGGTGAGCACGAGCTGGACGACCTCCTCGCGCACGCGCTCGCGAACCCGGCCGCCGGCAACGACGAGGTGTCCGCGGGCGTCGCGATGCTCACCCTCGTCCCGCGCAAGCAGGCCGTCGTGCTGCTGAAGAACCGCCTCGCAGGCTTGGAGGGGCAGCTCACCCCGACCCGGCACGGCATCACCTCGATGCCGGAGATGGGCAAGCCGGCGCACGTCAGCGAGCTGTTTCGACTGTGGCTCGTCCACCTCGAAGGTCAGGTCCGGTGGACTCGGGAGCTGATCGAACGCCTGGAGGCCGGTGCGTACGAACTTCGGGACTAGTCAAACTTGAATAGTCCCGACTAGCCTCTGGTCAAACTTGACTAGAGGGGGTTCCGGCATGATCAAGGCACGCGGCCTCGCACGCCGCTTCACCACGAAGGCCGGTCCGGTGGACGCGGTGCGCGGCGTCGACATCGACGTCGCCGAGGGCGAGCTCGTCGGGTTCCTCGGACCCAACGGCGCCGGCAAGTCGACGACGCTGCGCATGCTCACGACACTGCTGCGGCCCACGGCGGGCGAAGCGCTCGTCGCCGGGCACGACCTGCTCACCGACCCGGCGGGCGTGCGCCGCAACATCGGCTACGTCGGCCAGAAGCCCGGCGCGGGCCTGGACCAGCGGGTCGCCGACGAGCTGGAGCTCCAGGCCCGGTTCTACGGCCTCTCCCGGCACGACGCCCGCAGGAAGGTCGCCGGCCTGCTCGAACGGTTCGACCTGACCGGGCTGGAGCAGCGCGGCGTAGGCACGCTCTCGGGCGGCCAGCAGCGCAGACTCGACCTCGCGATGGGCATGCTGCACGACCCGCGGCTGCTGTTCCTCGACGAACCGTCCACCGCGCTCGACCCGCAGAGCCGCCGCAACCTGTGGGACCACATCCGGCAGCTCAGGGCCGACGGCGTGACGGTCTTCCTGACCACCCACTACCTCGACGAGGCCGACCACCTCAGCGACCGGCTGCTCGTCATCGACCAGGGCGCGATCGTCGCCGAGGGGTCGCCGGACGAGCTGAAGCACCGCGTCTCCGGCGACCTGGTCGTGCTCGGCACGCCGCAGGCCGCGCTGGTCGCGACCAAGTTCGCCGACGCCGCCGTGGACGGCGAGGAGGTCAGCTTCCGCATCCCGAACGGCGACCGCGCGCTGCCGTCGTTGCTGAAGGACCTCGACAACATCGGTGTCGAGCTGCACTCCGTCCAGGTGCACCGGCCGACGCTCGACGACGTGTTCCTGACCATGACCGGCCGCTCACTGCGGGAGGACAGCAATGCTGCGTGACACCTGGCTCGTGTTCTGGCGGGTGATGCTGCCCGTGCTGCGCAACCCCGTGGCGGTGGTCTTCGGCATCGCCCAGCCGTTGCTCTACCTCGGGCTCTTCGGGCCGTTGCTGGGCGAGGGCGGCTGGCAGTGGTTCGTGCCGGGCCTGCTGGTGCAGATGGCGTTGTTCGGCACGGCCTACGCGGGCTTCTCGCTGCTGCCGGAGGTGCGCACGGGCGTGATGGAACGCCTGCGGGTCACCCCGGTCAGCCGGGTCGCGCTGCTCGTCGGGCGGGTCGGCAAGGACGTGGTGCTGCTGGTCGTGCAGAGCCTGTTGATCATGCTGGCCGCGATGCTGTTCGGCTTCCGGGCGTCGGCGGGTCAGGTGCTGCTCGGCCTCGGGCTCGTGGCGTTGCTCGGCGTCGCGATCGGCTCGGTGTCGTACGCGATCGCGTTGAAGGTGAAGCTGGAGTACGTCTTCGCGTCGGTGCTGTCGGCGTCCATCGTGCCGTTGATGCTGTTGAGCGGCGTGCTGCTGCCCATGTCGAACGGCCCGCAGTGGCTCTACTGGCTGTCGCGGGTCAACCCGCTGGCGCACGTCGTGGACGCCGAGCGGTCGATCTTCAACCCCGGCACGGTGACGTACGGGCTGGTCTCGGTCGCGCTGCTGGTCGTGGCCGGCGTGCTCTACGGCATCCGCACGTTCAACCGGGAGTCAGCTTGAGGAACGCGGGGGCCCCGCGTTTCCCCAGGGGGAACGCGGGAGTCCCGCGTTCCCCTGAAAAGGCAGGTCAGCTTGACCTGACCGCCGCGTCGTAGAGAGTCTTCTTGCTGATCCCGGCCGCCTCCGCGACCTCGGCGGCGGCCGACTTCATCCGCTCCCCGTCGGCGACGCGCTGCCTGACCTCGGCGACGAGCGTGTCGAGGTCCGGCGTGTCCGCCACGGGGGCGGGGCCGAGCACCACGGTGATCTCGCCGCGTGCGCCGTCCACGGCCCACGCGGCGAGTTCGGCCAGCGACCCGCGCACGACCTCCTCGTACTTCTTCGTGAGCTCGCGGCACACGGCGGCACGGCGGCCGGGCCCGAGCACCTCGACGGCGTCCTGGAGCGTGTCCGCGAGCCGGTGCGGGGCCTCGAAGAAGACGACGGTGCGCTGCTCGGTGGCCAACGGGGCGAACCAGCGCTTGCGCTCACCGGACTTGCGCGGCGGGAACCCGTCGAACGCGAACCGGTCGCTCGGCAGCCCGGACAGCGCCAGCGCCGTCGTGACCGCGGACGGCCCCGGCAGGCACGTGACGGTGATGTCCTGCTCGACACACGCGGCGACGAGCCGGTAGCCCGGATCGGACACCGACGGCATGCCGGCGTCCGTCACGAGCAGCACGGTCTCGCCGCCGTGCAGCGACTCGAGGAGCCCCGGCAGGCGCGCCTGCTCGACCTGGTCGTAGAAGCTGATCACCCGCCCGGAGGGTTTGACCTGCAGTGCCGCCGCGAGGCTGTGCAGTCTGCGGGTGTCCTCCGCGGCGATGACGTCCGCCGTCGCCAACGCCTCCACCAGGCGCGCGGAGGCGTCGCGGATGTCGCCGAGCGGAGTAGCGGCGAGGACCAGACGGCCTGAACCGGATACAGGACTCACGTGGTTCACCCTACGATCGGCGACGTGACAGTCCTCGTGCAGCCAGGAGAGGCGCCCGCCGCCGTCGCGGAGGAACCGCGGACGGACCGCGCGGCGGCCCTCGACCCACCTCCGCACGGCGACCGGTTGCGCGGGTGGCTGGTCACGATCGCCGTGACGCTGATCGGCGCGGTCGTGCGGTTCTGGAACGTCGGGTACCCGACGGACAAGGGCACGCCGATCTTCGACGAGAAGCACTACGTGCCGCAGGCGGCGCAGGTGCTGCGCAACGGCGGCTACGAGGACAACCCCGGCTACGAGCTGATCGTCCACCCGCCGCTCGCCAAGCAGCTCATGGCCATCGGCCAGGCTCTCTTCGGCTACGACGGCATCGGCTGGCGGTTCGCCTCCGCACTGGCGGGCGCGATCACGATCCTGCTGATCGTGCGGATCGCCCGCCGCCTGACCCGCTCGGACCTGCTGGGCGCGCTGGCGGGCGTGCTGCTCATCGCGGACGGCGTCTCGCACGTCCAGTCCCGGATGGGCATGCTCGACATCTTCCTGGCGCTGTTCGTGGTCGCCGCGTTCGGCTGCCTGGTCGTGGACCGCGAACAGGTGCGGGAACGGCTCGCGGTCGCCGTGCGCGAGGGTTTCGTGACGAACTCGGCCTTCGGCCCGTGGCTGGGCTTCCGCTGGTGGCGCTTCGGCGCGGGCGTGATGCTCGGCCTGGCGTGCGGCATCAAGTGGTCGGGCATCTGGTACATCGCGGCGTTCGGCCTGCTGACGGTCGTCTGGACCGCACTGGCACGGCGGGCGGCCGGCGTCGAGGAGCCGTGGCTCGGGTCGATCGCGAAGGACGTCCTGCCCTCGCTGGGCGGTCTGGTCGCGATCCCGGTCCTGGTGTACCTGGTGACGTGGTTCCCGTGGATGGCCAGCGAGACCGGAATCGACCGGCACGTGGTCGGCACGAAGGTGCAGGACATCAGCTACGTCCCGGACGTGCTCCAGTCGCTCTGGTACAACGCGAAGAACGTCTACAAGTTCCACGTCGAGCTGGTCACCTCGGAGACCAACCGGCACCCGTGGGAGTCGAAGCCGTGGACGTGGCCGATGGGCCTGCGCCCGATGCTCTACTACTACGACAACTCGGTGACCGGCTGCGGCCAGGCCTCGTGCCTCGGCGCGATCATGCTGATCGGCACCCCGGCGCTGTGGTGGGTGGCGTTCCCGGCGATCGGCTGGGCGATCTGGCGGGCCGTCGGCAGCCTGGACTGGCGCTACGCCGGCGTGCTCGTCGGCTACCTGGCGGGCCTGCTGCCGTGGTTCCTCAACCTCGACCGGCAGATGTACTTCTTCTACGTCACGCCGATGGCACCGTTCCTGGTGCTGCTGATCGTGCTGGCGCTGGGCGAGGTCCTCGGCCGTGCGCGCGCGGGCTCCGAACGCCGCGGCACCGGTCTGCTGGTCGTGGCGCTGTACGTCGGCATCGTGGTGGCGAACTTCGTGTGGCTGTGGCCGATCCTCAACGGCAACCCGATCACGCCGGAGATGTGGCAGCAGCAGCTGTGGCTGCCCAGCTGGCGCTGAGCGGTCGCGGCCGGTGCGCGGGTGAGTGGTGAGGCGATCGGCGGAAACCGCCTCACCACTCTTCGCGGGGCATCGCGGTGGTGCTCCGATGCCGGGGCTTCGCGGGTGGACCACCGCCTAGGTCGTTGGCGACGAAACAACCGTTACCGCCCCGCGAGGGGTTCACCCGGTTCGCCTACATCGGCATGTGCTTCGTCGGCGGCGGTCCCGGCTTGCTGATGAACTTCGTGACCGGCCCCTCCTTGCTCATCCCGGCCCGTTCCAGGAACTGCGCCATCTCGCCGCGCACCTGCGCCAGCGTCGGGCGGCGGCCCGGTTCCGGGTCCATCGCCGCCAGCAGCAGCCGCGCGTGGGCGCTGTTCTGCGGCAGCTTCGTCACCGGTTCGCCCTGGGCGGCGGCCATCAGCGAGGAGATCGGGTTCTCGCGGGAGCCGCGCGGCGGATGGCCGGTGAGGGCGTAGGACACGGTGGCGGCGAGCTGCCACGAGTCCGAGGCGGGGGACGCGGCCTCACCGCGTGCCGTCTCCGGCGCGAGGAAGTCGGGGGTGCCGACCATCATGCCGGTGGCGGTGAGGGTGCTGTCGCCCTTGGAGCGGGCGATGCCGAAGTCGATCAGGTGGGCGGTGCCCTGGACGTCGACGATGACGTTGGACGGCTTCACGTCGCGGTGCAGGACGCCGCGGGTGTGGGCGGAGGTGAGGGCGTCGGCCATGTTCAGCCACAGCCGGGCCGCCAGCTTGTCGTCGATCAGGCCGTTCTTCATGACCGTCTCGGACAGCGACGCGCCCTCGATGTACTCCATCACCAGCGCGAGGCCGTCCGGGTCTTGGACGATGTCGAACACCCGCACGCAGTTCGGGTGGCGGACCGCGGCCAGTGCGCGGGCCTCGCGGAGCATGCGCTGCTCGGTGTCGTTGTCCGGGGCGTGCGCGAGCTTCACGGCGACGGTGCGGTCGAGCTGTTCGTCGACGGCGAGCCAGACCGTGCCGAAGCCGCCGGAGCCGAGCTGGCGGACGCGGCGGAACCGGCCGTTGCCGGGGTTCCACACCTTGCCCGACTTCTGCACCGGTGCGGGCGACTCCGCGTTCGCGGCGCCGGGGCCGAACGGCAGCGGGCCGGGGGTGTCCGCGAGCACCGCGGGCCGGGACGGCTGCGGTGGCTGCGGGTTCGCCTGGGACGGCTGCTGGAGCACCTCGGCCACCCGCGTCGGCGGGTACTGCTGCGGCGGGGGCGGCGGCTGGTTCACCGGGCGCATCGGCCGGTTCATCGGCGCCGGCTGGTACTTCGGCACCTGTGCCGGCTGGTAGGGCGGCGGCTGCTGCTGGGCGGCCGTGATCGGCTTGGTCGCCGCCTTCTTCTGCGGCAGCTGGGGCTGCTGAGAGGGCTGCTGCGCGGTGTTGCGCGCCACCGGCTGGGGTGGCGCCTGGTTCGCGTTGCGGTCCTGGGACCGGTCACGGCCGGGGCGGTTCAGCATGGCGGTAGTCAACCCGAAGATGCGCACGACGATCGACCCGATCACCGCGATCGGGAAGAACCCGAGCAGGACGTGCCCCACCAGCGTCACGGGCAGTGCCGACGTGGACGCGAGGAGCACCAGGAACGGCGGCCAGAACACCCGGCGCGGCCAGTTGGGCCCGAGCCGGAACGCCGACCCGGCCTGCAGCATGACGAACAGCAGGCACAGCAGGCCGAGCACGATCGTGATTCCGGCGGCGACCAGGAACAGCCACTCGTCGCCCGGCGCGCGGAACACGCCGAGGATCGACGGCGTGCCGTCGACGAGGTAGGCGCCCTGGGAGAACTGTCCGAAGCAGGTCGCCTGGTCGAGCGAGTCGGACCCGGCGATCGTGCGCTGACCGAGGCCCTGCACGGTGCCGCGCAGGATCAGCCACGGCAGCACCAGCGTGCCGGCGACGCCGAGCACGGCGAAGACGGCGCCCGTCACGGCGCCGTAGGAGTTGCCGACCACCCGGCGCACCGCGATGGCGAGCAACGCGGCCACGGTGGGGAAAAGGCCGAGAACGGCACCGAGCGCCGTCGTGGTCCACACCCAGTCACCGGGGCAGACGCTGGCGCCCACGAAACCGTGCAGCCACGTGAGCAAGGACTCCGCGAGCCCCACGACCCGAACCACCCCTTCCGCGATCATCCCCAGCCTAGGTGCCGATTCAGCCTACGGTGCGTGATCGGTGTGCGGCCGACGCCACAGCAACCAAAATCGCGTCCACTGCGTTGCACCTCCCGCACCTGGCCGGACCTCGCGAGAAATGCGCTCTTCTGCCCTCTAGGACGTGTCCGCAGCCTTGTCCGTTGAACGGCGGCTCATCACGGTTGGAGCCGGTTTGCGACTCGGAAGCGTCACGTGCCACGACCTGCGGTGTGGAATCGCCGCTCAGTTGCTGCGCAGCCAGTGCCGGTACCGCGCGGCCAGGGCGAGCGAGGTCAGGACCCCCTCCACGTGCGGTTTCGCCATGAAGTCCGCGGCACGCGACCTCGCCGGCCCCGGCTGGGCGGCGGGCTCCGGAGCGGCGGGCACGGGTGGTGGTGGTACGGCCGGGCGCGGCACCAGCGGGACGAACGGCGGCGCGACCAGCACCGGCAGCTCCGACCGGACGTTCCACAGCTCCTCCGCGGCCCGGTCGACCGCGCGGACCGCCAGCCGTTCCTCCCCGGCCCGCTGCTGGTCGAGCCGGTCGAGCAGCTCGCCGTCGGCGCCCAGGCCGAGCCGCACGACCTCGGCGACCGTGTGCAGGTAGGCCTCGACGGCGTCGTGCGCGGACCCGAACGCCTCGGACGTGTCGAGCCACCTCATCCGCGCCCGGTGCCGGTAGTCGTCGAACGCCTCGCTCGCCGCCCCGCGCCACGCCGGTGCCGTCGCGGCGGCGTGCGCGGCCGCGGCCGATGCGCTCTCGTCGCGCATCCGCCTCAGCCACTCCTGGACGGTCCGCAGGGAGTGGAACTCGTCGGGGAGCGTCACGCCGGCGGGGTGTCCACCTGCTCGTACAACCGAGCGGTGTCCCTCAGCCGGTGCACGGTCTCGTCGGCGTCGCCGCCCAGCACGCCGGTCGCGTGGCCGGCCGCACCGCGGAACCTGCTCAGCGCCGCGAACAGCTCACCGCGCCGCCCGTCCACCTCGCCGTCCGGGTGGACCGCCTGCTCCGCGACCTGCTCGACCGCCCTCGCGAGCGGTCCGGTGAGCGCTCTCAGCTCGGCCGGGTCGACCTCGAACCCCCGCACGGCACCCTCCACACCGGAAGTTTGACGCTGAACGATACCAACCTGTTACCTGATGAGCGCGCCGACGTCCGAACTGGACAGGAAGACGGTCTCCTCCTCCGCGGCGCCCGCGTCGACCACGACCGCGAGCCGCGCCGACGCCACGAACGGCAGCAGCTCCGCGCCCTCGACCTCCAGCCACCGGTCCTCCCACGGCAGCTCCTTCGCCCGCCGGTAGGCCACGAGCCGGTCGAGCCCGGTGAACACGAGCACGGCCTTCTCGTAGCCGTCGACGCTCGTGGTGACCAGCCCCGGCTCCCCAGGGTCGGGCAGGAACACGGTGGTGCCGAGCAGCTCCGCGGCCACGCCGGGATCACCTGCCCGCGCCAGCTCGCGGACCCGCGGCTCCGCGCGCGGCCTGCGGTACATCGGCCGCCCGTGCAGGACGTGCTCCAGCTCCACGGCGGTCGACGGCACCGAGGGGTCGACGCGGAAGTGCGGCACGCAGTTCAGCGCGAACGGGATGTCGTCGACGCTCGCGCCCGGCAGCACCGCGACGACGACCTTGCGCTTGAACTCCTCGGGCTTGCGCATGAGCATGCCGCGCAGGTGCTTGAGCTCGTACTCGGCACCGGCGCTCATGGGGCTGTCACCGCGGAACGCGAGCCGCCACCCCGCCGACACAGCGACCACGATCCGGTCCGCGTCCTCCATGCGCTGCAGGCAGTACGTGGACCAGTCGACGGGCAGGTGCTGGTTGAACAGGTCGAGGTCGGCGTCCACGCCGAGGCGGTGCAGCAGCTGCGCGAACGCGTGCACGGTGTCCCGCCACGCCTGGACGCGGGCGGCGTCCCAGCCGGGGCTGCTGTGCGCCCAGACGACGAAGGCTTGCGGCTGCATCGCGGAATCATGGCAGCCGGTCGTATGGACTCCAACGGATTAAGCCGGGCACGATGGACGATCGTGGCGGATTCCTCGGCAGCCCGCGGACGCGGCGCGTTGCGCACCGCGGGTGCGCTGCGGCCGTTCGCCGCGGGCGAGCACCTGATCAACGCGGGTGAGCGCAGCGACGAGGTGCTGCTGCTCGCCTCGGGCCTGGTCAAGGTCGTGCTGCCGACAGCGGGCGACCGGGAGCCGATCACCGGCCTGTTCGGCCGCGGCGACCTGCTCGGCGAGCTGGGCGTCACCGGCGGCGTCCCGCGCAGCGCCCACGTGATCGCGCTCGCCGCAGGCTCGGCGTGGCACGTGGCAGGCAGCCGGTTCGTGGCGCTGCGGGCGACGAACCCGGACGTGCAGCGCCTGGTCGACCAGACGTGGCGCGACCGCCAGCGCAACGCGGACGAGCTCCAGCGGCTGCTCGTGCGGCCGGTGCCGGAGCGGGTGGCGCTCTGCCTGCTGCGGTGGGCCCTGGCGTTCGGCGAGGAGGTCGACGGCGGAGGTCTGGAGCTGCGCGGCCTGAGCCAGGACGAGCTGTCCCAGGCGGTCGCGGCATCGGTGCAGCACGTCCAGGAGACGTTGAAGGCACTGCGGTCCGAGGGCCTGCTGCACACCGGCCGGCTGCGGTTCTGGCTGCCGGACCCGGACCGGCTGGGACATTTCATTGCCAAAGCGGACCGCGGGAACTGACAACTTGTTGTCCCGGTTTTCCGGTGATGGCCACCGCCGCGAGCCGCCAGACTCGACAGCTCAGTTCGGGCGCGAGCACCTCGGAGGCAGTGAGTTGAACCCCGTTCCCCAGCACCGCACCTTGCTCGGTGTCGACGTCATCGGCTCGGCACAGCTGCCGCCCCACCTGCTGGCGGCAGTCCCCACCACCGTCTCGGAGCTGCTGCACGCCGCCCTCTCGGCCGCGGGCATCGACCGGTCGGACGTGCTCGCCGTCGAGTCACCCGGCGACGGCGCCCTGCTCGTCCTGCCGAGCGAGCTGCTGGGCGCCGCCGTCGACGCGGCCGCGCACCTCGACCAGCTCACCACCGAGCACAACCGCTGGCGCAAGCCGGAGGTCCGCCTGCGCGCGGCCGTCCACACCGGTCCGGTCGGTGCGGACGGCGGCTTCTACCAGGCCAGGATCACCCACACCCGGCTCCTGGACGCCAGGGAGTTCAAGGCCCTGCTCACCCGCTGCCGCGAGGAGGGCGGCGAGGAGACCGCCAACACCGGCCTCATCGTCTCCGCAGAAGCCCTCGACACCGCCTTCAGCGGCAACCACACCCGCCTGGCCCGGCGCGCCGAGTTCGGCCCGCTCCCGGTGGCCAACAAGGAGTACCGGCACACCGCGTGGGTGCGCGTGCCCGGCTTCGACCCGCGCGCACTGACCGCGCTGACCACCACGCCCGCGCCGCCGGAGAGCGCGGCGCGGGTGGTGAACACGGTGCACGGCACCAACCACGGGGTGCAGGCGGGCGACATCCACGGCGGGGTCACGCTGTACGCGGGGCACCGGCCGTGAGCGAGGAGAAGAAGGACCAGCCGCAGCCGGAACCGCAGAAGGTCCCGGCCGACGCCGCGCCGCTGTCGCCGGGCGAGGGCCGGCACACGTCGAACGTCTCGCACGGCGACATGCACGGGATGCAGACCGGGGACGTGGCCGGCGACGTCAACTACTACGCCGCCGTGAGCAAGTCACAAGCCGACCTCATCGTGCGCTACGCGGCGCCTCAAGACATCGAGGACGTGCAGCGCGAGTTCGTGCCGCCGGGAGGCTTCGCGTCGGCGCTCGCCGCGCTGCGCCGGGACAACATCGTCGTCCTGTGCGGTCCGGGCACCGGGCGCACCTTCGCCGCCCGCCGGTTGCTGGCCTACGAGCTGCGGGTCGCGCGGATCGCCGACATGAACCGGTCCCGCACGCTGGGCACCCTGCGGGCCACCGAGCTGGAACCGGGCACCGGTGTCGTGCTGGACGTCCGGGACAGCCGCGACCGGCCGTTCACCGACCAGGACTTCTCCCAGTGCCGCAACGTCCTGAAGGACGCGGGCTGCCACCTCGTGGTCCTGCTGGACCACCTGGGCCAGGTACCCGCCGGTGCGGCGAAGGACGCCGTCCTGCTCACCGCACCGGCACCGGTCGAGGTCGCGCAGGCGGAGCTGCGCCGGCGCGAGCACGCAGGCGAGGCGGAGCTGCAGACGCTCAAGGACGAGCTGGCTCCCGCGCTGGACGGTGCCTCTCCGGACAAGGCCGTGCGCGCAGCGGACCTCGCCGTGCAGATCCACGAGGAAGGCCTTCCCGTCGCGGAGGCGCTCGCGTCGCTGCGGGAGGAGGTCACCGCGGCCGTCGCGCGGTGGTTCGAGGAGCTGGACGTCCGTGCGCACGCCTACTCGTTCGCGGTCGCTGTGCTGGAGAACCAGCCCTACGAGCACGTCATGGACCGGGCCTGGGCGCTGGACATGGACATCAGGAAGGCGCGGCTCGCCGAGGGCCGCAGGTTGCGGCCGTGCTGCGTGCTCCACAAGCCCAAGGACCAGCTGCTGCGGGAGATCAGGGCGACGACCGAGGTCCGCGCCCACCCGAAGCACAAGGACATGTTCGAGGAGACGGTCCGGTTCGAACGCCACGACTGGGCGCGCGGCGTGTTCAAGCACATGTGGCGCCAGTACCCGGCGGCCCACCAGGTCCTGCGCGACTGGATGTCCGCGGACGCCGCGCTCGACCGGTTCGAGGAGGAGAGCGCCCAGGCCGTGTGCGAGGTGGTGCGGACCGTTCCGGCCCACGAGCCGCTGGCGATCGTCGAGAACCTCGCCCTGCAACGGTATTACGGCCGCCGCAGGTTGGCGGCGCGGGCGTTGGAGGTGCTGATGGACGACGTCGTCGTCCAGCCGCTCGCCGAGAAGGCGTTGGAGAAGTGGGTCAGGTCCGACTACGCCTACCAGAGGGCGACGGCAGCTCGGGTGTACTCGTCCGCGTTCGGCCGCCGGGACCTCACCACCGCACTCGCGAAGCTGACCGAGATCGGCAAGTCCGAGCAGTACACACCGCAGCGCGAGGTGGTCCTCGCCGTGCTGGCGATGCTCGTGGAGGAGGACATCCGCGGGATCGCGCTCGACACGGTGGTGTCCTGGACCGCGGGGCGTTACCGGCGCACCGGCCTGCAGCCGATCTCCCTCGTGCTGGGGCTCTGGGTCTCCGGGATCTACCGGACCCGCCACGAGTACTTCGTCGAGTTCGGCCGCGCGTTCCCGAAGCAGGTCAGGGACCTGCTCAAGCACGTGCTCGCGGACGAGGAGTTCGGCGGTTACGTGCTCGAACACCTGGGGGAGCTGGCACTGCACGCCCGGTGGGACGCCGTGAAGGCGGCCGAGCTCGTCCGGCTCACCCGGCTGATCGCGCCGGACCTGTCGTGGTGGCGGCGCAGGGACGCGGTCGACGCGGTGTGCTTCCAGCACCCGGCCAAGCGCTCGGAGATCCAGCGGATCTTCCGCATCGCGTGCAAGGTGCAGAAGGGCCGGGCTCAGCCGTCGTAGACCTCGTGCTCGGCCAGCAGCCGGGTGCGTCGACCGCGGCGTGCGAGGCGAGGTGCCCGTCCCGACGCGTCACGGCTGGCGTGCGCGGGGTGGCGCGCGCGAGGCGAGGTGCCCGTCCTCGACGCGCCACGGCTGGCGTGCGAGGTGGGATGTCCGTCCTCGACGCGCCACGGCTGGCGTGTGGGGCGAGGCGCCCGTCCGGGAGCGCGGGCCGGTTCGAGGCGGGCGACCGGGTTCGGTTCCCGTCCCCCGGCCCGCGAGTCGCGGTGCAGGGCCGTGGGTGCGGGCGGCGAGGGCGGCGCGGAGGACGACGGGCTCGCCGGCCGTGCTACCGACCAGCACCCGCGCCTCGACCGCCGTCGCGCCGGGCACGACCGTGGGGTGGGCGGCCGCTCACCTCGCGTGCGGGGTCGTGGCTGACGCCGGTGACCCGCCGGAGGTGGCGGCCCCGAGTAATAAGGCGGCGACCACCGATTCCATGAGACCAACCTAGCCCCGACCGGCGCGTTCGCCGACCAGCTTCACCCCACGGGCGGGTGAGCCCGGAAACGTTGTACCGCAGGTGACTCAGGGTTCCGAGTCCACACCGGACGGGTCAGTGCCCGTGGTCGTGCTTCGGCGCGAACGGCTGGAAGACGTAGAACATCGTCACCGGCTGGTCACCCGCGACCGTCTCGTGGTCGACACCGGGCGGGACGACGGCGTAGGAACCGGCCGTGGCCTCGACGCCGCCGATGCTGACCGTGCCGTCGACGACCCACGTGTGCTGCGCGGCCGTCGGGTGGACGTGGCCGGCGTCCCGTGCGCCCGGTGCCATCTGGATCAGGCCGACGACCGTGTCGCCGGTGGGCGACCTCCACAGCATGCGGTTCTGCAGCCCTTCGTCGCCGTGCAGCGGGAACGGCTTCATCTGCGCGAGGGCATCCGGCGAGATGACGGTGACCTTGTCCTGCGGCGTGTCACTCACGGGCACGGCCTTTCCGGATCGGGGGCTATGACCGTTGTATAGGCGAAAAGGCCGCGGGCATTACGCCTGTGGACGCCCGTGTCCTTGCGCTATTCGCACGCCACGCCGTCGTTGTCCCGGTCGAGTGCGGACCGGTAACCCGGCTGGCCGCGGTAGAGCGGCGCCGCGCCGGCCGCCCTGGCCGCTGCGCAGTTCGCGTAGTACGCGGGAGCGGGCGCCGGCTGCGGCTGGGGTTGCGGCTGCGGCTGGGGTGCGACGGGCTGCGGTGCGGGCTGGGGCGCCACGGGCTGCGGGGCGACCGGTTGCGGGACAACGGGTTGCGGAGCGGGCTTCACGTCCAGGCCGCCGCACGACGGGCCCCAGAACCCCAGCGCGGCCTGCTTCGCGACCGCCTGCGCCTGCTGGACGGCCGTGTCGGCCTCGGCCAGCGCCCGCGCGGCGCCCTGGCTCACGGCGAGCACCGAGTAGTCGTTGCCGTCGGGCAGGAGCAGCCGCAGCCCCGACACCTTCACCGGCTCGCCCACCAGGGTCCTCGTCGCGAACTCGGCCGACGCCGCTGCCCAGCACTCGCCGGGCACGGCCAGTCCGGCGACGACCACCTTGCTGCCGTCCGACAACGCCACCGTGCGACCGTCCACAACGGACGCGACGGTCACCGGCGGCGGCGTCGTCGTGGTCGTCGTCGTGGTGGTGGTCGTCGTCGTCGTGTTCGACGTGGACGTGGAACCGGCGAGGTCGACGGGTTCCTGCCCACAGCTCGCGACGACCATCAGGGACACGGCCGTGATGGCGACCAGGACGATGCGGGGGTTCTTCGGCAGTTGTCGCCAGAGGGCGCGTGCGGCGGTCATGGCCGTCACATCGCGATGCCCCGCACCCGGTGTTACCCGTGTCACTCAAAAGGCCCAGTGGACCGAACGTCCATTCAGGACAAAAAGAAGAAGTCCGGTGGTCGTGGTGACCACCGGACTTCTTCTTGCGTGGAGCTGAGGGGAATCGAACCCCTGACCTTCTCGATGCGAACGAGACGCGCTACCAACTGTGCTACAGCCCCTTGCGGTGTTACGAGAGAACTATAGCAGGGCGGAAAGAGGTGTTTCACCACCCCCCTCCTATGCCCCGACAGCACCCCGGTACCGCAGCGACTCCACTCCGTCGAGCTCGACGAACACCGGGTCCTCGTCGTCGGAGTCGACCGGGATCGTGCCCGGGAGCACGTGGTGCTCGTAGCGCGGCAACGGCGGCAGCGCCGGGAGGTCGTCGGCCACCTCGGCGACGTCGACGACCTCGACCTCGGTGGTCTCCAGCGCCTCGACGACCACCGGCGCGTCCGCCTCGACGGCCGGGGTCTGCTGCTGCGGGCCCGTCGCACGGCGGCGGCGGACCTGTTGCAGGCGGGCGAGCCGGCGGGCGCGGATCTCCTCCTCGATCCGCACCTGGCGGCGCAGGTACGTCAGGTAGCCGGCCAGCAGGAGGTCGAGGCCCGCGTGGGCGTACCAGAGCGGCGTCCAGAAGACGCCGGCGACCACACCGGTCGCCACGGCGGCGACCAGCAGGAACGCCACGACTCTGCGGCGGAACGCGTACTTCGCCTGCGCGACCAGCGCGGCGGTCTCCGGGTCGTAGCCACCGCGGCCACGCCGGAACGGGCGTTCGACGTACTCCTCCTCGTCGAAGTAGTCGTCGTCGATGTCGTGGATGTCGTCGTACTCGGCGTCGGGCATGGCGTCGTACTCCTCCCCCACGCTGCGCGCACTCTCCTGGCGCTTGCGGGCCACCATGGGGACGAGGACGACCAGCCACGCCACTACCAGCGCAACGATGATCAGCGAACTCGGCATTCCCCGTTCACCTCCCCCGGCCCACGCGTGGTGCTGTCACCACGCTAGTCACAACAGTCACACCTGTGTCGGAGGCTCGCCGAGCGCGGTGCGTACCAAAGTGTGGTGTATCACCCACTTTCGGGTGAAGCGATTAGGACGAACGGAAGCGGATGTCAGGGAAGACGGGCCTCTCCGCGTGCGACCAAACGGCGCACTAGGCCATCGGGGACCTCTTCGACCGTGATGGCGAGACAGAGGTGGTCACGCCACTGTCCGGCAACGTCCAGATAACGCTTGAGGAGGCCCTCCTCGCGGTACCCGGACTTGGCGAGCACCCGTAAGGAGGGCCCGTTCTCGGGCCGGACGGTCGCTTCGAGGCGGTGCAGACCGGCCCCGCGGAAGGCGTGGTCGGTGAGCAACGCCACAGCGGCCGTCGCGACGCCGCCGCCTGCCCGGTCGGCGGCCACCCAGTAGCCGATCCAGGCCGAGCGCAGTCCCCCGCGGATGATGTTGCCGACAGTGATCTGGCCGGCCACCTCGCCGTTGACGAGGATCATGAACGGCAGGGCGGTGCCGTGCCGGGCCATGGAGCGCAGCGTCGACCACTGGGCGGGCCAGGAGAGCACGGCGTTGCGCTCGTCCCAGCCCTCCACGGCGGTCTGCTCCCACTGCTCCAGGTACTCGCGGTCGCGGATGCGCAGCCGCGACCACCGCGCGCCGTCGAAGAGCCGCGGGCCGCGCAGCACGACGGTTCCCGCGCGCACGTCGAGCGGCCCCAGCCGGACGGGCCAGCCGGGGTGCCGTCCGAGATCGGCGAAGGCGCTCATCAACTCCTCTGGGCCAGGAAGCTGACCCGCACTTCCTCGCCGGCGGAGACGTCCGTGACGTCCTCGTCGACCATGACCAGGCAGTTCGCCTCGGCGAGGGAGGCGAGCAGGTGCGACCCGGAGGTGCCCAGCGGCTGCACCAGGTACTCGCCGTTGTCGGCGTCGCGCAGCAGCTGGCCGCGCAGGAACCCGCGGCGGCCCTTCGTCGACTGCAGCGGTGACAGCAGGCGGGCCGACACCGCGCGGCGGTACGGGTTCTTCTTGCCGAGCGCGGCCCTGATCAGCGGCCTGACCAGCACCTCGAACACGACCAGCGCGCTCATCGGGTTCGCCGGCAGCAGGAACGTCGGCACCGCGTCCGGTCCGAGCCGGCCGAAGCCCTGCGCGGAGCCGGGGTGCATGGCGACGCGGGTGACGTCCATGTCGCCCAGCTCCGACAGCGCCGCCCTGACCTCGTCGCCGATCGCGCCGCCCACGCCACCGGCGATGACGACGATCTCGGACAGCAGCAGCCGGCCCTCGACGACCTCGCGCAGCCGGCGCGGGTCGGCCGACGTGATGCCGACCCGGCTGACCTCGGCTCCCGCGTCGCGGGCGGCGGCGGCCAGCGCGTACGAGTTCACGTCGTAGACCTGGCCCTGGCCGGGCGTGCGGTCGACGTCGACGAGCTCCTCGCCGAGCGAGATCACCGACACCCGCGGGCGCGGGTGGACGAGCACCTTGTTGCGGCCGACGGCGGCCAGCAGGCCCACCTGGGCGGCCCCGATGGACGCGCCGCGGCGCACCGCGACGTCACCGGTCTGCACGTCCTCACCGGTGCGGCGGACGAACCCGGCGGAGGGCACGCTGCGGTTGACGGTGACCTTGGCGTGGTGGCCGTCGGTGTAGCCCAGCGGCACCACCGCGTCGGCCAGCGTGGGCAGCGGCGCACCGGTCGCGACCCGCACCGCCTGGCCGGGTTGCAGCCTGCGCGGCTGCCGGGAGCCCGCGGGGATCTCCCCCACGACCGGCAGCTGCACCGAGTCCGCGTTCGCACCGGACACGTCCACGCTGCGCACCGCGTACCCGTCCACCGCCGCCTGGTCGAAACCGGGCAACGCGCGTTCCGCCACGACCTCTTCGGCGCAGAGCAGGCCCTGCGACTCGGAGATCGCCACCCGCACCGGCGCGGGCCGCACCGCGGCCGCGATCACCCGGGCGAGCTGCTCGTCCACTGACCTCATGTGATTGGTCCTCGCGCCCAGAATGGTGTTGATCAGGATTTGTCGAGGCGTTCCCGCAACCACTCGCGCAGGTCGGGTCCGTACTCCGGGGTGTTGAGTGCGAAGTCAACCGCAGCCCGCAGGAATCCCGCGGGATTGCCGAGGTCGTGTCGCCCACCGCGGTGGACCACGACGTGCACCGGGTGCCCCTCGTTGATCAGCAGCGCGATGGCGTCGGTGAGCTGCAGCTCGCCGCCCGCACCGGGGGTGATGCGCTTGAGCGCGTCGAAGATCGCCCGGTCGAGCAGGTAGCGCCCGGCGGCGGCGAACGTCGAGGGCGCCTCCTCCGGCTTCGGCTTCTCGACCATGCCGACGACCTGCTTGACGTCGTCGGAGCCGGTGTCGCGGACGTCGAACACGCCGTACGCGGAGATCTGCTCGCGCGGGATGTCGAACGCCAGCAGGACGCTGCCGCCCTTCTCCTCGCGCACCTGTGCCATCTTCTTGAGCGCGTCCGTGGGCAGGATGATGTCGTCGGGCAGCAGCACCGCGACGGCCTCGTCCTCACCGGTCAGGTTGGCCTCTGCGCAGCCGACCGCGTGGCCGAGGCCCAGGGCCTGCTCCTGGATCGCGGTCTCGGCCTTGATCAGCTGAGGGGCACGCCGGATCTTCTCGACGAGCTCGGGCTTGCCGCGGTCGGCGAGCGTCTGCTCGAGCTCGGGGTTCTCGTCGAAGTAGTTGGCGACCGACGCCTTCTCCGGCGAGGTCACGATCACGAGCCTGGTGGCACCCGCACCGGCCGCCTCCCTGGCCACGTACTCGATGGCGGGGGTGTCGACGAGCGGCAGCAACTCCTTCGGCACGGCCTTGGTCGTGGGGAGGAAGCGAGTGCCCAGGCCGGCCGCGGGCACGATGGCGGTGTGGAAAGCGCTGCTCATGGGCTGCGATGCTAACGACATACCGGGGGATACCCACCATGACGTCCGATCTTCGTGACCGGAAGGCCACCCTGCGTTCGCGGTTGCTGGCGCAGCGCCGCGCGGTGCCCGCCGACGTGCGCGCCCGTGAGGCCGCCGCGCTGGCCGCGCACGTGGCCCGGCTGGAGGTGGGGCCCGACCAGACCGTGTGCGCGTTCCTGCCGGTCGGGTCGGAGCCCGGTGACGCCTCGTGGCTCGACGGGTTGCGGTGCCGGGTGCTGCTGCCGGTCGTGACGGGTGACTCGCCGCTCGACTGGGCGGTCCACACCGGTCCCGCCGACCTCGCCCCGGCGGCGTTGCGGCTGCTCGAACCCACCGGGCCCCGGCTCGGCGCCTCGGCGATCGCTGGAGCCGCGCTGGTGCTCGTGCCCGCGCTCGCGGTGTCGGTGGACGGGGTGCGGCTCGGGAAGGGCAAGGGGCACTACGACCGGTCGTTGCCGCTGGTCACCGCGCCGCTGGTGGCCGTGGTGAGGGATGCGGAGGTGCTGGAGTCGGTGCCCGCGGAACCCCACGACGTGCGGATGAACGGCGTGCTGACGCCCGCCGCGGGCCTGCGGTGGCTGTGACGTTGACCTGTGGTGTTTGCGCTCGGGGAAGGTCCTGGGCGAAAATCGTGTTGGCACTCACAACGGTCGAGTGCCAGATCTAGGAGCGAACCCAGTGCCTACGTACCAGTACGCCTGCACCGCGTGTGAGCACCGGTTCGAGGCGGTGCAGTCGTTCAGCGACGCCTCCCTCACCGAGTGCCCGGAGTGCTCGGGCAAGCTGCGCAAGCTGTTCGGTGCCGTCGGTGTGGTCTTCAAGGGCAGCGGTTTCTACCGCACGGACAGCCGTTCGTCGACCAAGGCCCCCGCCGCCTCGTCGACCTCGACCTCGACCTCGTCGACGTCCTCGTCCACGGAGTCCTCGTCGTCGTCCACGGCGTCTTCGTCGAACTCCGCGAAGTCCTCGACGAGCTCCCCGGCGGCCGCGGCCTCCTGAAGATCGCGAGTTGTCCACAACCTCGCGGCTCGACACCTCCGTCATGCCCTCGCCGGTCCTACCGTCGAGGGCATGACGCTGTCCCCGACCCCGTCCGACCGCCTCCGCTCGCTGCTCCGCCGCGGTGTCCCGCCGTTCTGGCGCCGTCTCCTGGCGCTCGGGCTGACCCTGCTGGCGCTCTCGACGTTCTTCTGGCCCGACGTGGGCCACCCCGCGGTCGTCGCGACCCGCGACCTGCCCGCCGGCGTGCCGCTCGGCCCCTCCGACGTCCGCGTGCAGCCGCTGTCCGTCCCACTACCGGGGTCGTTCCCCTCACCCGGTGCGGTGATCGGTCGCACCCTGTCCACCCCGACCCGCGCGGGCGTCCCGCTGACGGACTTCGCCCTCGCGACCGGTCCACCCGACCTCGCCTCCGTGGCCGTCCGCGTCGCTGACCAGGAGCTCGCCGCCGTGGTGCGGGTGCAGGACCGCGTGGACGTCGTGTCCGCGGAGGGTGAGGTCCTCGCCTCGGACGCCTCCGTCCGCGAGACGAGGGGCCAGGTCGTCGTCCTGACGTTGCCGAGACGAAACGCGACGCGCGTGGCCGCGGCATCACTGGAGCACGCCTTAGCCGTTACTCTCCGCTGATGCTGAAGGGTTTCAAGGACTTCCTGATGCGCGGGAACGTCGTCGACCTGGCCGTGGCCGTGGTCATCGGCACGGCGTTCACCGCGATCGTCACCGCGTTCACCACGAGCATCATCAAGCCGCTGATCAACGTGTTCGGCGGCGCGGAGACCAAGGGCCTCGGTTTCTCCCTGCGCACCGACACCCAGGCGCTGAAGGACTCGACCTTCATCGACCTGAGCTCGTTCATCAACGCCGTCATCAACTTCCTGATCGTGGCCGCGGTCGTCTACTTCGTGCTGGTGCTGCCGATCAAGAAGATCCAGGAGCGCCGCAAGAGGGGAGAGGAGAGCGGCCCAGCCGAGCCCACCGACGTCGAACTGCTCAAGGAGATCCGCGACCTCCTGGCCGCCCAGGCCAGCCAGCCGCCGACCACCCCCACCCGCGACCGCCGCGACCCGGCGATCTGAGTCCCCACCGGCCGCCGTCCCGACGGCGGCCGGCCCACCCACCTCTCACGCGCCGTGCGGGGGCAAGCGCCGTGCGGGCGAGGCGGCGCTGGTTCAGCGCACCCGCCGGTGGTTCGGGTGCCGAGGTCGGGCGGGGTGCGGTGCGAGGGCGGGACGCGCTGCGTTCACCGGCCGGAGCGCCGAGGCGCCCCGGCCTCAACCGCCGTGGTGCGGCGGCCGGTTCTCCCGGTACCAGGCCTCGGAGTCCCCGCCGGTCTCCCCGCGCTCGTCCGACGTGGTCTCCGGCAGCACGTCCCCGAACACCTCGGCCAGCCGACGCCGCCGCCGACGCCGGTCCGCGTCGTCGCCGTCATCGGCTGCCCGTGTTCCCTGCTCCGCCACTGCTACTTCACTCTTCGTCGAGCCCGGACAGCTGCTCGATCACGTAGGGCACCAGCGACGACAAGGTCGCCATGCCGTCGCGGACCGCGGAGCGCGACCCGGCCAGGTTGACGACCAGCGTGCTGCCCGACACGCCGGCGAGGCCGCGCGAGATGCCCGCGTCGACCGCCCCCGCGGCCAGGCCGGAGGCCCGGAGGGCTTCCGCGATGCCGTGGATGGGGCGGTCGAGCACGCCCTGCGTGGCGTCGGGGGCGACGTCGCGGGGTGAGACGCCCGTGCCGCCGACGGTGACCACCAGGTCGACGCCGCCGATGACGGCGGTGTTGAGGGCGGCCCTGATGTCGACGACCTCGCCCTCGACGGCGACGGTGCCGTCGACGATGAAGCCGGCTTCTTCCAGGAGTTCGGTGACGAGGGGGCCGGAGCTGTCGTCCTGCTCGCCGTGCGCCACCCGGTCGTCCACGATCACGACCAAAGCGCGGCCAAGGCGCTGCGCGCTGCGTTCCATACCGATCACCGTAGCGGGAGTCGGACTTCGAAGCGGCAGCCAGGACCGTGGTTCTCGACGCCGATGCGGCCGTGGTGGGCGTCGACGAGGCCGCGGGCGATCGCGAGGCCCAGGCCCGCGCCCACCGGGTTGCGGTGGACGGCGCCGCGGAAGCCCACGTCGAAGACCTGCGGCAGCACGTCGGCGGGGATGCCGCCGCACGCGTCGTCGACCCGCACCACCGCGTCGGGTCCGTCCACATCGACCTGCACGGCCACCGCCTCGCCCTGCGGGGTGTGGCGGATCGCATTCGACACGAGGTTGCGCACGACCCGCATCAGCTCCGGTTCGGTGCCGCGGACGACCGGCCATTCACGGGCGTCGGCGCGCAGTTCCACGCCCCTCAGCGCGGCCACGGGAGCGGAGGCGGCCACGACGTCGCTCACCACGTCGGCCAGGCGCACGTCGTGCAGCGTGAGCTTCAGGGCGCCCGCGGTGATGCGGGAGAGCTCGAACAGGTCGTCCACCATCTTCGACAGGTGGTCGGCCTCCTGGGCGATCTGCTTCGCGTAGACGGCGACCTCGCCCGGTTCGGACACGACGCCGTCCTCCAGCGCCTCCGTCATGGCCCTGATGCCCGCCAGGGGCGTGCGCAGGTCGTGGCTGATCCACGCCACCAGCTGGCGCCGCTGGGCCTCCGCCTCGCGTTCCCAGACGCTGCGGCGGGCGATCGCGCGGCCCAGCATGATCGAGAACGGCACCGTCACGACGGCCACCAGCGCGCACGCCAGCAGGGTCGCCGTCAGCATCGGTGTGAACATGAAACCGCTGACCATCAGCACGCCCGCGATGGTCGCCACGACCGGCACGATGACCATGACGGTCATCGCGCTCGTCAGCGAGACGCGGCTCAGCCGGTCGAACACGGGTCGTACCGGTAGCCGACGCCCCACACGGTGCTGAGCCGCACGGGCCGTGCCGGGTCCTGTTCGATCTTCTCCCGCAGCCGTCGCACGTGGACGGTCACGGTCGACTGGTCGCCGAACTGCCAGCCCCACACGCGTTCCAGCAGCTCGGCGCGGCCGAACGCGCGGCCGGCGTTGCCGATGAAGAACGCCAGCAGGTCGAACTCGCGGGTCGTCAGCTGCAACGGCATGCCGTTCAACGTCGCCGTGTGCGCGGCCAGGTCGAGCACGAGGTCGCCGTCGCGGACCGTGCGCGGTTCGTAGGCGCGGTTGGCCCTGCGCAGCACCGAGCTCACGCGCAACGCCAGCTCGCGCGGGCTGAACGGCTTCGTGACGTAGTCGTCCGCGCCGATCTGCAGCCCGGCGATCCGGTCCTCCTCCTCGCCCAGCGCCGTCAGCATCACCACCGGTGTCGCCCCGCGCTCGCGGATCCGCCTGCACACCTCGAGGCCGTCGATGCCGGGCAGCATCAGGTCCAGCACCACGATGTCCGGTTCCCGCACGGCGAGCACCCGCAACGCCTGTTCCCCGTCGCCGGCGAGCTCCACCTCGTACCCGGCGTGTTCGAGGTACCGGCGCACCACGTCCCGCACCGTCGTGTCGTCCTCGACGACCAGCACCCGTTCCACCACGTCACCACGCTAGGCCACGAACGACCCCGTCACCCGCACCCGTCAGCACTCCGTAATCAGGTCACGCGGGAGTCCCGCGTTCCCCTGTGGGGCACGCGGGACTCCCGCGTGACCTGAAAAAAAGGGGGCCACATCTGCGCGCGGGGCAGGTGCGTGCAGATGTGGCCTCCGGGTCGTCACGCCCGGCTCGGACGGGCGGTTGTCCGAGCCGGGCGTGCCCCCGACCTACCCCACCTCGACTCCGCCGAGGGTGGCTTCCACGGTCTTGCCGTCCGACAGCGTCACGGTCACCTTGTCGCCGGGCGCCTTGGAGCGGACGGCGGCCACGAGGGTGTCCGAGCTGTCGATGCGGCGGTCGCCGAACTTGGTGATGACGTCGCCCTCCTTCAGGCCGGCCTGCTCCGCGGCACCGCCGGAGGTGACCTTGCTGATCTGGGCACCGCCGTCCTGGGCCTCGCGGACCTCGACGCCGAGCACGGTCTGCTTGGGCTTGCCGGTCTTCACGATCTCGTCGATCGTGCGGCGGGCCTGGTCCATCGGGATGGCGAAGCCGATGCCGACCGAACCGGCCTGGCCGCCCGCGGAGTTCGGGCTGTAGATGGCGCTGTTGATGCCGACGACCTGGCCCTGCATGTTCACCAGCGGGCCGCCGGAGTTGCCGGGGTTGATCGCGGCGTCGGTCTGGATGGCGTTCAGCACGGTGGCCTGCGAGTTGCGGGCGTCGCCGCCGGCGGAGACCGGCCGGTTGAGCGAGCTGACGATGCCGGACGTGACGGTGCCGGACAGCTCGAACGGCGAGCCGATGGCGACGACGCTCTGACCGATCTTCAGGTCACCGGAGTTGCCGAGCTGCACGACCGGGGCGCCGGAGACGCCGTCGGCCTGGATCACGGCGATGTCGGAGCTGGGGTCGCGGCCGAGGATCTTGGCGGTGGCGGTCTTGCCGTCCTGGAAGACGACCTTGATGCTGCCGCCGCTCGCCGCGCCCTCGATGACGTGGTTGTTCGTCACGACCTGACCGTTGCTGGAGATCACGAACCCGGAGCCCTCGCCGGCACCGGACCGCGTGACGACCTGGATCTGCACGACGGACTGCAGCATCTTCGCCGCGACCTCCTCGACCGAGCCGGGGGCCGCGTTGCTCGTCTGCGAGGCGGGGCGCGGGGTGTCGAGCGAGCTCACCGCGGACGACTCGTTGGCGAACGTGTACCCGAGGTAGCCGCCGACACCGCCGGAGGCACCGCCGACCAGCAGCATCAACGCCGCCACACCGGCCACGACCTTGCCGCGGCCCTTCGGGCGGTTCGGCACCGACGACTGGTAGCCGGGCGGGAGGTAGAAGGCACCGGTCCCGGGCTGACCGGGCTGACCGTGCTCACCGGGCGGGCCGAACGGACCCGGCTGGCCCGGCTGACCGTGCTCACCGGGTTGGCCGTGCTGACCGGGAGGGCTGAACGGACCCGGCTGACCGGGGGTGTCGAACTGCGCGGTGGTGCTCCCCAGCCCCAGCGGGTGCGCCGGGGGAAGTTGGCCTGACCCGGTGGGCGGGAACTGCTGCCGGCCGGGTCCGGACCCGCCGAGCTGCGCCTGGCCCGCGTCAGGTGCGTGCACCTGCGGCTGGGCCGGTGGAGAAGTTGTCCCGGCCTGGCCGGATCCCCCCTGCAAAGGATCCGGCTGGCCGGGTTCCGGCGGCTGCGGGCCCTGCTCCCGCGCACCGGAGTCGGGGTGACCGGCGGTCGGCGGCACGGAGCGGGACTCGTCCGGCTGCTGCGCTGGCTCGTTGCTCTCGGTCATACCCATAGTGTCGGGTGCCGTCCTGAGAGCAGCCTTAAACCAGCCTTTGAGGTCCGTGAGGGTTCCTCAGAGCGCGCGCAGCCGCTCCGCGATCTGCTCCGGCGTCACGTCGTTGATCCACACCGCCTCGCCGGACTCGGAGCCGGCGAGGTACTTCAGCTTGTCCTTGGTCCGCAGCACCGAGAACACCTGGAGGTGCAGCCACATCTCCGCGCGACCGGCGTTCACCGGCGCCTGGTGCCAGGCCGCGATGTAGGGCAGCGGCCGGTCGTAGAGCGCGTCCAGGCGGTGCAGCACCTTCAGGTACAGCGCGGCCAGGTCGTCACGCTCCACAGAGGACAGAGCGGCCAGGTCGGGCACCTGGCGGCGGGGTGCCAGCACGACCTCGACCGGCCACCGCGCCGCGGCGGGCACGAACGCCACCCAGTGCGCCGACTCCTCCACCACCCGCGTGCCCGCGCAGAGCTCCGCCTCCAGCACGTCGCCGAACAACGGCCGCCCGTGCTGCTCGTGGTAGTCCAGCGCCGCCGAGAGCATCCGCTCGGTCCGCGGCGTCACGAACGGGTAGGCGTAGATCTGCCCGTGCGGGTGCGAGAGCGTCACGCCGATCTCTTCGCCGCGGTTCTCGAACGGGAAGACCTGCTCGACCCCTGGCAACGTTGACAAGAAGGCGACGCGGTCCGCCCACGCGTCGACGACGGTCCGCACGCGCGACTCGGACAGCTCGCCGAACGACTTGCCGTGGTCCGAGGTGAAGCACACGACCTCGCACCGCCCACGCCCCGGCGCGCGCACGAACAGCTCCTCGCCATCCACAGTGGACGGCACGTCCGGCACGTTCTGCGCCAGCGACGGGAACCGGTTCTCGAACACGACGACGTCGTAGTCGGCCTCGGGGATCTCGGTGGGCCGCCCCGGTGTCGACGGGCACAGCGGGCACAGGTCGGCCGGCGGCTTGTAGGTCCGCGTCTGCCGGTGGGCCGCCATGGCGACCCACTCGCGGGTCAACGGGTCCAGCCGCACCTCGGACATCGGCTGGGTCGCGGGCAGGTCCCGCGTGTCCGCCGCGACCCGCGGTGGTGCCTCAGCGCTGTCGTCGAAGTAGATGATCTCCCGGCCGTCCGCCAGCTTCCCCGCGGTACGCCTCACGCCAACTCCTCGCCACTTCCCGGTACATGGGCCAGCACCATCTCGCCCACCTGCTCGGCGAGCACTGCGCGCGCGGCGTCCGGCAGACCCTCGTCGGTCACCAGCACGTCCGCCTCGTCGAGATCGGCAATCGTGGAGATGCCCACGGTGCCCCACTTGGTGTGGTCGGCGACCACCACGACCCGGCCCGCGGCGTCGACCAGCGCGCGGTCCGTCTCGCTCTCGTTCAGGTTCGGGGTGGTGAAGCCGGAGCGCTCGGCCATGCCGTGCACGCCCAGGAACACCACGTCCAGGTGCAGCGACCGCAGCGCCTGCACGGCCACCGGGCCGACCAGCGCGTCGGACGGCGTGCGCACGCCACCGGTGAGCACCACCGTGCGGTCGGTGCGCCCGCTCTGCTGCAGCACGTCCGCGACCCGGATCGAGTTCGTGACGACCGTCAGGTCGGGGATGTCGTCGAGGAACCTGGCCAACGTCCACGTCGTGGTGCCCGCGGACAGGCCGATGGCGGTCCCCGGCCGCACGAGGCCCGCGGCCTGGGCCGCGATCGCTTCCTTCTCCGGCAGCTGCCGGACCGACTTCGCCTCGAACCCGGGCTCGTCGGTCGAGCGGCCGACCACCGTGGTGGCGCCGCCGTAGACCTTCTCCACCAGTCCGCGGGAGGCGAGCACGTCGAGGTCGCGGCGCACGGTCATGTCGGAGACGCCGAGGCGGACGACCAGGTCGCTGACGCGCACCGCTCCCGTCCGCCTGACCTCTTCCAGGATCACCGCTTGCCGTTGACGTGCCAGCACCTCACACCTCTTCCCTGAGGACGACGACGTCCCCGGCCCGCACGGTGAGGCGCCCGGAGACCTGCGTGCCGGACACCACGTCGACACCGGACGCCTCGATCTCCGCGTCGGTGTCGGTGTGGTTGACGGCGAAGAGCCACGATACGGCCCCGTGCCGCCGCACGAGCTCGATCCCGGTCCGTGACACCGCGACCCCCGCACCGGAAAGCGCGCTTTCCACCGTTCGGCGGAGACCTGCCTCGTCGAGGTCACATGCGACGTACCACGCGACGCCGTTCCCAAACGCGTTCCGCGTGACCGCCGCGACGCCCGGCAGCGGCCCGTCGGCGTAGGAGGCGATGACCTCGGCGCTGCGGGTGTGCAGGTGCTCGGTCCACAACGAGCAGGTCGACCCGTCGGTCAGCGAGACGGTTTCCCCCTGCCGCAGCGGGAAGAACTCCTCCGAGTACGCGCCCAGCACGTCGCGGAACGCACCGGGGTAGCCGCCCAGCCGCACCCGCGTGTGCTCGTCGGTGACCCCGGACAGGTAGGTCACCAGGACATGACCGCCGCCGGCCACGTAGTCCGCGACCACCGCCGCGTGCGCGTCGGACACCGCGTAGAACGCCGGGACCACGACCAGGGAGTACTTCGAGAGGTTCGTGCCGGGCGCGACGAAGTCGACGGTGACGCCGGCCTGCCAGAGCGCCTTGTAGTAACCCAGGACGTGCTGCCAGTGGTCGAAGTCCGCGGTGGGGTGCGCGTCCTGGCGCAGCGCCCAGCCGGACTGGAAGTCGAACAGCACCGCCACCGCGGCGTCCACAGTGGAACCGACGACGTCGGCCAGCTTCGCGTACTCCGCGCCGACCTGGCGGACCTCGCGGTGGACCTTGGTGTCCGGGCCGGCGTGCGGGACCATCGCCGAGTGGTAGCGCTCGCTGCCGCCGCGCGACTGCCGCCACTGGAAGAACAGCGTCCCGTCCGCGCCGTGCGCGACGTGCTGGAACGAGTGCCGGCGCATCTCGCCGGGCAGCTTCGCGATGTTGCGGTGCTGCCAGTTGACCGCCGACGTCGACTGCTCCATCAGCAGCCACGGCCTGCCGCCGGCCAGCCCGCGGGTGAGGTCGGCGGACATCGCGAGCTCGACGTGCCGGTCAGGCGACTCCGCCTGCGTGTAGTGGTCGTTGGAGACGAAGTCGACCTCGCGCGCCCACTTCCAGTAGTCCAGCGCGCCGAACGTCCAGTTGACCATGAAGTTCGTCGTGACCGGCACGTCCGGCGTGATCATCCGCAGCACGTCGCGCTCGGCCTTGTAGAGCTCCAGCAGCGCGTCGTCGCTGAAGCGGTCGAAGTCGAGCACGTGCGCGGGGTTCGCGAACGTCGGCGTCACCCGCGGCGGCAGGACCTGCGCGAAGTCGGTGTAGCCCTGGCTCCAGAACGCCGTGGACCACGCGTCGTTGAGCTGGTCGAGCGTGTAGCGGGCGGCCAGCCACTCGCGGAACGACGCCGCGCACGTGTCGCAGTAGCAGCGGTTGACGTGGCAGCCGTACTCGTTGCCGACGTGCCACGCGGCCAGCGCCGGGTGGTCGCGGTAGTGCCCGGCCATCTCGGCCGCGAGCGCCGTCGCCCGGTCGCGGTAGACCGGCGACGACGGGCAGTAGGCCTGCCGTGAGCCGTGCGAGAGCCGCACGCCGTCCGCGCGGACGGGGAGCATCTCGGGGTACTCGGTCGTCAGCCACGGCGGGGGCGCGGCGGTGGCGGTGGCGAGGTCGGCGCGGATGCCGTTGTCGTGCAGCAGGTCGAGCACCCGGTCGAGCCAGCCGAACCGGTACTCGCCCTTGCTGACCTCGATCTTCGCCCAGGAGAAGATCCCGACGCTGACCAGGTTGACCCCGGCCCCGCGCATGAGCTCGACGTCCTCCGCCCAGACGTGTTCCGGCCACTGCTCGGGGTTGTAGTCGGCACCCCAGCCGAGGCCTGGCATGCCCGTGGGCCAAGTCGTCACGGCGGCAAGCGTGGCCGACAACAACCCCCAACGTCAACACAAGCAAACAACACTTCGCGTTTGGCTCTGTTCGGCGGTTGACCGCAACGAGTACCGGGAACGGTCCGGATACGGCGCGTGCACTGCGTGTGCACTGGTTTAACAGCTCCGTAACGGGACTTGACATGCTGTGTGGCTGGGACCACATTGTGCGCAACTTTGTTGGAGTTCTGTTCGGTTCGCACGAGCGAGTGTCACCTGTAGGAGCGATGATGGTTCAGTACGCGTCGGGTTCCACTCCCCTGCCGCACTTCGGCAGGCGCACCATGCTGCGCGTCATGCTGGCCGGTGCGGGTGTCGCCGCCACCGGTGGCCTCGCGGCCTGCGGCGGCGGCTCGGGCTCCGGTGCGGACTCGAAGGTCGTGACGTTCGGCAACAACCTCAGCGACCAGGTGCCGAAGGACGCGATCACCGCGGCGCTGAAGGCGTTCGAGGCGAGCTCGGGCGGCCTGTCGGTCACGATCAACACCAAGCAGCACGAGCAGTACCAGGAGCAGATCAACAACTACCTGCAGGGCAAGCCGGACGACGTGCTCGCGTGGTTCGCCGGCTACCGGATGCGGTTCTTCGCCGACCAGGGCCTGACCGGCGACCTCAGCGACCTGTGGGGCAAGGTCGGCGGCAACTACTCCGACGCGCTCAAGCAGGCCTCCACCGGCACCGACGGCAAGCAGTACTTCGTGCCGTTCACCCAGTACGCGTGGGGCATGTTCTACCGCAAGAGCCTGTGGCAGGAGCGCGGCTACGAGGTGCCCAAGACGCTCGACGAGCTCGTGGCGCTGTCCACGAGGATGAAGGCGGACGGCCTGATCCCGATCGCCTTCGCGCAGAAGCAGGGCTGGCCGGGCATGGGCACGTTCGACCAGCTCAACTTCCGCATCAACGGCTACCAGTTCCACGTCGACCTGCTGGCCGGCAAGGAGGACTGGCAGGACAAGCGGGTCAAGGACGTCTTCGACACCTGGAAGCGGCTGCTGCCGTTCCACCAGGAGAACGCGCTCGGCCGCGAGTGGCAGGAAGCCGCGCAGACGTTGCAGCAGAAGAAGTCCGGCATGTACCTGCTGGGCGCGTTCGTGGGCCAGCAGTTCCCCGACGCCGACAAGGCCGACCTCGACTTCTTCCCGTTCCCGGAGATCAACCCCGCGCACGGCACCGACACGGTCGAGGCGCCGATCGACGGCTACCTGATGGCGAAGAAGCCGGCCAACTCCGAGGGCGCGCTCAAGCTCCTGGAGTACCTGTCCTCCGCCGAGCCGCAGCTCGCCTACCTCAAGGCCGACCCGACCGCGGTCGCGACCAACCAGAAGGCGGACCAGGCGAGCTACAGCCCGCTGCAGAAGAAGGTGGCGGACACCATCAAGAACGCCAAGCACATCACGCAGTTCCTCGACCGCGACACCGACCCCGGCTTCGCGAGCGAGGCGGCGACCAACGGGCTGATCGCGTTCATCAAGGACCCGAACAGCGTCGACTCCGTGCTCAAGGGCATGGCCGACCAGGCGAAGAACATCTTCAAGTGACCGCGGTCCAGGAGAAGCCGAAGGCGGTGGTCCCCAGCGGGCCGCCGCCTCGCCGGCGTGGGAAGCGCGCCACCGCGCTGGCGGGCACGGACAAGCTGGTGCTGGCGCTCATGCTCGGCATCCCCACGCTCGTGCACCTCATGTTCGTGTGGGTCCCGGCATTGGGCTCGGTCGCGCTGTCGTTCAGCAAGTGGAACGGCATCGGCGGCTTCGAGGACATCGAGTGGATCGGTGTCGGGAACTACGCCGAGATCTTCACCGAGTACCCGCGGTTCTGGCCCGCGGTGCAGCACAACCTGGTGTGGCTGGCGTTCCTGCTGGTCGTCCCGACCTGCGCCGGTCTGCTGCTGGCCGTGCTGCTCGACCGCGAGCTGCGGTTCAGCCGGGTCTACCAGAGCGCGCTGTACATGCCGATGGTGCTGTCGCTCGCGCTGGTCGGCTTCATCTGGCAGCTGATCTACACGCCCGACGGCGGCCTGCTCAACTCGCTGCTGGGGCTCGGGGACAACCCGGTCGACTTCATCGGCGACTCGGACATCAACCTGTACGCGGTGCTCGTCGCGGCGGCGTGGCGGCACACCGGCTACATCATGCTGCTGTACCTGGCGGGCCTGAAGGCGGTGGACCCGGCGCTCAAGGAGGCCGCGGCACTGGACGGCGCGTCGGCGGCGCAGACGTTCTTCCGCGTCACCTTCCCGGTGATGAAGCCGGTCAACATCGTGGTGGCCGTCGTGACGGTGATCGAGGCGCTGCGCGCGTTCGACATCGTCTACGTCATCAACAAGGGCCGCAACGGACTGGAGCTGCTGTCGGTGCTGGTGACCGACAACATCATCGGCGAGGCCTCCCGCATCGGCCGCGGCTCCGCGGTCGCGGTGATCCTGTTGACGATCTCGCTCGGCGTCATCATCCCGTACCTGTACCAGGTGTTCAGCAAGGAGAACCGGACGTGACGGCCACGCTGGAACGGCCCTCGGTGCCGGCCGTGAAGAAGCACCCGGTGACCCCCGCGCGGGTCGCACTGCACGTGTTCCTGGTCCTCACCTGCCTGGCGACCCTGGCGCCGCTGCTGTGGGCGGTCTACGCCTCGCTGCGCACCTACGACGACACGTCGGTCAACGGCTACTTCTCCATCGCGAAGTCGCTGACGCTCGACAACTTCGCCAAGGCGTGGGAGGTCGGCGACCTGCCGCACTTCTACTGGAACACGTTCCTGATCACCGTCCCGGCGCTGGTCGTCACGCTGGTGCTCAGCTCGATGGTCGCGTTCGGCGTGTCCCGGTTCAGCTTCAAGTTCAACATCGCGCTGCTGATGATCTTCACGGCGGGCAACCTGCTGCCGCAGCAGGTGATCGTGACGCCGCTGTGGCGGCTGTACCGGCTGATCGAGCTGCCGGCGTGGCTGTCGGAGAGCGAGTCGCTGATCGACTCCCCGCTCGGCGTGATCCTGATCCACATCGCGTTCCAGATGGGCTTCTGCACGTTCGTGCTGTCGAACTACATGAAGACCATCCCGTACGAGCTGACCGAGGCCGCCCGCGTGGACGGCGCATCGGTGTTCCGGCAGTACTGGCAGCTCACCCTGCCGCTGTGCCGTCCGGTGCTCGCCGCGCTCGCGACGCTGGAGTTCACCTGGATCTACAACGACTTCCTGTGGGCGTTGGTGCTGATCCAGGACGGCGACAAGATGCCGGTCACCTCGGCGCTGCAGAACCTCAAGGGCACGTTCTTCACCGACAACAACCTCGTCGCAGCCGGCTCGCTGCTCGTGGCACTGCCCACGCTGGTGGTGTTCTTCGTGCTGCAACGGCAGTTCGTCGGCGGCCTCACGCTGGGGTCGACGAAGGGCTGACCGGGCAACGCGCAACGCCCCCGGGCCATCGGCTCGGGGGCGTTGTCGTGTGCGGACTACTTGCCGCCGGTCTGCGGGTTGTGGTCCGAGATGGTGCCCCACCGGCTGACCGGGATCACGATCACCCGCGCCTTGCCCACGACGTTGTCGATCGGGATCGCACCGTCGGCGGGCGTCGGGTCGCCGTGCTTGCGCGAGTCGGACGAGTTGTTGCGGTTGTCGCCCATCACCCACAGCTTGCCCGCGGGAACGGTGACCTTCTCGAACGTCTCCTGCTGCTTCGGGCCGGGACCGAAGTTGATGTACGGCTCGTCCAGCGGCTTGCCGTCGACGAGGACGCGGCCCTTGTCGTCACAGCACTCGACGGTCTGCCCGCCGACGGCGATGACGCGCTTGATGAAGTCGGTGCCGCTGGGCTCGGAGAGGTTCACCATCGAGCCGAGGTCCTGCAGCGTGCCCTGCACGAAACCGGGGGGCTGCTTGCCGCCGGTCCAGTTCGGCGGGCCGCGGAAGACGATCACGTCACCGGGCTGGGGGTCGCGGAACAGGTAGGTGATCTTCTCGACCAGCACCTTGTCGTTCACGCAGCCCGTGCAGCCGTGCAGCGTCGTCTCCATCGAGGCCGACGGGATGACGAACACGCGCGCGATGAACGTCTGGATGACGACGGTCAGCAGCAGCGCCACGCCGAAGATGACCAGCAGCTCTTTCCAGAACGGCTGCTTCTTCTTCGGCTTCTTCTTCGAGAACCCCGGCGTCGAGTCGTCGTCGGGTGAGGACGACGACGACTGCGCGGAGGACCGGGACGCGGACGTGGAGAAGCGCGACGTGGGCTCGGCAGGACCGTCCCCGGCCGGCGGGGTCGTCTCCCAGGTCGACGAAGAATCGTCGTTCACGCGATGACTCACACCCCCACCTTACGGACGTCCGGGTAGGCGCAACGTGAACAGGGCACCGCCCTCGGGCGCCCTGCCCGCGGTGGCCGTGCCGCCGTGCCGTTGCGCGACCTGCTTCACGATGGCGAGCCCCAGCCCGGAACCCGGCAGCGTGCGCGCCTCCGACGAACGGTAGAACCGCTCGAAAACGTGAGGTAGATCGGCATCCGCGATGCCGGGGCCCGCGTCCGCCACCTCCACCGCGGCACTGCCGTCGCCGAGCTGGCGGAGCTCCAGCCGCACCGCCGAGCCCGAGGGGCTGAACTTCACCGCGTTGTCGAGGAGGTTCAGCACCGCGCGTTCGAGCGCACTCGAATCACCCAGAAGTGTCCACGGTTGCAGCCGCACGTCGAAGGTGACGGCACCGGAGGCACGGCGGCGGGCGCGGTCCAGCGCCCGTTCCACGACCTCCACGAGGTCGACGGGCTCGTGCACGACCTGAGGTGCGTCCTCACGGGCCAGTTCGACCAGGTCACCGATGAGCGTGGTGAGCTCGTCGAGCTGAGCGCGCACATCGGACTGGATCTCCCGCTTGTCCTCTTCGGACAACGTGGGTGAATCCGGGCGTTCCGACGCGAGCAGCAGCTCCAGGTTGGTGCGCATCGACGTCAGCGGGGTGCGCAGCTCGTGGCCCGCGTCGGCGACCAGGCGGCGTTGCCGTTCCTGCGACTCCGCGACCGCGCCGAGCATGGCGTTGAAGCTGTGCGTCAACCGGGCCAGCTCGTCGTCGCCGGAGACCGGGATCGGCGTGAGGTCACCGGTGTTCGCGACGCGTTCGGTGGCCTCGGTCAGCCGTTGCACCGGCCGCAGACCGGTGCGTGCCACGGCCGTGCCCGCGATGGCAGCGAGCAGCACGCCGGCACCGCCGATCAGCAGCAGCACGATGCTGAGCTTCGCGAGCGTGGCGCGCTGTGGCTCCAGCGACTGCGCGATCACGATCGCCGAGCCGTTGCGGTAGCCGACGGCGATCGCCCGCGTGTCCGTCTTGTAGTCGGTCCACAGGAAGTCGCTGCGCAGGCCCTGCGCGACCTCGCGCGCCTGCGGTGCGTTCGGCGGCTCCTGCGAGTTCTCCGGGTAGCGCAACGTGCCGGTCGAGCCGGACAACAGGCCCATCCGCACGTCACCGGCCGCGAGGAACGCCGCCGGGTACGTCGTCACCTGGGCGTCGTTGATCGCCACGCCGTTGACGACGGCCACGGCGCGTTCGCGCAGGCTCTCGTCCAGGGCGTCGTAGACGTTCTTGCGCACGATCATGTACGCGCCGAACGACACCAGTGCGACCGCGCCGGCGACGCAGAAGGCCGCCAGCCAGGTGACCCGAGCCCGCAGCGACGCCCGTTGCAGCCGTCCCTGGGGTTCGGCGATCACGGAGGCGTCTCCCGCAGGACGTAGCCCACCCCGCGCACCGTGTGGATCAACCGGGGCTCGCCCTCCGCCTCCGTCTTGCGGCGCAGGTAGCCCACGTAGACCTCCAGCGCGTTGCCCGAGGTCGGGAAGTCGTATCCCCACACGTCCTCCAGGATGCGGCCGCGGGTGAGCACCTGGCGCGGGTGCGCCAGCAGGAGCTCGAGCAGCGCGAACTCGGTGCGGGTCAGGCTGATCGGCCGCTCGCCGCGGCGCACGTCCCGCGTGGACGGGTCGAGCTCCAGGTCGGCGAACCTCAGCACGGCGGCGGAGCCGGACGCGGCCTCGGTGTCGTGGGTGGCCCGCCGCAGCAGCGCCCGCAGCCGGGCGAGCAGCTCCTCCAGCGCGAACGGCTTGGGCAGGTAGTCGTCGGCACCGGCGTCCAGACCGGACACCCGGTCGCTCACCGCGTCCCGCGCCGTGAGCACGAGGATGGGCAGGTCGTCACCGGTGCTGCGCAGCCTGCGGCACACCTCGAGCCCGTCGAGGCGCGGCATCATCACGTCGAGCACCATCGCGTCCGGCCTGGCGGCGGTCACCGACTCCAGTGCCTGCATGCCGTCACCGGCGGTCTCGACCTGGTAGCCGTTGAACTGCAGCGAGCGCCGGAGCGACTCCCGGACCGCCCGATCGTCATCGACAACGAGGATGCGCATGTGGGTCAGTCTTGCCGAGGGAACTGAGAGGCGCCTGAGAAGGTCCTCAACAGCGGGTGTGAGTTCGGCGTTAGCCGCCGCTCAGCCGTCCAGGCCCCGCGCGACGGGGGCGTTCCACTTCCGCCACAGCGCCACCAGCCGCACGGTGATGATCAGCACCGCACCGGCCAGCGCGACCAGGCCCTTCGGCAGCCGCGCCCACTCGCCGACCGCCACGACCACCGCTCCGGCCAGCGCGGCGACGGCGTAGATCTCCCGCCGCAGCACCAACGGGATCTCCCGCAGCAGCAAGTCGCGCAACGCGCCACCGCCGATGCCGGTGGTCATGCCGACCAGGCACGCCGCGTACGGGGGTGCGCCGAGGGTGAGCGCGGTCGTCGTGCCGGAGGTGACGAACAGCCCCAGGCCGACGGCGTCGAGCACCAGCACCGAGCGCCGCAGCTTCGCCACCTGCGGGCTGAACCAGAAGACGAGCACCCCGGTCACGCCGGCGACCAGCAGGTACGGCCAGGTCCGCAGGCTCGTGGGCGGGTGCACGCCGAGCAGGACGTCGCGCACGATGCCGCCGCCCAGCGCCGTGGTGAGCGCCAGGATCACGACGCCGAACACGTCGAGCCTGGCCCGCACGGCGGCGAGCGCGCCGGAGGCGGCGAAGACGGCGATCCCGATCAGCTCGAGTGCGGTGAGCAGCACGGACGAGAAGGGTACGTGGTCACCGGGGTGGCGCCTCCCTGCGGTAACCGGCCTCCAGCCGCCCTCCCGCAGCGGCCAGCACGCGTTCGACGCACTGCGCGAACCACTTCGGGTCACCGCCGCGCGCCAGCGCCCGGTAGGCGTCCACGAGCTCGCCCTCGCCCGCGTCGCGCAGCCGGCGCAGCAGCCACTTGCCGTGGCCGAGCCACCGGTTGCGCACCACCAGCGCCAGCTCGCCCGCGCCGGTCAGCAGCTTCGCCGCGACGAACAGCAGCTCGTCGTCGTCCCGCGCGGAGACGAGGTCCTCCAGCATGTCGGTGACGGCGTAGCGGCGGTCCTCCAGCTCGGTCACGGTCGGCGGCGGCGGGCCCGCGTCGAGCAGGAGTCGCGCCTCGGCCCGCAGCCGCGCGCCGGTGCCGTCCGCGTCGAGCATCATCAGCCCCTCCGCGCACATGTACAGCAGCGGCGGGCGGCGTTCCTTCGTGTCGCGGGCGACGAAGTCCAGGAAGGACTCGACGGTGTGGCAGAACAGCTCGACCGGCCAGCCGCGGTGCACGAACGTCTCCCGGTACGCGCCGCGCAGCCCGTCGATGATCACGACGAGGTCGAGGTCGGAGTTCGGTGTGTAGTCACCGGCGGCGGCACTGCCACCGAGGAACGCGGCCCGTGCGAGCGCGAAGTGCTCGTCGAGCAGGTCCCGCGCGGCGGCCACCGGTTCCCGGTCCCGGCACAGCGGGTGCCCGTTCGGGTACCACTGCGCACGCCTGATCTCCCCAGACATGCCGCCATTGTCACCCGATGGGGGCGGTCGGGCGACGAGTGACATGCGGGACGGCCGGTAACGGCGCCGTCAGAAGAAGTCGGCCAGCCGCGGCACGCCCGCCGAGCCGACGAGCCGGTCCAGCGCCACCGCGTCCGCCGGGTCGCCTTCGAGCAGCCCGGCCCGCCGCAGCGCGTGCGTGTTCTGCAGGCCGGAGAACCACGGTCCCAGCGCGCGGGCGTGCACCCGCACCGCGCCCGACCCGCCCGGTTCGACCCGCACCACGCCGTCCGAGGCGACGATCCGGCACGGTCCGGCGTGCCACGGCGCCCGCGGGTCGACGACCTCCAGGTCCACGGCCAGGTCCGCGGCCGGGTCGCCGGTGCACGACCAGCCCCGTGCGGCGACGGCGGCGGGCAGGTCGACGACCCGCAGCATCCAGGTCGAGGTCAGCACCGAGTGGCGCACCGGGGTCGCGCCGAGCAGGTCGATCGTCGCCGGGTCCACGATCCGCAGGTCGACGGCCTCCAGCGTGCCCGCCCACGACTTCAGCGACGCGAGCAGCGTCAGCTGGGCGTCGAGGTCGGCGCCGACGAGGTCGAACACCTTGAGCCGGCCCATGCCGTCGCCGGGTTCGCGCTTGGCGGTGAGGTAGCCGCGCAGCCCGTCCGGTCCCGGCAGCACGGTGACGACGTCCAGCTCCAGCACCTCGGCCGGGTCGATCCGGGGTGGCCGCCGGTCGGCGAGGCCGTCGACGGTCCGCGCCACCTCCAGGTAGCACTCGTGGATCGCCGCCAGGTCGCTCTCCCGCGCGGGCCGCGCCGGGACCCGCTCGGCAGGACCGGGGATCGAGAGCACCCGGTCCATCGGCAGCTCGACCCACTCGAAGCGCCCCGCGCGTTCCCAGCCGAAGCCCCGGTAGAGCGCGGGCACGGTCGGGTACAGCGCGGAGACGACCTGACCCTGCTCCCGCATGACGCCCAGCGCCGCGTCGAGCAGCGCGCCCGCGACGCCCCTGCCGCGGAACGACCCGTCCACGGCGACACCGCCGATCCCGCCCATGGGGACCGCGGCGCCGCCGTAGAACTGGGCGTACGCGCCGATGCCGAGGACGCCGGCGACCTGGCCGCCGACCTCGGCGACCAGGCCGTGCGTGCCGGGGCGCACCAGCCGTTCCGGCCGCTCGGTCGAGTTGAACGCGACCCTCCGCAGCCGGAACACCGCGTCCAGGTCGTCCTCGCCGTACTCACGGATGTGCACGGGCACCTCTCTACCAGGTGAAGAAGCCCTGGCCGGTCTTGCGCCCCAGCTCACCGGCCGCCACCTTGTCGCGCAGCAGCCGCGGCGGCGCGAAGCGCGGTCCGAGCTGGGCCGCGAGGTGGTCGGCGATGGCCAGCCGCACGTCGAGCCCGACCAGGTCGGTGAGCTCCAGCGGGCCCATCGGCCAGCGGTAGCCGAGCTTCATGCCGGTGTCGATGTCGGCCGCGGAGGCGACCCCCTCCTCCAGCATCCTGATGGCCTCCAGGCCGACCGCGACGCCGAGCCGGGACGTCGCGAAGCCGGGCGAGTCCCTGACCTCGATGACGGTCTTGCCCAGCTGTTCGGCCCAGGTCCGCACCTTGGCGACGGTGGCGGGGTCGACGCCGTCGTGGTGGACGAGCTCGACGAGCTGCTGCACCGGGACGGGGTTGAAGAAGTGCATGCCCAGCACGCGTTCGCCGGGCAGTCCCGCGGCGATCTCGGCGATCGACAGCGACGAGGTGTTGGACGCGAGCACCGCGTCCGGGCACCGCCGGGCGGCGTTGCCGAGGACCTGCTGCTTGAGCGGCACGTTCTCCGGCACGGCCTCGACGACCAGCTCGGCGTCCGCGGGCAGCTCACCGGTGCTCAGGTTCGCGAACACCGCGTCGGCGTCCGCGAGCTTGCCCTTCTCCTGCGCCTTGTCGAGCGACCGCTTGACGGTGCGCGCGCCCTGTTCGGCCCGCTCGGCGTCCGCCTCGGCCAGCGTGACCTCGTGGCCGCCCGCGAGCAGCACGTGGGCGATGCCGGCGCCCATCGTGCCGCCGCCGATGACGACGGCCTTCACCGTTCGACCACCTCGGCGCTGAACATCGCCACGAGCTCCATGCCGCCGATCTCGGCGAGGTTGGCGCCCGACGAGGCCCACTCCGGCGTCTGCACGGCGGCCCTCATCGACTCGGCGGACTCGAAGTACATCTCGGCGACCAGGTGCGGCTCGGTGTCGCCCAGGAATCCGGCGAAGAACACCTGCTGCACCCTCGCGACCTCGGCCCGCACCAATCCGGGCACGGAGGCGACGATCGGCAGGTGCGACTCGAAGTACCTCTGGTCGAAGCCCTCGGGGTCGGCGGGCCTCTTGTACAGCGCGATGTACTTGATCATGTGACGGCTTCCTCCTCGACTCGCCGAGCACTGTAACGCCGACGGCACCCGCGGGCGCAGGGCACGATGGGGAGGTGCGGATCATCCTGCTGCGCCACGGCCAGAGCCTCGGCAACGTCGACGAGCTCGCCTACTGCCGCATCCCCGACCACGCCCTGCCGCTGACCGAGACCGGTGAGGAGCAGGCCCGCGCGGCCGGCCCGGTGATCAGGGCGCTGGCCGGCGACGAGCCGGTCGCGGCCTACGTGTCGCCGTACCGCAGGACGAGGCGGACGTTCGAGCTGCTGGGCCTCGACACCGAGCGGGTCGTCACCGAGCCGCGGGTGCGCGAGCAGGACTGGGGCAACCTCCAGGACCCGGTGCAGCAGGAGGTGCTCAAGCACCAGCGGCACGCGTTCGGGCACTTCTTCTTCCGGTTGCCCAACGGCGAGTCCGGCGCGGACGTGGACGACCGCGTGGCGGCGTTCCTCGACGGCCTCACGGTGCGGATGCACGAGGACGAGGAGCACCCGAAGACCGTGCTGGTCGTGTCGCACGGGCTGACGATCAGGTTGCTGTGCCGCAGGTTCTTCGACTGGAGCATCGACCTGTTCGAGTCTCTGTCCAACCCGGACACGTGCGAGCACCGCGTGCTCGACCACGACGGGACGCGGTGGAGGCTGGATCGCCCGTTCGTCCAGTGGCGCGACTCACCGGACGGGACGACCCAGCTGGCCCACTAGAGGAGTCCGCGCTTGTAGGCGGCGACGAGACGGCGTGGGACGAGGAGTTCCTTGCCGTCCAACGTCTTCACGCGCACCAGGTCCGGTGCGGTGGCCTTCCACTGCGAACGGCGGTGGCGGGTGTTGGAACGCGAGGTCTTGCGCTTGGGAACGGCCATCAGCGCTCACGCTTCCCGTAGCGGCGGTTGAACTTCTCGACCCGGCCCGCGGTGTCGACGAGCCGTTGCGTGCCCGTCCAGAACGGGTGCGAGTCGGCGGTGATGTCGACGGTGAGCAACGGGTAGGTGTTGCCGTCCTCCCACTCGACCGTCCGGTTCGAGGTGGCGGTCGAGCGGGTCAGGAACGTCCTTCCGGTGGACGCGTCCTGGAAGACCACCGGGTGGTAGTCGGGGTGGATGCCGGGCTTCATGTCTGCAACTTCCTGATCGAGTCCACGAAGGACAGTTCGTCGTCGGTGAGCAGTGCGTCGGCGAACGCCGCGGTGATGCCGTCCGGCTCGCCCACGGTGATCGCCACGATCTGGGTGGTCCTGCCCTCGCGCGGCCCGCCGGTGCCGACGTGCAGGCCACCGCCCGCGGACTCCAGGTGCAGCGCGATGTCCGGTTCGTCGGCGACCCACAGCCGGCCGCGCGAGCGCACGACCGTGCCGTCGAGCAACGCGTCCAGCGCGTCGTCGAGCCGCTTCGGGTGGAACGGGCGGTCGGCGGTGAAGACCGCCGTGGAGACGCCGCACTCGGGGACGAGCGGGATCATCCGCGGCCTGGTGCCGCGCCTGACCTCCACGGTGTCGGGCGTGCAGCGGTGCGCGCCGGGAGCCAGCCGGTCGAGCACGGCGAGGGTGCGGTCGTCGGCGTCGCCCTTCAGCACCAGCACGTCGGCGGCCTCGGCCTGCGCGACCACGACCTGGGCGACCGTGCGCTGGTCGCTGACCACCGAGGCGTCACCCAGCGCGTCGTCCAGCCAGGTCGCCGCGTCCAGCACGGTGATCACGCACTCGACGTCCACGTCGAGGTCGCGGCGCACGACGTCCGGTTCCAGCAACGGGTCCAGGTGCAGCACGACCGTGTGACCTCGGAGTGCTTCGAGCAGCGCCTTCAGGTCGTCGCGCACGGTGCAGGACACGCAGCCGTGCAGCAGGTCGACCTCGGTGGCGACGCCGTCGACCCAGCGCCGGACCGCGGTGGGCGTGGCGACGTGCCGCACCAGCACCGATCCGGGCCGGTCGCGCCACACCCGCACGGCCACGTCGTGCTCGACCAGCCCCGCCACCATGACGACAACGGTTTCCATGTGCGCTACCGTAGTTGAAAACGAATGTCGTTTCAATCTGTGTTGTTCCGACCTGGGAGGTACGCAATGCGCTGCCAGCTGACGGGCCGTGAGCCCGGCTTCGGCAACCGCGTCTCGCACTCGCACCGCAAGACGCGGCGGCGATGGAACCCGAACGTCCAGCGCAAGCGGTACTGGGTGCCGTCGCTGAACCGGTTCGTGACGCTGACGCTGTCCACGAAGGCCGTCAAGACCGTCGACAAGCGCGGCATCGAGGCCGTCGTCGCCCAGCTGCGCAAGCAGGGGGTGAAGGTCTGATGGCGAAGGGCAACGACGTCCGGCCGATCATCAAGATGCGGTCGACCGCGGGCACCGGGTTCACCTACGTGACCCGCAAGAACCGCCGCAACGACCCGGACCGGCTGGTGCTGCGCAAGTACGACCCCGTGGCGCGCAAGCACGTCGACTTCAAGGAGGAGCGCTGATGGCGAAGAAGTCCAAGATCGCGGCCGACCGGCGCCGGCGCGAGGTCGTGGCACGCCACGCGTCCCGCCGCGCCGAGCTCAAGGAGATGCTGCGGCACCCCGAGACGCGCGCGGAAGCGTTGCGGGGCCTGCAGAAGCTGCCGCGGGACGCGTCGCCGACCCGGCTGCGCAACCGGGACGTCGTGGACGGACGGCCACGCGCCTACTTCCGCGCGTTCGGGCTGTCGCGGTTGCGGCTGCGGGAGATGGCCCACCGCGGCGAGCTCCCCGGCGTGTCGAAGGCCAGCTGGTGAAGCCGCCGCGGCCTGCGAAGCGCAGGCAGAACCTGCTCGCGAGGGAGGGCGTGGCGGTCGTCGACTGGAAGGACGTCGCGCTGCTGCGCAAGTTCATCTCGGACCGGGGCAAGATCCGGTCGCGCCGGGTGACCGGCCTGACGCCGCAGCAGCAGCGCCAGGTCGCCACCGCGGTCAAAAACGCACGGGAGATGGCTTTGCTGCCGTACCCGTCACAAGGGCGATGACGCGGATCGCCGCGCTGGCCAGGAAGGCCAGCGCGGCGAGCTGCACCAGCAACGCGAGCACCCAGGTCGTGTGTTCGTCGACCGTGAGATCGCCCCGAACACCGACCAGGAAGGTCGCGTACAGACCCCAGCACTGCAACGCGGCCAGCGCGGCACCGAGGACCGTCGTGCGCAGCGACACGACCACCACGACCGCGGCCAGCCCGGCGAGCGCCAGCACCGGCCAGGCACCGGTGAACGCGGTCACACCGACCCCGGCGCCGAAACCCAGGGCGGAGCCATAACCACCTGCCATTCTCGTCATCCGTGGTCCATATCGCGAAGTTGAGATCGGCGCCACCTCTCCGGTGTGAAGTTGGTGCTTTCGTGTGAGGCACGATCACGCGAATGAACCTGTACGAAGCTGTGCACCGCCGCCGCGACACCCGCGCGGAGTTCACCGGTGCGGAGATCCCGCCCGACGTCCTGCGCCGCGTGCTGACCGCCGCCCACGCCGCCCCCAGCGTGGGGCTCTCCCAGCCGTGGGACTTCGTGCTGGTGCGCGACGACTCCGTGCGCCGCGCGTTCCGCGACCACGTGCAGGCCGAGCGCAGCGTGTTCGCCGCCTCGCTGGACGCCGAGCGCGCCGAGACGTTCTCCCGCATCAAGGTCGAGGGCGTCCTGGAGTCCTCGCTGGGCATCGTCGTCACCTACGACCCCGACCGCGGCTCACCCGCGGTGCTCGGTCGGCACGCCATCGCCGACGCCGGGCTGTACTCGGTGTGCCTGGCCATCCAGAACCTGTGGCTCGCCGCCACCGAGGAGGGCCTCGGTGTGGGCTGGGTGAGCTTCTACCGGGAGGATGTGCTGCG
Source organism: Lentzea sp. NPDC037011 (assembly GCF_055607425.1). NCBI lineage: Bacteria > Bacillati > Actinomycetota > Actinomycetes > Pseudonocardiales > Pseudonocardiaceae > Lentzea > Lentzea sp. NPDC037011. The sequence continues at coordinate 336,543 of NZ_JBVJRT010000005.1, read as the reverse complement.
CCGGCTGCTGGGCATCCCCACGAGGGTCCGCCCGGTCGCGTGGCTGTGCGTGGGTCCGGTCCGATCACTGCCCGACACGCCTGATCTGGAACGTCACGGTTGGCGCAACCGCCTACCCCTCGATGACGTCCTGCACCACGATCGGTACGGGGCGCGACCGACCCGGTAGCCTGTGCGGGCCGCTCGGCGAGTCGGAACGGAGTCGATGAACGAGTGGAGCAGCGCGATCCGCTGGTAGCGGGCGAGGTACCGCGGCTGGACCGGGAGGTCCGCGCGTTGCTCGACGCTGGCCGCAAGCCGGAGGCCAACAGCCTGTTCGACGAGGTGGTCACCAAGGTGTCCCCCGGAGCAGACCGCTGGGTGCGGTCGGCCGTGCTGGTGAACCGCGCGGTCATGGCGTGGCGCCTCGGCCGCATCCCCCTCGCACTGGAGCTGGCCGCGGAGGGCTGGACCGACCTCGACACCGACCGCGCCGACAGCCCCGCCGTCGCCGAGACCATGGCCGGCCTGGGCTACCTCATGGAGGGCATCGGCAACCGCCGGGCATCGCTCGACATGCTGCGGCTGTCGGTGCAGGTGGCCCGCCGCGCGGGCAACACCGACACCCTGGCGCGCTGCCTGCAGCGCCTCGGCGGCTCGCTGAACTTCCGCGCCTGCTCCGGTCCGCCCGCCGCCGCACCGGCGATCTTCGAGGAGGCCCTCGCCCACCTGGAGGAAGGCCTCGGGCTGGTGAAGGACGAGAAGATCCGCCGTGCCCTGATGGGCGCCTGCGGTCGTTCCCTCGCGGGCGTCGGCCAGCTGGAGAAGGCCGACGAGTTCGGCGAGGAGACGCTGCGCCTGGCGCTCGACGCCGCCGACCTGTGGGGCATCTCGGTCGGCAACTGGGTCCTCGCCGTGGTCCGCCGCGAGAAGGACGTGCTGGACGAGGCCCGCACGTTCGCCGCCCGCGCGGTGGCGAACGCCGAGCGCATCAACGACACCTCGCTGCTGCTGCGCTTCTCCACCGAGCTCGCCGACATCTGCCACGCACTGGGCGACTCCGTCGGGGAGGCCGAGGCGCTGCGCCGGTCGATGACCGCGGCCCGCACCGCCACCGAGACCCTCCAGGAGGGACTCGGCCAGGCGCTCGAACAACGCCGGGTGGCCGTCCAGGCGCAACGCCTGGCGGTGGCCGCCCAGGAAGCCGCGGCCCGCGACCCGTTGACCGGCCTGGCCAACCGGCTGGGCCTGGAACGCGCGGCGCAGGCACTGCTGGAGTCGACCGCGGCCCGCGGCCGGGTTCCGTGGCTGGTGCTGGTGGACGTGGACTGGTTCAAGGGCGTGAACGACGACGCCGGTCACGCCGCGGGCGACGCCGCCCTGCGCGAGATCGCCGCGCTGCTGCGCCGCGAGTGCCGTTCCGACGACCTGGTCGCCCGCTGGGCGGGCGACGAGTTCGTGGTGCTGCTCGGCGACACCGGCCCGAACATGGACGTGGGCCCCACCGTGGCCGAACGCATCCGCGCGGCCGTCGACGGCCACGACTGGACCATGGTGCTCGGCGCGGTCCGCCGCCCGACCGTGAGCATCGGCGTGGCGGCCGGCCCCGCGAAGCTCGACCAGCTGTTCGCGGCAGCGGACATGGCGCTCTACCGGGCCAAGCGGCACGGCCGCAACCGGGTCGAGGTCGAGCCCTCCGCCGACGAGGTGCAGGAGATCGTTTCCGGTGGCTGAGCCGGGCCCCGTGCGGGAGCCCGGCCCAGCCCGTCCTCAGGCGATCAGCCCACCTCGGTAGGCCACCAGGGCGGCCTGCACGCGGTTGACCGCGCCGATCTTGCCGAGCACCGACGACACGTAGCCCTTCACCGTCGCCTCCGACAGGTGCAGCGTGCCACCGATCTCCGCGTTCGACATGCCCTGCCCGATCAGCACGAGCACCTCGCGCTCGCGTTCCGACAGCGACGCCAGCAACCGGCGGGCCGGCTCGGCCATCCGCTCACCGTCGGCGACCGCGGCCAGGACGCGGGCCGCGACACCGGGGTCGAGCACCGCTCCCCCGCGCGCGAGGTCGCGCACGGCCTTCACGAGCTGTTCCGGTTCGGTGTCCTTGAGCAAGAACCCGGAGGCCCCGAGTCTCAACGCCTCCGAGACGTACTCGTCGACGTCGAACGTGGTCAGGATGCACATTCGTGGTGGTTCCGGCAGGGTCCGCAGCCGCCGCAGGGCCGCGAGTCCGTCCGAGGTGCGCATCCGGATGTCGAGCAGGACCACGTGGGGACGGTGCTGGCGCGCCAGGTCGGCCACCAGGTGCCCGTCATCGCATTCGGCGACGACTTCGATGTCCCCGACACTGCTCAGGATCATGCGAAGGCCAGAACGGACGAGGTCCTCGTCGTCGGCCAGCAGAACCTTGATCACGACGCCTCCCGCATTGGCGTTCCGTGCTCCCTCATGAGCCGTGATCTTCGCGTACAACCGCCGAAGGTCACGTTAATTCTCAGTTATCTCATCATGTGGTAACCGTTTTTCGAGATGGCGGGAGGCGTTCACAGTTACCGGAATAGCGCGGTGACTTCGCTGCGTAGGCGCGGCAGCAGGGCATAGAGGGCATCACCTGGACACTGAGTGACCATGAAGTCCCGATGGCCGAAAATCTCACCTGTTGGAATGCCGTACCGGAAACACAGGTGCGCGCAGAAGGCGACCAGTGAATCCCACTGCGCCAGCGGTGGGGAGACGTCCACGTAGAGGCCTTCGTTCTCGATTCCGATGGCGCAGTCGTTCTGACCTGGACAATGCGCGCCGACCACGATGCGGTCGCCGAGCTCGAGGGCGTTGAGGCTGCCGTGCCGCCCCTCCAGGACGAACCCGCCGCGGCTGTTCGAGAAGTGCTGACCTGAGTCGACCCAGCCGTTTTGGTCCATATGAAGGTTCTGAATCCACTGCGCGTGCTCATAGGCCCGGCCTATCGACTGGTTGTCGAGGTTCGGGGAAGTTGAATGGTGAATCACAATGCGTTCCGGCTTTCGGACCACCACCTCGATGCCTTCGCCCGGAGGGCGGGCACCCCAGTCGGCGCAGGAATAGATCTGAACAGGGGCTTGCGCGGTCGCGGGCGTGACGGACAGGGCCGGGACGGCGGCGGTCGCGGTGAGGGATGTCAAGAGCGTGCGTCGGCGGATCATGCTGATCTTCGTCGCATACGTGATCGATACAGCGCATCTGGAAGCAGTTCCAGAAATGCGAAGGTCTTTCGCAATAGGCGTGCCAGAAAGTAATCTGCGCCACATCAGCCCTGCACGGAGAGGAGCTTCGCGGATGCGGAGAGCCAACCCGGTGACGTCCCTGCTGGCCTCCGCCGCCGTCACCGCCTCCCTCGTCATCGTCCCCGGCACACCCGCCCAGGCGGCGCCCGCGCCCACGTTCACCGCCGACGACTACTGCCTGGGCCAGTGCGGCGACGTCCTGCCGCCCGGCAACAACGGCAACGCGACGCTGGCCGAGATCCTCGCCCACAAGGCGTTCGGCACCCGGCCCGCGCACTCCGCCGACCAGCTCGGCAAGTACGACGCCCTCGTCGCCGGCTACGGCGGCCTGTCCAACGCCCAGCTGACCGACTTCTTCAACGACGCGTCGTTCGGCGTGCCCGCCGACCAGGTCGAGAGCACCGTCAAGCCGCGCGCGGACGTGACGATCGTGCGCGACAAGAAGATCGGCATGCCGCACATCACCGGCACCACCCGCTCCGGCACGATGTTCGGCGCCGGCTACGCGGCCGGCCAGGACCGGATGTGGCTGATGGACCTCTTCCGCCACCTCGGCCGCGGCCAGCTCAGCGGCTTCGCGGGCGGCGCGCCGGGCAACCGGGTGCTGGAGCAGTCGTTCTACAACCAGATCCCCTACACCGAGGCGGACCTGCAGAAGCAGATCGACACCGCCGCGGCCAAGGGCGGTGACCGCGGCCGGCAGGCGCTGGCCGACGTCAACGACTACATCGCCGGCATCAACGCCTACCTGACCCAGGCGATCAGCGCGCGGAACTTCCCCGGCGAGTACGTGCTGACCGGCCACGCGGACGCGATCACGAACTGGAACGACATCCAGCCGTTCAAGTCGACCGACATGGTGGCCATCGCCGCGGTCGTCGGCGGCCTGTTCGGCGCGGGCGGCGGCGGTGAGGTGCAGTCGGCGCTGGTGAAGCTGGCCGCGCAGAACCGCTACGGCGCCGCGGTCGGCGAGCAGGTGTGGAAGGCGTTCCGGGCGCAGAACGACCCCGAGGCCGTGCTGACCCTCCACAACGGACAGTCGTTCCCGTACGCGGCCTCCCCTGCGTCCCCCGCGGGCGTGGCACTCCCGGACGCGGGCAGCCTGACCCCGGAGCGGATGATCTACGACGAGGTGGGCGGAACGGGTGCCGCGGTCTCCGTTCCCGCACCGGACGAGCTGAAGAAGGCTTCCGGCATCTTCGCGGACGGCGTGCTGCCGGCGGACCTGCTGAACAAGAAGCACGGCATGTCGAACGCGCTGGCCGTGTCCGGCGCCCACACCGACTCCGGCAACCCGGTCGCCGTGTGGGGCCCGCAGACCGGGTACTTCGCGCCGCAGCTGCTGATGCTGCAGGAGCTCAACGGCCCCGGCATCCGCTCGCGCGGCGTGTCGTTCGCGGGCGTCTCGATGTACGTGCAGCTCGGCCGCGGCGTCGACTACTCGTGGAGCGCGACCTCGGCGGGTCAGGACATCGTCGACACCTACGCCGTGGAACTGTGCAACCCGGACGGTTCCGCGCCCTCCAAGGCGTCCTCGCACTACCTGTACCGCGGCGCGTGCCTGCCGATGGAGCGGCTGGAGCGCAAGAACGCGTGGAAGCCGACCGTCGCGGACGGCACGCCGGCCGGTTCGTACACCCTGGTAATGTGGCGGACCAAGTACGGCCTGGTCGCGAGCCGCGCCACCGTGGGCGGCAAGGTCGTGGCGTACACGACGCTGCGCTCGACCTACCTGCACGAGGTCGACTCGATCATCGGCTTCCAGGAGCTCAACGACCCGACCGCCATCCGGTCGGCGACCGACTTCCAGCGGGCGGCCGACCGGATCGGGTACGCGTTCAACTGGTTCTACGTCGACTCGAAGGACACGGCGTACTTCAACTCGGGCCTGAACCCGGTGCGCAAGTCCACTGTGGACCCCAACCTGCCGGTGTGGGGCCGCCAGGAGTTCGAGTGGCAGGGCTTCGACGGCGACGAGAACACCGCGCAGTACATGCCGTTCGCCGGCCACCCGAACTCGATCAACCAGGACTACTACATCTCGTGGAACAACAAGCAGGCCAAGGACTTCACGTTCGGCGGCTTCGGCCACAGCGCCGTGCACCGCGGTGACCTGCTCGACGGCCGCGTCCGCGCGCTGATCGCCTCCGGCCAGAAGGTCACGCGGGCGGCGCTGACGAAGGCGATGGCCGAGGCCGCGGTGGCCGACCTGCGCGCCGAACAGGTGCTGCCCGAACTGCTGCGCGTCGTCGAGTCCGCACCGGTCGACCCGGCGCTCGCCCCGGTCGTGCAGCAGCTGAAGGACTGGCAGCGCTCCGGTTCGTTGCGCAAGGAGACCGCCAAGGGCAGCAAGACCTACGCCCACGCCGACGCGATCCGCGTGCTGGACGCGTGGTGGCCGCTGCTGGTCGCCGCGCAGTTCCAGCCGTCCCTCGGCACCGACCTGTACACCGCCCTGGTCGGCGCCATCCAGGTGGACGAGGCCCCGTCCGACACCCACGGCGCCGCCCCGCACAAGGGTTCCTCGTTCCAGTACGGCTGGTGGGGCTTCGTCGACAAGGACCTCCGCAAGGTCCTCGGCGACCCGGTCCAGGGCGCGTTCCCGCAGACCTACTGCGGCGGCGGCACCCTGTCCGGCTGCCGGACGGCACTGGTCGACTCCCTGAAGCAGGCCGCGGCCAAGCCCGCCACCCAGGTCTACCCCGGCGACGCCGACTGCGCCGCTGGCAACCAGTGGTGCGCGGACACGATCATCCACCGCGCGATGGGCGGCATCACCCAGGACAAGATCCACTGGCAGAACCGCCCGACCTACCAGCAGGTCGTGCAGTTCCCGTCCCGCCGCGGCCAGAACATCACCAACCTGGCCACCTCCGCGACGGCCACCGCGTCATCGCACGAGACCGGCTGGAACACCCTCCCGCCACAGCACGTGGTCGACGGAAACCCGCAGTCGCGCTGGGCCAGCAATTGGAGCGACGACCAATGGATCCAGGTCGATCTCGGCTCTGTGCAACGGGTCGGTCGCGCTGTGTTGCAGTGGGAATCGGCCTACGCCACCGGCTACCGCATCGAGCTGTCCAGCGACGGGACAAACTGGCGCAACGTTTTCGCGACAAGTAGTGGCGACGGCGGCTCCGATGTCGTAGCGTTTACGCCACAGGACGCGAGACACCTCCGGATGACCGGTACCCACCGGGCCACTCGGTACGGATACTCCCTGTACGAACTTGAGGTCTACAGCTCGTAGGCCTTCGAGATGAGGCCGCCGATCCACCCCCAGGGGTCGGCGGCCTCTACTTATGCCCGTTGTTGTGTCCGTTGTGGACACCGTCGTCCTGCTCCCCGGCCGGCAACCCCACCTGGTCGGCGAACTCGGTGGCGATCCGGCTGCCCCCGTACACGCTCAACGCCTTGGCCAGGTGCTGCTGCAACTCCACCCGGTGCTGGTCCCCGAGCTCCGGCAACGCCTTCTCGACGCTGCTGATCAGCGACTCCGCCCAGTGCTTGGCCGGCTGCTGCTGCGCGATCCTCACCAGCTGCGCCAGCTCGTCCGACAGCTTCACCGCTTCCTCGACCCGGTACCCGTTGCGCTGCAACCACCAGATCGTCGCGGTCCCGACGTCCGTCAGCACCTCGTCACGCAGGTACCGGATCTCCTGCCGCTCGATGTCCCGCTCCGCCAACTTGAACGTCGAGCTCCGCAACAACTCGATGTGCTTGCGCGCCATCTCCAGGTCCCCGTCGTCCACCTCGACCTTGACCTGCTCGGCCCGCGCCCACACGTGCGTCCCCGGCACCTGCTGCTCACGCGCCAACTCGTCCCCGAGGTGCACCTGCAACGCCGCGTGGTGCACCAACATCCGCGACGAACTGATCTCCGTGGCCCGCTGCACCACGTGGTGGATCGCAGCACTCTTCGGCGAGTTGTGCCGCAACCCGGTGGCCAGGTCGAACCGCCACACGACGTTCATCTTCAACAGGAAGTCCAACCCGTACACCGCACTGGGCAACGGCGTCTCGAACTCCTGCTGATGACTGCTCGCCGGCGGCACGTACGTGTAGTCGTCACGCCGGTTCGGCACCCGCCGCCGCCACCAGGACCGGACGGCTCCCAGCGGGCCAGGACGAAAGTCGGGCCAGGGTCTGCTCACGCCCTCTGCGTACCCGACGCATCCCGCCGGGAGAAGGTGGCCTGCCTCACTTCCTTCGAACGGCCGCACCCAACTCGTTCGGTCCCTTACCGAGCGTGATGGCCTTGCGAGGCGGGGGCCTGGTCAACTCGGTGGCGGTGGACCGCTAGACTGCTCACGCCAGCCCTAGTAGCTCAGGGGATAGAGCATCGGTTTCCTAAACCGTGTGTCGCAGGTTCGAATCCTGCCTGGGGCACCACCTTTCGCCGGGTGAATTTACAGCCGCTGACCTGCACAAACGGGTCAGCGGCTGTAGTTTTCAGCGGCCACTGAAGTCGATCTCCAGTCCGTGACGTGACAGGACTTGTGACATGAACGGGCGTACGTTCCCGTCATGGCCTCCTCCAAGCAGGGGCGCAAGCCCCGTCAGCGCGGCAGCATCGACACCCTCCCCAGCGGCAACCTGCGGGTCCGCGTCTACGCGGGTACCGACGCCCTGACCGGCAAAGAGAACTACATCACCGCCGTGATCCCAGCCGGTCCCAAAGCCGCGAAGGAAGCCGAGAAGGAACGAACTCGAATAGTCAACCAGATAGATGAGCAACGCAATCCGAAAACCAAGGCGACCGTCAACCAACTCATGGACCGCTACCTGGAGTTGCTTGATGTCGATGACACCACGCGGATCAGCTATGAGGGGTACATCAAGAACCACGTCCGCCCTCTGCTTGGGAAGCACAAGCTCACCAGACTTCTTGACGGCGAGACGCTGGATTCCTTCTATGCAACCCTGCGGCGCTGCCGCAAGCACTGTGACGGCAATCCGTACTTCGAGCACAAGACCGACGGAGAGCACACGTGCGACCGAAGGTGCAAGCCGCACAAGTGCAGCCCTCTCGCAACCTCGTCAATCCGTCAGATCCACTGGTGCCTGAGTGGAGCGTTCAAACGCGCCAAGACGTGGCGCTGGATCTCAGAGAACCCGTTCTCCGGCGACGCTCACAAGCAGAAGTCAGTGACCCCAAACCCGAAACCGCCGACCGCCAAAGAAGCAGCGGCGATCATCAATGAGGCGTTCCGCATCGGCCTCGAATGGGGAACGCTGGTGTGGATGACCTTCATCACCGGCGGCCGACGTGGTGAAGTCTGCGCTTTCAGGCTCGATCTTCTAGACCTCGACTCCGCCGTACTTCCACTCACTTCGAGCATTGCGCAGTACGGCAAGAGGACTTGGGAGAAGGAGATCAAAACACACCAACAGCGACGAAACACCCTCGACCAAGTGACCGTCGCACTGCTTCACGCGTACCTGGCTCACATAACCGCCAAAGCGCAAGCGATCGGCGTGAAGCTCCACAAGAAGGGGCGCCTGTTCTCGCTCGATGTTGACCACTCCACATGGATCAAGCCGTCCACCGTGTCCCAGCGGTTCACGCGGATGTGCACTCGCCTTGGACTTGACATCTCAATGCAGAACGTCCGCCATTATTCCGCCACCGAGTTGATCGCTGCCGGTGTGGATGTTCGCACCGTGGCCGGTCGTCTCGGACACGGCGGAGGCGGAACCACAACGCTTCGCGTGTACTCCGCCTGGGTTGCCGAAGCGGACCAACGGGCAGCAGGAACACTCATTGCGCACATGCCTGAACTTCCCATAGAGATCGACGCAACGGGCACCTCAAGACTTGCTGTCGAACCGCAGCGCAACGATCCCTACCAGCGCATATTTGCCGATCTTCGAGGCGCGATCGCTTGCGGCGCCTTAAAGCCGGGTGACCTGATCCCGACGAACATCGAACTTCAAGGGCGCTACGGCGTGAAGGCCGGAACTGCTCACCGCGCAATTTCCGAACTCAAAGCAGCAGGCCTGATCAAAGTCAGTCGCGGAAAGCGCGCTGTCGTACTCGGCCCGGATGAGAGTCCGGATATTGCAGATGTGGTCAACCTCAGCCGGAGGCGAGAAGCGAAGTAAGCCGCTTATGCTGTCGCTGAGAACCTATCTGTGTCGCCAGCAACCGCGCACGCTTAGCGTGTGCGGTTGCTTCATCTTCACCACCTGTCGCGGTGAACACCTGAACGAGGTCGACCCTCAGCGCGGTCTCCGCACGCGTGAACGTCGGATCAAGCCTATCCAGTACGTCGGATAGCACATCGATTGCTTCTCGTGCTCCGAGCCGAGCGAGCGCACTGCCACGCCAGCGCGCCAAATGAGTTGAATCAAATACGAGGTAGGGCGTGTTAGAGTTGTCGATGTCAGCAGGCATGATGTGCAGCGCTTCATCGAACGCACGCAAGCACTTTTGATGGTCCCTGCTCGCCGCGCAAGCCTCGCCGTAGCCCGCAGTCAGCCAAGAAAGTAGAAGACTAGGGACTCTCCCCTTGGCAATATTGCGCGCATACTCCGTCAACTCGACGGCCGCGGCCACTTCCCCGATATCCAGCAATACAACGGCCTGCCCTGCACAGGCATAGGCCTCAAGCGCGGGTGAACGCGCTTCTCTCGCCGCCGTCTGCGCAGTGTCGTAGCGGTCCCACGATTCACTTACGAAACCTTGATCGAGCGATTGCCACCCAGCCAGTGCCGATGCGTCAACGATCACTTCGGCCAAGCTCGAACGAACCGATTGATTGAGCACGTGACGCTTGGCTTGTTCCATTTGGTCTATCTGCGCGCGAAGCTCCCCAAGCAATGCCGACGCCCCAAGCCGGCGGTCAATCACCCGTGTGATGTCGAGCTTCTGCCGCAGAAGGTCGACAGTCTCCAAATCAAGATTCCGTCCGGAAGCTAGCCGCGCCTGCAATCCGAGGTCCTGATCTGTTACGGCAGGCGCAGTTTCCGGTACCGGCTCAAGCAGGCGCTCAATTGGCACGCTCAGCATGTCTTCAAGCAGTCGACGTAGCGGCGGCTGGGGAAGTCCAAGGGGTCGACCGTCCGCGCGACGGCCGGAAGCAAGGCGTTGCACATGTCGCGCGCTGATCGTTGCGCTCAACCCGCGCTCACGCGCGAACCGCATTGCCTCGTCCCTGAACTCTTCGGCCGTTTGCCGCCTCTGGCGCAGCAACTCACCGAACAACGTCTGTGGCTGCCGCCGCTCATCGCTCGAAGTCATCGGCTGACCTTCCGTCTCACTGATGTCAGCGCCGATCAGTATAGGTCGCGAAATGTCGCCAGAGGTCGCACGCAGGTCATTTACACCCGGCGCTCCCGAAGAGACGCTGATGTCTGCGGTTCGCATGTCAGGAAGGGCGGTGGACAGTGGTGGTGTGGGACGCAACCGGGATCGTGCTGTTCGTGGTGTGGCTGCTGCTGCCGCTCGCGTACACGGTGACACTCGGCCGGAAGTACGTCCGACAGTCCCGAGCGGCTGCCGAGGAGGCCGTGAACGCCGCCCAGGAGGCTGCGTGGGCGCACGCGGACGTCCAAGACGCGCTGGACGGCTGGGAGCCCCCGCACAGGCCTCAGGAGGACGTTCCGGTCTCGTTGCCGACGGCACGGACAGCAGACACACAGGAGTTGCCCGCAATCCGGCCGCCCGTGTCGGTCGGGAAGCACAGGCTTGACGAGTCATGGCCCGTGCAAGGGGTTATGTCGTGACTCCCGACGAGACCGAACTGATCACCGAGTTCGGGAAGGTCTCCAAGCTCATGCCAAACGTGCTGTTCGACTTCGTCATGGGCATCCTGGCACCGGAGCGACAGCGGGAGTTCGGCGAGATTCTGATCGTGCTCGGAGAGCTTCTGGTCAACCACGCCGACGACCGCAAGCACTCCGAACAACCGACGACGGTTGACGCTGTCGAGAACCAGGCCGAGCAGGCCGCAGGGCTCACCAAGCGATTGCCGCCGCGATAAAGCCGCCAGCCTCCGGGGCTCCGTCTCACCCCATCCGAGGTTGGTCAGGGAGAGCCGACGCGGTGCGCGTCGCCGCGTCGGCTTCTCGCGTCGCCTCTTCGAACCAGTGCAAGGAAGTTGGTATGCCTAAGCGGATCTCTACTGCGCGTGGTCGTGAGTTCGGTGCTGGTCTGAGGGCGGCGATCGAACAGACCGGCCTGACCTCGCGTGCGCTCGCTGACATTGCGGGCTGGGACGAGTCCAAGCTGTCGAACGTGTTGAACGGCAAGGCTGGCGCCAGTCTGGTCGAGATTGCCGCGCTGTTGGGTGCCTGCAGGATCAAGGCCGCTGAGGCCGCTCATCTGTTGGCGCTGTGCCCGGACATGCGCATCAGGGGCTGGTGGCAGCAGCACGGCGTGCACGCGCCGATCCAGAACCGCACGGCTGTCGAACACCTGAAGCTGGCCATGACCTTGACGGACTGGCGCCCGCACATGGTGCCGCTGTTTCTTCAGACGGCCGACTACATGCGTGAGGTGCTGCGCGTGTCCTCCACAGTTCCGGCGGACGAACTGCAAGACCGAGTGAAGGCGGGGCTTGCTATGCAGGCATCGCTGTCATGCGGCGCGCGGTGCACCTTCTTCCTCCACGAGTTGGCGTTGCATCTGCCTGTCGGTGGTGCTGAGGTGCACGCCGGACAGTTGCTGCACCTATTGTTCATGGCGAACCGGCCGAACATCACGATCCGGATCGTGCCTGCCTCTCTTGGCGCACACGCGGGCTTGGCTGGACCGTTCACGTACTTGACGTTTGCGAAGTACGAACCGCTGGTGTGGATGGAGAACGAGAACTCCAGTCTCTTCGCCGAGGCGGTGGACGCGATCAAGGGCTACGACAAGGTCGTTCGTGCGCTTGCTGCCAGCAGCCTGGACGATGCCGCCTCCCGAGAGCTGATCGTCCGCCTGATCGACACCTCGTGGGCTGCTGACGCTGAACTGTTGAGGATGCAGGCGGCGCACGATGCCTAAGGGGTTCAAGTCGAGTCTGGCGAACCGGGCCGTTGCACGTGCGCTTGCATTGTGGCGCAGGGAAAGTGGTCTGAGTCTGGCGGAGGTGACCGAGCGCGTGAAGTGGTCCGCCGCGAAGACCTCGATGATGCAGAACGGGCTCGTCCCGATCACCGCCGCCGACGTGATGGCGCTCGCGCTGGTCTACGGGATCGACAGTGTTCGGCGTGAGCCGGTGTTCTGGGCTGCGCAGCGCGCACGTGATCCACGCACATTCGATCTGACGATCAACGACGCGGTGCCCTGCGTGGACTGGACGTACTGCGAGGTTGAAGCCGAGGCCAGCTACGTACGCGCCGTGGCTCTGGACATCTTGCCCCCGCTGGTCCGGACACCCGAGTACTCCGCTGCGACCGAAGGCGAGGCCTTCCTCGAACTAGGTCACCGCCGGTATGACGACCTGCACCGCGCGCAGGTGCAGTCCCAGTTAGACGAAGATCCGACGCTACGAGTGGATCTCGTGCTGGGACAGGCGGTGTTGCGGCGGCCCGTCGGCGGTGCGCTGGTGATGGCAGACCAGTTGTTCCAGTTGGCGGTGTTCGCTCAGCTTCCCGGCGTGAACGTCTACCTCGTACCGGACAGTGCGGGCGTCGTCGCGGGCATGACCTCGTTCGCGTTGCTGTCGTTCCGCGAGGCGCAGTTCGACGACGTGGTCTACCTCGACTGCCCCCACGGCGATGTGTGGCTTGAGAACGAGTCTGAGCGGCGCCCGTACCTGGAGTTGTTCGGGCGGCTGATGTCCACGACGCTCACAGCCGCCGAGACAGCTGAGCACCTTCACAGCGCGGCACAAAACCTCAAAGACACCGCACGCTGACCAGCACGCGACATCGGCGCGCGGTCCTGTAGTGACGGGTCAGCCGTGTGCGACGCACCTCTGTCAGGAGTGCGACGCACACGGCCGTTTCCCGTGGTTGTGACGGGTCATCCGTCACGCGTCACACCCGTCACGGCGGGCCGTTTCCGCTGGTGAGCATCGGTTTTGCACCTGTCACAGGGCATGTGACGGGTGACGGGTCCGCTGGGACGGGTTGTGACGGGTCAGCGGTCATCGTCGATCACCTCCGCGTCGATCACTGCCGCGTCGCGGGCACGCCGGATCGCCGCACGGATGTCGGCGACGGCGTATCCGCGTACCTGTTTGACGCCGTCCTGTGTGGGCACGCGATCGCGGGTCGGGCTGCAGCCGAACCCAACCATGTCGAGGCCGAACCCCTTGGGTTCAACTCCGAGCGCTTCCACAAGTTCGGCAGTGGGAACGAAGTCCCTGCCTTCCTCACTGTCGAGGTCATCAGCGAGGTAGTCCACAACGGACGCCAACGGTTCGGGCAACTCGACCTCGTCCACACGTTCCGCATCCGTGATCGCGGGCGCGGCTGCACCGATGGCCTTCGCCACGGCCGCGTGATCGAGCACCGGTTGCGTTTCCTGCCCCGCCGCGTGCCCGGTGAGCGTTCCTTCCGCTTCCCGCAACGCGCGCCCGCGTAGGCAGATCTCCCTCCAGTCCTCGTTGGGCATGTAGAACGTCCGCACGGTCAGCGCGAGCAGGTCCGCGCCCGCTTGGGTCTCCCCGTCAGGTCGCAGGATGCCCACACCCTTGTGCGAGGGCAGCAGGCGACTGGAGTCGTACCCGCGCGTGTTCATCTGCTCGCCCAGGATGATGTTGCTGTCACGCCAGTCCATCACCCGCAAGGCGAACCGCGACCCAAGCACCGCGCGGAGGCTGGACGGGATGGTCTTGCTGTCCGGCCGCTGCGTCGCGAGCACCAAGATCACACCGGCCGCCGGCGCCTTCTTCGCGAGCCACGTCAGCAGCTCGCCGATGTACTCACCTGCCGTGAGCTTCTTCCCCTGTACCTCAACAGGAGTGCGGTCCTCCAGCGGGATCTGTACCTCGTCCACGATCAACGCCGTGATCGGCATGTCCAACGATGGATCACGGGACATGTCCGGCGTCACCTTCGACTCGGGACACGTCATGTCGTCAAGGTCTTGCATCCTGCGGTAGCGGCCCTGGACGGCCGCGACCAGTTCCACCAGCCAGTCCAGGAACGCCAGCACGTGTTCGCTGTCGTCGCCCGACATGAACCGGTGCACGACCTGTTCAGCAGCCTTCCAGTCCTTGCCGTTCTTGAAGTCCGCCACGTACAACCGGGTGTGCGGGTCCAAGATCAAGCCTGCGGCCGCGAGCCGTTCGGCCATCGTCTTGCCCTGCCGAGGAATCGCGCCAATGAGCACCGACGTCCACACCATCGGCAGATCGATCCGGCGTCCACGCGCGTCGGTACCGAAAGGCACCGGCCGCCACGCATCCCACCTGAGCACCCCGAGCAACGGGGTACGGATGGGCGGCGTGGCGTAGGGGTCCTCATCGGCCACCCACATGGCCACCCGTCCGGCGTGCCCGCCGTTGCCACGCACCCGCTCCACACTGAGCTGAATTTCATCCACGGCCAGCGCGGATGCCAAGGCCTCCCGATGCTTGACGACGTCGGCCGCCTTGCGGGTCGCGGGCAGGTCAACCGTGACTGCCCATCCCTGACCTCTGCGCGTGGCCCGGTCGACCAGGCGCAGCGTCTCGTCCTTGCCGATCAGCTTCGCGTCCCGGAACGCGTCCACGAGTACCTGAGGGTCCATCGTCCAGGTCAACGTTCGCGGTCCAGCGAGCACCGCCTTACGTCCGGGACTGCCGTCCTTGCGCCTGCCGAGGACCGCCAGCGCCACGGCGCAGACGCCGCCGGCGATCCACAGCACCCGATTCCCGTACAGGAGATCGAACACCGCGACCACGACCGCCACCGTGACCACGGTCGCGCCGGTGACCTTCCACCGGAACAGCGTCAGCTCCCGAATGTCGGTGAACTTGTCCGCGAGCTTCTCCGACTGCTCGGCTGCATCCCGGTAGTCACGCACGGTCACCCAGGAACGCCACCACCGGACCGCGACCACCAGGCCGCGCACGACCGCGCCCATGAACCGGAACGGTGAACGCACCACGAGCACAACGAGGTCCTTCGCAGCCTGCACCGCGTGAACGCGATCCTTCGCCCACAGTGGCACACGCGGTGAACGTCGCCACGCGTTCATGAACCGCTGTAGCCAAGTCGGCTGCGACGCTGGCGAAGCGTCGTTCACGAACTCTCCCTCGAACACCGCTCGCACCGGCAACGGCCCGTCCGGGCTGACGAACTCCCGGCCGTGGTCACTCATCACGACCACCGCCACTCACCTCAGCCGCCAGCGCGGCGGACAGGCGAGACGACAGCCCGCGCGAGCAGCCGGTAACACCACGGACCCATGCCGGGCTCACCACCACATCAGACGTCCACGCTTCGCGCGCAACCATCAGATAGTCATCAAAGGTGACTCGACTCCGTGGACGATTATTGTTGCGCTGCCTGGGTTTCCTCCCTGCCGGCCTGGGCTCCGCGGGGCGGTCCGCGGTGACCATTGCTGAGCGTTCCGACGCTTCCGTGAATGCCGCTGAAACGGCCTCTGTCAGCTTGTCCCGCAGGTCCGTCACAGCCTCCGCCGCGACGAACACCACGAGCGGCGGGACCGAGTGCAGGACCACGCCCGAGACCGAACCGGCCGCCCATGAGTGCCACGTGTTCATGACGTAGGTGGCGGCGAGCGTGAACCACTTCGCCCGCCGCGTCCACGCACCCGTGCGCACCTGATACCGGGCGGTCACCTGCTCGGCTCGAAGGATCGCCAGCAGCACCAGCGACACCGTTGGATCGAGCAGCCACGCCGCCAGCCACGGCAGCGACCACACAGGCGTGCCCGCCGCCGCGAAGCTCTGGACGTTGGTCATGGTGAACCCGAGACCAAGCACGATGCCGGACCAGCACAGCCGGTCCACCTGAGCGCGCACCCGCTCGACTCGCAACGCGATCACGTCCGGGTGCGTCGCGTATGCGCGCAGCTCCGCCGCCTCCGCTGCCTCAGCCGCGAGCCTCTCGGCCGCCGAGGCGGCGGGTGGCCGCCCGAAGGCGACCACCCTTTCCCGACTCTTGCCCAACGTGCTCATCGCCGTTCACCCCGACCACGCGGGTTGTCATGCGTGGTGATCGTGAGTGCCTTCGTCAGCGTGTACGCCGCGAACAAGGCGGGCAGGCCCAGCACCACGAGCAACAACGTCACGTCGCCCCGGTGCGTGATCACCACCCACTGCACACCCACGATCGCCCCGGCCATCAGCAGCACCCGCCCGGTCAGCGACAGCAACCGAGCACCAGCACGTGCCGCGTTCGCCGCTGCCTTCGCCCGCCGGGCGCTGGCCCGCCAGACCCACAGCAGCACCACGACCACACCCACCACAGCGAGGATCTGCGTCGGAGTCAGGTTGATGGTCATGACGACCCACCACCCTCACGGCGGGCACGCCACACCCGGAACACCTCGCGGCGGTCTTCCTGCGACAGACCGCCCCACACACCCACCGTGTCCTCACCGGCCGTGCGCAACTCCAACTCCAAGCACACACCCCGGACCGGGCAGTCCGCACACAACCGCGCAGCAGCCTCGCGGTCGGTGATCTTCTCCTGCTCCCACTCGGGACCTTCGTCGTCGGCCCACAGCCACATGCACGCGCCGTCCCGCGTCACGATCTCCAACAGGACCTGGTCCGGCACCTTCTCGTAGCGGTCGAGCTCCGCCGCCACAAGCTCGTAGTAGTTCTCCGGGTTCACCACGCACCCCCGGCCTTCTGCTCGAACTCACGAGCGCTACGCCGCGCGGCGACCATCTCCGCGATGTCGACCACGCCGCCCGACTCAGCGGCTCGCTGGATCAGCTCCTCCACAGCACGCGCCGGAATGACGTACCGGCTGCGCAGCCTCACGGCGGGGAAGGCGTCGTCGTGGATCGCCCGGTAGACCGTCTGCGCGTCCACCCTGAACAACCGCGCGGCCTCCGAGACTGTGTAGAACAGCGGCGGGTTGCTTCCCGCTTCACTTGTTGCAGTCATGATGTGAGTGCCTTTCAAAGAGTGATTTCTTCTCCGAAGGCGCTGACATTGGCGTCAATTAACGTCCGATCGCCGCTGACATCAGCGCTTTGTCCGTTTGCGGCGCGGTTTGCGCGCTAACGTCGGCGCTGAGGCGGAGCACGGAGGCGTACGTGGAAGAGGACTGGTCGTCGGTCGCGGAGGCAATCAATGCCCGCGCTGACGAGCTGGCAATGAAGCAGAAGGAACTTGCCGAGAGATCCGGCGTTTCGCTGGCGATCGTTCGCGAGATCCAGCAAGGACGAATTCAGCGACGACGAAACCCACGAACCCTCGAAGCGCTGTCCATCGCGCTCGAATGGCACCCGCAGCACCTCATTGCAGTGCTGCAAGGAAAGACCCCGCCAGCGGCTGATCCGACCGACCAAGCAGCCGAGGACCCGCTGGTTCCGCTGCTGCAAACGGTTATCCGCGAACTTCGCGGTCTCCGTGCCCAGGTCGGCGCACTCACCAGCCGCCTTGACGAGTCCGCAAGCAATGCCCGCAAGAACTCGCAAAGGAAGGACAATTGAGTCCATTCCGCTCGGTGATTTCTGCGTCGCTGTCATGGCTACAGCAGACCGCCGCAGGAGGGGTCAAAATAATTGCTGGCACCTAACAGGGGGCGTGTTAGGTCGAGTTAGGTGCCCAGCTCAGAAGGGGTCGGGGGACTCAGGAAGATGGGGAGACGGAAGCGCGGCGAACCACCACTCACGAAGCTTCAAGGCATCCGTGAGGAGCTTGGACGCACACAGGAACAGGTGGTGCGCTACTTCCTCGCACGCCGCGAACAGATCCACGAAGTTCCTCAGGCGACCGAGCACGCGCTATACATCATGCTCTCTCGTTGGGAGAACGGGCATGTAACCGTCACAGAGCCTGGGTACAGGCGGATGTTCCGCGAGTACTACGGCCGAACAAACGAAGAACTCGGCTTTCCGCCAGACCAAGAGAGTGAAGCACTCGAAGAACTGCGCGACCGCCTGATTGTGGCGCGCAGCATCGATGATGAAACCGTTGAGATGTTTCAACATCAGATCAACAGTGCGCGTGGATCAGACAAGCGCTTCGGTTCTTTGCTGGTGCTCGACCAACTCAACAGTCACATCCGCCAACTCGAAAGCGTCCGCGCGTTCAGTGTTCGGGAAAGCCACCGGCGCCGAATCGCAGCCATCCTGACCGACGCGCGCACGCTCGCCGGCTGGACCGCCCTTGACCGGGGCTCGCAGCTCCAGGCCTGGCAGTACCACGAGGATGCCAAGGTGTCCGCCCGCGAGGCGGACTCACCGCACCTGCTGGCTCACGCGTCCGCCCAGCAAGCGGTGATCCTGCTTGATATGGGCGAGTACCAAATGGCCGTCGAACTGCTGGAGTACGCGCGGTACGTAGCCGAACATCGCGTGCCATCCCTACTCAAAACCTGGCTAGCGGCGGCACATGGCGAAGGACTCGCGGCGGCCGGACAGCACGACGCCGCATTGCGAGCATTCGACGATGCAGACTCTCTAATGCCCTCTGATCCCGTGGACCCAGCGATGCCGTTCCTTCTGCTGAACGAAGGGCACCTCAGCAGGTGGCGTGGAAGCGCGCTACTACGGCTTGGCAATCAGGACGCAATCAACCACTTGGAAAGCGCTGCGAAGGCACTGGATTCCACGCCGAACTCTGCGATCCGCGGACAGACTGGAATGTACGTCGACCTTGCCTTTGCCTACGCCGCCGCTGGCGATCGGGAAACAGCTCTTGCCTATGCACGCAAAGCTCGGCAACTTGCCTCGCGCATCGGCTCCGACCGCCAGCGGCAACGGCTGGCGAACTTGGAACTACCCGGCGGCGGGACCGCTGCCGGTATTGCGTGATGCCAAGTAGTAGAGCAGCGGGATGATTGCACCTGAACCCAGGACCTCACCTTGCTTCACAAGGTCAAGCACTCGGTCAGCAGGAATCCATTCGATCCGCGCGGCTTCCTCACCATCGGTTGGTTCGCCAACTTTTTCGAAGGTCCGCCATAGGTAGGCATCCACCGACGCATCGATCATTCCAGGCAACGGCTGGAAGTTCACGATGTGCTCAGGTTCGCCGATCGGGCGGTAGCCGGTTTCTTCCTCGGCTTCTCGCTTGGCCGTAACTGACGGATCTTCACCAGCCTCGACCAAGCCGCCGATCAGTTCATATCCCCACTGATCAACGGCGAATCGGTAGCGCCACAGGGTCAAGACTTCCTCTTGCTCGTTAACAAGCAAGGCCACTGCAACGCGGTCCAGCTTCACAACGTGATGCTCGAATCTACTGCCGTCGGGTGGCTCCACGTCTACGAGGTTAAGCTTGATCCAACGATTGTCGTAGACGGTCCGCTCACCATGGACCTTCCACTTAAGTTCCTCCGGGTACTCCGTCACCACCGCAGCCTACGAGCCGGCTGGGAGGGCGATCACTCGCCTGGTCGGTGGTACGACTGGATACCCCCAGGAAGTCACGCTGCGCTCCAGACACAAGCGGGCCCGATGAAGCGTTATCTCGTCCTCTAGCGATCAGCTAGGTGTGAACGATCGAACCGGACAACCACCCGCATCAACTGGCCGCCTTAGCACACCCAGGCCTGCAACAGCAAGTGCGCCACGCTCGCCGCTGCCGCGCTGGACAGTGCCAGTGGTCGCGCTTGCGGTCCTCGGGGTGTCCGTGATCGTGCTAGTGGCGTTGTGGCATTGGATTGATACTCTCACATGGATAGACAATGAGAAGAAGGCCACAGCTCACCTAGATGCAGTGAAGGTCGCCGCCTCAATTGCCGTCGGCGGCGGCGGACTCTTCGCCCTGTATCTAGCCGCTCGGCGTCAAAGGACGCAGGAGCTGGAGCTGGATGCACGACACGCCGAGTTGCAGCACCGCGAAGCGGAGATCAATCAGCGCGACCGCGCTCAAGCTCACGCCGAACAGGTCGCAGAGAACGACCGCGTGCGGGCTGAACGTGTAGCGGACACTAACGAACGCGATGCGGCCGATAGACGAATTACCGAACTATACGCCAAGTCAGTGGAGCAGCTAGGATCAGAGAAGGCACCGGTCCGATTGGGCGGACTTTACGCACTAGAACGACTTGCTCAAGAAAATCCGTATCAACGGCAGACCGTGGTTAATGTACTTTGTGCATATTTGCGCATGCCATACAAATTACCCGGTGATCCCCCACTCGATGACGTCGACGAGTCAGTTCACGCAACGCATAGCCAACGTATGCAGGAACAAGAGGTACGACTCACCGCTCAGCGCATCATAGGAGATCATGTGCGCGAAACTGCTCGCGGACGCTCGCTGGCGGAGACTTACTGGCCGGGCATGGAGATCGATCTGACCGGCGCACTCCTCATAGATTTCAAGCTGGACAACTGCCGAATAAACCGAGGCAGGTTCCGTAACACCAAATTTGTACGTAGCGCAAATTTTACGGGCGCCACCTTTTCAGACAGCAGCGAGTTTGAATCGGCACATTTCACCGGATACGCGAGTTTCAAAGAAGCAACATTCAAGGGAGTGACCAACTTCGAACGCTGCTTTTTCGGAGATAGCGCTATATTCACATCAACAAAGTTCAGCATATTCACCACCTTCGGCCACGCCACATTGACAGGTCAGGCACTATTCGACCTAGCCGAATTCTCCGGACATGCATGGCTCGGGGAAATGAGATTCTCCGACCGGGCGAGCTTTATGGATGCACGTTTTTCCAAAGCATGCGTTTTTAAGGATACCTTTTTCGATGGACCCGCATACTTTGCTAGAACATTGTTCGAAGAGGCGCTCGATTTCGACTTCACACACTTCGCCCAAGCTCCAACCTTCACGGGAGCACTCGTAGCACACTCAGCACGAACGGGCTCAATTCCGCCGCTCGACTGGAGCCTCACCGAGGGCCACGAAGCCGTTGAAGGCAAGGAAGGCACCTGGCACCGACTCATCAAGACACAAGATGACCTGCCGCAGGGCACTTAGCATCACGGCAGACTTCCCTGCGCACGCGCGCTGCCTCGCAGTCCTTCCCGCCGCTGCACCACGAGACACCACACGCGGCCTGCCTTACGACAGGCAGTCCCGCCGCAGAAGCACCAGAGGCCACGTGACAGGAGTCGTGACACGAACTGTAGTAGAACCGTGATGATTTCTGTGGCGTGACATGATCATCAACAAGACGAAGCCGCAGGTAGAGCCATCTTCAGCCGTCGAGGAAGACATTCCTAAACCGTGTGTCGCAGGTTCGAATCCTGCCTGGGGCACCACCTTTCGCCGGGTGAAATCAAGCTCTGACCAGCGGCAACGCGGTCGGAGCTTGATCTTTTCCCACCGAAGACGGATCACCTCACCTGCGACCGCACGAAGTCGACGTACGGCTCATAGGCCGAAACATCCCGCCCAGGCTCATAAGTGCTGAGGTAGTAGTAGTCGGCCATGATGTTGGCCTGCTGCTCCGAGTTGAACTCCTCGAACGTCTTCCCCCGCAGCCCCTCGACCCCGCCGTAGTCGTAGAGCCCCTTCACGAAGAACCCGGCGAACGCCGTCGGCAGCAGGCTGAGGACGCTGCGGCCGTGCTGGTACTGGTAGGCGTGGGTCAGTTCGTGGACCAGCCAGCGTTCGTAACGGGCCTGGTTCTGCGGCGAGGTGAGGATTCCCCTGGGGAACGTCACGAGGCGGGGCAGGGTGCGGGCGACACCGAAGGCGCCGAGGAGGCCGCCTTCGGCGAGGGTGAGGGCGCTGATGTCGAGGGCGTCGCCGAAGACCTTGCGCGCGATGTCGGCTTCGCGGGACTCAAGGGCGCGGCGGAACACCGGTCGGAACACCACGGCGGCTCCCCTGCTCGGCGGATGCCCGATCGTAGTCATGCGCGGTGGTAGCGGACCTCGTCGAGCACGGCGTCGCCGAGGGTTTCGCGGCGGGTGGTGCCGTCGGGGGTGAAGCCGAGGCGTTCGTAGAAGCGGCGGGCGCGCTGGTTGCCGGCGAGGACCCAGACGATGGTGTCCGGGAGGCCTTCCAGTGCTGCGGCGGCCAAGGGGTGGGCGAGGCCGGTGCCCTGGGCGGACTCCAGGAAGTAGATCGCGTACAGCTCGTGGGTGGCGTCCGGTTCGCGGGACGGGCCGGCGCTCGCGAAGCCCACCACCTCGTCGTCGGCCAGGGCTACCCAGACGGTGCCGGAGGGGATCAGGCGTTCCCACATGGAGGTGCGCGACTCCACGGACAGGGCGTCGAGGACGTCGTCGGGCATGTGGCCGCGGTAGGTGGTCCGCCACGAGTCGACGTGGACGGCGGCGACGGCGGGTGCGTCGGAGACCACGGCTTTGCGGATTGTCATCGGTGCCCCCAGTGGTGTGATCGGATCATCGTCGGCGCGGACCGCGGCATTGACGATGCCCTCGCTTTGTACTACCTGAAGGCGAGGTGGTCGCCATCGGCACGGACGGGCTCCGCGAGGCTGTGACACAACCCTGACAAATCCCCTACCGGGTCCGGACAAAGTGCCGGGACCGTTGGGGGTGTGAACGTCCACTGGAAACGATGGCTGGTGGTCTCGGGGGCCGCTGCGGTCATCGCGGCGGGCGTCGTCGTCTGGGGGTCCTACGCACGGCTTGAGGGCAACCTCCAGACCGTCGACCTCGCCGAGGAGCTCAGCGGCAACGCCCGGCCGCCGCGGCCCACGCAGACGCCGTCGACGCCGGGCAGGCCGCTCAACATCCTTCTCATCGGCAGGGACGACGGGCGGTCCGACACCGCCATGGTCGTGCGACTGAACGCCAGGGGCGACGCGGCCAGGGTGATCAGCATCCCGCGCGACACGATGGTGCCGCGGCCGCGGTGCGGTGACCACCCGCCGGCGCGCATCGCCATGTTCAACAGCGCCTTCTCCACGGGTGGGGCGGCGTGCACGGTGGCGACGGTCGAGCAGATGAGCAATCTGCGGATGGACCATTTCGTGCAGATCGACTTCAACGGTTTCCGCGACGTCATAGACCGCCTCGGCGGAGTCGACATCACGTTGCCCGAGGCGATCGACGACGACAAGAGCGGACTGCGCGTTCCGGCCGGGCCGAACAGGTTGAGCGGAACCCAAGCACTCGCATTCGTGCGGACCCGGTACAGCATCGGGGACGGAAGCGACCTGAACCGGATAAAGAACCAGCAGCTTTTCCTGACCGCACTCAGTCAGAAACTCGCGGACGAGAACTGGCTCGGCAGCCCGCAGCGGACGTTCGAGCTCGCCGACGTCATGACGAGGTCGATCGTGACGGACGCGGAGCTCGGATCGATCAGCGCGCTGGCGGGCCTCGCCGGCAAGCTCACGGCGTTGCGACCGGGGAGCATCGGCTACGTGACGCTGCCGGTCGAGCAGTACCTGCCCGACCCCAACCGGGTCCAGCCGAAGCAGCCGGAGGCCGACGCGCTCTGGACGGCCGCCTGACTAGCAGGCAGCACCCTGCCACTCACTCGGTCGAGGCCACGGCTGAGGAGACCCCCAGCGCTCCTCAGCCGTGGAAGATCTTCCCCAGCTAGCCGCTACCACTGTGACGGTCTCCCGGTCTCGTGAAAGGACGTGCGGTCGAGGTTGTCAGACCATCTCGTTAGGGTGGGTTCGGAAGGGCCCGTCCGGCGCGTGCGCCGCAGCTCAGGCGGGTGGTGTGCGTTTTCCGGTCCGGACGAGGTGGAGGGCGATTGGGACCCCGTGGCGTCTTCGCGGAGCGCTTCGCGCTGCTGTACGCGGAGGCAGGTGACCCGCCGCTGAAGCGGGTCACGGAGTCGGTGACCCGCGCCCGCCGGACGGACGAACAGGGCAGACCGGTCCGCGTGCCGGCGCAGCGGGTCAGCGACTGGCGGCGCGGGCGGAACGTGCCGGCGAGGTTCAGCGGGTTGAGCGCCGTGCTGGAGGTCCTCACCGGCGAGGCGCGCAAGCGCCGGCCGCAGCCCGCGGTCGACGGGCTCTACGACGTCGAGGTCTGGCGCACGCTCTGGGAGGAGGCGCTCGCCAGCCCGGTGGGTGACGCGGACACACCCCCTCAGGACGAAAACGCGGTGTGCCCTTACATGGGTCTCAGCGCATTCGGACCGCAGGACACGAATTGGTTCTTCGGACGGGAAAGAGCGACGAACGCACTTCTCGCCCGGATGAACGACAACGGTCTGACAATGCTCGTCGGCGCGTCGGGTGCCGGTAAGTCGAGCCTGATCAAAGCGGGCGTGCTGCCCCGCCTACGCAAAGAGGCGGTGGTGATTTCCCCCGGCACCGATCCGTTGAAGGAGCTCGCGCTCCAGCTGCCGGAACTGATAGCGGTGCTCGAAGCCGCCGCCGACTCGGACGCGCTGGTCGAGTTCGCGCAGGAGGTGCAGATCGCGGTCGGCGAGCGGGTGGTGGTCGTCGACCAGTTCGAGGAGGCGTTCACGCTCGGCGGCGACGCGAACCGGCTGCGGGTGTTCGTGCAGGCCCTGCACGCGGCCGCGCAGAAGACGGCGGTCGTGCTGGGCGTGCGGGCCGACTTCTACGCCCGCTGCCTCGACTTCCCCGAGCTCGCCGAGGCGCTGCAGAGCAACCAGATGGTGCTCGGCGCGATGTCGGCGGCCGAGGTGCGCGACGCGGTCACGAACCCGGCGAAGGCCGCAGGGTTGCAGCTCGAAGCGGGCCTGGTCGACCTCATGCTGCGCGACCTGGGCGCCCAGAACCGGCGCGGCAAAGACGCCTACGACGCGGGGGCGTTGCCGCTGCTCAGCCACGCCCTGCTGGTCACCTGGCAGCGCCGGCAGGCCGGCCGGCTCACGATCGCGGGCTACCGGGCGGCCGGCGGCATCCAGGGTGCCGTCGCCACGACGGCCGAACGGGCCTGGGCCGACCTCGACGACCCCGGCCAGCAGGCAGCGAAGCAGCTGCTCCTGCGCCTGGTCAGGGTCGGCGACGACACCCAGGACACCCGGCGCCGCTCCAGCCGCCACGGCCTGCTGGAGGCGAGCACGAACCTGCCGGCGACCGAACGCGCGCTGGAGGTGCTGGCCAGGGCCCGGCTGATCACGCTCGACGCCGGCAGCGTGGAGATCACGCACGAGGCGCTGCTGCACGCGTGGCCGCGGCTGCGCGGCTGGATCGACGAGGACCGCGCGGGCAACCTGACCCGGCAGCGGCTGGAGGAGGACGCGGCCACCTGGTCCGCGCACGACCGCGACTCGTCGATGCTCTACCGCGGGGCCCGGCTGGAGGGCGTGCGGCAGCAGCGGAACGTCACCGTGCTCGCCAGGGAGTTCGTGCGCACGTCGGAGCGCCAGCACCGCAAGAGCACCTGGCTGCGCCGCAGTGCCGTCGCGCTGGTGGCGGTGTTCGCGCTGATCGCGGCGGGTGCGGCGGTGATCAGCGTGCAGCAGCGCAACGACGCCCAGTACCGCCAGGTCGTGGCGGAGGCGGACCGGCTGGCGACGACGGACGTGTCGTTGTCGGCGCAGCTGCTGCTCGTGGCGCACCGGATGCGCCCGGACGACCAGGCGGTGGCCGCGAAGGTGCTCGCCACCCAGCAGGTGCCGCTCGCGGTGCCGGTGCTCGGGCACACCGGCGCGGTCTACCTGACGACGTTCAGCCCGGACGGCACGCTCCTCGCGACCGCGAGCTACGACCGCACCGCGCGGCTGTGGGACGTCCGGGACCGCAGCCGCCCACGGCAGGTCGCGGTCATCAGCGGGCACGAGGACTGGCTGAGCTCCGCGGTCTTCTCCCCCGACGGCAAGGTGCTCGCGACGACCGGCCAGGACGCGACGATCCGGCTCTGGGACGTGGCGGACCCCGGCTCGCCCCGGGCGCTCAAGACGATCGAGACCGGCAACGGCCCCACCTACCTGCTGGAGTTCAGCCCCGACGGCAGGCTGCTCGCGGCGGCGAACGAGGACCGGTCGGCGCGGCTGTGGGACGTGAGCAGTCCCGCGAACGCCACACCGGTCGGGGAACCGCTGCGCGACCACAGCGCCGCGGTGCGCTCGCTCGCGTTCAGCCCGGACGGCAGGACGCTGGCCACCGCCGGCGACGACTCCACGATCCGGCTGTGGGACGTGGCCACCGGGACCAGGACCGGCAAGCCGCTGACCGGCCACCGCGACGGCATCCACTCGGTGGCGTTCAGCGGCGACGGGAAGCTCCTCGCGAGCGGCTCCGAGGACAAGACGGTGCGGCTGTGGGACCCGGCCACGCAGGAACCGGTCGGCCTGCCGCTCGCCGGGCACACCGAGGCCGTGTGGTCGGTGAAGTTCAGCCCCGCCGAGCCCGTGCTCGCCTCCGCGGGCGCCGACGCGACCGCGCGCCTGTGGAACATCAGCGACCCCGCGGTGCCGAACCCGCTCGGGCGCCCGCTCACCGGGCGCGGCGGGTCCCTGTTCGCCGTCGGGTTCAGCGGGGACGGCGCCACGCTCGCCACGGGGTCGCAGGAGAGCGGCGCGAACCTGTGGTCGTTGCCGCGCGAGTGGTTGCTCGGCCACACCGCGCGGGTCGGCGAGCCGTCGTTCCGCCCGGACGGCCGGCTCCTGGCGACCGGGTCCGCGGACAAGACGGTGCGGCTGTGGGACCTGTCCGACCAGCACCACCCGAAACCGGCGGGACCACCGCTGCTGGGCCACGAGCGCTCGGTCGGGCCTCCGGCGTTCCGGCCGGACGGGAAGGTGCTCGTGTCCGCGGCGGGCGACCAGACCGTGCGCCGGTGGGACGTGGCCGACCCGAGCCGCCCGCGGCCGTTGGGCGAACCGGTCCTGCTGCCGACCCGCTTCGCCACGGCCGCGCGGTTCGACCCGGCCGGGACGGTGCTGCTGACCAGCCAGGACGACAACTCGGTGCGGCTGTGGGACGCCGCGGACCCGGCGCACCCCGTGCCGCTGGGCGAACCGCTGACCGGGCACGACGCGTACGTCAACGGCATGGACTTCAGCCCCGACGGCCGCACGGTCGCCACGGCGAGCAGCGACCGGACGGTGCGGCTGTGGGACGTGAGCGACCCGACGCGGGCGCGGCTGATCGGCACGCCGATCCAGGACCCGCAGATCGTGCACAAGGCGGTCTTCACCGCGGACGGGGACACGCTGATCACCGCGGGGCAGGACCGGGTGATCCGGTTCTACGACGTGCGCGACCGCGAGCACCCGCGGCTGGTGAGCGAGCTGCGGGGGCACACGGGCGTGATCACCACGATCTCGGTCAGCGCGGACGGCCGGCTGCTCGCGAGCAGCAGTGCGGACAAGTCGTTCCGGCTGTGGGACATCAGCGACCCGGCCAAGCCGTTCTTCACCGGTCAACAGATCACCGGCGACTGGACGTCCGAGCCGTACGTGCGGTTCTCGACGCAGGGCCGGTTGCTGGCCACCGGCAACGCCGACGGCGTGGTGCGGCTGTGGGACCTCGACGTGCCGCACCAGGTCGACCGGATCTGCACGGCCACGCGCGGCGCGCTCACCCCCGCGGTGTGGCAGGAGAAGCTGCCGCAGATGGACTTCAGGGACCCGTGCTGAGCCGGACGGCGTCCTCCACCAGCCCCGCCAGCACGCGCGGCAGCTCGCGCAGGTCCAGATGTCGTTGCACTGCGGCGAGGTTGGCGTCGAGCACGGCGTCGGTGGCGGCGAGCAGACCGTCGAGGTCGGAGGGGTCGAACACGGTGAGGCCGAGCGCGCGGATCTCGTCCAGCACCGGATAGGGCCCTGCCACAACGGGTTTCCGCGCCGCCGCGGCCTCGCAGACGGGCAGCCCCCACCCCTCCCAGGTGGACGGCAGCAGCACGAGGTCGGCGGCAGCGTAGAGGTCGGCCTGGTTCGCGACGCGCCCGCGCAGCACACCCGGGAGCCGGTCCGCAGCAGGGCAGGGAGCGTCGTCGGTGAGCCAGTAGCGGACGTCCGGGCGGCGCGCGGACAGGCGCCGGACGAAGTCGACGGCACCGGGGATGTTCTTGGACGTGCCCTCGACGCGGGCCGGGTGCACCACGAGGTAGTCGCCGGGTGCGGCACCGAGGGCGGCGCGGGTGCCGTCGCGGTCGCCGTGCGCGAGGCCGGCGACGTCGACCCTGTTGTGCACCACCCTGGTGTGCACCGAGGGCCAGCGCGCGCGGAACTCCCGCTCTGTCAACGAGTTGATCAGCACGTGCAGGTGCGCGGGGTGGTGCAGCGGCACGACGTCACCGTCGACCGGCCGCAGCTGGACGCGCTGCCACGCCGGGTCGTGGTGGCGCAGGACCACCGGAACGCGGGCCGCGAGAGCGTGCTCTTCCCACGCCACCGAGGCTTCCGGTGCGCTCCACAGCGATCCGGCGTTGTCGAGCACCACCAGGTCGTGCGTCGCGCAGAGCTCACGGATCAGGGCGTGGTCGACGGGTGGCGGGTCACCGCCGGGCCGGTCGGCCCACAGGCCGCGGACGACGACCCCGGAACCCGAGGCGAAGTGACCGGCGGCGAGCGTGACGTCCCAGCCGAGCACCGCGAAGGCGTGCGCCCACTTCGCGGCTTCGACGCTGACGCCGTCGAACCCGCCCAGCCGGTGGGAGACGACACAAACACGGCTCACCGCCCGCACCCTATCGGTTACTGTCCGCGCCATGCGTTTACTTGCTCGGGTCGGCAGCTTGCGCGCGGTCGTCGCGGTGACCGTCGGGTTCATCGCGTTGAACATGGTCCTCGTCGTGATCGGCAACGTCACGGACTACGGCACGAACGAGGCGTTCGTGCAGCACGTGCTCGCGATGGACACCACGTTCGGCGAGGGGCTGAAGTGGCGGGCCATCACCAGTTCCGCCGTCGTGACGCTGGTCTACGTCGCGATCATCGCGTGGGAGGCGGTCTCCGCGCTCCTGCTGACCGCGGGCACCGTCGCGTACGCCCGCAACCGCGACGACAGCGCGCGCAGCTTCGCGTCGGCGGGCCTGCTGATGGTCGTGGCGCTGTTCCTGGGCGGGTTCATCACGGTCGGCGGCGAGTGGTTCGCGATGTGGCAGTCGAAGGACTGGAACGGCATCGGCGCCGCGCTGCGCATGGTGACCGTCGCGGGCTTCGCGCTGGTCCTCGTGCACCTCAGCCCGCGGCGGGCCAGCTCGTAACCGGTTCCCGGCAGAACACCGGGCCGACCCCCGCGTCGGCTCCCAGACCACTCCACCAGTCGCGCTGCTCGGCGTCCTCGACCGGGTCGACCACGACCAGCCCACCGGCCTCGTGCACGAACCCGATGACGTCGCTGAGCACGCGCGACACCAGCTCGTCCGATGTGCGGCTGCGGCCGGTCATCCGCACCGCCATCACGCCGAGCGAGCGGACGAGCTCGATCTCCGCGGTCGACCCCCCGAAGTCACGGGCGCCGATGTGGATTCCCATGTCCGACAACAGTTCCAGGTTGTCGGCGGCCTCGCTGTCCTGCGCGGCCAGCACGCGCACCGGGAAGCCGAGGAGCAACCGGCCGGCGGGCAGCCCGGTGTCCGCGAGCACCCGCCGCACGTCGCGCACGAGGTCCGGGCTGTTCGCAAGGCCCTCGGTCAGGCACACGGCGAGCACCTCGTCGTGCCCGCACGCCGCTTCCGCCGCCCTGCGCAACATCCACTCGCCCAGCGGCAGCATCAACCCGGTGTGCTCGGCCATCGACACGCACTTCTCGTGCGGGATCAGCCCGGCGTCGCGGTGCCGCCAGTGCAGCTCGGCCTCGACGCACACCCGTGCCGCGCCGTCGAGCCGCATGACCGGGGTGAACACGACGTCGATCTCGCCGCTCTCCCACGCGCCGGGCATGACGGCGGCGAGCGCGAACTCCTCCTGCTCCCGCTTGTCGAGCGTCGCGTCGTGCAGCCCCCACTGCCGGCGCCCGCTGCGCTTGGCCCTCCTGAGCGTCATGTCCGACGCCCGCAGCACCTCGGCCGGGTGGCCGCCGGGGTGCAGCCGCGGCAGCACGCCGATCGACGCCGACACCGCGACGCCGTGCCCGGCGAAGTAGACGGGTTCGGCCAGCTCGTGCTCGATCGTGCGGATGGTGCTGTCGACGTCCGGCGTGTCCGGCCCGTTCTCGACGAGCACGGCGAACTCGTCGCCCTCCAGCCGCGCCACCATGGCCTTCTCGCCGGCGAAGACGGCGCTCAGCCGTTCCGCGACGAGCTTGAGCACCCGGTCGCCGATCTCACGCCCGAGCCCGTCGGTGATCACGGCGAACGCGTCGAGGTCGAGGTGGTAGAGCGTGACGCCGTGCTCCATGTCGCTGTGCAGCAACGACTCCAGCCGCGTCGTGAGGTACTGCCGGTTCGGCAGCCCGGTCAGCGCGTCGTGCAGCGACTGGTACTGCAACCGCCCGCCGAGCAACGTGAGCTGGCTGTCGTCGTCGATCATCACGACGTAGTGCCTCGGGGTGTCCTCCGCGTCCTTCTGCACGGTCGCCGCGAGCAGCACCCGGAAGTGCTCGCCGTCGCGGTCGATGAGCCGCGGCCGTTCCTGGACCCGCCGCATCCGCCCGTACCGCAGGCCGGCCAGCGCGTTCTCGACCAACGGCAGGTCGGGCGGCGCGATGAGGTCGCCGAGCGTCATCCCGCCGACCTCCTCGCGCCGCAGGATCGTGCACAGCGCCTCGTTGGCCCGCTCCAGCCGCCCGTCGAGGCCGACGATCGCGATCCCCGTCGACGAGTGCGCGAAGATGTCCTCGAACCGCTCCTCGCTCGCCCGCAGGTCGAGCTGCGCGGCCCGGGTCGCGCGCAACATCGCCTGGCTGACGCTTTCCTGCTGCTCCAGCACGAACGCCTGCATCGCATCGGTGTACCCGGCGGACATCTCCCCGATGACCAACGCGCTCTTGTGCGCGTCCTCCGTCTCGTGCGCCACGAACCCGGCCAGCACCTCGACGGACCTGCGCAGGCTGTCCGCGCCGACGCAGTGCATCTCCACCAGCCGCGTGCCGACCCGCGCGGCGGTCTTCGCGTCCCCGGCGAGCGCTTCGGCGATCAGGTTCACCAGCTCGCGCAGCTCCTCCGCCAGCTTCGCGGAGGACAGGGGGATGTAGGAGGTCCGGCTGACCTCGCGGGCCCAGTCGCGCGCCACCTCGTCACGTCCCGGCGGGCGTGACGATCTCGCGTCGTCCTGGCTCGGCAAAATCGTTCCACCTGACCTGCTCGACGAGCAACGGTGCGGAAGCCTACCGCCAGCAAACCACATCGTCCCGCCGCACGGCGGCGTTCGCCCCTTCGGGCGAGGAACGACCTCGCGCGAGGTGCTTTCAGGAACCCACGATGTGCCGCAGCTGTGCCAGCAGGTCGCTCCGGCTCGTGCTCCCCAGCCGCTGCCGCATCCGCGCCATGTGGTGCTCGACGGTCTTGGCCGAGATGAACAACCGGTCCCCCACCTGCTTGTACGTCATCCCCTCCAGCACCAGCCCTGCGACCTCGCGCTCGCGTTCGCTCAGCTTCCCGGCGTCCTCGACCACGACGGGGGCGTCGGCCTCGGCGCGGCGGGCGGACACCGGGCGGCCCTGGAGCAGGCGGGCGCAGTCGAGGAGGCGGACCATCGCCTGGCGGTCGGAGGTGCGGATCGCCGCCTGACCGGCCAGGCGCGCGGCGTCCCACCACAGGCCGACGGCGTGCAGGCTGCGGGCGGCCTCTTCCACGCGGTCGGCGTCGACCTCGCCGGCCACGACGTCGAGCCAGCTCTCGGCCGCGGTGGAGATGATCGCGCAGTAGCGGCTGTGGTCGCGGGACGCCGCCAGCACCGCCGCGTGTTCCTCGGCGGAGGTGAGGTCGTCGTCGATGATCGCGGCGTGCAGCAGGCTCCAGCGCAGCTGCGTGGACCACAGGGGCGGGGTGCCGAGCGACTGGAGCAGTGCCAGGGCCTGGGACAGGTGCGGGGCGAGGCGGTCCTGGTCGCGCAGGCGGGCGGCGGCCGCGGCGAACTCGCCCAGCGGCAGCAGGGAGAACAGGTCGACGGGGTGGCGGAGCACGGCCTCGCAGGCCTGCTCCCAGGTGCGGCGCAGGGTGGCGAGGTCGCTGTTGCGGCGGGCCACGCCCACCTCCAGGGCCACGGCGAAGATCCAGTCGCGGGGCTCGAACGTGCCGCGGACGGACATCAGGGTCTCGCGGGCCACGGCGAGGTTGCCGCGCAGCATGTGCAGCCAGGCCTGCAGGAGCCGGTGGCGCACGGACATCAGGACGCCGCCGGTGCCGGCCTCCACGGCGCGGTCGAGGACGGACTCGGCGACGTTCGGCTCGCCGCAGTGCAGGGCGACCAGCGCGGCCAGCGACGCCGGGCTGTCGGGGAGCAGGACGGCGCCGCCCGCCGGTTCGAGCAGGGAGGATGCGCGGACCAAAGTGGACAGTGCGGCGGTCTCGGAGCCGGAGACGGACTGCCGGACGCCTTGCAGCATCAGGGATGCGGCGCCACCCAGGAGGGTCGGGGGCTGGGCGGGGGTGTCGTCGGACGGGGTGCCGGTGCCGAGGGCGCCGATGCCGGCGAACGCCGCGGCGTAGGGGGTGGCGGCCCAGCGGAACAGCTCGGTGCTGCGGGCCAGCTGGCCGCGGTGGGCCAGCGCGACGGCGGCCACCTCGGCCGCGGTGCGGCGGTGCGGGGAGTCGGGGGCGCTGATCACCTGGTCGGCCAGGCGCAGGGCGGAGTCGAGGTCGCCCGCCATCGCGGAGGCGGTGGCCCACTGGGCGGCCGTGTCGGAGGGGACGACACCGCCGCCGGTCGAGGCCTTGAACAGGCGCGCGGCCAGTGCCGGGTCGGAGGACAGGGCCTCGCGGGCGGCCGCGGCGAAGACCGGGCCGCCGATGCCGGTGTCGACCAGCGGGCGGACCAGGTCGAGGACCGGGCCGCCGCGGTCGAGCTGCAGCTGGGCGAGGCGCTGGCGGACGGCGATGCGGCGTTCGGTGCGGGTCAGGGCGCCGACCGCGCGCTGCGCCAGCGGCAGCAGGGTGCCGTCCTCGGCGAGCAGGCCGGTGGCGCGTGCGGCCTCGATGATGTCGCTGACCTCGTCGAAGTCCTTGTCCAGCAACGCCGACAGCAGGTCGAGGCGCTGGGCGGCACCGGCTTCCGCGGCCAGCAGGAACTTCTGCAGGTCCGGGTCGAGCCAGTCGAGGTCGCCGCGGAACGCCGACAGCACCTCGGCGGTGACCTCGGAGGCGGCACCGAGCCGTTCGACGTACGCGGGCACGCCGCCGGTCTGGGCGTGGACGAAGTCGACCACCGGCCGCGGGGCGTGCAGGAGCTCGCGGACCTGGTCCTTCGAGAACGGCGCCAACGGCACCACGACCGCGCCACGGGTCAGCTCGGCCAGCACGGCACGGCGCGGCCACGGCCGGTAAGCCAGCACCAGCAGCGGTTCCGCGGCCAGCGCGCGCAACGCGGCGTCGTCCAGCAGGTGGGCGTCGTCGACCACGCGGACCGCGGGGTTGCCGATCTCACCGAGGAACGCTGTCTTGCCGTGACCTCCGGGCGCCGCGACGACCACGCGCAGGCTTGTGCCCGGCGCGGCGTCGTTGATCCGGTCGAGGACACCCCTGGTGGAGTCGTCCAGCACCAGTCGGGCTCGCGTGGTCACGCTCAACGGCCATCCTCTTCTGTGGGGGAAGTCAGTCGGAACGGGAGCCGGACCGGCGACCGGTCGGCTTCAGCACCCGCGTCACGCGCTTGGACCGCGGCGGCGGCAGCTCCAGCGGCGGGACGTCCACGGGCGGGCGCGGCGGCGGTGCGGTGAACTCCTCGTCGTCGGGCTTCTGGACCTCGCCGACCGGGAACCGCAGGGACGCCTCGCGGGTGTGCACGAGCACGGACGTGTCGCTCGGCTCCGGCTCGGCCTCGGGGCCGACGACCACGAGCCGCGCGGCGACGGCGGCACCCTTCGCGACCGAGTGCTCGGGGGCGGCCTCGGCGAGGACCCGGCAGTCGACCGTCGCGGACAGCGCGTCACCGATCACCGGTGTCCGCACCGCCCCACCGACCATGAGCACCGCTTCCGGCCGGTCCGCGCCGACCGCGCGCACGAACGTGCTGACCAGCTGGTCCACCGCGGGCCGCAGCTCCTCGGCGAACTCGTCGCGGGTCACCTCGGCGCCGGCCACCACGACCGCGGGCCCGAACGCCCGCTTCGCCGCCTCGCACTCCGCGGCTGACACGAACGCGTCCTTGCCGAGCCGGCCGCGCACCAGCGCCGCCAGCACGTCGTCGAAGTCGGCGCCGGCCGGGTGGTCGACGGCGTCGACGTGGTTGAGCAGCTCGAACGTCCTGCCCGGGGTGCGCCGCACGACCGAGGCGGAGAACGCGTGGCTGCCGAGCGAGAAGACCGCCAGGGTCGAGCCGGGCAGGACGCGGGCGAGCACGGCGTGGTTCTCCGCGGCCGCCAGCGGCTCCGGCACGAGCGTCACCTCGGGCAGCCCGACCTGCCGCAGGGCGGCGTGCAGCAGCCCCCGGCGATAGGGGCCCCACCCGGCCGGGTGAGTCACGGCCACGTGCCGGGGCTGTTCACCCTGTCGGGCGACGACCTCGCCGACGACCCACAGGACGAGCAACGCGGTCAGCTCCTCGGCCGGGACCACCTCGGGACCCAGCGAGAACGGCACCGCGTCACCGATCCGGCGGGCGAACCCGGAGGCGAGCCAGCCGCCGGGGTCGACGTCGCCGACCGAGAACGTCCCGGCGTCCGTGAGCTGCAGCAACGAGGGCACGACCAGGGCGATCTCGGCGTCCCGGCCGCCCTCGAGACGGCACGCGGCAGCCGTGGTGCGGGTGGTGCCCACATCGACTCCGAGTACGTACGACACGTCTCTTCCTCACCTGTTCGCAGCAGCGACCAGTACCTACACGGGTGAAGGAAGCACGCTCAAGCGATGCCCCTAACCCCTTAGGGGGTCAACGAGCGTCACCCCATCGGGGAACGGGGATTCACTGGGAGTTATCCCCGATGTTCGAGACGGGCCGGTTCTCCTACGTTCTGCGACAGCCAGCCGCCAGACCCCGACCCGTGCTTCCACCAGGAGATCCTTCGATGATGTCGTCGCCCGGCACGCTCCACGACTTCGTGCTCAACCTGCTCAGCGACCCGGCGCTGAAGGCCGCGTTCGCGGCGGACGCCCAGGGTTGCCTGGAGCAGGCCGGCCTGGCCGACATCACCGCCGTGGACGTCCAGGAGGTCATCCCGCTGGTCCTCGACCTGGTCCCGGACGTCGACGGCCTGCCCGCCGTGGACGGTGTGGACCTGGACCTGCCGGCCGACGAGCTGCTCGCGGACGGTCCGCTCGGCGCCATCAGCCAGCTGCAGGCCGTCGCGTCTCAGCTGACCTCGTCGGGCCTGTCCCTCAGCGACATCCACACCTCGTCGGCCGGCGTGCTGGCCGCGGACGGCAACGGTCTCAACATCATCGCCGCCAACCGGACGCTCGGTGAGTACACCTCGACCAACATCGGCCTGGACGGCGACTTCTCCGCCGTCGGCGACGTGGCGAGCGTGCTCGACCAGACCACCTCCCCGCTCACCGGCTCCGTCCTCGACGTGGCCGACACCGGCGTCTCGACGATCGACTCGGCCGCGCTGGACACCGTCTCCTCGGTCGTCCCCGGCACCGACTCGGTGGTGGGCCACCTGGGCGGCGTGACCGGCCTGGCCGACGGCCTGCTCGGCACCGTCGGCGGCGGCGACGCGGGCCTCGGCAACGTGCTCGGCGTGTCCGGCCTCGACGACCTGTCGCACGGCGCGCTGAACGTCCACTCGACCGAGACCGTCGTCTCCGCGCAGGGCGTCGCGGGCAGCGTCGTCGGCACCGCCACCGGTGTCGCGCACAGCGCGACCGGCCTGGCCGGTGACACCGCGGGCGTCGGCAACGTGCTCGGCGGCGTCACCGACACCGTCGGCCAGGTCACCCACGGCGTGCCGGTCGTCGGCGACCTCGGCCTCGACGGCCTGCTCGGCTGATCTTCTCCCCCTCCCGCACGAGGAACCGGCCCTGTCCCCCGCGGACAGGGCCGGTTCTGCTTCTCCGGTCCCGGCGGGCGGCCGGTGAGCAACGTCACCCGGCTGCGCCGACCGGCCGCATCGCGCCGGTCGGCACCCGGTTGTGCACTCCAGGCTTTCACCCAGGGGGGTGAACACGGCACTATGCGTCACGTGATGGCACCGCCTTGGCTCGACGTGCTGGACGAGACGATCGGCGCCTGCGTCACGCACCGGCGGCCCGACCTGGAGGCCCGGCTGCGAGAGAAGCGGGCCCAGCAGCTGGACCCCAGGCTGCGCGTCCTGGTCGTCGGCGAGTCCAAGCAGGGCAAGAGCCAGCTCGTCAACGCGCTGATCAACGCCCCCGTCTGCGCGGTGGGCGACGACATCACGACCACCGTGCCGACCTACGTGCAGCACGCCGAGACGCCCTCGGCCGCGCTGGTCCGCAACGCCTCCGCCGGCGGCTCGATCTTCCACGCGCCGACCGAGCGCATCGCCGTGCCGATCGAGCAGGTCACCAAGCAGGTGTCGACGCCGCAGGCGCGCGAGGTCGTGCGGGCCGAGGTCGGCATCCCGCGGGCGCTGCTCGACAACGGCCTCGTCCTCATCGACACCCCCGGGGTGGGTGACACCCGATCAGCGCACACCGCCAGCACGTTCGCGACGCTGGTGCAGGCCGACGCGGTGCTGATGGTGTCCGACGCGACCGGCGAGCTGACCGGCGCCGAGATGACGCTGCTCAAGAAGGTCATGCAGGCCTGCCCGAACGTCACGGTGGTCGTCACGAAGATCGACCTGGTGCCGAGCTGGCGGGCCGTCGTGGAGCGCAACAGGGCGCTGCTACAACGCGCCGGCGTCCCGGCGAAGCTCATCCCGGTGTCCTCCGCGCTGCGGCTGCGCGCGGCGAAGACCGGTGACCAGGGGTTGAACGCCGAGTCCGGCTTCCCCGACCTGCTGGCGTGCGTGCAGCGCGACATCGTCGCCTCCGCCGACCTGCTGGCCCGCCGCGCCGTCGCCGTGGTCGCGTCCTCCGCGCTGACGCAGCTGGTCACGCCGCTGCGCGAAGAGCTGACGGCGCACGACTCGGCGCGCACCGCGGACACGGTCGCGACGCTGCAGGAGGCGCAGCGCCGGGTCGACGAGCTGCGCCGCCGGTCGGCGCGCTGGCAGAACGTGCTCAACGACGAGATGGCCGACCTGATCTCCGACGTCGAGTACGACCTGCGCGACCGCACCCGCCGAATCCTGCGCGAGGTCGACAAGACCTACGACGAGGCCGACCCCGCGATCGGCTGGGACAAGTTCGAGCAGTGGCTGGAGGACAACCTCAACGAGGCCGCCACCACGAACTTCGCCTGGCTGATGGAACGCGCGGAGTGGGTGGCCGCGAAGGTCGCGAAGAACTTCCCCGTCTACCGCGAGGACCTGCTCCCCGGTTCGGTGCTGCCCGACGACCTGCTGGAGCCGGTCAGCCGGCTGGAGAAGCCGAAGATCGAGCCGTTCTCGGTGTCGCAGAAGCTCTTCACCGGTCTGCGCGGCTCCTACGGCGGCCTGCTGATGTTCGGTCTGGTCACCTCGCTGGCCGGGATGCCGCTGATCAACGTGGTCTCGCTCGGCGCCGGTGCGCTGTTCGGCGGCAAGTCGATCCTCGACGAGAGCGACGCCCGGCTCAAGCGCCGCCAGGCCGCCGCGAAGGCCGCGGCGCAGCGCCACGTCGACGACTTCTTCGTCAAGTTCTCCAAGGACGTCCGCGACTCCGGCCGGCACATCCAGCGTGCGCTGCGCACCCACTTCAGCACCCTGGCCGAGGAGCTCCAGGAGACGTTGCTGGAGTCGGCCCGCAGCGCCAAGCGCGCCATCCAGGACGACCAGACCGAACGGGAGCGGCGGTTGCGCGAGGGCCGCAAGGAGCTCGACAAGCTCGTCAGCCTCTACAAGCGGGTCCAGGCGCTGGGCGGACCGGTCATGGAGCTGTCGGCGTGACCCTGGACCGCGTCGTCTGGTCGATGCTGCAGGAGGCCTCCGCCGTCTACCGCGACAGCCCGCGCGCCACCGGCTGGCTGCGCTCGCAGGTCGAGCGCTACACCGAACCGGTGCGGATCGCGGTGGCCGGCCGGCCGGGGATCGGCAAGTCCACCGTCGTCAACGCGCTGGTCGGCGACGAGTTCGCGCCGCTGGACTCGTTCGTCTGGTACCGCGGCGGGGCGCAGGCGCGGGCGCACGTGTTCGCCGGGCCCGGCCGTCCGCACGAGGTCGCGGTGACCGGGCGCAACCACCGCCGGCACGTGGAGGTCGGCCAGTTCGACCGGCCGGACCGGGTCGTCGTGGAGTGGCCCTCGCGGTCGCTGCGGGACGTGGTGCTGATCGACACGCCGGCGTCGGCGGCCCCGGAGCAGGTGCTCGGCGACGCCGACGCGTTGCTGTACCTGATGCGGCACGTGCAGGACGACGACCTGAAGTTCCTCCAGGCCGCCAACGACCACCCGATCGCCCGCACCGCCGCCGTGCACACGGTCGCGGTGCTCGCGCGGGCCGACGAGATCGGCGCGGGGCGGATCGACGCGCTGTCGTCGGCCAAGCAGATCGCCCGCCGCTACCGCAGGGACGTCGCGGTGCAACCGTTGTGCCAGAACGTGGTCTCGGTCGCCGGGCTGCTCGCGGTGGCGGGCAGGACGTTGCGGGAGGACGAGTTCGCGGCGCTGCGGGCGTTGTCGGCGCTGGGCCGCGAGGAGCTGGAGGACCACCTGCTGTCGGCGGACCGGTTCGTCGGCGAGGTGTTCCCGGTGCCGATGGAACCCGCTGTGCGCCAGGCGTTGCTGGGCCGGTTCGGCATCTTCGGGGTCCGGCTGGTCACCGCGCTCATCCGGCAGGGCTTCGACACGCAGGTGAAGCTCACCGGCCAGCTCGTGCAGCGCAGCGGCCTGGGCGAGCTGCGCGACTCGATCGCCGTGCACTTCACCGAACGCAGGGAGATCCTCAAGGCCCGCTCGGCGTTGCTGGCGCTGGACGTGCTGTTCCGGGTGGAACCGCGGCCGGCCGCCCGCAAGCTGATGGCCGACCTCGAACGCGTGGTGGCCTCCGCCCACGACTTCCGCGAGCTGCGGCTGGTCGCGGCACTGCAGTCCGGGCGCACGAGGCTGCCGGCCGAGGTGCAGGCCGAGGCCATGCGGCTGGTCGGTGCCGAGGGCACGAACACGTTGGCGCGCTTGGGCTTCGACTACGACGCCGACCCGCGCGAGCAGCGCGAGGCGTTGCTCGACGCGCTGGTGCGGTGGCAGGCGCGGGCCGCCGACGTGCACGCGCCGAACGACCAGCGCCGGGCCGCCCAGGTCGTCGTCCGCAGCTGCGAGGGGCTGCTGCCGCAGCTGCCCTGACCGGACCGGCGGGTGGGGCACCATGGTCGGCATGGAACTCGTGCGGTGGCGGGACGAGCACTTCGAGCACATGCTGCGGTGGGGTGCCGACCCGCGGATGACCGAGTACGTCGGCAACGGCCGGCCGTGGTCGCCGGAGTACGTGGCGCAGCGGCACGAGCAGGCGTTGCGGCACTGGGAGGAGCACGGCTTCGGCCTGCACGCGGTCGTCGAAGACGGCGAGGTCGTCGGGCTGGCGCAGATGCTCGACGCGCCGGGTGAGGTCGAGATCGGCTACTGGGTGGCGCCCGAGCACTGGGGCCGCGGCGTCGCCACCGAGGTCGCCGCGCTGCTGCGGGACAAGGCGCTGGCGGTCAAGGACCGGGTGGTCGCCGGTCACCAGGCCGAGAACACCGCCTCCGGCCGGGTGCTGGAGAAGGCCGGGCTGACCTACTTCACCAGCCGGTACGTGTTCGGAAGACTTCAGCACGGCTACGCGTTGGACCGGGGTATGAGCGACACGGGGGTACTGCGGTACAGCGCGTTCACGACCGATCCGGCGGGCGGCAACCCGGCCGGTGTCGTGCTCGACGCGACCGAACTGACCGACGACGAGATGCTCGCCGTCGCAGCGAAGGTGGGCTACTCGGAGACCGCGTTCCTGTTCCCGGGCGCGGAGGACCGCGAGTTCGTCGTCCGGTACTTCAGCCCGCGGGCCGAGGTGCCGTTCTGCGGGCACGCCACCATCGCCACGTCCGTCGCGCTGGCCGAGCGGATCGGGGACGGGCCGCTGACGTTCCACACGCTCGCCGGCGACGTGACCGTCGAGACGGCGAACGGCACGGCGACGCTCACGAGCGTGCCGACCAGCACCGAGGAGGCGGACCCCGAGCTCGTCGCACGGGCGTTGAAGGCGTTGCGGTACCGCGAGGTCGGCGACGGTCCGGTGCACGTCGGCTTCGGCGGTGCGCGGCACCTGCTGGTCCCGGTGCGCAGCCGCGAGCAGCTGGCGGACCTCGACTACGACTTCGACGCGTTGCGCGACCTGATGCTCGACCACGACCTCACGACCGTGCACCTGTTCTGGCGCGAGTCGCCGGAGCTGGTCCACGCGCGCGACCCGTTCCCGGTGGGCGGTGTCGTGGAGGACGCGGCCACGGGCGCGGCCGCCGCGGCGTTCGGCGGCTACCTGCGCGACCTCGAAGGGCCGCAGCGGTTCGTCATCAGCCAGGGCGAGGACATGGGCCGCCCGTCCCGGCTGGAGGTCGACGCCACGCGCGCCGACCGCCGGGTGTCGGTGACCGGCGCTGCCGTCGTCATCCCCTCTTCCTGACACCACGAGCCGTCACAGCCGGTCCCGGTTCCAGGGACCGGCTGTGCGCTCCCCTGCAAGGGACCGCGAGGGCCCGACGCTGCTGCCGCGCCTTGCAGGGTGCCCGGCAGCAGCGTCGAACCGAAGGGGTGCGCACCCTCCCGCGCCGGACCCGGTGCTGCCGCAAGCACCGGGCCGGAAGATCGCGCAACCACTATGACCCGTTAGAAGGGTGGCGGCTCATACAGAACCGGGATACAAGGTCTTTATGCCCGAGTTGGAGCTCCGCCACCTCCGAGCGGTCCGCACGATCGCCGAGGAGGGCAGCGTCACCAGGGCGGCCACGCGGCTGGGTCTGACCCAGCCCGCGCTGTCCGCCCAGCTGCGGACCGTCGAACGGCTCGTGGGAGGTCAGCTGTTCGACCGCACCCGCAACGGCTGCGTGCCCACCGACCTGGGCCGGCGCGTGCTGGGCACGGCCAGGCTGGTGCTCGACGAGATGGCGCAGCTGATGAGCACCACCAGGGAGGCCGACCGCCGGGGTCCGCTGTTCTTCGGCAGCGTCTCGTTCCTGTACTTCGCGAAGCTCGTGGAGAACCTGCGCCAGCTCAACGCCGACGTGCGCGCCGAGGCCCGCATCTCGTCGGCGGAGGTCGTGGACATGCTGGAGGCGGGCCAGATCCACGTGGCGCTGTTCGAGTTCTTCGACGGCATGCCCTCCCGCGACCTGGCGGGCATCGAGCTGCGCAGGCTCGTGGCCGAACCGGCGTTCGTCGCGGTCTCCGAGCACGACCCGCTGGCACAGCAGGACGAGATCGACCTCGCCCAGCTCGCCGACCGCGACTGGGTCACCCCGCCGGCCCAGCAGCAGGGCAACCGGATGCAGATGTTCCAGGCCTGCGCGGACGCCGGGTTCGTGCCCCGGCTGACGCACCACACCGGTGACGCGGGCATGGCCCGGGGCTTGGTCGCCAGCGGCGCCGTCTCGTTCGCGGCGGCCCCGTCGCGCACCGGCGACGGCATCGTCATCCGGCGGCTGCGCGGCGTGCCGCTGATGGTCGACATCTTCGTGGCGACCCGCCGGGACTCACCGGTGGCGGGACGGGCGCACGAGGTGTTCGCGTGCGCCGCCGACGCCTACCGCTCGGTGCTGGACCGCAACCCGGAGTACCGCAAGTGGTGGGACTCGCACCCGGAGGCGCACCCCGAGTTCACGTAGACCGTTTTCACCCGGATGAGTCCGTACCGTGGAACAAGTCCTAGTCATAGCGTCCATGGTCATGGCGCCCACCACCCCGTCCACCGCGTACAGCCGGGACCTCGGCGACGAGCTGAAGAAGCTGCGCGAGTCCACCACGAACCTCACCGG
The DNA here is from genome assembly GCF_055607425.1 of Lentzea sp. NPDC037011. NCBI lineage: Bacteria > Bacillati > Actinomycetota > Actinomycetes > Pseudonocardiales > Pseudonocardiaceae > Lentzea > Lentzea sp. NPDC037011. The sequence goes on along the minus strand of NZ_JBVJRT010000005.1, from coordinate 294,321 downwards.
TCGCGCCCTCGCCGTCCGACTCGGCTGGGACCCGAGCAAGGTGTCCAACATCGAGAACGGCAAGGTGCGACCCAGCGAGGTCGACCTCATCCAGTTCCTGATGATGTGCGGCAAGGACCTGCCGTTCTTCGAGGACTTCAAGCAGCGTTACCGACGCGCGTTCGACGACTACATCGTGCTGGTGCCGGAGAACCTGCGCACGGTCGCCATGGCTGAGGCGAGCGCGACGACGATCACCGCCTACGACGTGCTGACCATCACCGGTCTCCTGCAGACCGACAGGTACGCGGATGGTCTCTACCGGCACTCCGGACTCGTCGTGGAGGAGCGAATCCCGGCCCTCGTGCAGATCCGGGGTCATCGCCAGGCGGTTCTGCGGCGGCAGTTCGAGAAGGCGTTGCCGGTCGCGTTCAACGACTCGGACCTCGCGAAGGTGTTCGTCCAGGAACCCGGAGCCATCGCGCGGATCAGGTTGACCTTCGATCGCTTGAAGCAGGTCGCCCTGGATGAGGAACAATCGCGGCAGAAGCTGATGGAGTACATCAGCCTGCCGCGAGAGGGTGTCGATGAGCGAGGACCGCGAATGGCGTAAGAGCAGCCACAGCGGCGGCAGCGAGGACAGCGCCTGCGTCGAGGTGTCCCTCGGCCACGACGCGCTCGTCCGCGACTCGAAGAACCCGACCGGTGAGGTGCTGGTCTTCAGCACCCCGGCCTGGCGCGCGTTCCTGCGCCGTCCCTAGACCGCGATCGGGGTGGTGGGGCGGCCGATCAGCTTTTCCAGGTCCGGGCGGACCTGCGCGAACACGCCGTTGCGGATGGCGGTGAAGAAGTCGACGGCGAACGCGGGCACGCCGGCCGCGATCAGGTCCTCGTCGCTGACGTCGCGGAACCGGTCGCCGGCGAGCTCGGGGAACGACCAGGTGGTGGAGCCGGTGAGCTCGTAGGTCTGGTTCTCGTGGCCCCCGGTGCTCAGCGCGACGGCGGCGCCCAGGGCGTAGTCGTCGCGGACGGCGCTGGCGATGCGGCCGTCGCCGGTGGAGACGGCGACGGTCTCGGCGGACAGCGGGCCGAGGTAGTTCTCGTGGTACATGCCGTTGCGCAGGAACGTCCAGGTCAGGCCGGAGTCACGGATGATCTCCTCGGTGGCCTTGTGCACGACGGCCGCGCCCACGGTGGAGGTGTCGGCGTCGGTGATGCTCGTGTAGAAGACGTGGCCCACGCCGTGCTCGACGGCCTTGGCGACGGCGTTGGCGTGCTGCTGGATGCGGACGTCGGAGTCGTGCGCGTCGGCCGAGACGATGAGCAGCCGGTCGGCGCCGCGGAAGTCGAGGGTCTCGGGGCGGTCGAAGTCGCCCTGGCGGACCTCGACGCCGGGGACGTCGAACTTCTTCGGGTCGCGCACGGACACGACGAGCTGCTCGTCGGTGCGGGCGAGGAGGTGGCGGACGACGCCGCCGCCGAGCTGACCGGTCGCGCCGGTGATGAGGATCGTCATGGCGTCGACGTTATGGTTAGCGCTAACCTGCGGAAAGTACCTACTTCTGAGTGGGGTACTTACCCGGAGGTGAGCATGCAGGTCACGATCTGTCCCGAGCGAGCGGTCATGGAGCACGTCACAAGCAAGTGGGGCGTGCTCGTGCTGCAGGCGCTGTTCGACGGGGCGTCCTGGCGCTTCAGCGACCTGCGCCGCGAGTTGGAGGTCGTGAGCGAGAAGATGCTCACCCAGACGCTGCGGACGCTGGAGCGCGACGGGTTCGTGCACCGCGAGGTCCACCCGGTGATCCCGCCGCACGTCGAGTACACCCTCACGCCGCTCGGCAAGGGCGCGGCCGTCCACCTCGTGGCGCTCGCCTCGTGGATCTCCGCGAACAGCGCCGAGGTGGCCGAAGCGCAGGAAAGCTATGACGCCTCCTGAGCTTCACCGGAACATCTCGCCGCAGACATCGGGTCAGTCACCCGTTTGCGCAGTGAACGTTCTCACTTAACCCGCCTCGGTCGGCAGCAGAGATCGGATAGGTCACGATCTGGGGGCGGCAAACCGAGCGAATCCTTGGCACAATGGACCAATGGCCCAACCGTTCACCGACGAAAGCCATCCGGCGGAGCCCTATCCGGGCACTCGTCCAGACCACTGTTTCGTCCACGTCGACGAAACGGGCTGGCCAGTGCGACCGGACCTCACGATGGAGTCGGGATGGCGGGTCGAGCCGGATGACATCGATCTGGACCAATGGCTCATCAGCCGAGGTGAACCGCCCCTCGCGGCCCGGATGCCGGTGCTCGGCTACGGCTCCAACGCGAACCCCAGCAAGGTCACCTGGCTCCGCGAGGAACTGGGTCTCGAAGGCCCCGCGGTCGTGCTGCGCGCGCGTTGCGAGGGCATCTCCGCGGTGTGGGCCGATGGCACGCGTGCGCGCGATGGCCAGCGCCCGGCCACCCTGGCAGCGGCTCCCGGCGTCGTCGAGGAGCACTCGGTCTGGTTCGCCACGCCCGAGCAGCTGCGCGTGCTCGACCGCTGCGAGGGCCGCGGTCTGCGTTATCGCCTTGTACGCCTGCACACGGGCCGTGTGGTGCTTTACAACGGCGGTGTCGTCGACAGCGTTCTGGCCTACACGGCCGGTTCGAAGAAGCGCATGCCGATCCTCGTCAACGGGCGCATGGTGCCGTGCTCGAACCTCTCGCAGCGGCACGCCCTCCACCTCGGCGGCCGTCCTGCGCCGACTGACGGCTTGGACGTGACCGAGGTGCAGGGCGACCCGTCGGCGGACGACTGGCCGGAGCTGCTCTTCGCCTACGGCACGCTCCAGCCGGGCGCAAGCGCTTGGCACCTGATGGAGCCGCACGTCGTGGACTCCGAGGAGACCCACCTGCCCGGCAGGTTGCTCGACACCGGCCTGGGCTACCCGGCCCTGCGGCCCGGCGCCGGCCTGGGCGTGCCCGGCTTCGTGCTGCGGCTGCGGTCGCCCGAGGTGGCGCTGCCGCAGCTCGACGAGTACGAGGGCGCGGACTACCGGCGGGTGCGGGTCGTGCTGCCCGACGGCCGGATCGCCTGGACGTACCTGTGGACCGCCGCCGTGGAGGGGCTCGCCGAGCTGCCCGACGGGTGGGACGTCCACCAGATCCGGTGAATTTCCGGCAGGTTGTGTGAGCTAGTTGGTGAATGGGCACATCCTCACTGGTAGGAGGTGCACCCATGACCCGACGGTTGATCGCTTGCAGCCTGCTGGTGCTCGCTTCCGTGACGGCCTGCGGCGACAGAAGCGCGGAGGTCGGATCGGGCACGCTGCCGACCGCGGCTCCGTCCACGTCGAGCTCTTCGAGCTCTTCGAACTCATCGGCCACACCGTCCACGGCAGTCGGCAACGCGGGCGGCGAGGTCTCGAACCGCTGCAACGCCACCGTGCTCAAGGGCGCGGTGGAACCCACCGACGCGGGCGCGGGCAACCGGTACGGCAAGTTCGTCGTCACGAACACCGGCTCCCAGCCGTGCACGCTGAACGGCTACAGCGGCTTCCAGCTGGAGAACGGCGCCGGAGCGGTGCCGACGAAGCTGGAGCGCATGGCCGATCCCGGCCCCAAGCCGCTGAACCTCGCGCCGGGCGCCAAGGCCGCCGCGAACCTGCACTGGGGTGTCGTGCCCGCCGGCTCCGAGCCGGTGCAGGGCGCGTGCCAGCCGGAGCCGTCGAAGGTCGCGGCCATCCCGCCGAACGAGACGGCGCCGCTGAGCGTGCCGTGGACGTTCGGACCGGTGTGCTCGGGCGGCCACATCACGATCAGCGCGTTCTACGCGGTCTGAGGAACCGGCGACGGGCTCGTCGTGCTCCGGCACGGTGAGCCCGCCGCCGTTCGTCCCGGCGGAAGTTCTCACCCCATCGGCCTATGAAGTGGGTCTTCCACGCTAACGATGCGCGCGCAGGGGGCCACAATCATCCGTACGGCGCAAGCGGCCCGGTACCGGGACTCCGTCCGCGCTGAGGGACAATCACGCCCGAGATGAGCGATGACGACCTCGTGCTGCTGATCACCGTGGTGGTCGAGGCGGCGGACGAGCACCAGGCGCGGGCAGCGTGCGACGCGCTCAGCAGCCGTACCGGCGCGCGGGTCCTGGACGCCAGGGACTGCTCGGACGAGGAACCGAACTGCTGGGCCGTGGTCATCACCGAGCCCAGCGCCGAGAAGACCACGCACAACGTGTCCGCGGCGCTCGCGCGAGCGGTGCGGACGTTCGTGCGCGGGCTGGGCGACGGGTTCCCGACACCGCGGGTGGCGTGCGAGCCGCCGACGGCGTGGACGGTGCTCGACGAGCCCGAGCTGATCAACGGGCTGGTGCCGGGGGCAGAGCGCGTGCTGGTCGAGGCGTGGGCCGGCGATGACCCGTTCGGGGCAGGCACTCCGCGTGACAGGTCACCTGGAAGAAAGTCGTGAGTCACCCGGCCGGCGGGGTGCGGCGACCACGGGCCGTGAGGCGTGCGAGAGCGTCACTTCACGTTCGGGGCAAGGGTTCTGTGACGCGGCTAACTGATCATTAAAGCAAGGCCCGTTCGAGTGCATTCAGGCATCCACCCGGTTAGCCGATCTTCGTTATGAACTGTGAAAATCTGGGCACAATCTCTACTGGGGTGGCCGTGCGACCACCCTGTTCCGGGAGGGTTCGGGAGTCGACATGGCCAGCATCGAAGAGGTCCGTGCCGCAATTGCCCAGGCGATCGACAAGGCGAGCCAAAGCCAGTCGGCCCTCCAACAGGCGGCCGATCTCGCCGAGGACGCGCAGCAGCTGCTGACATCGGTCACCCAGGGCTCCGTGCAGGCGGACGTCGAAACGACGAACGCGCAGTTCCAGCAGGTCGTCTCCGGTGTGAGCGAGCTGCAGAACTACCTCGGCGCCGGCATCTCCGGGGCCGAGGGCATCAACAGCAGGCTTTGATGGCATCGATCGGCGAGGTCCGCGCCGCGCTCGAGCAGGCGAGCGAGATCCTGCGCGAGGCGTACCGCAGTGTGCGCAGCGCCCAGGACGGTCTCGACGAGGCGGTCGCCATCCTCGCCGAGTCGAGCGAGAACCACCACGAGTCGCTGCTTCCAGCGGAGTTCGTGCGCGCGAAGGAAAGATTCCCCGAACAGCTGGAGCTGATGGTGGGAACCCTCGAGCGCATCCAACGACTCACCGTGGAGCTGTGATGAGCAGGCGGGACGACCGGCGGCGCCGGATCGAGGAGGCCTTCGCGGACTTCCAGCGCGCCGTAGCGGCCGCGCTGGGCTCCGTGGCACGGGAGCACCGCGCCCTCGCCACGGAGCACGCGAAGGACATCGTCGAGTTCACCGTGCGCGGCGTGGGCATCGACCGGGCGTTGCGGGACGCGGCGCTCGCCGACGTGACCGCGTTCCTCACCGTGGACGAGAAGCGGACCGGGCACCCGCGCCAGGCCCCGCTGTCCATGCCGGAGTTCGCCGAGCGGCTCGACCAGATCAGGCACGACTGGCAGCAGTCCTACCACGAGTGGTCCGCGACCGGGCCCGACCAGCTGACCGCGCTGGTGAGCTCGGTCGCCGCCGGACCGGCGTCGTGGCCGCACGAGTCGTGGCTCGGCACGCCGGGCGCGCACGACGGCAGCGAGGGCGTACCGGAGCTGTGGCGGATCGGCACCGGCGTGGTCACCTCCGCGCCGGAGGCCCAGCCGTTCCCGGTCGCCGTGCCGCTGCTGGACCAGTCGCACCTGCACGTGGCGTCCACACCGGACAGCCGCCAGCTCGCGGACACGCTGGTGGAGAACCTGTTGCTGCGGGTCCTCTCTCACTTCCAGCCGGGTCTGGTGCACGTGCACGTGTGGGACGTCGGGCAGCTGACCGGGTCGTTGCCGGGGCTGTACCCGCTGACCCGCGCCGGTCTGCTGACGGTGCACGACCCTGCGCGCCTGCACGAACTGCTCGACGAGCTGTCCGAGCACATCCGCCAGGTGCACACCAAGGTCCTGGTCGACGGGCACCTCACCGTGCGGTCGGTCAGCGGTGAGGGCCGGCGCACCGAGCCGTGGCGGATCGCCGTGCTGTTCGGCAACCGCAAGGCGTTGCGCGAAGAGCACCAGCAGCAGCTGCAACGCGTGGCGCGCAACGGTTTGGCGTGCGGCGTGCAGCTGTTCATCGTGGACATCCCGATCACGGTCAACTCGCCGGTGGAGACGGTGTCGTTGCGCGGCGACGGAACCGCGACCTGCACGATGACCGGCAAGCACGTGACCGTGACGCTGGACCCCGCGCTGCCGCGGACGCTGGTGCCGCGCGCGTGTGCCGCCATCGCGGACAAGCGCGAGGAACGCCGTTCGCGGATGGGCAAGTTCGGCGACCTGCTGCCGGAACGCCCGTGGACGGAGAACTCGGCGGCCGGAGTCGTTGCGCCCGTGGGATTCGACGACGGCCAGCAGGTCTGCGTGCAGCTCGGCGACACCTCGCCGCACGCGTTGATCGGCGGGCCCTCCGGCTCCGGCAAGACGAACTTCCTCTACGCGATGCTCGGTTCGCTGTGCGCGCGCTACTCGCCCGACGAGCTCGAGCTGTACCTGCTGGACTTCAAGGAGGGCGTGTCGTTCGCGCAGTTCGCGCCGGGCCGCAAGGACCCGTCGTGGCTGCCGCACGCGCGCCTGGTCGGCGTGAACGTCAACACCGACCGCGAGTTCGGCGTGGCGCTGCTGAAGTTCCTGTCCGACGAGATGCGCAGGCGCGCGGACGCGGCCAAGCAGCACGAGGTGACGAAGCTCGAACACCTGCGGGTCGAGGACCCCGGTGGCCGGTGGCCGCGGATCGTCGCGGTGATCGACGAGTTCCAGTACCTGTTCGGCGAACGCGACCAGGTCACGGCGGCGGCCACGCAGCTGCTGGAGGACGTGGCGCGGCGCGGCCGGTCGCAGGGCATCCACCTGGTGCTGTCGTCGCAGGACGTCTCGGGCATCGAGGGGTTCTGGGGCAAGTCGGCGATCTTCGAGCAGTTCACGGTCCGCATCGCGCTGCCGAAGGCCCGCCGGGTGCTGGCCGAGCCGCAGAACGACGCCGCCGTGGAGCTGCCGCGCTGGCACGCGGTGATCAACCACGAGTCGGGTGTGAAGCCGGGCAACGAGATCGCGCGCATCCCGGACTCGACGTCCAAGGGCACCATGGACTTCCTGCAGTCCGAGCTGTGGCGGCGCGAACCCGGCCAGGCACCCGGCCTGTTCGACGGCAGCAAGGTCCCGCTGCTGGACGCGACACCGGACTTCCTCGACCTGCGACCGGGCGACGCATCGCCCACGGTGCTCCTCGGACAGGTCATCGACGTCGCGGGCAGCGCGGCGAAGGTGCGCTTCGCCCGCACGCCGGGACGCAACATCGCGGTGATCGGCTCCGTGGTCCAGGACGCGGCCGCGGTGCTCGGTGGAGCGGCCGCGTCGCTGGGCCGCCAGCACCACCCGCACGAGGCGGTGTTCACGCTGGCCTGCCTGGTCGAGGAGGCGATGCCCTCCGCGCTCCACCTGATGAAGCGCCTGAGCCACGACGGGCACGACGCGGACGTGGTCCAGATCGACCGCATCCGCGAGGTGCTGGACCAGACGGCGGCCCGGCTGCAGTCGATCGGCACGGGCCAGGCCGAGGCGCCGTTGAAACCGCACTACCTGGTGCTGTACGGCGTCGACGCGGCGCTCACGCTGCTGGAGCAGAAGGACCCGGCGACGCGGTCGTCCGGTGTGGACAGCCTGCGGGCGGTGCTGAAGCACGGTCCGGAGCACCGCACGCACGTGCTGGGCTGGTGGCGCGGTGTGCAGCGGCTGAAGTCGAGTCTTCCGCCCGGTGTGTACGACGACATCGGCGCCTGGGTGGCGTTCGACGTCCAGGGCAAGGAGCTGCTGTCGCTCGGACCTGAGCAGGTGATGGCGTGGTCGCCACGACCGCGGCGCGGCCTGTTCTTCGACCGGTTCGAGCACTCGCGACCGCAGGTGATCATCCCGTTCGACACAGGTGAGGTGTCATGAACCCGATGACTACGGCGATGTTCGAGTCGGTTCCGGCTCAACGCCAGAGCGGGGAGGTGGTCGAGGCGCCGGCGCTGTCCGCGGTGGAGCGCTACAAGGAGATCATCGCCATCGCCACGGAAGCGGCGGCACGCCAGCGCAAGCTCGACGAGGTGCGCTGCGCCGAGCTGGCCGAGCGGATCGCGGCCACGCAGCGGCAGATCGCCGAGGTCCGCGACCGCGAGCGGGTGGTGCGGATGGGTGCCGCGCTGCACTGGGAGCAGGCCGTCGAGCAGCTGTGGAACGAGCGCTGGTTGCAGATGACCACGCCGCCGCTGCCGGACGAGTCGGTGCAGCCCCGGCCGCAGAGCGAGTACAACGAGCGGATGGACCTCGCCTACCAGGCGCTGGAGAACGCGCTGGCCAAGCGCACCCTGTTGCGCCGCAAGCAGAAGGACTGAGTGCGCCGGTTGCGCACCACCGCCGACGTGCTCGACGCCTGCGCGGACCCGCTGGTCCGGTGGGCCGCTCAGGCGTTGTCGGCGGGCGGTGCGGCTTGGGAGCACCGCGGCGCGGTCGCCGTGCACGCACCGTGCCTGACCCGCCGGCGCAGGCTGGTGCTGTCCGGTCCCAGCGAGGGCGTGGCGTCGCTGCTGGCGGCGCACGGGCGCGGTGTCTCGTTGCGGCCCATGCTGGAGCGGTCGGTGGCGGCGGAGGTGCGGACGCTGATGCCGGAGCCGTGGGTGGAGGACGGGCCGTTCGGGTGGATGGACCGCTCCGGTTCGCTGGCCGCTCCTCCCGGAGTGGGCTGGCTGTCCTCGGACGACGAGGTGGAACCGTTGCTGCGCAAGGCGTTGCCGTCGTCATGGGCGTGGCCGGGCGAACCGGGCGTGCGCCGCTGGGCCGGTGTGGTCGAGGACGACGCGCTGGTGGCGACGGCCGCGGAGGCGTGGTCGTCGGTGGACGTCGGTTTCATGATGGGCGTGGCGGTGCACCCTTCCCACGCGCGGTGCGGTCTGGGGCTGCGGGTGTGCCAGTTCGTGGCGTCGGCGCTGCTCGACCTGTACGGCACCTGCGCGCTGCTGGTGGAGAGTTCCAACCAGCCGGCCATCGCCCTGTACCGCAAGCTGGGGTTCGCGTACCGCGACGTGACGACCCTGCTGCCTGCGACCTAACTCACAAAGTGGAATCTTTATCCGTTTACGGGGCGTTGTGCGGGGTACCGACGTTCACACGACTCTGGATGGAGATGGTTCGACCATGACCAGCACCGCACTCGAGGTCCGGCTCGCGTCCCGCCCGACCGGCTGGCCGACCGAGGACACCTTCGAGATCGCCGAGGTGGAGATCCCGACGCCGGGCGAGGGGCAGGTCCTGGTGCGCAACGTGTTCATGAGCGTCGACCCGTACATGCGCGGCCGGATGAACGACGTGAAGTCGTACGTGCCCCCGTTCCAGGTCGGCGCCCCCCTCGACGGCGGTGCGGTGGGCGAGGTCGTGGCCTCGAACGCCGAGGGCTTCGCGGTCGGCGACCACGTCCTGCACGGCCTGGGCTGGCGCGAGTACGCCGTCGTCGCCGGCACGCACGCCGTGAAGGTCGACCCGTCCGTCGCTCCCCTGTCGGCCTACCTGGGCGTGCTCGGCATGCCAGGGCTGACCGCCTACGCGGGCCTGCTGACCACCGCGGAGTTCAAGGAGGGCGACGCGGTCTTCGTCTCCGGCGCCGCGGGTGCCGTGGGCCAGCTCGTGGGCCAGATCGCCCGCCTGAAGGGCGCCTCCCGCGTCATCGGCTCGGCCGGCTCCCCCGAGAAGGTCGAGTACCTCGTCGAGGAGCTCGGCTTCGACGCCGCGTTCAACTACAAGGACGGCCCGGTCGCACCACAGCTCGCGGCCGCCGCGCCCGACGGCATCGACGTGTACTTCGACAACGTCGGCGGCGAGCACCTGGAAGCCGCGATCGGCGCGCTGAACCTCAACGGGCGCATCACGATGTGCGGTGCGATCTCGCAGTACAACGAGGCCGGGACGCCCACCGGCCCGCGCAACCTGATCCAGGTCCTGGCGAAGCGGCTGACGTTGCGCGGCATGCTCGTGGGCGACCACAAGGCGTTGCAGCCGCAGTTCGTGGCCGAGGTCGGGGCGTGGATCGCGTCCGGGAAGCTGAAGTACAGCGAGACCGTCGTCGAGGGCGGCGTCCGGCAGGCCCCGGCGGCCTTCCTGGGCATGCTGCGCGGCGACAACACCGGAAAGATGCTCGTGAAGTTCTGATTTCGAGTGCACGCGGGGCGCTTTCGTACTCTTCTGGAGCACGAAAGCGCTCCGCGTGCGTTCACAGCAGCAGCAGTTTGCCGGGGTTGAGGATGCCGGTCGGGTCGAGGCGGGTCTTCACGGCGCGCAGCACGTCGACGCCGATGGCGCCGATCTCGTGCTCCAGCCACGGCCGGTGGTCCCGTCCTACCGCGTGGTGGTGCGTGATGGTCCCGAGCCGGGAGATCGCCTCGGACGCCGCCACCTTCGCCCGCGCCCACTGCCCCACCGGGTCGGCGAGGTCGCGCGGCACCAGCACCGTGAAGTACAGCGAGGCACCCGTCTCGTACGCGTGGGAGATGTGGCACATGACCACCGCGTCCCCCAGCTTGCCCAGCAGGGCCTCCCGGACCGCGTCCCGCAGCTGCGAGACCCGCGACCAGTGCGTGGCGGTCTCCAGCGTCTCCACGGCCACACCGGCGTCGAGCAGTGCGTCGCGTTGGCGCGGCCCGTTGTATCGGCCGTGCAGCCAGGACGCCCCCATGGCGCGACCGAGGCGCACGACGCGGTGGCCGCTCAACGAGCGCATGGTCGCCGACCGCGAACGGCACTCCCAGCCCAGGATGACCAGGCACGGGTTGCGGACTCCCCGTAGGCGCAGATAGCGCGTCACCACGGAGGCCTTGCTACCGGCCAACGCCAGCGCGACCTCCGTTTCGTGCTCATCGGACAGACGGGTGATGTCGGCCAGAGCGCCGTTCTGGGCCAGCGTGCGCACGAGCTCGACGCCCGCCTCCCAGCCGTCGACCACGAAGCCCTCGTAACGCGGGCCGTTCGGCTTGGGGCGCACCCGCACCGACACCTCGGTGATCACGCCGAACTGGCCCTCCGAGCCGATGACCAGCTGTTTCAGGTCCGGGCCCGCGGCGGAGGCCGGTGCGGTGCCGACAACCCACTCACCGGTGGGGGTGGCGATGCGGACCGACTCGACCATGTCCTCGAAGCGGCCGTAGCCCGAGGAGGCCTGGCCGGCGGAGCGGGTGGCCGCGAACCCGCCGATCGTGGCCCGTTCGAACGACTGCGGGAAGTGGCCGAGGGTGAAGCCGTGCTCGCCGAGCAGGCGTTCGGCCTCCGGGCCGGTGACGCCCGCCTGGAGCACGGCCACGCGGGAGACCGGGTCGACCGACACCAGGGAGCCGAGTCCGGCCAGGTCCAGGGCGACGACCGCGTCCTTGGGACCGCGCAGGGCCTCGACACCGCCGACGACCGAGGTGCCGCCGCCGAACGGGACCACGGCCACGTCGTGCTCCACGCAGACGCGCAGGACCTCGGCGACCTCCTCGGGGGAGGCGGGGACGACCACGGCGTCGGGCACGGGCAGGTCGCCGTGGCCGCGGTGGCGCAGCAGGTCGAGGTACGAGAGGCCGCCGGCGTGTCCGAGGCGGTCGGCGGGCAGGACGCTGATCGTGCACACGGCTTCCAGGGCCGTGAAGGCGTCCTCGGAGAGCGCGGACGGCGGTGCCTGCACCGGGGCGGGCGTGAAGGGGTCGCCGAGGCCCACGCGGGCGCTCAGCCAGGCCAGCGCGTGCGGCGGCAGCGGTGTGGTCTCGGTGGTCCAGCGGGCCCTAGTCACTGCTACAGTGTTACACATGACGTCTCAACGTCACACCGACGAGGACCTGCTGGACGCGACCCGCGAGTGCGTGCTGGAGGTGGGGGTGCGCCGCACGACCCTCACCGACGTCGCAAAACGGGCAGGCGTGAGCCGCATGACGCTGTACCGGCGGTACCCCGACGTGGACCACCTGGTGCGGGCGTTGATGACGCGCGAGTTCGCGGCACTGCTGGAGCGGACGCAGGGGCGCGGCAACGCCCGTGAGCAGCTGGTCAGCCGGGCCGTGGACGCGATCCGGCTGCTGGGCGCGAACCCGCTGATGCAGCGGGTGCTCCAGCTCGACGCCGAGCTGATGCTGCCGTACCTGGTCGAACGGCTGGGCAGCACGCAGCGGCTGGTCGAGGAGTTCCTGGTCGCGCAGATCGAGGCCGGGCACCTCGACGGGTCGATCCGGTTCGGCGACGCCAAGACGCAGGCACGCGTGGTGCTGCTGACGACGCAGGGCATGGTGCTGTCGACGCGGCCGGCGACGTCGGGCCTCGACCCCGCCTCGCTGCTGGACGAGCTCGCCCGGCAGCTGGACGGGGCGCTGAGGCCGTGAACACGTCGCTGAACGCCGCCCGCCGCCAGGAGGACCTGGAGGCGGCGCAACGGGAGGTCGTCGACGTGCTCGTGGTCGGCGGCGGGGTCACGGGTGCGGGCGTCGCGCTCGACGCGGCCTCGCGCGGGCTGCGGACCGTGCTGCTGGAGGCGCACGACCTGGCGTTCGGGACGTCGCGGTGGTCGAGCAAGCTCGTGCACGGCGGGCTGCGGTACCTGGCGAACGGGGACGTGAAGCTCGCGCACGAGAGCGCGGTCGAGCGCGGCATCCTCATGACGCGCACGGCACCGCACCTCACCCGCACGTTGCCGATGCTGTTCCCGTTGCACGACAAGGCGAACAACCTCGTCCTGGCCGGGCTCAAGGCGGGCAACGCGCTGCGCATCGCCGCCGGCACGTCCGCGCGGGTCCTGCCGCGGCCGCGCCGGGTGGACCGGCACGAGGCGCTGGCGCTGGTCCCGGGGCTGAGCCCGCGCAACCTCCTCGGCGGCCTGCTCAGCTACGACGGCCAGCTGACCGACGACGCCCAGCTGGTCGTCGCGCTGGCCAGGACCGCGGCGGGGCACGGCGCGCGGATCATCACCCGCGCGAAGGTCACCGCGCTGGAGGGTGACGGTGCCGAGGCGGTGGACACGCTCACCGGCACCGCGTTCACGGTCAGGGCCAGGGCGGTGGTCAACGCCACCGGTGTCTGGGCCGGGACGCTCGCACCGGTGCGGCTCACGCCGTCGAGGGGCTCGCACCTGGTGGTCGACGCGAAGGGCGTCGGTCTCGCGGGGACGGCGGTCACGATCCCGGTCCCCGGTGAGCGCAACCGGTACGCGTTGCTGCTCCCCCAGCCGAACGGCCGCGCCTACCTGGGTCTCACCGACGAGCCGGTCGACGACGTCCCGGACGTGCCGGTCGTTCCCGAGTCCGATGTGGACTTCCTGCTGCGGACCGCTTCCCATGTGCTGCGGCGGGAGCTGACGAGGCAGGACGTGATCGGCAGCTACGCGGGGCTGCGGCCGCTGCTGGAGGCCGAGGGCCGCTCGGCCGACCTGTCGCGCAACCACACCGTCCTCACGGCACCGAACGGCGTGCTCACGATCGTCGGCGGCAAGCTCACCACCTACCGCAGGATGGCGGCGGACGCGGTGAACGCGACGGGCCTGACCCGGATGCCTTGCCGCACCAAGGACATCCGCCTGGTCGACGACCGGCCGCACCCGACCACGCCGATCGCTCCCGGCGTGACGGAGGCGGACGTGCTGCACGCCGTCCGACACGAGGGCGCGCTCACCGCCGACGACGTGCTCGACCGGCGCACCCGCATCGGCCTGGTGCCCGCGGACCGCGCCAGGGCGGAGCCGGAGATCGCGAAACTCCTCGCCACCGTGTGAAAAGGGCGTCTGCGAGTACTACCGACACGAAGTCGGTGGTACTCGCAGACGCCCTCAGCGCGAGGAACGCGGGTTATTCGCCGATGACGGGCTTCGCGGCCTTGGGCGGGTCGACCAGGGCGTCGCCCTCGATCCGCACCTTCCGCTTGTGCTCGTTGGAGCCGCCCTGCTGACCGGCGGCACCGGCCATCGGAGCGCCACCCATCATGCCGCCCGCGGCACCACCACCGCCGCCACCGCCACCACCGGCGGGAACAGCGCCACCGACGCCACCCGTGGCGGTCGGCATGACACCGGCCGCGCCACCGTGCTGCATCGCGGTCGCACCCGTGCCACCGCCACCGCCACCGAAGGCACCGGCGGGGATGCCGCCGCCTCCGCCACCCATGCCCTTGGGGATGCCGCCGCCACCGCCGCCACCGCCCGCCGCGGACGTGGCCGAGTGCGCCGACGTGGACGATGCGGGCGACGCCGGGTGCTCGACGGCCGGCCGGTACCAGTCACCCGTGCTCGGGGTGCCGATCGACGGCGGCCTCGTCCCGGTGTTGCCACCGGCCGTGGTCGTCTGGTCGTACTCCCAGTGACCGGGGACCCAGCGGCCGGGACCCTGGCTGCCGGTGCCACCGGAGCCGCCACCGGGTCCCTGGGGGTAACCGGGGTAGCCGCCGGAGCCGCCACCGGGTCCGGGCACCCACTGACCGCCGGAACCGCCGGAACCACCGCCGGGACCGGGCACCCACTGACCGCCGGAACCGCCGGAACCACCGCCGGGACCGGGCACCCACTGACCGCCGCCCGATCCCTGGCCGGGCGGCGTGTACGGCGGGCGGACCACCGGGCCGCCGGTGCCGGACGTGCCGGTGTTGCCGCCGCCCGCGCCGACGGGGACGCCACCGGGGTTGTAGACCGGCTGGACCTGCGGACCGCCGCTGCCGCCACCGGGGCCGCCGCGGTAGCCGCCCTGGTCGTGCGAGTACTGGCCGTTCGCGCCGCCGGACACCCGGTCGAGGTGGCCCGCGTCGATGCCCAGACCGCCGGAGGACGGGCGGGTCACGCCACCGCCGCCACCGCCCGCGCCCTTGTGCGCCATCGCGGAGATCGCGTTGATGACCTGCTCGGCCGTCTGGGCGATCTTCTGCACGCTCTGGACCAGCTTCATCAGCTTCTGCAGCGAACCGGAGAGCTTCTGCAGGAAGTCGGCCAGCTTCTTCGCGTACTTCACCGCGGTGGTCACGATGTCGGAGATCGCGCCCGCGATGGCCGCGCCGAAGGTGAGGAACGAGGCCGCGAGCCACTGGATGATCTTCATGACCATGTCGGACACGGCCTGGCTGATCATGTCCATGATCATCTTGCGGACGGTGCCGACCAGCTGGCCCGCGCCCTCGACGGCACCCGCGATGCCGTCGGCGGCCTTGGCCAGCGACTCCAGGCCGCCCGCGTGCTTCTGGGCGGCCGCGCGGTAGCCGTCGGCGGCCTTGCCCTCCCACTCGCGGGTCTGCTCGACGCAGATCTTCTTGTACTCGGCCGCGATGTCGTGGACCTGCTTGCCGGCCGACCGGAACGACCCGGCCATCTTGCCGATGGCCTCCGGGTTGCCGAGCAGGACGTCGAACGGCTCGCGCAGGAAGTCGACGTGCTGGATGGCCCAGCTGAAACCGGCGGAGAGGAAGCCGCTGAGCGGGTTCGACGCCATGCCGACGATGCCCATCGCGGTGTTGGCGATGCCGAGACCGCCCTGCACCCAGTCACCGCGCTCGATCGCGGAGTAGGTGCTCGAAATGGTGCTGATCAGCTGCTGCGGGTCGGTTCCCGCGGCCTGGGTGGCGGGCGCGTTCATCCTCGGCCCTTTCCGGTGAAGCCGAACATGTTGTCGAGGTCGACCTGCTCGTACTGCTCGATGGTCTCCTTGAGCCCGATGCCCATGTCCATCAGCGAGTTGGCGGCCTTGCCGAGACCGTCCTGCGACAGCCCGGCGGTCTTGAGGATGTGCGAGGCCAGGAAGCCCGCGAACACGCCGAACGCCTCGGTCGTGAGAGCACCCGGATCACACGTCTCGGTGGCCTTGCGCATCCGATCGGTCAGCCGTTCCACGCTCGCGGCGTGGCGTCTGAGCTCGTCGAGATCGAGATTGAACTGGCTCATGCCTTAACCCCCTCCTGCACTCAGGCCATGACGTCGGGCGGGTTCGTGAAGTACTCGTCGTCGGGCCGCGTGTCCTTGCGCTCCAACTCCGACTTCGGTTCGTCCTCGTCGGTTCCGTCGCCCTTGTATCCGTTCGGCATCTGTTGCTTCACGAAGTCCAGGGCCGGGCTCTCGCCGACGAAGTCGGTCATGATCTGCACCACCCGCCCGGAGGCCTCACGCTGGGCCTTCGCCGAGGCGGTGAGGATCTCGGACGCGATCTGACCGGGGTCCATGCCGCGGGCTTCCGGCTTGATGCGGAGATCTGTCAACACGCCGGTGGCGTTGACGGTCACCGTGATCATCCCGTCCGGCGAGCTGGCGCTCCCGCCCACGCCTCCGAGCTGGTCGCGGGCCTGCTCGGCCTGCTGCTTGGCCTGCTCGATCTTCGCCCCGTACTGGGCGAGCCACTGGTCGGGCTCGATGGGCTGCATGGTCACCCCCGTTGAGTGAATCAGTCGTTCGTTCGATTCGCCGTAGACGCCCGTATCGTTTCACCCGTTCCCTGCTCATCGATACTTTGAGTCCGATTACCGCCATCCGGGCTAACGAAGGGGTGCACCGTGCCTGAGGGGGTGCTGGAGATCGACGCGGTCTCCAAGCGCTACGGAGAGGTCGTCGCCCTGCGGGACATGTCGTTCGACGTGCGTGCGGGCGAGCTCTTCGGGTTCGTCGGCAGCAACGGCGCCGGGAAGACCACGACCATGCGGATCGCGCTGGGCGTGCTCGCCGCCGACTCCGGCGAGGTGCGGTGGAACGGCAGAGCCGTCGACCTCGACACCCGGCGGCGGATCGGCTACATGCCGGAGGAACGCGGGCTCTACCCGCGGATGAAGGTCCTCGACCAGCTCGTCTACCTGGCCGAGCTGCACGGCCTGGGCACGAACGAGGCGCACCGCAACGCCGAGAACTGGATCGCCCGGCTCGGGCTGCGCGACCGGCGCACCGACGAGGTGCAGCGGCTCAGCCTCGGCAACCAGCAGCGCGTGCAGCTCGCCGCGGCCCTGGTGCACGACCCGGACGTCCTGGTGCTCGACGAGCCGTTCTCCGGGCTCGACCCGGTCGCGGTGGACGTGATGAGCGGCGTGCTGCGCGAGAAGGCCTCCGCCGGGGTGCCCGTGGTGTTCTCCAGCCACCAGCTCGACCTGGTGGAACGGCTGTGCGACCGGGTCGGCATCGTGAGCGAGGGTGCGATGGTCGCCGTCGGCACCGTGGACGAGCTGCGGTCGGGCGGTGTGCCGCGCCTGGTCGTCGAATCGCCGACGACCGACTGGGCTGCCACGCTGGACGGCGTGCGGGTGATCGAGGAGAACGGGACGCGCTGCGTGCTGGAGCTCGTGGACGGCACCGACGACCAGGCCGTGCTGCACGCGGCCCTGTCGGCCGGTCCGGTGCACGAGTTCTCCCGGCAGCGCCCGGCGCTGACCGAGCTCTTCCGCAACGTCGTGACCACCGGGGAGAGGACCGCATGACATCCGCCAGGGCGGTCGGACTGGTGGCGCGGCGCGAGTTCGTCACGAAGGTGCGCACGAGGTCGTTCCTCATCGGCACCGCGGTGATCATCGCGGTGCTCGCCGGGTACGTGGTGCTGCAGTCGGTGCTGTTCGACGACCACCAGCGCAGCGTCGTCGGGTTGTCCGGCCAGGCCACGCAGCTCGCGGAACCGCTGCGGGACAAGGCGATGTCGTTCGGCGTCGAGCTGGAGACGCGCGACGTCACCACCGACGCCAACGCCGAGCAGCTGGTCCGCGACGGCGCGCTCGACGCGCTGGTGACCGGTGCGCCGCCGGAGCTGAAGATGATCGTCAAGGGCTCCGGCGACTCGGTGCTGACCACGGCGCTCAACGACGTGCTGCGCCAACAGGTCCTGGTCGCGCAGCTCGCGGAGGCGGGCATCACCCCGCAGCAGGTCGCGGAGAACCTCGCCAACGTGCGGGTGGGCGTGACAGCGCTGGAACCCGTTGACCCACAACAGGGTCAGCGCCTCGCCATCGGGCTGGTAGTGGCCGCGCTGCTGTACTACTCGTTGCTGGTCTACGGAACCATGGTCGCGCAGGGCGTGGTCGAGGAGAAGTCGAGCCGGGTCGTGGAGATCCTGCTCGCGACCGTGCGGCCGTGGCAGTTGTTGCTGGGCAAGGTGATCGGCCTCGGCGCGGTCGGGTTGCTGCAGCTGCTGGTGATCTCCACGGTCGGGCTCGCGCTGTCGTCGGGGTTCGACGTGGTCGACGTCGGCGCGGTGGGCGTGACGGCGCTGGCGACCGGCGTGCTCTGGTACCTGCTCGGGTTCTTCCTGTACGCCACGGTGTTCGCGGCCGCCGCGTCGCTGGTGTCGCGGCAGGAGGAGCTGCAGTCGGTGCTGACGCCGATCAGCATGACGATCATCGTGGCGTTCGTGGCCGGCATCAACCTGATGATCGGCAGCCCGTCCGGGGTGACCGTGACGGTCCTGTCGCTGCTGCCGCCGTTCGCCCCGATCCTGATGCCGGGCCGGATGGCATTGGGCGTCGCCCCCGCCTGGCAGGTGGTGCTGGCCGTGGTGCTGGCGCTGGTGGCCATCGCGGCGACCACGTGGCTGGGCGGCAAGGTCTACGCGAACGCCGTGCTGCGGACCGGCGCTCGCGTCAAGCTCCGCGAGGCGTTCAGGACTTGATGGCCTGGTAGCGGTCGAGCGCGACCTGGCGTTCGACCGCGTGGTCGACGATCGGCGTGAGGTCCGCCGAGTCGGGCGCGTACCTGCGGACGTACGCGCCGTCCGGGTCGAACTTCTTGGCCTGCGTGATCGGGTTGAAGATCCGGAAGAACGGCGCCGCGTCCGTGCCGCAGCCGGCGACCCACTGCCAGTTGTGCTGGTTCGACGCGAGGTCGCCGTCGACGAGGTGCTCCATGAAGTGCCGCGCGCCCCACCACCACGGCAGGTGCAGGTCCTTCACGAGGAAGCTGGCGACGATCATGCGCACCCGGTTGTGCATGAAGCCTTCCGCGAGCAGCTGGCGCATGCCGGCGTCGACGATCGGGTAGCCGGTGCGCCCCTGCTTCCAGGCCTCGAACAGCTCCCGGTCGTCGTCGTGGACCATCCGGTCGAACTTGCGGTCGAGGTTCTGCCGCGCGGTCTCCGGCTTGTGCCACAACACGTCCGCGTAGAACTCGCGCCACGCGAGCTCGCTGCGGTACGTGCCGTCGCAGTCCCGCAGGAGCGTGCGGGGGTGCAGCACGCCCCACCGCAGGAACGCCGACAGCCGGCTCGTGGCGTCGAGGTCGGGCCGGTCGCGGGTCTTGTCGTAGTCGGGGAGCCGTTCGTCGCGGAACTCCTCCCACAAACGCATGGCGTCCGGCAGCTTCTCGGTGGTCTTCGGGATCGCGGTGCTGTGCGGCGGTTCGAGCCAGTCCACAGTGGAGGCGCCGGTGTCGGCGGGCGCGCGCCAGCCGTGGTCGAGCCAGGCGTTGCGGAACGGCGTGAAGACCTTGAACGGCGTGCCGTCGCCCTTGAGCACCCGGCCGGGCGCGACGGCGTAGGGCGAGCCGGAGCGGACGAGCTCGACGTCGCCCAGCGCCTCCTCGACGGCCTCGTCGCGACGCCGCCCGTACGGCCCGTAGTCCGCGGAGATGTGGACGCTGCCCGCGCCGATCTCCCGTGCGATGCGCGGGACCGTCTTCACCGGGTCGCCGTGCACGACCATCAGCCGGCCGCCCAGCTGGTCGTTCAGCGCGTGCAGGCAGCGGTGCAGGAACTCGATCCGCGGCTGCCCCGACGGCTTCAGCAACCGGTCGTCCAGGACGAACAAGCCGAGCGCGCGGGGAGAACGCCCGGCGGCGGCGAGGAGGGCCGGGTGGTCGGCCGTCCGCAGGTCGCGGCGGAACCAGACGATCGAGGGGGAAGAGCTCACCAGGCGACGCTAAGACGAACGGGGCGCGCCTGCATGACAGGCGCGCCCCGCACGGGTGAAGCGGTGGGTGACTAGCGGTTCTCCATCGGGATGAAGTCGCGCTCGGTCGGGCCGGTGTAGATCTGCCGCGGGCGGCCGATCTTCGTGGCCGGGTCGTTGATCATCTCGCGCCAGTGCGCGATCCAGCCGGGGAGCCGGCCGAGCGCGAACAGCACGGTGAAGAACTTCGTCGGGAAGCCCATCGCCCGGTAGATCAGACCCGTGTAGAAGTCCACGTTCGGGTAGAGCTTGCGGGAGATGAAGTAGTCGTCCGCGAGAGCGGTCTCCTCCAGCTGCTTCGCGATGTCGAGCAGCTGGTCGTCGGCGCCGAGCTTGTTGAGGATCTCGTCGGCGGTCTTCTTGATGATCGCGGCGCGCGGGTCGTAGTTCTTGTAGACCCGGTGGCCGAAGCCCATCAGGCGGACGCCGTCCTCCTTGTTCTTGACCTTGTTGACGAACGACGCCACGTCGCCGCCGTCGGCCTTGATCTTCTCCAGCATCTCCAGCACCGCGCTGTTCGCGCCGCCGTGCAGCGGGCCGAAGAGGGCGTTGATGCCCGCGGAGATGGACGCGAAGAGGTTCGCCTCGGAGGAGCCGACCAGGCGCACGGTCGACGTGGAGCAGTTCTGCTCGTGGTCGGCGTGCAGGATGAACAGCAGGTCGAGCGCGCGGACCAGGTCCGGGTCGAGGTCGTAGGCCTCCGCCGGGAACCCGAAGGTCATCCGCAGGAAGTTCTCCACCAGGCCAAGCGAGTTGTCCGGGTAGAGGAACGGCTGGCCGACCGACTTCTTGTAGGCGTAGGCCGCGATCGTCGGGAGCTTCGCCAGCAGGCGGATCGTGGAGATCTCGACCTGGTTGGCGTCGAACGGCGACAGCGAGTCCTGGTAGAAGGTCGACAGGGCCGAGACCGCGGAGGACAGCACCGGCATCGGGTGCGCGTCACGCGGGAAGCCGTCGAAGAAGCGCTTGAGGTCCTCGTGCAGCAGCGTGTGGCGGCTGATCTTGGAGGTGAAGTCCTCGAGCTGCGCGGCGGTCGGAAGCTCGCCGTAGATCAGGAGGTAGGAGACCTCGGCGAAGTTCGAACGCTGGGCCAGCTGCTCGATCGGGTACCCGCGGTAACGCAGAATGCCCGCGTCACCGTCGATGTAGGTGATCTCGGAGGAGCAGGAGGCCGTGTTGACGAAACCGGTGTCCAGGGTCACCAGACCGGTCGTCGACAGCAGTTTGCCGAGTTCGATGCCGGACGCGCCTTCGGTCGCCGGCACCACCTTCATCTCGAGCTCTCCGCCCCCGTGGCGCAGCGCGACGGTCTGGGTGTCGTTCGGCGCAGTCGTCGCGTCGGGCATTCAAGTCCCTCTCAACGCTCGGACGGGGTGGCGGCAGCCCGCGCGGACTGCCGTCGTCTCGGACCACCCCGTTGGGATCTGAGTCTTCAAGTTCATCCACGCTAGTCGGCGGAAGGCCCGCCTCGCAGCAGCGGTGTGAACCGATTCTGTGAGATGGGACCGGCATCACATCCGCGATGCAGGTTTCTAGCGCGGCTCCCCCACGGTAGTCCGGTTCGGCGCTTTATCCACCCAACGCGGCGGTGAGTTCGCTCGCAAAGGGCGGCTCGGCACCCGCACGCGAACATGTGATCGCGGCGGCCGCACCGGCGTAGGTCAACGCGCTGGTCCACTCCTCCGCGGACAGCGCGCGGACCTTCTCGGCGGACAACGCGTCGTGGTCGTGCAGCCACGCGATCAGGGCGCCCTGCACGGTGTCGCCGGCACCGATGGTGTCGACGACGTCGACCTCCACCGGCGGCACGTCGACCCGGTCCGTGGCGGTGATCACGGAGAGACCGTCACCACCCCTGGTGAGCACGACGGCGGCGGGTCCCTGTGAAATCCAGGTGCGTGCGATCTCGATCACGTCGCCGTCCTCGGCGAGCCACTGAGCGTCCTCGACGGACACCTTCAGCAGCCCGACATCGGGCAGCCACGACGTGAACCGCGTGCGGTAGGCGCCCGGATCGTCGATCAGGCCTGCCCGGATGTTGGGGTCGAGAACGGTCAGCAGCCGCTTGCTCTCCCGCCGCAGCACCGTCTCGTAGACGCTCGCACCGGGTTCGAGGACGAGGCTCAGCGTGCCGAACGACACGGCCTTCACGCCCTCCGGCAGCGGGCCGGGGTCCTCGACGAGCCGGTCGGCCGTGCCGTCGACGTAGAACGAGTAGCGCGCGCTGCCGTCGTCCGCGAGACCGACGACCGCGAGGGTGGTGTTCTCCTGCCCGCGCTGGACGAGGTCCGTGCCCACGTTCGACGCGTGCAGCCGTTTCACGAGCTGCTCGCCGAAGTGGTCGGCCGACACCCGCGACAGGAAACCCGTCGGCACACCGAGCCGCCCGAGCGCGACGGCGACGTTGTACGGGCCGCCCCCCAGCTTGGGCGCGAGCGGCGCCAGCTCGTCGTCCCCCACCGGCACCATGTCGACCAGTGCCTCACCAGCAACCACGATCACAGCGTCCTACTCCCTCTGGCCGGCCCCGGTCCTCTGCAGACCATCCAACAGCAGTTCCCCCAGTGCGGTGAACGCCTCGGCATCCGAAACACCCGCCCGTTTCGTGAGGACCCCCGTCTGGATGCTCTCGATGAGCAGACCGGCCATCTCGGCGAACAACGTGGCATGCACCTCGCGGAACACGTGCAGCTCGACGCCGTCCTGGATGAACGCCTTGATGCGCTCGGCGGCGGCACGGGCGTTGCGCTCGTAGGTGGCGCGCGTGGGCGGGAAGTCGGACACGTCGGCGATGAACGCGGCCGAGGCCCTGTTCAGCTCCTCCGCGGCGGCAGCGAGGTAGCTGCCGATGCGTTTGCGCACGTCGTGGAGGCCCGCGATGCGCTTCTCGATGCGTTCGGCCGCGCCTTTGAAGTACCGGCCGACGACCCGCACGGCGAGCTGTTCCTTGCTGCCGGCGAGCGCGTAGAGGGTGGATTTCGAGCAGTGCAGCCTGCCCGCGATGTCGTCCAGCGTGAGGTGACCGAAGCCCTCGTCGAGGAAGAGGACCTCCAACCGGGAGAGCAGCTCGGCCTGCCGCTGCGTGAGAGCCCGCGTCATGTGACGACCTTGCCACACTGACTGGCAGGTGTACTGCAGTACGTCCTACAGTACAGCTACCAGTACACACCGGAGGTCGACGATGCCCGCCGAGCGGCTGCTCCCCACCCAAGAGGCCGAAGACCTGATCGCGCTGGTCAAGGAGATCGCGCGGGACGAGCTGAAGCCGCACGCGGCGGACGCGGAGGAGAACGAGAAGTTCCCCCGCGAGGCGTTCCGGCTGCTGGGCCGCAGCGGTCTGCTGGGCCTGCCGTACCCCGAGGAGTTCGGTGGCGGCGCGCAGCCCTACGAGGTGTACCTGCAGGCGCTGGAGGAGGTCGCCTCCGCGTGGATGACGGTCGCTGTCGGCCTCTCCGTGCACGTGATGTCCTGCTACGGCCTGGCCACGTTCGGCACCCGCGAGCAGCAGGACCGCTGGTTGCCGGAGATGCTCGAAGGCGAGCTGCTCGGCGGTTACGCGCTGTCGGAGACGCAGGCGGGGTCCGACCCGGCCGCGATGTCGACCCGCGCGGTGCGCCAGGGCTCGGAGTACGTCGTGAACGGCACCAAGGCGTGGATCACGCACGCCGGCGCCGCCGACTTCTACACGTTGATGGCCCGCACGTCCCCCGACGCCGGCCGCGGCATCTCCTGCTTCCTGGCCCCCGGTGAGGCGCCCGGTCTGTCCGCCGCGCCCGCCGAGCGCAAGATGGGCCTCACCGGTTCGATCACCGCGCAGCTGTCGTTCGACGGCGTGCGCTTCGGCACCGACCGCCTGATCGGCGCCGAGGGCGACGGCCTGAAGATCGCTCTGTCCGCTTTGGACTCCGGCCGGCTCGGCATCGCGGCCTGCGCGGTCGGCCTGGCCCAGGCGGCACTGGACGAGGCGGTGGCGTACGCCAAGTCCCGCACCCAGTTCGGTCGCCCGATCATCGAGTTCCAGGGCCTGGAGTTCCTGCTCGCCGACATGGCCGCCGCCGTCGAGTCGGCGCGGGCGACGTACCTGATGGCCGCCCGCCGCCGCGACGCCGGTCTGCCGTTCCGCCAGCAGGCGTCGATCGCCAAGCTCGTCGCCACGGACGCGGCGATGAAGGTGACGACCGACGCCGTGCAGGTCCTCGGCGGCGCCGGCTACACCCGCGACTTCCCGGTCGAGCGCTACATGCGCGAGGCCAAGGTGCTGCAGATCTTCGAGGGCACCAACCAGATCCAGCGCCTCGTGATCGGCCGCGGCCTGCGTTAGCCCAGGTTCTCCCGGTAGAAGGGATCGGCGACGGTCCCTTCGCCCTTGCGCTCGTCGAACGCGTAGACCTCGCGCCCCTGGATGTAGACGTGCAGCGCGCGGCTCATCACGTCGAGCGGGTCCCCCGACCAGATGACGACGTCACCGTCGAGACCGGGCTTGAGCGCCCCGACCCGGTCGTCCAGCCCCATGATCCGCGCGGGGTTGGTGGTGATCGACCGCAGCGCGACGTCGCTGTCGAGCCCCTCCTTCACCGCCAGCGTGGCCTGGTGCACCAGGAAGTGGATGGGGATGACGGGGTGGTCGGTCGTGATGGCGAGCTCGACCCCGGCCCGCGCGAGGATGCCCGGGTTGCGCAGCCCGCGGTTGCGCAGCTCCACTTTGGACCGGGTGGTGAACAGCGGACCGATGATGACGGGGATCTGCTTCTCGGCGATGAGGTCCGCGATCAGGTGGCCTTCGGTGCCGTGGTTGAGGATCAGCCGGTAGCCGAACTCGTCCGCCAGCCGGATGGCCGTGGCGATGTCGTCGGCCCGGTGCGCGTGCTGGCACCACGGCAGCTCGCCGGTGAGCACCTTGCCGAGGACCTCCAGCGTGGTGTTGCGGTCGAAGGCCTTGCCGTCCGCCTCCGCCTCCGCCTTCTTCGCCAGGTAGTCCTGCGCCCTGGTGAGCTCGTCGCGGATGACCGCCGCGACCCCCTGCCGCGTGGACGGCAGCTTCCCCTTGTCGCCGTAGACCCGCTTCGGGTTCTCCCCGAGCGCGCTCTTCACGCTGACCGGTTCCTTGACGAGCATCTCGTCGACCGTGCGCCCCCAGCACTTGATCGCAACCGTCTGCCCGCCGATGGGGTTGCCCGACCCCGGCTTGATCACCGCGGTGGTGACACCCCCGCTGAGCGCGTCGGCGAACCCGATGTCGGCGGGGTTGATCGCGTCGAGCGCCCGCATCCGCGCCCCGACGGGGTCGGTCATCTCGTTGGTGTCCTGCCCGGCCCACCCCTCGGCCTCCTCGTGGACGCCGATGTGCCCGTGCGCCTCGACGAAGCCCGGCAACACCCAGGCCCCGTCCGCGTCGACGACCCGCACCCCGTCCGGGATGTCGACGTCGGCGCCGACCGCGACGATCTTCCCGTCCTGGATCAGAACAGTGCCGCCTTCGACGGGCTCCCCGTCGACCGGCACGACGTAGCCCCCGGTGATCGCGATGTTCATGGTTAGCAACGCTAACGGTTGGACGCCGCTCGGGCCAGTCCGCCCTCGTGGCTCTCGCTTTGCCTGCGTTTCGTGCGCGGTCGCCTGATCGGGTGAAGGTTGTCCTGATTTGCACGCCTGGGCGTCTGTTGGGATGTCCGGATGCAGGTGGTTCGTTCGCCCGCAGACAAGGAAGCGCGGGAGGGGCGCACGGCACGTTGTTGGGGATCGCGTCGAGGGGGTGGAGGTGAGGGTGCGATGGAAGGAGGGGGTTGGGGCGCACTGGGGAGGCGCGTCGGGGTGCGTGGGGATCGGGTGGGGAGCCGGGGCGGGGAGCCGCCGACGGAAGCAGCTGGGTGCGAGGCGCCAGGGCGGGAAGCCAGGGCGGGAAGCCGGGGCGGAAGCAGCCGGGTGCGAGCGGGAGTGCCTGGGGGTGAGCGAGCACCGAGAGCGGTAGCGGAGACGTGCCGACCCGCCCCGAAACCTCCGCCAAGGACGCGCCGAAGGCCGCGTTCGGGGAATCGGCTTGTGATCGAGCTGAAGGCGAGGCGTGAAGGGCTTTCCTCGGGCGGTTCCGCGCTAGGCGGGGCAGACGCCCACCGCAACGCAACCGGCAGCCGCACAAAGCAACAGGCGTGCCATCAACCCGCGAACGGCGCCGGCGGCTTCTTTGGGAGTGTCGGGGTCTGGGGCGGAGCCCCAGGAACAGCCACCCTCAGCGAGTCACAGCGGCCGAACCCCCCACCGGGCTCCCCAGGACTCCCCCGGAGCCACCCAGATCAAATCCACCCCGGAGTTCAACGCATCCGGCGGACAGGTCATCGGCTCAACGGCCACCGCCCGTCCCCGCCCCGGATAAGCCTCCGGCGTGTACACCTGCACCCACCGGAAGTCCGGATCGGCCCACAGCTCGACCCCCCAGCCGTCACCGGCGAGCGAGTGCCGCACCAGCCCGTCGCGGCCCGGTTCGCAGCCGCCGAACGGCGTGTCGAGCTGGACTCCGGCCAGTGGGCGGCCGGCGCGGAAGTCGTAGGAGGTTCCCTCGACGGGTACGGCGGGGCCGGAGGGCACCATCCGTTCGAGGTCCAGTGGGAGGACCGTCGTGGCCGCCAGGGTGAGCGTGCAGGAGTCCGTGGAAGCGTTCCCAGCGCGGGGGTAGGGGTGGGTGCCGACGCCGAAGGGGGTGGCGAGCTCGCCGACGTTCGTCACGTGGTGGGCGATGGTCAGGCCGTTGTCGTCCAGGGCGTAGGAGACGGTGGTGCGCAGGGCCGCAGGCCAGCCGGGCTGGGGGTCGATGACCGTTTCGAGGGTCACCAGGGAGCCGGTGTGTTCGAGGACGGACCAGGGGCGGCGGCGGACCAGGCCGTGGATGGCGTTGCCGCGGGCCGGTTCGGTGACCTCCAGGTGCTGGACCTCGCCGTCGAGGGTCCAGCAGGCGCCGGCTGTGCGGTTGGGCCAGGGCACGAGGACTGCGCCGGCGGACATCGGTGGTTTCTCGTCCGGGCCGAACGTCTCCACGTACGGGACGCCGTTCACCTCGAAGGACCGCAGGCCCGCGCCTACAGTCGTGATCACAGCGGTGGCACCCTCGTACGAGATCCCCAACATGAGGCTGAAGCCTACGGGGCCAACGGAAGGAATTGCCCATGAAGGTCCATCACCTCAACTGCGGTTCGATGCGGCCGCCGCTGGTGCCCGGCGGGCTCGTGGCGCACTGCCTGCTGATCGAGGCCGACGACGGGCTGGTGCTGGTCGACACGGGCTTCGGCACGCACGAGGTGAAGGACCCGGCGCAGACCATCGACGGGCTCAGCCGGCGGTTGCTGCGGCCGCTGCTCGACGTCAACGAGACCGCGGTCAGCCAGGTCGAGAAGCGCGGGTTTCGGGCGAGCGACGTGCGGCACGTGCTGCTCACGCACCTCGACATGGACCACGCGGGTGGGCTGCGGGACTTCCCCGGTGCGACGGTGCACGTGCTGGACACCGAACTGGAGGCCGCGACCAACCCGCGCACGACCAAGGAGAAGATGCGGTTCCCGAAGGCGCAGCGCGAGGGGGTCACGTTCCGGACGCACCACGCGACCGGCGAGGAGTGGTTCGGGTTCGAGGCGGTCCGCGACATCCCGGGGCTGCCCGCGGACGTCCTCATCGTGCCGTTGGTCGGGCACACCCGCGGCCACAGCGGCATCGCGGTCAGGTCGGACGACGGCTGGCTGCTGCACGCCGGGGACGCCTACTTCTACCGCGGTGAGGTCGAGACGCCGCCGAGCAGCATCTTCGCGCTCAAGATGACCGCCAGGCAGACGGAGACGATCCGGGTGCAGCGGCTGTCCAATGTGGAGCGGTTGCGGGAGCTGAAGGCGACCGGTGAGGTCGAGGTGTTCTGCGCGCACGACCCGGTCGAGCTGGCCAGGCTGGGATGACGGCCGTCCGCGCGCTCGGGCGCGACAAAGGCAGCGGAACCGGTCGGGCGTGCCCGACCGGTCCCTCGTGCCGAACCGGTCACTTCGACAGGTTCTCCGGGCTGATGTCGACCTTGCCGTGCAGCACCCGGTTGATGCCCCAGAGCACCAGGCCGGCGAGCAGCAGGTAGCCGGCGATCTTGTAGTCGTCCCACGGCCGGCCGGACGTGAACGGCAGCGCCAGGTACGCGCAGGTGATGGCGCCCAGCACCGGCGCCCAGGTGGGTGCGCGGAAGTGCTTGTGCTCGGACTTCTCCTTGCGCAGCACCAGGCACGCGATGTTGACGATGGTGAAGACGACGAGCAGCAGCAACGAGGTCGTGCCGCCGAGCTTGCCGATGTCGGCCGTGGACACCAGGATCACCGCGATGCCGGTGGTGAAGACGATGGAGATCCACGGCGTGCGGCGGAACGGGTGCACGGCGCTGAAGAACTTCGGGATGATCTTCTCGTTCGCCATGCCGTAGAGCAGGCGGGACGCCATCAGCATGTTGATCAGCGCCGAGTTGATGACGGCGAGCAGGCCGATGAGGGCGAAGACCCACAGCGGGAAGCCGGGTGCGCCGACGGTGACGACCTTCAGCAACGCGCCGGAGCCGGCTTTGGCGAGCTCGTCGGACGGGATCAGCAGCGACGACGTGATCGCGACCAGGACGTAGATCAGGGCGGCGATGCCCATGCCCCACAGCATCGCGCGCGGGAAGATCCGGACCGGGTCGCGGCACTCCTCCGCCATGTTCACCGAGTCCTCGAAGCCGACCATGGCGAAGAACGCGAGTGCCGTCGCCGAGGTGACCGCGAGCAGGACGTTGGAGCCGGACGGCGTGTGGATCTCGGTGAGCCGCGAGGGGTCGCCGTCGCCGACCATGACCGCGTAGGCGCCGATCGCGATGATGATGATCAGGCCGGACAGCTCGATGCAGGTCAGGACCACGTTGGCCTTGACGGACTCGGACACGCCGCGGAAGTTGATGATCGCGAGCGCCGCGATGAACACGATCGCGATGCCGGTGATGACCAGCGACTCCGGGCTGAGCGCGATGTCGAAGAACTCCACGAGCAGCTGCCGCAGGTAGGTGCGGCCGAACGCGAGGGCGGCGCTGGAGGCGGACGTGATGCCCGAGCACATGACCGCGAACGCGACCATGAACGTCAGGAAGTGGATCTTGAAGGCCTTGTTGGTGTAGAGCGCGGCGCCCGCGGCTCTCGGGTACTTCCCGACCAGCTCCAGGTAGCTGAACGCGGTCAGGAACGCGACGACGAACGCGAGCAGGAAGGGCAACCAGAGCGCGCCGCCGATCTTGCCGGCGACGTTGCCGGTCAGCGCGTAGATCCCGGTGCCGAGGATGTCGCCGACGACGAAGAACAACAGCAGCTTGGGCCCGATCGCCCGGTGCAGCCCCGGTTGTTCCGTTTGTGGAGTCGCTTCAGCCATGCCGTGGAATTGTGCCGGTTCGGTGTGACGACCAGCACTGATGACTGCTTTCCTCACCCGTATGGTGTAATCGACCGGACTCGTTCCGACCTGGGGGTGTCGCGATGAAGCGCGCGGTCCTGCTGATCTCGACCGCGGTGCTGGCGGCCTGTTCCTCCCCGCCGCCGGCCGCTCCGGGGCCCACCGCCGTGGTGCACGAGGACATCGCCTCGCTGGTGTCGGCGACCACCCGTGCCGTGTCGGAGAAGACCTCCTACCGCTTCACGGTGACCGCGCCGGTGGGCGGTGGCGCCGTCGCGTCGGCGTCGGGGGTCGTGCGGCTCACGGCGGGTGACGGCGCGGACGTCGAGGCCACGACCGAGCGACCGGTGCAGACCGGTGGGGCGCCGCAGAAGCTGCACTACGTGTCCACGAGCGAGGACAACGCGTACGTCGAGCTGCCCCCGGTGTTCGGGCTGCCCGCGGACAAGCCGTGGGTGAAGCTCACCCGCGCCGACACCGACGAGTTCACGGACACCATGCTGGGCTTCTACGACCTGGTCCACCAGGAGGCCGTGTTCACCCGGTACCACCTGCCGATCATCGCGGCCGGCGGTGTGGTGCGGTTGTCCGGCCAGTTCGGCGACCGCACGCTGTACACGGTGGACATCGACCACCGGAAGGCCTACGACTCGCTGCCGGACGGTTTCCTGAAGAACGAGGTCAAGATCGCTCTCGACCAGGGCGTGCAGGCGTCGGTCGCCGAGCTGGACTTCGACCGGGCCGGTCTGCCGACCCGGTTGAAGGTCTCCCGGCAGTTCGGCCAAGCGACGATCGTCGACGACGCCAGGTTCACCGACTGGGGCACGTCGGCGCGGGTCGTGGACCCGGTGCCGGCCGTGGTCAGCCAGCGGAACTGACGCGGTAGCGCCAGATCGCGGGCAGCAGCAGCACCGCGACGACGGTCGCCACGACCACCAGCACGCCGCCGGCCGTGACCGCCGCGGCCGTGCCGAACGCCGCACCGCCCGTGCCGTGCAGCAGGTCGGCGATCCGCGGGCCGCCCGCCACGACGACGATGAACACGCCCTGCATGCGGCCGCGCATCTCGTCCGTGGCCGCCGATTGCAGGATCGCGCCGCGGAACGCCATCGACACCATGTCCGCCGCGCCCGCCAACGCGAGGAACGCCGCCGCCACCCACAGGTTGCCGGAGAGCCCGAACCCGGCGATGGCCACGCCCCAGGCGACCACCGACACGGTGACCGCGACGCCGTGCCTGCCGACGTTCGCGATCCACCCGGACGTCAGCCCGCACAGCACGGCACCGATCGGGATGGCGGCGAACAGCACGCCGAGGGCGAACCCACCGCCGGGTGGGTCGCCGAACGTGTGCTGCGCCATCTCCGGGAACAGCGCCCGCGGCATGCCGAACACCATCGCGATGATGTCCAGCAGCATCGACGCGAGCAGCACCTTCTGCGCCCACAGGTAGACGAAGCCGGCCAGCACGTCCTTCAGCCCTGCCCGCCGCACCACGCCGTCGAGCGGGGGCATCGGCGGCAGCTTCCACACCGCGTAGACGGTGACGACGAGCGCGATCGCGTCCACGAGGTACAGCGTGGGCAGCCCGACGACGGGCATCAGGGCGCCGGCGAGCAACGGCCCGAGCACGGCGCCGAACTGCATGACCGTCGAGCCGAGCGCGCCCGCCGACGGCAGCAGCTCCGCCGGCACGAGCCGGGCGATGGAGGCCGACCGGGCGGGCGCGTTGGCCGCGAAGAACACCTGTTGCAGGCCGAGCAGCGCGATGACGAGCCACACCGATCGGACGTCGAGCGCGGCCTGCACCCACAGCAGCACGGAGGAGACCGCGATGCCGGTGTTGGTGACGAGCAGCAGCTTGCGCCGGTCGACGGTGTCCGCGATCGCGCCGCCCCACAGCCCGAAGACCAGCAGCGGCACCAGCGCCACGCCCGCGGCGATGCCGACCCACGCGGACGAGCCGGTGAGGTCGTAGACCTGCTTGGGCACGGCGACGGCGGTGAGCTGGGAGCCCACCGCCGTGACGATCGTGGAGAGCCACAACCGGCGGTACGCGACGATCTTCAACGGTCGCGTGTCGATCACGAACGTCGAGCGCGCGCTTCTCCCCACAGTGGCCACTTCGTTAGGCTATGACAACTAACAAGCACTTCACGTGAGGTGTCACCAAGACCACTCGTCAGAGGCGGACCGGGTACACCGGCTCCGGCACCTTCGGGCTGATCCGGCCCTCGACGAAGATCCCGTGCCAGATCATGAAGCACAGCACGGACCACAGCTGGCGCGACCGGTCGAACTGCTCCGACTTGTGCTCGGCGAGCAGGTCGAGCACGGCGTTCTTGTCGAGCAGGTGGCCGGTCTGCGAGTCGGCGATGATCCCACGCGCCCAGTCGTACATCTCGGCGCGCAGCCAGTGCCGGATCGGCACCGGGAAGCCCAGCTTCGGCCGGTTCAGCACGTGCGAAGGGATGATCTTGGCCAGCGCCTTGCGCAGCGCGTACTTGGTCGTGCCCTCGGTGAGCTTTTGCTCCAGCGGCACCTCGGCGGCCACCCGGAAGACCTCGGGGTCGAGGAACGGCACCCGCAGCTCGATCGAGTTGGCCATGGTCACCTTGTCGGCCTTGACCAGGATGTCGCCGCGCAGCCACGTGAACAGGTCGATGTGCTGCATGCGCGCGACCGGGTCCCAGCCCTCCGACTCGCGGTACCAGGGCGCGGTCACGTCCTGGAAGCCGACGCCCTCGACGTAGCCGGGGAACACGGCGCGGACCTGCGCGTCGCTGAAGTTGCGGGCGTTGCCGTAGTAGCGCTCCTCCAGCCGCAGCGAGCCGCGCCGCAGCAGGTCCTTGCCCCGCACACCCTCCGGAATGGACTTCGACACCGCGCCCATCAGCTTGCGCACACCGCCGGGCACCTTCTCGAACGGCGACAGCGACAGCGGCTCGTGGTAGATCACGTACCCGCCGAACAGCTCGTCCGCGCCCTCGCCGGACAGCACCGCCTTGACGTACTTGCGGGCCTCCCGCGCGATGAACCACAGCGGCACCAGCGCCGGGTCCGCGACCGGGTCGTCGAGGTACCAGAGGATCAGCGGCAGCTCGTTCATCATCTCGTCCGGCGACACCGTGCGGACCACGTGCCGCACGCCGATGGCCGCCGCCGTCTCGGCCGCGACGTCCACCTCCGAGTAGCCCTGGCGGTCGAAGCCGCTGGTGAACGCGATGAGGTTGGGGTTGTGCAGCTTCGCGAGCGTCGCCGTGGCCGTCGAGTCGATGCCGCCGGACAGGAACGCGCCGACCGTGACGTCCGGGTCGGAGATCATGTGCTTGGCCACCGAGTCGCGCATGACCTCGGCGATCCGCTCGTGCAGCGCCTCGGCCTCGTGCTCGCCGTTGACCGGCCGCGGCGCGAACACCGGCTTGAAGTACCGGTTGAACAGGACCGGCCCGCCCGGCGTGACGCGGAACGAGGTGCCGGACTCGACGCGGCGGATCGCCCTGTGCAGCGACTCGGGCTCCGGCACGTACTGCAGGACCAGGTAGTGCTGCAGCGCGGTCTGGTCGAGCTCCTGGCTGATGCCGAGGGTGCCGGTGAGCTGCAGCAGGCTCTTCTTCTCCGACGAGAACGCCACCCCGCCGGGCCCGGACGCCCAGTACAGCGGCTTGATGCCGAACGGGTCGCGCGCGCCGAAGACCACCCGCTCCTGCGCGTCCCAGATCATGAACGCGAACATGCCGCGCAGCCGCTTGACCGAGTCGGCGCCCAGGTAGTGGTAGGCGGCGACGATCGACTCGCCGTCGCCCTGGGTGCGGAACTGCGCGCCGAACCGCAGGGCCAGCTCGGCCCGCAGCTCCTTGTAGTTGTAGATCTCGCCGTTGAAGTTCAGCGTGTACCGCGCCGGGTTCTCCGGCGGGCCCCAGACCAGCGGCTGGTGCGAGTGGTCGAGGTCGATGAAGCCGAGCCGGTTGAACCCGTAGACGACCTCCGCGTCGGCCCAGGTGTCGCTCTCGTCAGGACCGCGGTGCCGCTGGCAGCGCAGTGCGGCGGCCACTGAGCCGCGCGCCGAGCCGGCGCCGGCTTCGGTGGGGCAGATGAGTCCGAGCACTCCGCACACGTGAAGTCACACCTCGTAGTTCGCTGTGGCTGAGCGCCCAGTATGCCGAGGGGTGGTTTGGGCGCTTAGGTCAGCCTGAGGACGTGTGAGGCCGCCACCAGGTTCCGCGACAGTGTGTCAAGGCCACGCGAAAGGGCGCCTCCCGCCCACAGGAGACGCCCCCTCGCGAAAGCCTCGCGCCGCGGACTACGGCGCTACTCGCTCGACCTGCCAGCCGTCGCGGCCCAGGCGGAACCGCAGCCGGTCGTGCATCCGGTCGCGGCGGCCCTGCCAGAACTCGACCTCCTCCGGCCGGACCCGCCAGCCGCCCCAGTGCGGGGGGACCGGGATCTGCTCGGTGTCGGCGAACTGCCGCTCGATCTTGTGCAGCGCCGAGTCCAAAGTGGAACGGCCGGCCACCACGCGCGACTGCGGCGAGGCCCAGGCACCGATCTGCGACCCGCGCGGCCGCGAGTTCCAGTACTCGGCGGTCTCGACGGGCCCGACCTTCTCGACCGTGCCGCGGACGTGCGCCTGGCGCTGCATCGCGAACCACGGGAAGGTGGCGGAGGCGTAGCGGGTCGCCATCAGGTCGTGCGACTTGTTCGAGGTGTAGTTGGTGAAGAACACCACGCCGCGCTCGTCGAGGCCCTTGAGCAGCACCGTGCGCGAGGACGGGCGGCCCTGGGTGTCGGTGGTCGCGAGGACCATGGCGTTCGGTTCCGCCAGACCGGCGCGGGAAGCGTGGTCGAGCCACAGCTGGAGCTGTTCGTGCCAGGTGGCGGCAAGCTCCGACTCGGCGAGCGAGCCCTGCTCATAAGACACGCGCATCGCGGGCAGAGCGATGTTCGTGGTCTCCGTCATCGGCGAACCTCCCAGCACAGCGCAGAACTCGTGGTCCTTGGACCCGCGACCATACGCACGGCGACCCGATCCCGAAACCGCCTGCGCGGTGATGACCACCACCTGAACAGTGACTGTCCGTGGTTTGAACGGATCTGGATCGAATACGTGATCGAGTCAGATGGCGTCGAGCACACGTGTGACGGTGACCACGTCTTCACCCAGTGCGGTGGCAAGGGATCCGCCCGCCGCCAACGGCACGACGTTCCACCACTCACCGCCGTCAGCGGGGCGCTCGACGGCGTCCAGGTGCACCTGGCTGCCCAGGACGCGCTTGCCGGCGAGCCCGGCCGCGGACGCGTCGACCGCCGGGTCGCCGACGACGAGCTGCTGGTGCAACAACGGCGTGCCGCACCGGGTCGCGCGCACCGACGTGGAGAGCACACCGGCTTTCTCGCCGACGCGGCCGAGCACCAGCACCTCGCGCAACGACAACACCGCGTGACCGTCCAATTCGGCCTCCACCACTG
Source organism: Lentzea sp. NPDC037011 (assembly GCF_055607425.1). Lineage (NCBI taxonomy): Bacteria > Bacillati > Actinomycetota > Actinomycetes > Pseudonocardiales > Pseudonocardiaceae > Lentzea > Lentzea sp. NPDC037011. Next base: position 259,498 of record NZ_JBVJRT010000005.1, on the reverse strand, counting down.
CGGTGTGACGCGCGCGGCCCGTCACGACCGTGGGCTCCGGCAGGTACCGGGCAATGCCCTCGATCGTGAACCGCACGACCGAGGACGACTCCGCACCGGACGGGCCGGGCAGCGCCAGCGTCGCCGCCACGCCCCGCAGGTCCAGCGCGGCACCGGGACCGACCGCGACGTCCAGCTCCAGGGCGTCCCCGCCGAGCGGGGACGTCACGGAGCTGACGAGGTGCACCAGCGCGACCGGACCGGCGCGGCGGTGCGGCACCAGCGTCAGGGGCGCCTGGGAGCGCAGGACGCGCACGACGCTGTTGCCGTGCCGGTCGAGCTCGACGACCAACCGCGCGGACGCCCTCACAGCTGCGCCAGCACCCACTTCGCGACCTCGGGCGCGTCCGGTGTCTCCACCAGCGACTGCGCGATCACCGGCAGCTCGCCGCGCATCCGGTGCGCGTCGGAGGTCATCACGTCCAGGTCGGCGCCGACCAGCGGGGCGAGGTCGGTCTTGTTGATCACCAGCAGGTCGGCGGTCGTGACGCCGGGGCCGCCCTTGCGAGGCACCTTGTCGCCGCCGGCCACGTCCACGACGAAGATCTGCCTGTCGACGAGGCCGCGGGAGAACACGGCGGTCAGGTTGTCGCCGCCGCTTTCGATGATCACCAGGTCGAGGCCGGTGAACCGGTGTTCCAGGCGTTCGACGGCGTCGAGGTTCGCGGTGATGTCGTCGCGGATCGCGGTGTGCGGACAGCACCCGGTCTGCACGGCCTCGATGCGCGCCGGGTCCAGCACGCCCGCGCGGCGCAGGAAGTCGGCGTCCTCGGTCGTGTAGATGTCGTTGGTGACCACCGCGAGCTCCAGCTGCGCGCCGAGAGCACGGCACAGCGCGGCGGTCAGCGCGGTCTTGCCGCTGCCGACGGGGCCGCCGATGCCGATGCGCGGCGCCTTGCCGTGGTGGTGGTCGTGCGGGTCAGGACCGTGGTCAGCTCCCAAAGAGACGCACCCCTTCACGTCGAACATGAGCCTCCGCCAAGAGGTCCAAGGCGGGTGAACCGAGCGCGGGCAGCTCCTTCGCGGCCCGCGCGGCGACCTCTTCCACCGGAAGCGCCGCCACGATCGCGTTGACCCCGAACGGGTCGAGTCCCAGCAGCCGCACCGCCGCGGACGCCGGTCCGCTGACGGCGAGGTAGGCGCAGGTCAGCGCGGCCTCGACCGGGTCGTCGACCAGCACGCCGATGACCAGCGGCTGGTGCGGGTCCGGCGGCAGGTCGCGCAGGCGCGCGGACGGCCACGCCCGCCGGGCCGCCCGCAGCATGCCGCGGCCCTGCGCCCGCGACGCCGCGCGCTGGGCGGGCGAGGGCGTGCGGGCGTCGAGCTCGGCGTCCAGCGTCGGGAGGTCCTCACCGCGGGCCGCGGCGGCGGCGAACCCGGCCGCGAGCAGCCCCGCGGTCTGCAACCGCCCGCGCAGGAACGACTCCAGCGACGGCTCGTCGTGCACGAGCCGCCGGGTGGCCGCCTCCTCCAGGCCACCGGAGTGCACGTGCCCGCCGCCGGGGAAGCGGGAGTCGGCGAGGATCAGCGCGGTCAGCATCAGAACAGGAAGTACCGCTGGGCCATCGGCAGCTCGGCGACCGGTGCCGGTTCCACCAGCTCGCCGTCCACGTGCACGGCGAAGCTGTCCGGGTCGACCCGCACGTCCGGCAGCGCGTCGTTCAGCACCATGTCCGCCTTGGACACCGAGCGGGTGTTCTCCACCGGCAGCACCCGCCGGGCGTACCGGTCGCCGATACCGGCCTCGACCGCCTCCGGTGCGACGAAGAAGACGCTCGACGCGGCACCGGCCGTGGCACCGAACATCGGCCGCGCCCACACCGGTTGCGGCGTCGGGATCGAGGCGTTCGCGTCACCCATGGCACCCCACGCGATGAAGCCGCCCTTCAGCACGACCGATGGCCGCACGCCGAAGAACTTCGGTTCCCACAGCACGAGGTCGGCGAGCTTGCCGGGTTCGACCGAGCCGACCTCGCCGGCGATGCCGTGCGCGATGGCCGGGTTGATCGTGTACTTCGCGACGTACCGCCGGGCCCGCAGGTTCGGGTCGAGGGTGTGGCGCTTCGACATCACGTGCGCGGTCTGCCAGGTGCGGATGACGACCTCGCCGACCCGGCCCATCGCCTGGGAGTCGGAGCTGATCATCGAGATGGCGCCCAGGTCGTGCAGCAGGTCCTCGGCGGCGATCGTGGTCGGGCGGATGCGCGACTCGGCGAACGCCAGGTCCTCGGGCACCGACGGGTTGAGGTGGTGGCAGACCATCAGCATGTCGAGGTGTTCTTCGAGCGTGTTGACGGTGTGCGGGCGGGTCGGGTTGGTCGACGACGGCAGCACGTTCGGCAGTGAGACGACCCGGATGATGTCCGGTGCGTGCCCGCCGCCCGCGCCCTCGGAGTGGTAGGCGTTGATCGACCTGCCACCGATGGCGTCCACTGTGGACTCCAGGAAGCCGGCCTCGTTCAACGTGTCGGTGTGGATGGCGACCTGGACGCCGGACTCGTCGGCGATGCGCAGGCACGCGTCGATCGCGGCGGGCGTGGTGCCCCAGTCCTCGTGCAGCTTGAACCCGCCCGCGCCACCGCGGAGCTGTTCGCGCAGAGCTTCCTCGGAGACCGTGTTCCCCTTGCCCAGCAACAGGACGTTGACCGGCATGTGGTCCATCGACGTCAGCATCCGGTCGAGGTACCAGGCGCCCGGCGTGACCGTGGTGGCCTTCGTGCCCTCCGCAGGGCCGGTGCCGCCGCCGACCAGCGTGGTCAGGCCGGACGCCAGCGCCTCGTCCACGACCTGCGGGCAGATGAAGTGCACGTGGCAGTCGATGCCGCCCGCGGTGAGGATCTTCCCGTTGCCGGACAGGATCTCCGTCGACGGGCCGATGACCAGGTCGGGGTGGACACCGTCCATCGTGTCCGGGTTGCCCGCCTTGCCGATCGCGACGATCCGGCCGTCCCGCACGCCGACGTCGGCCTTGACCACACCCCAGTGGTCGAGCACCACGGCACCGGTGATCACCAGGTCCGGCGCGCCCTCGGCACGGGTGGCGATCCCCTGCCCCATCGACTCGCGGACCACCTTGCCACCACCGAAGATCACCTCGTCGCCGGAGCCGGTGCCGCGGCTCAGGTCCTCGGTGACCTCGATGAACAGGTCGGTGTCGGCCAACCGGACCTTGTCGCCGACGGTCGGGCCGAGCAGCTCGGCGTAGCGCTCCCGGTCGATCACCGCTGCAACCCCCTGACGATCCGCAGGCCGGCCAGCGGAACGAGCGACACCTCGCGCTCGACGCCGGGTTCGAAGCGCGTCGCCGTGCCGGCCGGGATGTCCAGCCGGTAGCCGAAAGCGGCCTCCCGGTCGAACTCCAGCCCGGCGTTGACCGACGCGAAGTGGAAGTGCGAGCCGACCTGCACGGGCCGGTCGGCGGCGTTGACGACGGTGAGCGCGACCCGCGGCCGGCCCGGGTTGAGCTCGACCGGTTCGCTGCCGACGACGACCTCGCCCGGGGCGGGACCGGCGGACGGCGCGATCGGGTGGTGCACCGTGACGAGCTTCGTGCCGTCCGGGAACGTCGCCTCTACCTGCACCGAGTCGATCATCTCCGGCACCCCGCGCATGACCTGCTCCGGTGCGAGCACCGTGCGGCCGCTCTCCATCAGCTCGCTGACCGTCCGCCCGTCCCGCGCGCCCTCCAGCACGTGGTCGGTGATCAGCGCGACGGCCTCGGGGTAGTTCAGCAGCACTCCGCGTTCGAGCCTCCGCCGCGCCACGTCGGCAGCGACGTGCACGAGGAGCTTGTCCCGTTCATGCGGCGTCAGGTGCACAGCTTCGTTCTACCACTCGAAAGCCGTTTACCGCCCAGTGGAAACCTCGCCGAAACATGAACGCACGCGGGGAGCTTTCGTTCACCAGGAGCGCACGAAAGGGCCCCGCGTGCCGCCGTGTCCACCGACCGGTGGACAACCGGGGTCGGCGGGGCGGTCGTCCCGGCCGGAGGGGGTGGAGAAGCAGGATTTGTGGCATGAACGCGATTCGAGTGCGAGGGCTGGAGAAGGCCTACGGGGGGCACCGGGCGGTGGCCGGGGTGGACCTCGACGTCGCCCGCGGTGAGGTGTTCGCGGTCCTCGGGCCGAACGGGGCCGGCAAGACCACGACCGTGGAGATCCTGGAGGGGCACCGCGACCGGGACGCCGGGGAGGTGAGCGTGCTCGGCGGCGACCCGGCGAAGGCGGGGCGGGTGTGGCGCTCGAAGCTCGGCATCGTCCTGCAGAGCGCGAGCGACGCCGCGAACCTCACTGTCCGCGAGGCCGTGCGGCACTACGCCGGGTACTACGCGGACCCGCGTGACCCGGAGGAGGTCATCGACCTCGTCGGGCTCACCGAGAAGGCCAAGGCCCGCGCCGGCACGCTGTCGGGGGGTCAGCGGCGTCGGCTGGACGTGGCGCTCGGCATCATCGGGCGGCCGGAGCTCGTGTTCCTGGACGAGCCGACCACCGGGTTCGACCCGGAGGCGCGCCGCCAGTTCTGGGACCTGGTCCGGCTGCTGGCCGCCGAGGGCACCACGATCCTGCTGACCACGCACTACCTCGACGAGGCAGAGGCGCTCGCCGACCGCGTGGCCGTGCTCGCCGGCGGCCGGATCGTCGCCGAGGGCACGCCGCGGACGCTCGGCGGCCGCGCACACGCCGACGCCACCGTGCGGTGGCTGTCCGACAGCGGCTACACCGAGATCCGCACCTCCGAACCCACCAAGGCCGTCGCCGAGCTGTCCCGCCACGGCGAGCTCGCCGAACTCACCGTCACCCGGCCGTCGCTGGAGGACGTCTACCTGGAGCTGATCAAATGACCACCGCCGTGCTTCCCGGAACCCTGCGGCTCGGCCTCGCGAGGGGTGCGGCCGAGCTGAGGGACTTCTTCCGGCAGAAGGAGAACCTCATCTTCACGGTGTCGTTGCCGGCACTGCTGATGCTGCTGCTCGGCACCGTCTACGTGAAGGAACCGGCCGCCGCGCAGATGTTCGCCGCCAGCATGATCGGCGCGGGCATCATCTCGACCTCGTTCGTCGGGCTCGGCATGAGCGTCGTGGCCGACCGCGAGGACGGCACCCTCAAGCGCCTGCGCGGCACGCCGATGCCGTTCACGTCCTACTTCATCGGCAAGATCGTCCTGGTCTTCGTGACGAGCCTGTTCGAGGCGGTGCTGCTGGTCGCGGTGGGCGTGCTGCGGTTCGACCTGGAGCTGCCGGCGACCGCGGCGAAGTGGGGCACGTTCGCGTGGGTGTTCGTGCTCGGCGTCGTCTCGTGCTCGCTGATCGGTGTCGCGCTCAGCTCGATCGCGACCTCGACCCGCAGCGCGGCGGGCGTGCTGAACCTGCCCTACATCGTGCTGCAGTTCCTCAGCGGCGTGTTCATCATGCAGTCGGCGCTGCCAGAGTCGCTGCGCACGGTGGGGTCGTTCTTCCCGCTCAAGTGGGTGTGCCAGGGTTTCCGCTCGGTGTTCGCTCTGGACGAGAACTACGCGGTCATGGAGGCGGCGGGATCATGGGAGCTCGGCAGGACCGCCCTGGTGCTCGGGGCGTGGACGCTGGTGGGCCTGGTGGGGGTCAGCCGGACCTTCAGGTGGACGAACGGCAGTCGCTGATCACCTGGTACGTGCTCTTCGCGGTCACCCAGGCCACCGCGCTCGTCCTCATCCTGATCGACAACAACACCCTCGCAGACCGCCTGACGGCGGCGGGGTTGCTGGGACTGAACGCGCTGTGGTTCCTGTTCTACGGCCGCAAGCTGGTCCGGCGCGGGCACGAGGACTGGCACGGGTTCGTCTACGCCGCCGGCTCGCTCGCCACGTTCGCGCCGGCGGTGTGGTTCAGCGGCAACGCGACCTTCGCGCTGTTCGGCCTGGTGCCGCAGATCTACATGGTGCTGCCGACCGCGTGGGCGTTCCTGCCGATGGCGGTGTTCGTGTTCACGCCGCAGATCCTGACCTGGGCCGCGGGCGCCGTGCCCGCGCTGCCCTGGCCGGCCGCGCTGCTGATCATCGGCTTCTCGCAGGCCTTCGGGTGGGCGATCAGCCAGATCTCGCGGCAGAACGCGCAACGCGGTGAGCTGCTGCACCGCATCGAGGCGCTGACCATCGAGGCCGAGCGGGCCCGGTGGTCGGCGGAGATCCACGACACGCTGGCGCAGGGCTTCACGTCGATCATCACGCTGCTGCAGGGCGCGCAGCCGAACGTGGAGCTGGCACTGGCCACGGCACGGGAGAACCTGCGCGAGGCACGGGCACTGGTCGCCTCCACCGCACCGTCGCCTTTGGACGGTTCGTCGCTGGAGGACGCGTTGCGGCGCCTGGTGACCGGTGCGGCGCTGCCGTCGGCGTTCCGGGTGATCGGCGACTCGGTCGCGCTGCCGACGTCGGTGGAGGTGGTGCTGCTGCGGACGGCCCAGGAGGCGCTGACCAACGTGCTGCGGCACTCCGGTGCGTCCCGGGTGGACGTCGTGCTGCGGTTCGACGCCGACGGCGTGTCGCTGGAGGTCCGCGACGACGGCCGCGGCTTCGGCGACGCACCGGAGGGCTTCGGCCTGCGGGGCATGCGCGCCCGGCTGGAGCAGGTGGGTGGCAGGCTGTCCCTGTCGTCGGACGAGGGGGCCTCGGTGCTCGTGGAGGTGCCGCTGTGATCAGGATACTGCTGGTGGACGACCACCCGGTGGTGCGGCAGGGCCTGCGCGGCATGCTCGTGGCCGCGGACCTGGAGGTGGTCGGTGAGGCCGGTTCCGGTGCCGAGGCGATCTCCCGGGCCGCAGCGCTGCTCCCGGACGTCGTGCTGATGGACCTGCGCATGCCGGAGATGGACGGTGTGGCCGCGACCGCCCGGATCGTCGGGACGGGTCCGCGCGTGCTCGTGCTGACCACCTACGAGACCGACTCGGACATCCTCCGCGCGGTGGAGGCGGGCGCGTCGGGCTACCTGCTGAAGGACTCGACGACCGAGGACCTGATCGCCGCGATCCGCGCCGCCGCGCGCGGGGAGACGGTGCTGGCGCCGTCGATGGTCGCCAAGGTCGTCGGCCAGGTCCGGACCCCGCCGCTGTCGGCGCGGGAGGCCGAGGTGCTGCGGCTGGTCGCGAAGGGCCTGTCGAACGTCGAGATCGGACGGGCGCTGTTCATCTCCGAGGCCACGGTCAAGACGCACCTGCTGCGCGTGTTCAACAAGCTCGGGGTGTCCGACCGGACCGCGGCGGTCACCACGGCGATGGAGCGCGGGATGCTGCGGTGACGCGCCGAGTTCTCCGGACCGCGGCACCCCGGTGGAACGGGCCGCCGTTCACGACGCTGCGTCAACCGCGGTGACGGATCGTAGTTGATCAAGAACCCCATCGCACGCCGGGTGCCTGCCGGCAGTGACCCAGGACACCCGCCTGTCACCTGCCGGCCACCGGCCTGCAACACTGTGAACTCCGGCAACGGCGCCGGTCAGGTCCGTTAGAAGACTCACCGCCCCGGAGGCGTGACCACATGACCCAGACCGCCGATCCGACCTCGTTGGTGCTGCCCGCCGACCTCAAGCCGTCCGACGGCCGCTTCGGCTGTGGACCGTCCAAGGTGCGCCCGGAGGCCGTGCAGGCCCTGGCCACCGAGGGTGCGGCCCTGCTCGGGACGTCGCACCGGCAGAAGCCCGTCAAGAACCTCGTGGGCCGGGTGCGGTCCGGTCTGCGCGAGCTGTTCGCGCTGCCCGACGGGTACGAGGTCGTGCTCGGCAACGGTGGCACGACGGCGTTCTGGGACGCGGCGTCCTTCGGGCTGGTCCGCGAGACGGCGCAGCACTTCACCAACGGTGAGTTCTCGTCGAAGTTCGCGAAGGTCACGCAGACGGCGCCGTTCCTGAAGGACTCGCTCGTCACCAAGGCCGAGCCGGGCACGGCGCCGGAGCTGTTCTACGCCGAGGGCGCCGACCTGGTCGGCTGGGCACAGAACGAGACCTCGACCGGTGTGGCCATGCCCGTCACCCGCATCGAGGGCTCCGAGCAGGCGCTGATCGCCATCGACGCCACGTCGGGCGCGGGTGGTCTGCCGGTCAAGGCCGAGGACTTCGACGTCTATTACTTCGCGCCGCAGAAGTCCTTCGCGAGCGACGGCGGGCTGTGGCTCGCGCTGATGTCGCCGAAGGCCCTGGAGCGCGTCGAGGAGCTCAAGGACCGCTGGGTGCCGGAGTTCCTGTCGCTGCCGACCGCGCTCGACAACTCCACGAAGGACCAGACGTACAACACGCCGTCGGTGGCCACGCTGTTCCTGCTGGCGCACCAGATCGACTGGATCAACGGCAACGGCGGCCTCGACTGGGCCGTCGCGCGCACCAAGGACTCGTCGGACCGGCTCTACTCGTGGGCCGAGAAGACCGCGTACACCACGCCGTACGTCGAGAAGGCCGCTGACCGCTCGCAGGTCGTCGGCACGATCAACTTCTCCGACGACGTCGACGCCGCCACCGTGGCGAAGGTGTTGCGCGCCAACGGGATCGTGGACGTGGAGCCGTACCGCAAGCTCGGCAAGAACCAGCTGCGGGTGGCGATGTTCCCGGCCATCGAGCCGAGCGATGTCACGACCCTGACCCAGGCGATCGACTGGGTCGTCGGCCAGCTCTGACAGCGCACGCGGGGAGCTTTCGTACTCTCGGAGAGTACGAAAGGTCCCCGCGTGCGTTCAGGCGAGGGCTTCGGTGGGGGATTGGCGGGCGGCCCGCACCGCCGGGTAGAGCCCGGAGATCGCGCCGATGAGGATCGCGGCGCCCACTCCGCCGAGCAGGGCGGGCCACGGCAGTGCCGCCGGCCACCGCTGGCTGATCGAGTACCCGGCTGTGACCGCGACACCCACGATCACGCCGACCAGCCCGCCGAGCCCGGACAGCAGCACCGACTCGGTGAGGAACTGCCACCGGATCTGCCGCCGGGTCGCCCCGAGCGCCCGCCGCAGACCGATCTCCCTGCGCCGTTCCAGCACCGAGATCACCATCGTGTTCGCCACGCCGACACCGCCGACGAGCAGCGCGACCCCGCCCAGACCGAGGAACAGGGCGTTGTAGGAGCTCTCCGCGAGCTTCTGCGCTTCCAGCGCCTCCGAGGGCCGCGACACCTTGACCTCGTTGGCCTGCTTCGGGTTCAGCGTCGGGCCGAGCAGCCTGCGGACGTCGTCCACCTGGTCGGGTGTGGTGCGCACGTAGACCGTGCCGGCGTTGCCCTCGAACCCGAACGCCTCCTTGGCCGCCTCCCAGCCGACCAGCGCCGAACGGTCGATCTCCGGCGAGAGCGGCAGCGGGCCGAGAATGCCGACCACGGTGAACCACTGGCCGTCGATCCACAGCTGCACACCGGGCTCCTGCACGCCCAGGCGCGCGGCCGCGGTGCCCCCGAGCACCACCGACTTCTCCCCCGGCGACAGCCACCGGCCGGCGCGGACCTCGGCGTGCAGCACCGCGAGCAGGTCCTGTTCGGCGGCCTGCACCTGCAGCCCGAGCGTGTCGCTGGCGGGCACCAGGTCGTTCTTGCGGACGCTCGCGGAGATCTTGCCCGTCGCGCTCGCCGCCGACACCGCGCCGATCCGCCTGGCCATCGGCACCGCGGTCTCCGGCAGCTTCGCGTCCTGGCCGAAGAAGTCCTGGCCGGGTGCGGCGGTGAGCAGGTTGGTGCCCAGCCTGGACATCTCCTCCCGCAACGCGGCGGCGCTGGAGGCGGGGATGCCGACGACCGCGACGACGGCGGCGATGCCGATCGCGATGCCCAGTGCCGACAGCACGGCGCGGACCGGGCGGGTCCTCATGCCGAAGAACCCGAGGCGCAGCAGGTCGATCACACGACCACCCCGTCGCGGACCTCGACCCTGCGCGGTGCCCACGCGGCGATGTCCCGGTCGTGGGTGATCATCACGATCGTCGTGCCGTCGGAGTTGAGGCTGTCCAGCAGCTCCAGCACGCCCGCGCCGTTCTTCGTGTCCAGGTTGCCGGTCGGTTCGTCGGCCAGCAGGATTCTCGGCGTGTTCACCACGGCCCGCGCGATCGCGACCCGCTGGCGTTCACCACCGGAGAGCTCGTGCGGCTTGTGCAGCGCCCGGTGGATCAGCCCGACCCGGTCCAGTGCGGACATCGCCATCGAACGCCGCTTGGAGCGCGGCACGCCGGCGTAGACGAGGCCGGAGGCCACGTTCTCGATGGCGGACAAGCCGTCCGTGAGGAAGAACTGCTGGAACACGAACCCGATCGTGCGGGCCCGCAGCGCCGAGAGCGCGTTGTCCGACAACGACGAGATGTCGTGGCCGTCGATCTCGACCCGGCCCGTCGTGGGCTTGTCGAGCGTGCCCATCAGGTGCAGCAGCGTCGACTTCCCCGAACCGGACGGTCCCACGATGGCGAGCATCTCCCCGCCCCCGACGGTCAGGGAGACGTCGCGCAGCGCCTGCACGCCACCGGGGTAGGTGCGGCTCGCGCGGTCGACGGTGATCACTCGGTGGTCACCACCTTCACGCCCTCGCGCAGGCCGTCGCCCTGGACCTCGACCTGGCCCTTGGCGAAGATGCCGACGGTGACCGGGATGGTCCTGCCGTCGTCGGTGACGACGCCGTAGCCGCCCTCGGCCGACGCGAGCAGCGCGCCGATCGGCACCGCCAGGACGTCCTGCTTCTTCGCCACGGTGAACAGCGCCGTGACGTTGGCGGTCTCGACGCCTTCCGCGGCAGCGGGGTCGTCGACGGAGATCGTCAGCACGATCTTGGCCTTCTGACCCTGGTTGGGGTCGCCCGCCGTGCGGGTGATGCCGGTGATCGTGCCGGTGGTGGGCTTGCCGCCGGTGATCGACAGCTCGACCTTCTCGCCCTGCTTGGCGAGGCGCTGCTTGGCCGTGTCCAGCTCGACGGTGACCGCGCGTTCGGTGCCGGTGACCTTCATCAGGTCACCGCCGGCGGGGGCGCCGAGCTGGGCGGTCAGCGCCGCGACCCGGATGGCGCCCGGCTGGACGACGACGTCGCCGGTGCCGAGCTTCCCGGTCTGCTCCAGGCCGTTGGCCTTCTGCCACTTCTTCAACGCCGTGGCGGTGTAGTAGGTGAACTTCTCATCCGGAGTGCCGAAGTCCTTGTACCCCAACGCGGCGAGGTTCTCCTCCACCACCTTGACGTCGGGTCCGTTCGACATGCCCTGTTCGAGGTCGCGGTAGAGCGGCAGCGCACCGTAGAACAGCGGCACCGGCTTGGCGTCCGCGTGGAACACCGGCTTGCCCTGCTCGATGACGGCACCCTGGTTCGGCAGCCCGGTGACGGTGCCGCCCTTCCGGCTCGCCAGACCGCGCTCGGCACCGAAGCCGAGCTGGCCGGTCAGCTGCTGCTGGTCGGCGAGGTCCGTCCGCTTCACCGGCACCGTCTTCGCCGGGTCGTTCCGCAGCGGTGCGGCGTTGGCCTGATCGGCCGCGACCCTCGTGAGGACCACGACCCCGCCGGTGCCGAGCACCACCGCGGCGACGAGCGCGGCGACGACGACCTTCCTGTTGACGCGGCGGGTCATCCGACGGGCCTCGCCGCGACCATGCCCTCACCGAGGCCGCAGTCCTTCATGTCCTGCTTGACCTTGTCGTTCTCCAGATCGGGGAGCTCGATCGTGTCGGTGGGGCCGCCGCCCTCGAACTGCGGGTCCGGCCAGTTGTAGCCCCTGTCGCGCATGCACTTCGCCTCCTGGCGCAGCTTGTCCTGCTCCTCGGGCGACGGCGGCTTGAGCTCGCCGCCGTTGGGCAGGTGCTGCTTGCAGGCCTCGTGGGCGGTCTTCATCTTGTCCTGGTCGAGTGCGACGCCGTCCTCGCCGCCGATCGCGATGCCGACGCGGCCGTCGTCCTGCGGGTCCGGCATGTTGATGCCGTTCTCCCGCATGCACTGGGCGAACTCGACCATGTCGCCCCTCTTCTGGTCGTTCTGGGCGGCCGGTTGTTCTTCCGTCCCGCAGGCGCTCAACGCGAGGAGCAGCCCCAGCAGCACAGCGGTGGTGGTCTTCATGGCGACAGGTCTACGGAGGACGTCATTCGACGGCGTTAAGCGAAAGGCTTTATCCAGTGCTTATGCCCCGTTCGCGGAGACTGTGCGACATGCGTGTGCTGGTGGTCGAGGACGAACGGCTGCTCGCGGACACGGTCGCCGAGGGCCTGCGCCGGTTCTCGATGGCGGTCGACGTCTGCTACGACGGGGAGGCGGCCCTCGAACGCGTGGGCGTGCACGCCTACGACGTGGTGGTGCTCGACCGGGACCTGCCGCTGGTGCACGGCGACCGGGTGTGCGGGGCCGTGCACGCCCGCGGTGGTGAGGCGCGGGTGCTGATGCTGACCGCGGCGGCCGAGGTGGACGACCGGGTCGCCGGGCTGGGGCTCGGCGCCGACGACTACCTGACCAAGCCGTTCGCGTTCGCCGAGCTGGTGGCACGGGTGCAGGCGCTGGGACGGCGGGCGCGGCCCGCGTTGCCGCCGGTGCTCGAACGTGCGGGCGTGACGCTGGACCTGCCGCGGCACCAGGCGTCGCGGGACGGGCGGTTCCTGCCGCTCTCACCCAAGGAGTTCGCGGTGCTGGAGGTGCTGATGCGGGCGGAGGGCACCGTCGTGAGCGCGGAGGAGCTGCTGGAGAAGGCGTGGGACGAGCACGCCGACCCGTTCACCAACGCCGTGCGGGTGGCGGTGATGACGCTGCGCCGCAAGCTGGGCGCACCGCAGGTCATCGAGACCGTGCCCGGTGCCGGCTACCGGTTCGGCCCGTGACGCTGCGGACCAGGCTGACGGCCTGGTACGCGGGGGTGTTCCTGATCGCGGGCGTCGCGCTGGTCGGGCTGAACTACTGGCTGCTCGCCGACTGGTTCCTGCCCGCCGACGGGGTCGCGCTGGCCACGCAGGGGATGGTGACGCGGCCACTGGAGTTGGAGCCGGTGCAGCAGACGGTGGACGTGACCAGGCTGCCCGCGGACGCCGTGGTCATGACGGCCGCGGCGGTCAAGACCGACGTCATGGGCACCGTGCTGTGGCAGTCCGCCATCGCGCTGGTGGTCGCCGCCGTGCTGGCCGCCGGGCTGGGCTGGGTGGTGGCCGGGCGGGTGCTGGCGCCGCTGCACGAGATCACCACGACCGCGCACCGGCTGGAGGCGACCCGGCTCGACCAGCGGATCGAGCTGGAGGGCCCGCCGGACGAGCTCAAGGAGCTCGCGGACACCTTCGACGGCATGCTCGACCGGCTCGCCTCGTCGTTCGACAGCCAGAAGCGGTTCGTCGCGAACGCCTCGCACGAGCTGCGCACCCCGCTGGCCGTGCAGCGGACCCTGATCGAGGTGGCGCTGGCCGACCCGGACGTCACCGAGGAGACGCGCAGGCTCGGCGCGCACCTGCTCGACACGAACGAGCGGAGCGAGAAGCTCATCGACGGGCTGCTGGTGCTCGCGCGGAGCGACCGCGGACTCACCACGCGTGAGCTGGTGTGGCTCGACGAGGTCGTGGAGGACGAAATCGAGGCGTGCGCGGCACTTTCCGCCGAGAAAAAGGTCACGTTTGCGGTTCGGACACGCAGGTATCTGGTCGACGGCGACCCCGTCCTACTTGCCCAGCTCGTCGGCAACCTGGTGCGCAACGCGGTGCTCTACAACGAGCCGGGCGGGTCCGTCACGGTAGAGCTTGATCAAGACCTCGTCGTCGCGAACACCGGTCCCACCGTGCCTGCGCAGGCGGTACCCGGTTTGTTCGAGCCCTTTCGACGTCTGCGCGACCGCACGGGCACGGCCGGATCGGGCCTCGGGCTGTCGATCGTGCAGTCCGTGGCGAAGGCGCACGGCGGCTCGGCGAAAGCTCGTCCGAACGGGGGAGGAGGGCTGGTGGTCCAGGTGAACCTTCCGGAAACCGGCGTGCGGCAGGGCCCGTGAACTGGCAAGATCACGTAAAGATATCGGCGAGTCTCCCACCTCTTGGCGGCTCGTTGTCTTAACGTTCTTCGCTGGCGAGGTGCAGATTCAGGGAGGCCACGATGCGAGCGCTGCGAGTCATCGGGCTCGACGAGGACGGCAAGTCCGTCATCCTCGAGGACCCCGAAAACCGCGGCGAGCGCTTCAAGCTCCCCGCCGACGAGCGCCTGCGGGCGGCACTGCGCGGTGACCTGGCCCGTCTCGGCCAGATGCAGATCGAGTCGGGCGAGGCCCAGATGCGGCCGCGCGAGATCCAGGCCCGCATCCGCGCCGGCGAGTCGATCGAGCAGGTCGCCGCTGCCGCCGGGCTGCCCACGCACCGCGTCGAGCGCTTCGCCTACCCCGTGCTCTTGGAGCGGTCGCGCACGGCCGACATGGCCCAGCGCGCGCACCCGGTGCGCGAGGACGGGCCGGACGTCCAGACGCTGGGCGAGGTCGTCGCGCACTCCTTCGGGCTGCGCGGCCACGACCTGAGCGACACGTCGTGGGACTCGTGGCGTGGTGACGACGGCCGCTGGATCGTGCAGCTGCACTGGAAGACCGGTCGTTCGGACAACCGCGCGCACTGGGCGTTCCACCCCGGTGCGCAGGGCGGCACGGTCACGGCGCTGGACGAGGCCGCGGTCGACCTGATGGACCCGAACCCGAACCGCACGCTGCGCACGGTGCGGCCGGTGACGCAGCTGGCCCGGCAGGCGCTGGAGGCGGCTCCGGTGATCATCGGCCCCGGTCCCGTGGTGGACGAGCCGGTCGCACCCGCACCGCCGGCACCGGTGGTGGAGAAGCCCGCGCAGGAGGACCTGCCCGAGCCGGAGCCCGTTCCGGCCCAGGCGACGGACTCCCCCGCCACCGCGGTGGCGGAACCAGAGGCACCCGCGGCGGAGAAGCCGGTCCGCAAGGACGCTCCGCCCAAGAGGGGGAAGAAGAACCACCCCATCGTGCCGTCGTGGGAAGACGTTTTACTCGGCGTGCGGTCGAACCGCTGACTGAAGGGCCGACGCCGTCATGGGACGTCGTGTCGCGCTGGCTGCCGGAGTGGGTGCACTCCTCGGGCTGGTCTGGTGGGGGGTGTTCGGACTCATCGCGTCCGGCGCCGTCTGCACGAAGGACGATTACGGGTGCCTCGGCACCGCCGTCATGACCGTGCCGATCTTCACGGTCGTGGCGTCGGCGCTGGGGTGGCTCGCGCTGCGCGCGGCGAAGCTGGCCCGGCCGTGGCTGGCCGTGCCTGCGGTGGTCATGGCCGTGGCGACGACGGTATTCTTCGCGCTCGGGTTCTTCTGGGCGGCCGTGCCGATCTTCGCCGTGTTCTTCGCGCTGGCCGCGGTGCTCACCACCCCGCCGCGGTCGTGAAGGTGTTGTGGAGGTTCCGTGCACAACGGCCTGACCAGGTGCTTGATCAGGTAGTCCTGGGCGCATGGTGGTGCGCGTGGTCGTGGGGGCGGTGACCGGAGCGGTCGTCGGCGCGGGTTTTCTGGTGACGCTGCACCAGCTGCCGTCCAGGGGACCTGCCTACCTGGTGTTCTCGGCGATCCCGGTGCTGTTCGCGTTCTGGACGTTCGTGGCCGGTGTGCTGATCGCCGGCGGGTTCCGGCTGGGGCGGCAGGAGCGCGGCTGGTGGGCGACCGGGATCGGCAGCGGGCTGTGGGTCGTGGTGGTCGTGTCGCTGGTGATGGCGCGGACGTTCTCGAAGCACGCCCACCCGCAGTACGCCGAGACCGCGTTGATCCTCGTGCCGTGCGTGGCCTACGCGCTCGCGGCGCTCTTCACATCGAGACGTCCCGTGGAGTCACACAGCTGAAAGGTGTGGGACGGCCGCTGCCAGGGGTACCCGTCGGCAGGTTTTTCGGGTCCCCACGAGCGATTACGGTGGCAACGTGACGGAACAGAGCACCGCGGGCAAGACGGGCAAGGCGGGGCGCCGGTTGTTGCTGCGCGTCGTCCTGTCGATGGCCGTCGGCGCCGGGCTGGTGCTCGGCTGGACGTGGGCCTACGAGGGCGGCGTGCTCAAGTCGTGGCTCGACAGCCAGTCGATGTCGGAGTTCCTGCTGCTGGTGCTGGTCGGGCTGCCGCTCGCGCTGGTGTCGTCGCTCGTGCTCGCCGGCCCGGTGCTGTGGGTG
This sequence comes from Lentzea sp. NPDC037011, assembly GCF_055607425.1. NCBI lineage: Bacteria > Bacillati > Actinomycetota > Actinomycetes > Pseudonocardiales > Pseudonocardiaceae > Lentzea > Lentzea sp. NPDC037011. The sequence goes on along the minus strand of NZ_JBVJRT010000005.1, from coordinate 243,391 downwards.
TTCGGGGTGCGGCCGGTGTGGCCGGTCATCCTGCTCGGACCGGTGCTGCTCGGCATCGGGCTGTACCTCAAGGTGCACGAGCCGCTGCTCGCGTGGTTCTCGAACCGGCACCACGCCGAGGCGCTGCTCGCGGCCGTGGCCTACGGGCTCGTGGCGTTGTTCACGTTCAAGAAGGCGTAGGCACCTCGTCCAGCAGGTGCAGGTCCCAGCCCTCGCGCTCGCACCAGTCCTCCGCCTCCTCGCGGGAGAGGACCGCCGCGTGCTTCGGGCGCTGCCCGCCGAGGTGGTCCCAGCCGTCGGGCGCCAGGACGTAGTTCACCCCATCGCGTGAGGCGATGAGCCGTCCGTGTGGAAACGCCATCGTCTGCTCGGTGCGCAGAAACCGCGTCATGGTGGTCATCGTGCCCTTGACCTCGACCTATGTCGAGCCGGGAGGGTCGGGGCAGCGAAAAACCGGATGCTGAGTGTCGGTGCTCCTTCGTACTGTCGAGGAACACCAAGAGGGGGCTCATCGCGTGAGCGATCAACGAAACACGACGATCAGGACGTTGCGGAGGTTGTGGCCGTACGTGCGGCCGTACCGCGCGCGGATGACCGTCGTGCTGACGGCGACGATGCTCGCGATGCTGTGTGGGCTCGGCATCCCGTTGCTCACCCAGCGCATCGTCGACGGACCCATCCAGAACAAGGAGACCGCGGTCCTGCCGTGGCTGATCCTGGGCGTGCTGGTGCTCGGGCTCGGCGAGGCGGGCCTGTTCTACGTGCGGCGCAAGCTCGCGGCGCGACCCGCCGCCGAGGTCGAGGCCGCCATGCGCGCCGACCTCTACCGGCACCTGCAGCGGTTGCAGGTCTCGTTCCACGACCGGTGGCAGTCCGGTCAGCTGCTGTCCCGCGCCACGAACGACCTGAGCACCATCAGGCGGTTCGTGGCGTTCGCGATCGTGTTCCTGATCGTCAACTCCGTGGTCATCGTCATCGGCATGGGGATCATCGCGTTCCTGTCGCCGTGGCTGGTCGTCGTGTCGTTGTGCGGCGCGCTGCCGTTGATCGTCATCTCGTACTTCTTCGAGGCGAAGTTCAAGGTCGTCGCGCGCAAGGCGCAGGACCAGGCGGGCGACCTGACCACGACGGTCGAGGAGTCGGTGCTCGGCATCCGGGTGCTGAAGGCCTTCGGGCGCGGCCCGGAGCTCTCGAAGCGGTTCCTGGCGCAGGCCCGTGAGCTGCGCGGGACCGAGCTGAACAAGATCTCGATCCTGGCCGCGCTGTGGTCGGTGCTGATCGTGCTGCCGGAGCTCTCCATCGCGGGCATGCTCGCGGTCGGCGCGGTCGGCATCGTGAACGGCTGGCTCACCGTCGGTGCGCTGGTGGCGGCGGTGGCGGTCAGCGCGTACCTGCGGTGGCCGATCGACTCGATCGGCTGGCTGCTCGCCGAGACGAACCAGGCTGCGGCTGCCGCCGAGCGCTACTGGGAGGTCCGCGACGTCGAGGTGACGATCAGCGGGCCGGAGCGGCCGGTGTCGCTGCCGGAACCGGTGCGCGGGCACGTGCGGTTCGAGGACGTGCGCTTCGCGTTCGAGGACGGCCGCGAGGTGCTCGCCGGTGTCGACCTCGACCTGCGGCCGGGCGAGACGCTGGCGCTGGTCGGCGCGACCGGGTCGGGCAAGACGACGCTGACGGCGCTCGTGCCGCGGCTGGCGGACGTGACCGGTGGCCGCGTGACGATCGACGGCGTGGACGTGCGGGACCTGTCGCTGGAGGAGCTGCGGCGAGTGGTCGGCACGGCGTTCGAGGAGCCGGTGCTGTTCTCCGCGTCGGTGACCGAGAACGTGGCGCTGGGCGTGCCGGACGTCGACGAGGACCGGGTGCGCGAGGCGTTGCGGGTGGCGAAGGCCGAGGAGTTCGTGGACGCGCTGCCGTGGGGGCTCGCGACGCGGATCGGTGAGCAGGGGCTGTCGCTGTCCGGTGGGCAGCGGCAGCGGCTGGCGCTGGCGCGCGCGGTCGTCGGCAGGCCGGCGGTGCTGGTGCTGGACGACCCGCTGTCGGCGCTGGACGTGCACACCGAGGCCGAGGTCGAGGCGGCGCTGCGGCGGGTGCTGCACGGCGTGACGGCGCTGGTGGTCGCCCACCGCCCGTCCACGGTGCAGCTGGCCGACCGGGTGGCGTTGCTGGTCGACGGCCGGATCGCCGCGGTCGGGTCGCACCGGGAGCTGCTGGAGACGAACGACGAGTACCGGCGCCTGCTGTCCAGCACGGACGACGAACTGGTGGAAGAGGAGGTGGCGTCGTGAGCGACGTGGTCGTGCAGCAACAGCGGGAAGAAGAGTGGCGCGGCGTCGCCGCCGAGGAGATCGAGGAGCTGTCGCACTCGACGGGGCTGCGGTTGCAGGCCCGGTCGCGGCGGCTGCTCGGCTCGCTGCTGCGCCCGCACGTCGGCCGCGCCTCGGTCGCGGTCGCGGCGGTCGTCGGCGGCAACCTCGCGAACCTCGCGGGCCCGCTGCTGATCGCCGCGGCGATCGACAAGGGCATCCCGGCCGCCGTCGACGGCGGCACGTCGATCCTGGTGTGGTGCGTCGCCGGGTACGCGGTGTGCGCGGTGCTGATGACGTTCCTGCGCTGGGCGTTCCTGCGGGTGTCCGGCCGGGTCGGCCAGGACCTGCTGCTCGACCTGCGCGGACGGATCTTCCGGCACTCGCAGCGGCTGTCGGTCGGCTTCCACGAGTCGTACACGTCCGGCAAGGTCATCTCCCGCCTGACCAGCGACGTCGACGCGATGCAGGACCTGCTCGAAGAGGGCCTCGACAGCCTGTTCAACGCGGCGCTGTCCGTGGTGGGCATCGCGGTCGTCCTGCTGTGGCTCGACGCACCGCTGGCCGCGGTCGTGCTGGCGGGCTTCCTGCCCGCGTACCTGATCTGGCGCTGGTTCCGCCGCCGTTCGATGGAGGCCTACCGCGGCACCCGCGGTGCCATCGCCAAGATCATCGTGCAGATCGTCGAGTCGATGAACGGCATCCGCGCGGTGCAGGCGTTCCGCCGCCAGCCGCGCAACGAGCAGATCATGACGGGCCTGAACGCCCGGAACCGCGACGCGAACACCGACGCGCTGGGCGTGATGGCCGCGTTCACCGCGACGATCCGCGTCATCGGCAACGTGTCGCTGGCCGTGGTGCTGGCGTGGGGCGCGTACCGGGTGACGTCCGGTTCGCTGGAGCTGGGCGTGCTCGCCGCGTTCACCCTGTACCTGCGCCGCTTCTACGACCCGTTCGACGAGCTGGCGATGTTCGCGAACTCCTACTCCGCGGCCGCGGCCGCGCTGGAGAAGATCTCCGGTGTCCTGGAGGAGGAACCGTCGGTGCCCGAACCCGCGTCCCCGGTGGCCCTGCCGCACGCCCGCGGCGCGGTCCGGTTCGCCGACGTGGAGTTCACCTACCCCGGTTCCGCGCGGATGGTGCTGCCGAAGTTCACGCTGGACGTGCCGGCCGGCCAGACCGTGGCCCTGGTCGGCGCGACCGGTGCCGGCAAGACCACCCTGGCCAAGCTCGTGGCCCGCTTCTACGACCCGTCGGCGGGCGCCGTGCAGCTCGACGGCGTGGACCTGCGCTCCCTGGCGGACGAGGACCTGCGCCGCGCGGTGACGATGGTGACCCAGGAGAACTTCCTGTTCTCCGGCTCGGTCGCCGACAACATCGCCCTCGGCCGCCCCGAGGCCTCCCGCGCCGAGATCGAGGCGGCGGCAGCGGAGGTGGGCGCACACGAGTTCATCGCAGCCCTTCCCGCCGGCTACGACACCGACGTGCGCAAACGCGGCGGCCGCCTCTCCGCGGGCCAACGCCAGATGGTCGCCTTCGCGCGCGCCTTCCTGGCAAATCCCGCGGTCCTGGTCCTCGATGAGGCAACATCGTCGCTGGACGTCCCGACCGAACGCGCCGTCCAGGCCGCCCTGGAAACCGTCCTGGCCGACCGGACCGCGTTCATCATCGCCCACCGCCTGTCCACGGTCCTGATCGCCGACCGCGTCCTGGTCGTGGACGGTGGCATTGTGGTGGAAGACGGCTCCCCCGCGGAGCTGATCGGTGAGCGGGGCCGGTTCGCGGCCCTGCACACGGCCTGGCGCGACTCGCTCGCGTAGCGGCCTGGGTCGCGTTCGCGCCAATGGGGATCTGGCGCGAACGCGATCCCACGACGGCGGCTGGGCGCTGCCTGGCGGGCGGCGTTCGAAGGCCTTGGCGGTCGCCTGCGGTGGGCCAGGAGCCCCCGGCTGTCGCCTTGAGAGCAGGGCCGGGGTGGGCCCGTCGCCTGCCGCGTTGCCACCAGGACTGGGCTGAGCCCGGACCATGCCGGTCCGTCTCGCTTCGCTCAACCGGCTCCGCCGGTGTCACCAGGCGGAAAGCGGCCGGCTTCCGTCGAACAGCGCGGTCGATCGTTCTCCCCGCCCTCCCCCGTCCGATAGGTTCTGCGACGTAACCACCGGAGGAGGGGTTCGTGGAGTTGCGAGTTCGGGACGGCCGCGCCGTGCTCGCCGGGGAGGACGAGACCGGCGAGCGTGAGGTCGACCCGCACAGCCTGCCCCTCGGCGCTGATCTGGCCGAGGCACTGCACGAGTGGGCGAAGGTCGCCGATGCCGTCGTGCGGACCGAGACGCCCGCGGACGGGGTGGCCAGTGCGCTGGTCGCGCGGCGGGGCAAGCAGCTCGCGGGCAGGCTCGCGGCGGTCATGAACACGCCGGTGCGGTACACGGACCCGGTGAGCGGCGAGCAGGTCAGCGTCGACGCGCCCGAGGAGGCGGTGGCGGAGCAGGCCGTGCAGACGGTGGTGGAGGACCGGGAGGAAGAGCCGGAGCCGACGCCGTGGGGGACGGGGCTGACGGTCAGCTTCATCACGGCCGCCATCGTCACGGTCACGGTCGTGTCGTTGTCGCTCGGGCTGGGTGAGACGAGCCGGTGGCTGGCGCTCATCGCCAACGTGCTGGTGGTGGGTGGCTTGGCGCCGAGTGTGTGGCTCGGGCGCAAGGTGCCGGTGTGGCGGTGGGTGTCCTACGGCGTGGTCACCGGGGTGCTGGTGGCCTGGGTCGTGCTGATCCTGACGCTGCTCTAGAGGAGCGCGTAGAAGGCGACGGCGCCGGCGGTGGCCACGTTCAGGGAGTCCACGCCGGACGACATCGGGATGCGGACTGCGAGGTCGGCCGCGGCGATGGCCTCGTCGGTGAGGCCGGGGCCCTCCGAGCCGAGGAGGACGGCGACGCGGCGGCCGCGCAAATTGGCGTCTGCAAGATGCAGGGCAGCGGGGCGTGGCGTGAGGGCGGCAACTGTATAACCCTTTTGCCTCAACATGTTCAGCGTCACGGGCCACTGATCCGTGGTAGCGAACGGGACGCGCAGGACGTGGCCCATCGAGACGCGCACGCTGCGGCGGTACAGGGGATCGCTGCAGCCGGGGCCGAGGACGACGCCGTCGATGCCGAGCGCGGCGGCGTTGCGGAAGATCGAGCCGAGGTTCTCGTGGTCGCCGACGCCCTCCAGGACGGCGAGGCGCTGGGCGCCGTCGGTCAGGGTGTCCAGGTCCACGGCGGGAGCGCGGTCGGCGGCGGCCAGCACACCGCGGTTCAAGTGGAAACCGACGACCGACGCCATAACCTCCGCTGACGTCACGTAAGCAGGAACGTCCAGCTCAGAGAGGTCGAGCGCCTCAACGCGGCGGCGCACGCCGAGCAGTCCGCGCACGGGGTACGGGGAGGCCAGCAGACGTTCCACCACGACCACGCCCTCGGCGATCACGAGACCGCGCCCACCCGGCCGGTCGGGCCTGCGGTCGGCCGTCGACAGGTCGCGGAAGTCGTCCAGCCGGGGGTCCGCGGGGTCGTTGATCTCGATCACTGTTGCCACGCGGGAAGTTTTGCACCCGGTCCGTCGTGGAACAGGCCGGGTAGTCCGGAGGGCGGAACGCCGCACGCCCGACCAGGGGATGATCGCTGGTTGTTACCCCGACGTGACAGAGAGCACCGATTTGGGCGATGTCAACGAGGTTACCGCTGTGTCAAGTTGGGCGTTCCGCCTGGCCCGCGCCCACCGGCGCCGAGCGAAGGGGTAGCGGCATGGGAAGTGAAGTGTCCAGCCGCACGTTCACCAGAGACGATCGTCAGCGTTACCGCTCGAAGATGCAGCGGAGTCTGGACGCCTTGGCGACGATGCTCGCAGAAGACACGTTCTCCTTTCCCCGTCAGCAGATGGGTCTCGAGATCGAGCTGAACCTCGTCGACGACGCGATGCGGCCGGCGATGACGAACTCCGAGGTGCTCGAGAAGATCGACGACCCCTCCTACACCTTGGAGCTGGGGCAGCAGAACCTGGAGATCAACGTCCCGCCGCGCGAGCTGGCCGGCGGTGAGATGCTCGGCCTGGAGGAGGAGCTGCGCACCTCGCTCGACAACGCCGACGCCAAGGCCAACGACGTCGGCGCCAACCTCGCCATGATCGGTGTGCTGCCCACGCTGAGGGAACGGCACTTCGACCGGAAGTGGCTCTCGGAGAGCCCGAGGTACGCGCTGCTCAACGACACCATCTTCGCCGCACGCGGCGAGGAGATGGTGCTGCACATGGAAGGCCCGGCGATGCCGGGCAAGGGCCCGGAGAAGCTCCTGACCTACGCGGAGTCGATCCTGCCCGAGGCGGCGTGCACGTCGGTGCAGCTGCACCTGCAGGTGGAACCGACCGACTTCGCCGCGCACTGGAACGCGGCGCAGTGCCTGGCCGGGGTGCAGGTCGCCATCGCGGCGAACTCCGCGTTCCTGCTGGGCAAGGCGCTCTGGCACGAGACGCGCATCCCGCTCTTCCAGCAGGCCACCGACACCCGCCCGGACGAGCTCAAGAACCAGGGCGTCCGCCCGCGCGTGTGGTTCGGTGAACGGTGGATCACGTCGATCTTCGACCTGTTCGAGGAGAACGTGCGCTACTTCCCCAGCCTGCTGCCGGAAACCGACGACGAGGACCCGATCGAGAGCCTCGAAGCCGGTGGTGCGCCACGGCTTTCCGAGCTGCGCTTGCACAACGGCACGATCTGGCGCTGGAACCGGCCCGTCTACGACGTCGTCGACGGCGTGCCGCACCTGCGCGTGGAGAACCGGGTGCTGCCGGCGGGCCCGACGGTCCTCGACACGATGGCGAACGCCGCGTTCTTCTACGGGACCCAGCGCGCGCTCACCGCACAGGAACGTCCACTGTGGACGCAGATGTCGTTCCAGGCGGCCGAGGAGAACCTCTACACCGGCGCACGCCACGGCATGAACGCCCAGCTGTACTGGCCGGGCATCGGCTGGATCCCGCCGGACGAGCTGGTGCTGCGCCGGCTGCTGCCGATGGCGCACGAGGGGCTGCGCGACTGCGGTGTCTCCGACGAGGCCCGCGAACGCTACCTCGGCGTGATCGAGCAGCGTTGCCTCGCCCGCCGCACCGGGTCGTCGTGGCAGCGGGAAACCGTTGCGCTGCTGGAGGAACGCGGCATGTCGCGGGAGGCCGCGCTGTCCGGGATGCTCAAGCGGTACATGGAGCTGATGCACGCGGGCGAGCCCGTGCACTCGTGGCACGTCGGGTAGGTCCGCACCGGTCGTCCCCTGTGGCCGGCGTCAACGGCGCCGCCGGCCACGAGCACCGCATCGACTAGCGGCGGCGGCCCGCCTTCAGCGGCGCGACGTCGGCGCCGTCGTGCGAGATCCGGCACTCCTCCGGCGTCACGGCCTCGACGGCCAGGGTCAGCTCGCCCTTCACCCCCGTGTAGATCGACTCGCCGCGCGAGGCCAGCGAGGCGTGCACGCGGTTGGAGTCGGTGAAGTCGCGCTCGTCCTTCACCCGCTTCTTGCCGGTCTCCTCCGGGCGCGTCGCGCTGCGCAGGTTGACCTCGAGCCAGGCGGCCACCTCGGCGGGCGAGGTCAGCACCTCCTCCGGCGTGCGCTCCAGGCGGACCTGGCGAGGAGAGGCGTGGTCGAGCGAAGTGTGCTCCACATAGGCGTGCCAGTGGGTGTTGCGCATCGACCAGGTCTGTTCGACCGGCCAGTCCTCCTCGGTGGTCATGCTCCTATCTTCCACCCTTAGCGCGTGGAAACGTGAGGAGGTCACGCACGTTGATCTCGCGGTCCACCCGCACGGCCGAAGCGAGCCGCCGGTCGTGGGTCACCAGCAGCAACGTCCCCTCGTAGGTGTCCAGGGCCTGTTCGAGCTGCTGGATGGCCGGCAGGTCCAGGTGGTTGGTCGGCTCGTCGAGCACCAGGCAGTTCGTCCCGCGCGCCTGCAGCAGCGCCAGGCCCGCGCGGGTGCGTTCGCCCGGTGAGAGCTCACGGGCGGGGCGCAGCACGGCGTCCGCGCCCACCCGGAACTTCGCCAGCAGCGTGCGCACCTCGACGTCCTCCAGGCCCGTCGCGTCGGCGACGATCCGCAGCACGGGCGTGCTGGAGCTGAACTCGGCGCGCAGCTGGTCCACCTCGCCGACGACGACGCCCGGCCCGATCGAGCGTTCGCCGCTCACGAGCGGGATGCGGCCGAGCAGGGCGCCCAGCAACGTCGACTTGCCCGCACCGTTCGGGCCGGTGATCCGCCACCGCTCCCCCGCGCCGATCGTGAGGTCGACCGGTCCGAGCGTCACGTCGCCGCGGCTCACGACGGCCTGGCGCAGCGTGAACGCGACCGAGCTGCCCCGTCCCGCGCTCGGCAGGGTGAGGCGCAGCTCCCAGGCCTCGCGGGGTTCCTCGACCTCCTCCAGCCTCGCGAGCCGCCGGTCCACAACGGACGCCTTCGCGCCGAGCGACTCCGCGGCGCGCTTGCGGCCGGCCCGGACGTTGCGGTCCGGTTCGTCGTTCAGCGCCTTGGCGTTCGTGGCCCGGCGGGCACCCTTGCGCGACCACTCCCTGGTCTGCCGCGACCGCTGCACGAGCGAGTCGCGCTGGGCCGTGTAGCTCTCGTACTCCTCGTGCGCACGCCGTTCCGCGTTCGCCCTCTCCTCGACGTAGGCGTCCCAGCCGCCGCCGAACACGGTGAGGCCGTGGGTGAACTCGTCGAGCTCGGCGATCTCGGTCGTGGTGCACGCCAGGAACTCCCGGTCGTGGCTGACGAGCACGATCGCGCCCGGGTGGCCGTTCACGTGCGCCTCCAGGAGGTCGAGCCCGTCGGCGTCCAGGTCGTTGGTCGGTTCGTCGAGCAGCAGCACGTCGGCGCGCGTGAGCAGCACCGCCGCCAGCCGCAGCCGCGCCTGCTGGCCGCCGGACAGCTCGTCCGGCGCACGGCTGTCGAGCAGGTCGGCGGGCAGGCCGAGGCGCTGGCACACGGCCTCCGCGCGGTCGTCGAAGTCACCGGCACCGATGGCGGTCCAGTGGTCGAGCGCGTCCGGGTAGTCCGCGCCGCCGCCCGCGGCCAGCTGCTCGGCCGCGCGCTGCAGCCACGCCTCCGCGGGCGCGACGCCGGTGCGGCGGGCGAGGTGGTCGCGCAGGGACTCCCCGGCCACGGGGAGGGTCTCCTGCGTCAGGTGCGCGACCGTCCCGGTGGCCGAGACGGTTCCGGTCTCCGGCGGGAGCTCCCCCGCGAGCAGGCGGAGCAGCGTGGACTTGCCGACACCGTTGGGTGCGATCAGGCCGACGCGGTCACCAGGCGAAACATCGAGATCAACCTCCGAGATCACGGTCCTCGGACCGAACGACAGCGAAATCTTCCTGGCTGTCAGCACGGACACGCTCACGACGCTACTGGCCGCGGCAACTGGTTAACTGGACCTTGTTGCTAGTAGGTTGCAAGAACCAAGAGATTGCAATTGGAGAGATGACATGGCCCAGTACGTGCTGCCGGATCTCGACTACGACTACGGCGACCTGGAGCCGGCGATCATCGGCGAGATCAACGAGCTGCACCACGGCAAGCACCACGCGGCCTACGTGAAGGGCGCGAACGACACGCTGGAGCAGATCGAGGAGGCCCGCGACAAGGAGGCCTTCGGGTCGATCGTCGGACTGGAGACGACGCTCGCGTTCCACCTGGCCGGCCACGCGCTGCACCAGGTGTGGTGGAAGAACCTGAGCCCGAACGGCGGCGACAAGCCGGTCGGCGAGCTCGCCGCCGCCATCGACGAGCACTTCGGCTCGTTCGACAAGTTCCGCGCGCAGCTCAACGCCGCCGCGTCGTCCATCCAGGGTTCCGGCTGGGGCGTCCTCGCGTGGGAGCCGATCGCCCAGAAGCTGATCACGTTGCAGCTCAAGGACCACCACTCGAACCTGTCGATCGCGGTCACGCCGCTGCTCGCGTTCGACATCTGGGAGCACGCGTACTACCTGCAGTACCGCAACCTCAAGGCCGACTACATCAGCGCGCTGTGGAACGTCGTCAACTGGGAGGACGTCTCCGCGCGCTTCGAGGCGGCGCGCACCGGCCGCAACGGCCTGCTGCTGCCCTGACGCTTCGGCGGTGGATGCTCCGACAAGCCCCCGCTGCCGGACACGACGAGGCCCCCGCTCTGCCCAGAGCGGGGGCCTCGTCCGTTCCCGAACTGACTGCCGCTCCCACCACGAAGCGACGAGACTTAGGTTAGCCTAACTTCTCCTTCTTGGGAAGTCCTCCGCACCAGACCCCGCGCGACCAGCTCGACCACGGTCGCGACGGCGGCCACCTCGACCGCGAGCAGGGCGAGCAGCACGAGCAGCTGCAACGCGCCCGCCTGCCACACCGGTGCCCCGCCCAGCAGCATGCCGACGAACGCGCCGGGGAGGGTGACCAGCCCGACCGTCCTGGTCTGGTCGAGCGGCGGCAGCAGCGCCTCGGCGGCGGGCTGGCGGACGAGGAACCGGACCGCCACCGGCTCGGCGAACCCGAGCGCCAGCGCCGCCTCGTACTCGCCGTGCCGGTCCCTGAGCGTGTCGAGCGCCCTCCTGACCGCCAGGATCGTGGTGGTCATGGCGCCGCCGATGAGGATGCCGCCGATCGGGATCAGCGCGATGCCCTTGACCGGCACGAGCCCCAGCCCGACCAGCAGCCCCAGCGCGGGAACGGTGCCGATCAGGACGGCGGCCCCGACCCACGCGCCCTGCCAGCCGGTCTTGGTGCGCGCGGCGGCCGTCGCGGTCGCCACCGTGGCCATCACGACGAGGAACGCGGCGGTGAGCCCCAGGTGGGTCAGGACGACCGTGATGACCGCGCTGACGGCGGCGAGCTGGAGCACGGCGCGGACGGCGGCCTTGACGAACGGTGCGGGCCTGGTGAGCCCCGTCGCCCACGCGACGCCGGCGGCCGCGGCCGTGAACACGAGGCAGACGACCAGCAGCCGGACCCAGTCAGTGGTGATGACCATGCACGGGATTTACCACCGGTCGCGGTGCGCGGCCACGAACGCCCCGAACGACCTGGGCGGATGCCCGGTGACGTCCTCGACCGCACTGGTCACCCGGTCCTCCGCGCCGCCCGCGATGGCCTCGTCCAGCGCGGCGAGCAACGCGGCGAACTCCGGTGGCAGGTGCTGCCCGAGCCGCTCGGCCAGCTCGGCCGCGGGGATCGAGCGGTGGCGAACCCGGACACCGGTCTGCTCGGTGATGATCGCGGCCGCCTCGGCGTACCCGAGCGCCTGCGGACCGGTCAGCACGTGCTCGGTGTTGTGCGCGTCCCCGGTGAGCGCCGCGACGGCCACGGCGGCGATGTCGCCGGCGTCGACGAAGGCGACCCGCCCGTCACCCGTGGCGGTGACGATCTCGCCCTGCCGCACGCCCTGCGCGACCGCGTGGTCGCCGAGGAAGTTCTGCATGAACCACGAGGGGCGCAGGACCGTCCACTCCGGGAGCTGCCGCACCAGCCGGGCGTTCGGGTCGTCCGGCAGCGCGGACGAGCTGAGGAGCACGACCCTGCGGTCACCAGATGCGGCGAGGAACCGCTCGACGTGCGGCGCGGGGTCGATCTCGCCGACGGGCGGGACGAGGTAGACGGCGTCGGTGCCCTCCAGCGCGGGCGCGAACGTCTCCGGCCGGTACCAGTCGAACCCGGTGCGGCGCGAGGCGATGCGCGGGTCTTCGAGCCGTTGTGCGACGCGACTGCCGGTCGTGCCGGTGCCGCCGATGACGAGGACGGTCACGAGAGCTCCTCGACGGCCAGCGGGTTCCAGTAGTCGCGCCACTCGGCGATCTGCCCGTCCCGCTCGGTGATCACCACGACGTAGCGGTTGCGGAACGGCTTGCCGGAGGCCACGAGCTCTCCCCCGAGGTCGAACTCCGCCACGGTCACCGCCGGGTCGGCCGTCCGGTGCACCCGCTGCCAGAGCACCTCCCTGACGTCGATCATCTTCGGGTAGTCGCGCATGTAGTGGCGGACGCCCGCCCGGCCGGTGACCTCCCTCGGCCAGCCCTCCGGCGCGAACGGGAACTCCATCCGCCCGTCCTCGGCCCACAGCCCGGCGAACCCGGCCATGTCCTTCTTGATCAACAGGTCAAGCGCTCGGTCCAGCACGACGCCCCTCCGGATAGGACGATACGGTTTCGTCTCGACCTACGTTAGACGGGACGGGACCGTATCGTCCACACTGAGGGCGTGACCAAACGCGCCCCCACCGGAGCAGCCGTCCTGCAACCGCACGTCACCGCCGCGATCTCCGAGGCGGTGCTCGACGAGCTGGCCGCGTCCGGCTACGGCCGGCTGTCCATGGAAGCGGTCGCCAAACGCGCAGGCGTCGGCAAGAGCGCGCTGTACCGGCGCTGGCCGTCCAAGCAGGACATGGTGATCGCCGTACTGGCGGAGCTGAGCGTGCCCGCGGCCGAGGTGCCGCAGACCGGCACGTTGCGAGCTGACCTGCGCGCGATGCTGCAGGCCGTGCACGACTGGCTGGCGCACCACCGGATCTCGGCGATCCTGCCGGACCTGATCGCCGAGGGCGGGCGCAACCCGGTGCTGGCGGACGCCATCGCCGTCGGCGTGGGACAGCCGCGGCGCGACATCGCGTCGGTGACGCTGACGCGGGCGGTGGACCGCGGGGAGCTGCCAGCCGACCTCGACGTCGACGTGGCGCTGGACGTGCTGGCGGGGCCGATCTACTGGCGGCTGGTGGTGCGGCACGCGCCGGTGGACGACGGGTACCTCGACGGGCTGACCGAGTTCCTGCTGCGGTCGCTGGGCGCGAGCTAGTCCCGGACTAGGCGTCGTCGAGGCCCTGCTGCGCCCCGCGTGATCCGCGCCTCGCCGCCCCGCGTTGCCAGTAGAAGACTCCGTACCCGATGATCCCGAGCAGACCGCCGCACAGGGTCGTCCAGAGCAGGGTGCTGTTCGAGCGGTCGACGACGAGCACCACGAGAAAACCGAGGAACCACAGCGCCGTCCCCCCGAGCACCACGGGCACGGGATCGGCCAGCCGGTGCGGCAGCGGCGGCGGGCTGGGGGCGGGGTCGCGTTCGGACACGGGGTTAGGAGACCAGATGCTGGACGGGTTCTTCAAGATTTCCGAGCGCGGGTCCACCGTGGCGCGGGAGGTGCGCGGCGGTGTCGTGACGTTCTTCACCATGGCGTACATCGTGGTGCTGAACCCGCTGATCATCGGCAGCTTCGCCCCGACGGGGCCCGGCGCGCACCCGGACGTGCTGGGCAACATCCTGCCGGTCGGGCAGGTCGCGGCGGTGACGGCGCTGGTCGCCGGTGTGATGACCATCCTCTTCGGACTGGTCGCGAACTACCCGTTCGCGTTGGCCACGGGGCTCGGCATCAACTCGTTCGTGGCGGTCAGCGTCGCGGCGAAGGTCAGCTGGCCGGAGGCGATGGGACTCGTCCTCGTCAACGGCCTGGTGGTGCTGCTGCTCGTGCTCACGGGCGTGCGGACGGCCGTGTTCAACGCCGTGCCGAACGAGCTCAAGGCCGCCATCGCGGTGGGCATCGGCCTGTTCATCACCTTCATCGGCCTGGTCGACGCCGGGTTCGTGCGCAGGCTGCCGGACGCGGCGAACACGACGGTGCCGGTCGGGCTGGGCATCAACGGGTCGATCGCGAGCTGGCCGACGCTGGTGTTCGTGGTCGGCCTGGTGGTCACGGGCGTGCTGTTCGCGCGCAAGGTGAAGGGCGCGATCCTCATCGGCATCGTCGGCACGGCGATCTTCGCGATCGTCCTGGAGGCGGTCGTCAAGGCGGGACCGTCGGCCGGCACCAACGCCAAGGGCTGGAACCTCGGCTACCCGGCGCTGCCCGACCAGGTCTTCGGCGTCCCCGACCTGTCGCTGCTCGGTGACGTGTCGTTCGGCGCGTGGACGCGGCTGCCCGCGCTGGCCGCGGCGTTGATCGTGTTCACGCTGGTGCTGACCGACTTCTTCGACACCGTCGGCACGATGACCGGTCTCGGCAAGGAAGCCGACCTCATCGACGAGGACGGCCAGCTGCCGAACGTGAGCAAGGCGCTGTTCGTGGACGGTCTGGGCGCGGTCGCCGGTGGTGCGGCGTCGAGCTCGTCGAACACCGTCTACATCGAGTCGGCGTCGGGCATCGCGGAGGGCGCGCGGACGGGTCTCGCGAACGTCGTGACCGGCGTGCTGTTCCTGCTGGCGATGTTCTTCACGCCGCTCTACGAGGTCGTGCCGATCGAGGCGGCCGCACCGGCGCTGGTGGTCGTCGGCGCGCTGATGATGATGCAGATCCGCGAGATCGACTTCAGCGACTTCACCGTGGCGCTGCCCGCGTTCCTCACGATCGTGGTCATGCCGTTCACCTACTCGATCGCGAACGGCATCGGCGCGGGCTTCGTCAGCTACGTGCTGCTCAAGGCGCTGACCGGCCGTGTCCGCAGCGTCCACCCGCTGATGTGGGTCGTGTCGGCGGCGTTCGTCGTCTACTTCGCACTGGGCCCGATCCAGGCGCTGCTGTCCTGACGTTCGGCGAGAAACCATTTTCGTGAGGTATGCTAACTACGTGGCGAACGAAGAGCACGGTCTGGCGAGCAGGCTCAGGCTTGCCGTCGTCCGCCTCAACCGCCGGCTGCGCGCGCAGCGCACCAACTCGGCGGTGTCGCTGACCCAGGTGTCCGCGCTGTCCACACTGCACAAGTGCGGACCGCTGACGCCCGGTGAGCTCGCGGCCAAGGAAGGCGTGCAACCGCCGTCGATGACGCGGGTGATCGCGGCGCTGGAGGAGTTCGGCTTCGCCACGCGCAGCCCGCACCCCACCGACGGCCGTCAAGCGATCGTCGAGCTGACCGGCGAAGGCTTGTCCTACCTCCAGGACGAGATCACCGCGCGCGAGGCGTGGCTGGACAAGCGGCTGGCCGAGCTGCGGCCGGAAGAACGCGAGCTGCTCTCCAGGGCGGCCGAGATCATCGACAGGATGGCGGGGCAGTAAGGACGTGTCGGGTTACGCGGGTGGTGGAGCGGAGACCTCGTCACCTCGGCGTACCGGGATGTTCTCCTCACTTCGCATCCACAACTACCGCCTGTACGCCTCCGGGCAGATCATCTCGCTGGTCGGCGTGTGGATGCAGCGCGTCGCCCAGGACTGGCTGGTCCTGGAGCTGACCGACGGGTCGGCCGTCGCGCTCGGCATCGCCGCGTCCCTGCAGTTCCTGCCCGTCCTGCTGCTGTCCATGTGGGGCGGTGTGCTGGCCGACCGCATGGACAAGCGGAAGCTGCTGCTGTGGCTGGAGTCGGCGCTCGGCCTGTGCGCGCTGGCGCTGGGCCTGCTGGACGTGACCGGTGTCGTGGCCCTGTGGCACGTGTACGTGCTGTGCTTCCTGCTCGGCTGCTTCTCCGCGGTGGAGACGCCGGTGCGGCAGTCGTTCGTCGTGGAGATGGTCGGCCGCGAGTCGCTGACCAACGCCGTCGCGCTGAACTCGATGATGTTCAACCTGGCCCGGATCATCGGCCCGGCGGTCGCGGGCCTCGCGATCGTCGCGATCGGCACCGGCTGGGTGTTCGTCGCGAACGCCGTCAGCTTCGTCGGCGTGGTGCTCGGCGTGTGGCTGATGCGGACCTCGGAGCTGCTGCGCTCCGACCCGGTGCCGCGGGCCAAGGGCCAGCTGCTGTCCGGGCTGCGGTACGTGCGCAGCCGGCCGGACCTGATGACCGTGATGCTGCTGGTGTTCTTCATCTCGACGTTCGGCTTCAACTTCTACCTGACCCTGGCGATCATGGCCCGCAACGTCTTCGGCGGCGACGCCGACGCCTACGGCCTGCTGTCGACCCTGATCGCGGTGGGCACCCTGGCCGGCGCGACGGTCGCCGCCCGGCGCAAGACCCCGCGGATGTCGGTGTTCATCGGGTCCGGTGTGGTGTTCGGCGCGCTGGAGGTCGTGTCCGGCCTCATGCCGACGATGCTGCTGACCGGCCTGATGATGATCCCGGTCGGCGTGGCGATGATGACCTTCAACACCACCGCGAACGCCACCGTCCAGCTCGCCGTCGAACCGGAGATGCGCGGGCGGGTCATGGGCATCTACATGCTGGTGTTCCTGGGCGGCAACCCCGTGGGCGGGCCGTTGATGGGGTGGCTCGGGGAGGTCAACGGCCGCGCGCCGATCATCGTCGGCGGGGTCCTGTCGGTGCTGGTGACGGTGACCGCGTGGGTGATCCTGGTGCGCCGCGGGGACGTTGCTTGGCCGTGGTCCAAGAAACGCGGATCGGGTGAAGACCCCGTTTTCGCAGATCAGGCTGAGTGCGCGGGAACGCAGAAGTCACTATCCTGATGGACATGACGGCTCTGCCTGACTGGATGCGCCCACCGCGCCCCGAAGGCTGGTACGCGGAGGATCTCGACCGCCTGCCCGAGGCCCCTCGCCACACCGAACTGATCGACGGAGCCCTCGTCTTCATGATGTCGCCGCAGCGGTCGTGGCACGCCCGCATCGTCACCGGGCTCACCGTCGAGCTCGCCGCGCAGGCACCGGACGGCGTCCTGGTCGAGCGCGAGATGACCATCCGGCTCGACGAGCGCAACCGCCCGGAGCCCGACCTCCTCGTGTCGAGCGCTCCCTACGTCCGGGACCGGACGTGGTTCGAACCCACCGACGTCCTGCTGGTCGTCGAAGTCGTGTCGCCGGAGTCCGAACACCGCGATCGAACCGTCAAGCTCCGCAAGTACGCGGAGGCGGGGATCCGGCACTACTGGCGTGTCGAGGACGAGGACGGGCTCTCGGTGGCCCACGTGTACGAGTTGGATGAGGCCACCCGTGCCTACGCGCCGGCGGGCATCTTCCGCCACGTGCTCGAGGTGTCCCTGCCGTTCGCGATCAGCATCGAGCTGGACGCCCTGGAACAGGGCCGCTACCGGCGCTGACCGTCAGCCCAGCAGGGTCGCCGCCGTCGGTTCGGTGATCAGCGCCGCGAACGTGTGCCGGTCCTCCCACCGCTGCGTCACCCACGCCAGCGCCCGTGCCAGGCCCTCCGGGGTGTCGGCCGCGTGCGGGACGTCCGCCATCCACCAGTCCACCCGCTGACCGTCGACCAGCAGCTGCTCGTGCACCACCACGACACCGTCGGGCAACGGCACTTCGAGCAGTTCGCAGGCCATCCGCACGGCCGCGAGGTCGTGCCACTGCACGATCTCACCGACGTGGTCGGGTGAGCCGTCGAACTCCTCGGAGGCCAGTGCCAGGTCCAGCAGGTCGGCGAGCTCCTCCGAGCCCTCGGCGAGCAGGACGCGGGACGCGGGTACGACGCCCAGGAGCCACGGGTGGTCCAGGACCACCACGTCGTCGGCCGGGACGACCTCGCCGGACAGCACGCGGACGCGTGCGGGGGGTGCGAAGTCGCCATCGGGCAGTGCCGCGTGGGCGCGGAGCACCACGGCGTCCGCGATGGTGCGGCCGGGGTCGGCGAGGCGGCTCAGGACCAGCTCGGCATCGTCGTCGTCGAGGATCTCCAGGCGGGAGCGGACGCCGGCGGCGCGCAGCACGTGGTCGGGGAGCTCCAGGTCCGGCACGACGTCGAACAGGCCCTCCAGGGCCGTGGCGCCGGGCAGGCGGTACTCCTGCGGGGCGCGGCCCGCGAGCGTGGCGTGGCGGGCGATCCACCAGCCCGTGTAGCCGTCGGGTTCGGTGACGGCACGCCAGGTCACCGGGTCGGCGGCGAGCAGGCGCAGGGCCGCGGGCCAGTCGGCGACCAGGTCGAGGTCGCGGACGGCGACGACGCGTGCCGGTTCGTCGGGGCCGGCGGTCCACCAGGCCTGTTCGTCGGCCAGGTCGTGGTCTGGGCCGGCCGGTTCGTCGTCGACCACCAGGGTGAAGCCGTCGACGACGCCGAGGGCCACCAGCGCGGTGCGCGGGTAGGTGTCGGCGACCTCCTTCGACAGCACCGGGAACGCGTCCGACTCCAGCACGCCGACCAGCGGCGAGTCGGGCAGCAGCAGCTCGTCGGCGCGGTGCCACTCGCCGGCGGCGTCGGGCAGGGCCAGTGCGCCGAGCCACGGTTCCTCACCGGCGCGCAGGGCGGCGCGGTCGACGAGGCGCAGCACGGTGTCGATCAGGTCGTCGGCGTCGAGGCCCGCTTCGGCGTCCTCCAGCGACCGCGCCACGTTCTCGCGCAGCGACGGGTCGGCCAGCAGCTCGGTGGCACCCGCCTCGACGGCGCCCAGGCGGACCAGCAGCGGGTGCACGGCGTCCGGGTGCACGACGCGCAGGCCGGGCAGCGGTTCGTCGGCGATCAGGGTGGTGCGCGGGCCGGTCACGGTGCGGCCGTCGGCCAGCGGCACCGGCAGCGACTGCAGGGCCTCGCGCACGTCCGGGTCGACCTCGGCCAGCGGTGCGAGGGCTGCGTAGACGTCGTGCCACCAGCCGGGGTCGCCGTCGATGCCCGCCAGCGCGGCGACCACCTCGGCGATCGAGACGCGCGGGACCTCCAGCGCGGCCAGCGCCTTCGCGTGCACGGGAGCGGACAGCTCGGCGTCCAGCAGGCCGGGCAGGGCGTCCTCGACCAGCTCGACGAGCTCCTCGGAGCCGACGTCCAGGACGCGGGCGCGGGCCGGGGCGATCCACTCGCCCGACGCCAGCGGCAGCCATTCGGCCGAGCGCAACGCCCGCAGCACCGCCGCGCGCAGCCGGTCGTCCACTTCGGACAGCGGGAAACCGGGCAGCGGCACCAGTGCCGTGCGCTCGACGGCGGGAACGCGGGCGACCAGCCGCGGGTACAGGGCCGCGGCCGACTCCAGCACCGCCCACGCGGCGGCACCGGGCAGCACCCGGCGGCGCGAGGGTTCGACCGGCACGGTCGCGATCAGGCGGGCGGGCAGCGACAGGCGCTCGTCGGTCGGGGTCGGCGCGTGCAGCACGTCCTCGCCCAGCGGCTCGTCCAGCGGGTACGCCCACGTGGCGGTCCACTGCGGACGGTGCTCCACGCCCTGCACGAGCTCGGCGGGCAGCTCACCGGAGACCTGCTCGACCAGCCAGCGCGCCGTCCCGACGGTCACCACGCCGTCGGCGGTGACGAAGCGCTCCCACGACTGGGAGCCGATCTCGACGCGGCGCAGCCCCGGCAGCGCCAGCAGCAGGTCCGGCACCTCGGCGGCGAGGTCGTCGAGCGACAGCTCGACGGTCAGCGGCAGCCGGACCTCGGTCGTGAACCCGTCCGGCACCGGCTCGTCGCACGGCCACACCAGCCGCAGCACCGGCACGTCACCGCCGCGTTCGGCGGCCAGCTCCGGGACCTCCGTGCGGGTGCGGGCGGCGGAGAACTCGACACCACCGGACACCGAGACCACGCGCGGCGCGTCCGTGACGGCCAGCACGGCCGCGAACCCGACGCCGAACTGCCCGACGCCCGACTCCTTGGCCGAGGCCCGCAGCGAGGCCAGTGCCGCCACGCCCGCGGCGGTCAGCGGCGCGCCGGTGTTGGCCGCGCGCAGCTCCCCGTCGACGAGGGTGATCCTCAGCACACCCGGCGTCTCGCCCGCGGCGTCGGCGGCGTTCTGGGCCAGCTCGACCAGCAGGCGATCGCGGTAGCCGCCGATGCGGAGGTCCTCCTCCGCGTTCGCGTCCTCGCGGAACCGGGTGGGCGAACCGCGCCAGGCCGCGAGGACCGAAGTGCGCAGGGCCTCGGTGCCGAACGGGTCGGTCACTCCGAGACGTCCAGCTGCGCGTCGTCGTAGACCAGGTCGGCGACCGGGACCATGGGGCTCATGTCGACCTCGACCTGCGAGTGCGCGCCGCAGCCGTACTCGACGTGCACGACGTGGCCGTCGGCCGGCGCGATCTCGTTCGCGCACACGCCGAACGCGGCGCCGAACGCACCGGCCACGCGGGTGTAGAAGCCGCAGGTGCCGCAGTGCGCGGGCGCCGAGCGGGCCATGTCAGAGCGGGGACCGAAGTCGGAGGCGAGCCAGCGGTCGGCGGCGTCGAGCCGGCCCTCGCGGGACAGCACGCGCTCACGGCCGAGGCCGATCTCCAGCGCGACCTCCTCGACGGCCGGGTCGTCGGACTGGACGTGGCCGGAGACCAGTCGCGGATCGTCCTCGCGGGCCGGGAACAGGTCGCCGACGCCGAGGTCACCGGCGCGAACCCGTTCACTCCAGGGCACCCACTCCGGGGCGACCAGCGCGTCCTGGCCGGGCAGCAGCACGACCTCGCTGACCGACACCGGGGAACCCTCGCCCGCGCAGGCGACGGTCACGGCCCAGTTCCAGCCGCGGTAGCCCGCGTGCTCGGCCTCGAAGAGGTGCGTCACCGAGAACTCGTCCTCGGCGGACACCCCCACATGAGCACCGACGCGGTCCAACCCGGCTTCCTCCTGCGCGGCGGCGCGGGCGAGGTCAACGGCGTCGGCGAGCAGTTGCGTGGCGTTCACGAGCTGAATTGTGCCGCAGGACTTCGCGGGGACGAAAACTCGTGCCACCCTCCGTGGGGTGCGCTCACCCGTCTGGCTGGTCCTCGTCGCGGTTCTCGCCGCCTGTTCGGCCCAGCAGGAAACAAAACCGCAGGTAGAAGTCCTGCAAAAGATTCCGCACGACACAACCGCGTTCACCCAGGGGTTGGAACTCGTCGACGGCGTCCTCTACGAGGGCACCGGTCTGGAGGGCGAGTCGTCGATGCGGGCGCTCGACCCGGCGACCGGCGAGGTGCGCAAGGAGGTCGACCTGCCGCAGGAGCTCTTCGGCGAGGGCATCACGGTCGTCGGCGACACCATCTGGCAGATCACCTGGCGCAACGGCGTGGCGATCGAACGCGACCGGAAGACGTTCGACGAGATCCGCCGCGTGTCCTACGACGGTGAGGGGTGGGGCATCTGCCACGACCAGTCCCGGCTGGTCATGAGCGACGGCAGCGCGCAGCTCACCTTCCGCGACCCGAAGACGTTCGCCGAGACCGGCAGCGTGCGGGTCACGCGGGACGGCAAACCGCTCGCGCAGCTCAACGAGCTGGAGTGCGTCGGCGGCGAGGTGTGGGCGAACGTGTGGAAGACCGACGAGATCGTGCGCATCGACCCGGCCGACGGGAAGGTGACGAAGACCTACGACCTGTCCTCGTTGAAGCCGCAGGGTGACGTCGACGTCCTGAACGGCATCGCGCACGTCCCGGGCACTGACGAGTTCCTGGTCACAGGCAAGAACTGGCCCACCGTCTTCCGGGTGCGCTTCCACTGAATGGGGCAGGATTGACGGTGTGACGGGCGACCGCGGGTGGAGTGACGAGCCGGCTCCGAAGCGCTACCCGTGGCAGGACGACGAGTACCGGCCGCGGTCGCGCGGCGCAACGCCGTCCGGGCAGGGGTCCGGGCACGGGTTCGAGCCCCCGCCGCGCCCGCAGAGCACCCGGCCGTTGCCGAACTCCGACCAGCAGACCACCCCGACGCCCAAGCCGCCGAAGAAGCTCACGGTCACCCGCGTCGCGTGGTTCCGCTCCAAGCAGCTGTCGCAGCAGGCGGTCGCGGCGTTCCGGCGCGCGGCCCACGCCGACGGTGCCGGGAAGTCCGGCATGTCGTCGGTCACCTACGCGGTGATGATGAACTACGCGGCCGACGCGGCGATGGCCGTGGCGCTCGCGAACACGCTGTTCTTCTCCGCGGCGAGCGCGGAGTCCAAGACGAAGGTCGCGCTGTACCTGCTGATCACCGTCGCGCCGTTCGCGCTGGTCGCGCCGGTGATCGGTCCGTTGCTGGACAAGGTCCAGCGTGGTCGGCGGCTCGCGCTGGCGGCGTCCTGCGTGCTGCGGATCGGCCTGTCGGTCGTGATGGCGCTGAACTTCGACAACTGGCTGCTGTACCCGGCGGCGCTGGGCAGCATGGTGCTGTCCAAGTCGTTCACGGTGCTCAAGTCCGCGATCACGCCGCGGGTGCTGCCGCCGGACATCACGCTGTCGAAGACCAACGCGCGCATGACCGTCTTCGGGCTCGCGGCGGGCGCGGTGTTCGGTGCGTTCGCGGCGGGCTTCGCGAACATCTTCGGCTCGCCCGGGGCGCTGTGGTTCACGGCGGTGCTGTGCCTGGCGAACGCGGTGCTGTGCATGCGCATCCCGTCGTGGGTCGAGGTGACCGAGGGCGAGGTGCCCGCGGCGCTGCGCTCCCGCAACCCGGCACGGCGGCCGATGTCGCGGCACATCGTGGTGTCGTTGTGGGGCAACGGTTCCATCCGGGTGCTGACCGGGTTCCTGACGTTGTTCGCCGCGTTCGTGGTGCGCGAGCAGACCGAGGGTGACGCGGTCCGGCAGTTGCTGCTGCTGGGCGTGATCGCCGGTGCCGCCGGAATCGGCAGCTTCCTGGGCAACGCGATCGGCGCGCGCCAGCAGTTCGGCAAGCCCGACGAGGTGGTGCTGGGCTGCGTCGGCACGGCGCTGGCCGCCACGGTCGTCGCCGCCGCGCTGCCGGGCCTGGTGACCGCCGCGATCGTGGGCCTGCTGGGCGCCACGGCCTCGTCGCTGGCCAAGATCAGCCTGGACGCGGTGATCCAGGACGACCTGCCGGAGGAGTCGCGCGCGTCGGCGTTCGGCCGGTCGGAGACGATCCTGCAGCTGGCGTGGGTGTTCGGCGGTGCGCTGGGCGTGCTGCTGCCGCCGACGTTCTGGATCGGGTTCCTGGTGGTGGCGGTGCTGCTGGCGCTGGGGTTGGCGCAGACCTGGATGTACCGCAACGGGACCTCGTTGCACCGGCTCGTCCGCAGGCCGGCCGGAGCCACCCCGTAGGCTGCCTGACGTGCGTCGACTTGCTGCTGCCCTGGCCGTTGGACTGCTCGCGCTGACGGGGTGCTCGCTCCCCCGCCACTACCCCGAGGTGACGTTCCACGCGAACGGCAAGACCATCCAGGTCGAGCCGGCGGTGTACTGCGACCTCGGCGGCGACAACTGCGCGGAGCGCAGCCAGCCCGCGAAGCTGAAGGTCCCCGCGGGCAAGGTCGTGCAGATCTCGGTCGACGGCCAGCTCGCCGACGGGCTGTGGGAGGCCGTGTTCCTGTACCGCGACGCGGCGGGCAAGGAGCAGACCACCGGCACCGGCCTGCTGGGCAAGGGCGAGAACTTCACGTACACGCTGTCGTTGCCGGACAAGACCGACCAGCTGCTCGGCATCGAGATCCACGAGGCGGCCGCCGCGGTGCTGGAGACCGGTCAGCCGCTGCTGCGCGGCTACTGGGCAGTCGAGGTGACGTCCTGATCCCTGCTGTGCCCTAACGGCGGCCGAACGCCTCCCACCACTCGCTGGGAGCGATGCGGAGAGCGCTGTCCAACAACGCCTTGCCGGTGTCGGTGACCACCGACTCCTGCATGGTCTGGATGAAGCGCTCCATCTTGGCGATGCCGGCGGCCTGGTACTCGCGGGCCTGCAGCAGCAGTTCGAGCTTGTCGGCGTCACGGGAGCAGCGCGCCTCGGGCGTGTGGTCGATGTCCTTCGCGGCCTCGTGCTCGGCGACCAGCGCCTCGACGTGCGCGGCCAGCGGCGCGGGCAGGTGCTGGACCTGGTCGCGCGCAACGGCTTCCGGCGGCACCTTCACGTCCAGGTACAGCTTGCCGACGTACGGGATGTCGCCGGTGCGCGCCTCGGGCACGTCGTGGAACAGGCCCAGCGTCGCCGCCCGGTCGGCGTTCGCGCCCTCCTGCACGGCGAGCGCGTACGCCAGAACGCCCACCCGGAACGAGTGGGCGGCGACCGACTCGGGGTGCTGGACCCCGGCGAACAACCACCCCGCCCTGGGCAGGCGCTTCAGCTGGCCGACCTCGTAGAGGAACTCGACGATCCGATCCGCGTCAGACATGACGCCGATCCTTTTACGGATCGAGGTCCCGCGCCACCGCTCGCACGACCTCGGCGACGAGCTTCATGCTCTTCTTGTCCGACGGGTAGCGGCCGCGGCGCAGGTCGGGCTGGACCTTGTTCTCCAGCAGCTTGATCATGTCCTCGATCAGGCCGTGCAGCTCCTCGGCAGGGCGGCGACGGGCCTCGGCGACGGACGGCGCGGGGTCGACCAGGCGCACGGACAGCGCCTGGGGTCCCCTGCGGCCCTCGGCCATGCCGAACTCGATGCGCTGGCCGGCTTTCAGGCCTTCGACGCCGGGTGGCAGTGCGGACTTGCGGACGTAGACGTCCTCGCCACCGTCCTGGGTGACGAACCCGAAGCCCTTCTCCGTGTCGTACCACTTGACCTTGCCGGTCGGCACCGCGCTCACCATTCCCTTGCTCTTGCACAACGAACGCGCCCCGGGGGCGTACCCAGGACGCGTCCCACCAGAGTAGCCAGAAGACCTTGGGGAAGGCACCTCCGTTAGCGCGACTACGCTGGCGGTATGACCGCTCCGAAGTTGATGCCGCTGGCCATCGGCCTGTTCGCCGTGGGCGTACTGGCGATCGTGGTGGTCTTCGCGCTGTTCCTCACCGGCCACGGCGACCTGCCCGTGTGGCTGAACGTCGCCGCCACCTACCTGCCCGCGATCGGGCTCGGGCTGGGGATCGTCGCGGTGATCAGGAAGTCACGCCGGAGGTCCTGAGCCACTCCGGGAACTCGCGCAGGTCCGCCAGCACGACGGCGGCGCCCGCCTCGACGAGCTCCTGCCGGCTGCACGGCCCGGTCACCACGCCCACGCCCACCGCGCCCGCCGCGGCCGCACCGCGCATGTCGCCGACGTGGTCGCCCACGTAGACGGCGGCGCCGTGCAGCTTCAGCGACTCGGCCTTGCCGGTGGACCACAGCTCGCCGTAGAGGTGGTCGACCTCCCAGCCCAGCGCCTCCAGGTGCAGTGCGGCGTTCTTGCGGTACTTGCCGGTGACGACCATGGTCTCGCCGCCGAGCTCGCGCACGCACGCCAGCGCGGCGGAGGCCCCCGGCAGCGCGACGGTCGCGGGGATCACGACGTCCGGGTAGAGCGCGCGGAACAACGTGATCAGCTCCGGGATCTCCTCCTCCGGCACGCCCATGTCGCGGTAGATCATGTCGAGGGGCGGGCCGAGGTTCGCCGCGAAGTGCTCGCCGTCGAGGTCGTGGCCGGTGCGGGCGGCGACCTCGTTCAGCACCGCGGCCATGCCCGGTCTGGGGTCGATGAGCGTCATGTCCAGGTCGAAACCCACGGTGAGAGGCACAGAACTCGACTCTACGTCTTTACAAAATCCGTAACTGTGTAAAGCTGTCCGTGTGAGCGACATCACCGAACTCCTGATCGAGTCGGCCGCCGACCTGTTGGCGGCACACGGGTTCCACGGGTTGCGCATGATCGAGGTGGCCAGTCGCGCGGGGGTGAGCAGGCAGACCGTCTACAACGAGTTCGGCAACAAGGAGGGGCTCGTCCAGGCCGTTGCCGCGCACCGCACGGAGGAGTACCTGGCGGGCATCGCGCAGCGGCTGCGGCAGGACCCCGACCCGTGGCGGGCCATGCGGCTGGCGTTCCGGTTCACGTTCGAGCAGACCGAGAAGGACCGGCTGGCCTCGGCGGTGCTCACCGGGCAGGACGCCGAAGACCTGTTGCCGTTCCTCACGATCCGCGGCCACCCCGTGCTGTTCCAGGCCACCGAGGTGGTCGAGCGGCACCTCACCGAGCACTTCCCCGGCAAGCACGTGCGGTTCACGGCGGAGACGACCGTGCGGCTCGCGCTGAGCCACCTGCTGATGCCCAGCGGGGACCTCGACGGCGCGATGGACGCCGTGATCACGGTCGCGCGCCTGACACTGGAGGCCTGACTCCCCTTGTTGCCATAATCTGGCAACAAGGGGAGGTGTCCGGTGGTCGCTGTCGGGGCGCGCCTGCGTGCGGGCGCGGCGTTGCTCGGTCCGGCGTTCGTCGCCGCGGTCGCGTACGTCGACCCCGGCAACGTGGCCACGAACACCGCGGCGGGCGCGACGTACGGGTACCTGCTGGTGTGGGTGCTCGTCGTCGCGAACGTCATGGCCGGGCTCGTGCAGTACCTGTCGGCGAAGCTCGGCCTGGTCACCGGGAAGTCGTTGCCGGAGGCCGTGCGGGACCACCTGCCGCGGCCGGTGCGGCTCGCCTACTGGGCGCAGGCCGAGGTGGTCGCGATGGCGACCGACCTGGCCGAGGTCCTGGGCGGTGCCATCGCGCTGCGCCTGCTGTTCGACCTGCCGCTGCTGCTCGGCGGCGTGATCACCGGCGTGGTGTCGACGGTGCTGCTGCTGGTGCGGGACCGGCGCGGGCAGAAGCCGTTCGAACGGGTCGTCACGACGATGCTGGTCGTGATCGCCGTCGGGTTCGTGGCGGGGCTGTTCGTGTCACCGCCGTCGGTGCCGGACGCGGTCACCGGGCTGGTGCCGCGGTTCGCCGGCGCGGACAGCGTGCTGCTGGCGGCGGGCATGCTCGGCGCGACCGTGATGCCGCACGCGGTGTACCTGCACTCGGCGCTGGCACGGGACCGGCACGGCAAGAACCCGGCGCTGCTCGGCACCACGAAGGTCGACGTGGTCGTCGCGATGGTGCTGGCCGGTGCGGTGAACATGGCGATGCTGCTGCTGGCGGCGTCCGCGTTGCAGGGCGGGGAGGACGTCGGCACGCTCGAAGGCGCGCACGCGGCGGTCGGTGCCGCGCTGGGCGGCGGGGTCGCGTTGCTGTTCGCGCTCGGATTGCTGGCGTCCGGGTTCGCCTCCACCGCGGTCGGGTGCTACGCCGGTGCGGTGGTGATGGACGGGCTGCTGCGCGTGCGGGTCCCGTTGCTGACCAGGCGACTCGTCACGCTGGTGCCGGCGCTGGTGGTCTTGGCGTCCGGAGTGGACCCGACGTTCGCGTTGGTGCTGTCACAGGTGGTGCTGTCGTTCGGCATCCCGTTCGCCCTGGCGCCGCTGGTGTGGCTGACCGGGCGCCGGTCCGTGATGGGCGGGTTCACGAACCGGCGGGCGGTCACCGTCGCGGCGTGGGCGGTCGCCTTCGCCGTCGTCGTGCTGAACGCGGCGCTGATCTACCTGACGACGTCCGCATAGGACACACCGAGCTGACCGAGCGCGGTCTCCATGATGCGCATGATCTCCACCGAGTCGTTCCACGTCATGTCCGCGTGCTCGACGAACCCCATCGCGACCCAGTCGTCGACCGATCGGATCTGGTGCGTGTAGCCGCCGTCCTCGGCCGTGTGCTCGACGCCGTTGATGAGCACCCTGGTGGGGTTGTAGAAGGCCTCGGGGATGTCGATGCGCCCCTCGGTGCCGATGACGGTGGCGCCGGCGCCGGTGTCGGCGGTCAGCGAGCAGCCCAGCAACGCGTGCGCGCCGTTCTCGTAGCCCAGCAGGATGCCCGCGTCGGCGTCCACGCCGCTCGGTGCGAGGCCGCCGTGCGCGTGGACCGTGCCGGGAACGCCCAGGAGCAGGTGCGCGAGGGAGACCGGGTAGACGCCGAGGTCGAGGACGGAGCCGCCGCCCGCCTCCTTGGCCCACAGCCGGTCGTTCGCGTCGAAGGCGTGCCGGAACCCGAAGTCGGCGCGGACCAGCCGCACCTCACCGATCTCACCGGCGCCGACGGCCTCCACGACCTTGCGGATCAACGGGTTGAAGCGCGTCCACATCGCTTCCATGAGGAACAACTGCTTGGTCCTCGCCCGGTCGACCATCTCCTCGACCTGCGCGACCGTCAGCGCGAGGGCCTTCTCGCACAGCACGTTCTTGCCGGCGTCGAGGGCGGCGAGCACGACCTCGTGGTGCTGGCCGTGCGGGGTGGCCACGTAGACGACGGTGACGTCCGGGTCGGCGAGCAGCTCGTGGTAGTCGCCGTAGGCGCGCGGGATTCCGAACTTCTCCGCGAACTGCTCGGCCCTCGCGACGTCCCGAGAGGACACGGCACCCACCTGGACACCCGCCTTGAGCATGTCAGCGGTCACCGCATGCGCGATTCCGCCCGTTGCGATCACACCCCACGTCATGCCGATCAGCTTAGATTGGAGTCATGCGCCTCATCCTGAACGTGATCTGGCTGGTGCTCGCCGGTTTCTGGATGGCCGTCGGCTACGCGGTCGCCGGTCTGATCTGCTGCATCCTGATCATCACGATCCCGTGGGGCATCGCGTCGTTCCGCATCGCGAACTACGCCCTGTGGCCGTTCGGCCGCGAGGTCGTCGAGAAGCCGGGAGCGGGCACGGGCTCGCTGCTGGGCAACGTCATCTGGATCCTCGTCGCCGGGCTGTGGCTCGCCATCGGCCACGTCGTCACCGGCATCGCGCTGTGCATCACGGTCATCGGCATCCCGCTGGGCGTGGCCAACTTCAAGCTGGTCAAGGTCTCGCTGGTGCCGCTGGGCAAGGAGATCGTCGAGGTCCCGTGACCCGCGGACGGCCTCAGGCGTGCCGGATGCCGTCGTCCAGCCCGAGCAGCTCCACCGACCTCGCGCGCATCTCCACCTTGCGCACCTTGCCGGTGACCGTCATCGGGAACTCGTCCACCACGTGCACGTAGCGCGGGATCTTGTAGTGGGCGAGCTTGCCGGCGCAGAACTCCCGCACCGCCTCGGCGGTCAGCGGCGCGGCGCCCTCGCGCAGGCGCACCCACGCCACGAGCTCCTCGCCGTACTTCGCGTCCGGCACGCCGACCACCTGGGCGTCGAGCACGTCCGGGTGGGCGTGGAGGAACTCCTCGACCTCGCGCGGGTAGACGTTCTCGCCGCCGCGGATGACCATGTCCTTGATGCGGCCGGTGATGGTGACGTACGAGTCGTCGTCCATCACGGCGAGGTCGCCGGTGTGCATCCAACCGGCGGCGTCGACGACCTCCGCGGTCTTCTCCGGCTCGTTCCAGTAGCCGAGCATCACCGAGTAACCGCGGGTGCAGAGCTCGCCCGGCGTGCCGCGCGGGACCGTGGCACCGGTGACCGGGTCGACGATCTTGACCTCCAGGTGCGGCCCGACGCGGCCGACGGTGCCGACGCGGCGGTCGAGCGAGTCGTCGGCGCGGGTCTGCGTCGACACCGGCGAGGTCTCGGTCATGCCGTAGCAGATGGACACCTCGCCCATGCCCATGCGCTCGACGACCTGCTTCATCACCTCGACCGGGCACGGTGAGCCGGCCATGATCCCGGTGCGCAACGACGAGAGGTCGTAGCCGTCGACCAGGTCGAGCATCGCGATGAACATCGTCGGCACGCCGTAGAGCGAGGTGCAGCGCTCCTCCTGCACCGCCGCGAGGGTCGCCGCCGGGTCGAACGCGGGTGCCGGGATCACGACGCACGCGCCGTGGCTGGTCGCCGCGAGGTTGCCCATGACCATGCCGAAGCAGTGGTAGAACGGCGGCACCACGCAGATGCGGTCCTGCTCGGTGTAGCCGAGCAGCTCGCCGACGAAGTAGCCGTTGTTGAGGATGTTGTGGTGCGACAGGGTCGCGCCCTTGGGGAACCCGGTCGTGCCGGACGTGTACTGGATGTTGATCGGGTCGTCGCGGTCCAGCTCGACCTCGGGCAGCTCCGCCGCGCTCCACCGCGGATCGTCCAGGAACACGACGTGCCGCAGCTGCGGGCAGCGCGGCCGCACCTCGTCGACCATCCCGGCGTAGTCGGAGGTCTTGAACGACCGCGCGGACACCAGCGTGTGGATGCCCGCCTGGTTCAGCACGTACTCCAGCTCGTGCACCCGGTAGGCCGGGTTGACGTTGACCAGGACCGCGCCGATCCGGGCGGTGGCGTACTGCACGAAGACCCACTCCGCGCAGTTCGGTGCCCAGATGCCGACCCGGTCGCCCTTGCGCACGCCCAGCGCCGTGAGACCGGCGGCGACCCGCTCGACCTCGGCCGCCAGCTCCGCGTAGGTCCACCGGCGGCGCGTCGCCCTGTCGACGAGTGCCTCGCGGTCGCCGAAGCGCTCGACGGTCGCGGCGAGGTTCGCGCCGATGGTGTCGCCCAGCAGCGGGGCGGTGGACGTGCCCGAGGAGTAGCTGGCGGTCATCCGCCCACCGTAGTCAGGCCCCGGTGTACGGCAAGGGGACGACGAGGCACGGCCCGCCGCTGTAGAGGCCGGCGTCGATCGCCAGCACCTTGTCGTCGGCGTAGACCAGCGGCCCGTCGATCTGCTCGGGCATGACCCCGAGCTGGTCGGCGATGACGCTGTGCCCGTGCACGATCCTGTTGCCGCCCAACGTGGCCAGCAGCTCGTCGGCGATCTCCGGGCCCTGCGGCCCGCGGAAGGCGTACCTGGTCGTCATCTTGCGCCAGCACTCCCACCACTCGACGAGGTCGTCGCCCTTGAGCACCTGGCGGACGGCCTCGTTGACCTCCTCGATCGAGGACCCCCATTCGAGGTAGGCGACCGTGTCGGAGTGCATCAGCAGGTGGTCGGCGCGCAGCTTGAGCACCGGCCGGGTCGTGAGCCACTCGAGGTGCGCCTCGGTCAGCCGGTCCTGGTCGCTGCGCAGCCCGCCGTTGAGCAGCCAGCTGCGCGCGAACGACCGCGGCCCGAGGCTGTCGGGCACCTGCTCGTCACCGAACCGGTGCATGCCCAGCAGCAGCACCTCGTGGTTGCCGATCAGCGAGTTGACCGAGCCACCCGCCTCGGCCGCCTCCTCGCCCAGGCGCATGACCAGGTCGATCACGCCCACGCCGTCGGGACCGCGGTCCACGAAGTCGCCGAGGAACCACAGCTCGGCCGCACCGCCGGTCCAGTGCCCCTCCTCGTCGCACAGCCCGGCGACGTGCAGCGCCCTGATCAGTTCGGCGAGGTGCCCGTGCACGTCACCCACGACGTGCATCGGACGGCGATCCGTGTCCACCTCCGCGACGATAGGTGATGAACCCTCGCGCGTCAGTGGTCAGTCCAGTCGCCGAACGGGTCCTGGGAGTGACCGACGAGCTCCGCGATCGACTTGAGCACCCGCGTCGGGCGGTACGGGTACATCTCGGCGTGCTCGGCGGTGAAGATCCCGGAGAGCACCAGGATCGTCGACAGGCCCGCCTCCAGGCCGGAGCGGACGTCGGTGTCCATCCGGTCGCCGATCATGAGGGCGTTCTCGCTGTGCGAGCCCAGCGCGCGCAGGGCGGACCGCATCATCAGCGGGTTCGGCTTGCCGACGTAGTACGGCTCACGCCCGGTGGCGCGCTCGATCAACGCCGCCACGGCACCGGTCGCGGGCAGCGAGCCCTCGCGTGACGGGCCGGTCGCGTCGGGGTTGGTCGCGATGAACTTCGCGCCCTCCTCGACCAGGCGGATGGCCTTGGTGATCGCGGTGAAGCTGTAGGTGCGGGTCTCGCCGAGCACGACGTAGTCCGGGTCGCGGTCGGTCAGCACGTACCCGATCTCGTGCAGCGCGGTCGTGAGACCGGCCTCGCCGATGACGAACGCCGAGCCGTTCGGGCGCTGCGAGTCGAGGAACCGCGCGGTGGCCAGCGCCGAGGTCCAGATGGACGACTCGGGGATGTCGAGGCCGGTCCGCTGCAGCCGGGCGCGCAGGTCGCGTGGCGTGTAGATGGAGTTGTTCGTGAGCACGAGGAACGGGGTGCCGGAGGCGCGCAGCTCTCCGACGAACTCGTCAGCGCCGGGGATCAGGTGCTCTTCGTGCACCAGAACGCCGTCCATGTCCATCAAGTAGTGCCACATGGTCTAAGTATCGATCACGCGCTTGCGGAACGTCTCGATCTGGAGCTTGAGATAACGCTCGATGACCGCGAGCTCGGCGTCGTCGAAGTGGCCGAGCACCTCGACGAGGCTGTGGTAGGCGTTGGCGAAGAGCTCGCCGAACTTCTCCACGTCGCCCACCGTGACCTCGACGAGGACCTTGCGCCGGTCGTGCGGGTCGCGGACCCGGCGGACGTACCCGGCGCGTTCGAGGCGGTCGATGACACCGGTGACGGCGCCGGTGGACAGGCCGGAGAGCTCGGCGAGCCGACCGGCGGTCAGCGGCCCCTCGGCCCGCATCGCCAGGTCGATGCACTTCTCGTCGGTCGCCGACAGGCCCATCTGCTCGGCGACCTTCGTGTGGAACATGACGGTGAGCGCGCTCTGCTCCCGCATGTACCAGGTGAACCTCTCCAGCACTTCAGGTTCCATGTGGAACATCTTAGCCGCTAAGACAATTGGTCGTGGATGTGCTCCAACTGGGCGGAACGTGAGAAACCTCCGTTGTGGAGGTACCTACAAGAGGTTGTTCATTAAGCTGAATGAGGTGACAGCAGTGGAGTTGGGACTACCCGTGGTGCGCGGCACCCCCGACGTGTCCGCACGTCCGGACACGCCGCTGCTCGTCGACCGGTTCGGGCGGGTGGCCAAGGACCTGCGGGTCTCGCTCACCGACCGCTGCAACCTGCGCTGCACCTACTGCATGCCGGCCGAGGGCCTCGACTGGCTGCAGAAGGACGAGCTGCTCACCGACGACGAGCTGGTCCGGCTCATCCGGATCGCCGTGGTCGACCTGGGCGTGACCGACATCCGGTTCACCGGCGGCGAGCCGTTGCTGCGCCGCGGGCTGGAGCACGTGATCGCGTCGACCGCCGCTCTGGAGCCCCGGCCGCGGATGTCGATGACCACGAACGGCATCGGG
The DNA here is from genome assembly GCF_055607425.1 of Lentzea sp. NPDC037011. Classification (NCBI taxonomy): domain Bacteria; kingdom Bacillati; phylum Actinomycetota; class Actinomycetes; order Pseudonocardiales; family Pseudonocardiaceae; genus Lentzea; species Lentzea sp. NPDC037011. The sequence continues at coordinate 210,569 of NZ_JBVJRT010000005.1, read as the reverse complement.
CTCTCCCGCCGCGCGAAGTCGCTGAAGGACGCGGGCCTGAACCGCATCAACGTCTCGCTCGACACCCTCGCCCCCGACCGGTTCGCCACGCTGACCAGGCGCGACCGCATCACCGACGTGCTCGACGGCCTCGACGCCGCCCGCGAGGCAGGCCTGGAACCGGTGAAGGTCAACTCCGTGCTGCTGCGCGGCATGAACGAGGACGAGGCCGTCCCGCTGCTGCGGTTCTGCGTCGAGAACGGTTACCAGCTGCGGTTCATCGAGCAGATGCCGCTCGACCCGCAGCACGGCTGGACCCGCACGAACATGGTCACGGCCGACGAGATCCTGGCGATGCTGTCGCAGGCCTTCACCCTGACCCCGTCCGAGGTCCCGCGCGGCGGCGCCCCCGCCGAGCGCTGGCTGGTCGACGGCGGCCCCGCGACCGTCGGCGTGATCGCGTCCGTGACCAGGCCGTTCTGCGCCGCCTGCGACCGCACCCGGCTCACCTCGGACGGCCAGGTCCGCAACTGCCTGTTCAGCCGGTCGGAAACGGACCTGCGCGCGTTGCTGCGCGACGGCTCCCCCGACTCCGCCGTCGCCGACGCCTGGCGCGCCACCATGTGGGGCAAGGCGGCCGGTCACGGCATCAACGACGCGGGCTTCAGCCAGCCCGACCGGCCCATGAGCGCCATCGGAGGATGACGGTGACCACCGCGGTGAAGGTCCGCTACTTCGCGGGTGCGCGCGCTGCGGCCGGTGTCTCGGACGAGGACCTCGTGCTCGAAGGCTCGCCGAGCGTGGCCGTGGTCGTCAGCGCGATCGGGGAACGCCACGGCGAACGGCTCGGCAAGGTGCTGGCGGCGTCGAGCTTCCTGCTGGACGGGGTGGCCGTGCGGGACACGTCGGTGCCGGTGCGGGCCGGGGCTCAGCTGGACGTGCTGCCGCCGTTCGCGGGCGGCTGACCCGCGTCGTCGCCCGAGCCGCGGGGGTCCACCGGCTGCGCCAGCCGCCGTTCCCACGACCTCCGCCCGGTCATCCGCGCCAGCTCCAGCCCGCGCAGCCGCTGGCGTTCGGCCTCCTCGAAGTCCCCGAGCTCCCGGTGCACCTCCACCAGCTCGGCCACGACCTGCACCTGCCGCACCCGCAGCTGGGCGCGTTCGGCGCGGTCGTCGGCCTCGGTGGCGCAGCGCAGTGCCGACGCCAGGTCGCCGGCGGCGCGGTGGTCGGCGGCCAGGCCCGCGAGCGCCTGCACCTCTCCCCTGGCGAAGCCGGCCCTGCGGGCGATGGCGAGGGCCTGCTCGTGCTCGGCGAGGGCCTCCTCGACGCGGCCCTGCCGTTGCAGCGCCATGCCGAGGGTGATGCGGCCGTCGGCCTCGTTCGTGTCGTCGGCACCGGCCACGGCCAGGTCGACGGCGGCGCGCGCGTCGCGTTCCGCCTCGTCGTAGCGGCCCTGTTCGAGGCGCAGGAACGCGTGGGTCTCCCGGCTGCGGCTCGGGAAGTGCGGGCCCAGCTCCGGGGTCGTGAGGGTGGCGACCTCGGCGAGGTACCGCTCGGAGGTCTCCAGGTCGCCGGGGAAGAGGTAGACGGAGGCGAGGCCCTGCAGGCAGTAGGCGACGCCCGCGGTGAGCCCGGAGGCGCGGGAGATCTCCAGCGCCTCCTCGCCGTAGGCGACGGCCAGGTCCAGCGGGCCGAGGTCCACGAGGATGCTGCTGAGGTTGTAGAGGGCGTTCGGGCTGCGGTCGAGGGTCAGGGACTCCTCCATCGCCGCCACCGCCTCCGCGAGGTGGCCGAGCTCCCAGTGGATGATGCCGAGGTTGGTCAGCAGCGAGCTCAGCGCCGCGTGGTCGCCGTGGGAGCGGGCCAGCGCGACGGCGCGGGTGTACTGCGGCAGCGCCTCGGCGAACTCGCCGGACCGCCAGTGCGCGAGACCGAGCGAACCGTGCATGGTCGCCTCCGCGCGCTGGTCACCGAGGGTGCGAGCGGCGCGCAGGCCGGCGCGGGCGCTGGTGCGCCAGTCGACGACGTCCGCGGAGTGGTGCAGGAAGTGGGCGCGCATCGCGTCCGTGAGCTGCCAGGCGACGGGCCGGTCGGCGGCGGCGAGGACGGCGACGACGACGTTCTGGCGTTCGGTGTCGAGCCAGGCCAGCGCGTCGGCCATGGTGCCCAGGTCGTGGGCGGGCAGGTCGGCGGGCAGCTCGGGCAGCGGCAGGCGGTGCAGCTCCGGGTTCAGCGTGCGGCCCGCGCGGTCGGCGTTGAGCAGGTAGTACGCGAACAGCCGGGTCGGCGAGGCATCGCCCAGACGCAGTGCGTAGGCGCGCAGCAGGTCGTGGAGGCTGTGGCGGTCTTGCGCGCGTTGCACCAGGTTCGCCGCCACGAGCTGGTCCAGCGGTTCGGCGGCGGGCGAGCCGAGCAACGCGGTCGCGGCCTCGACGCCGAAGTCGGGGCCGGGGACCTGGCCGAGCAGCCGGAACAGCCGCTGGGCGCGGTCGGGCAGCGCCAGGTAGGACAGCTCGAACGTGGCGCGCACCGCGGCGTCGCCCTCGATCTCCAGCGCGTCCAGCCGTCCCTCGCCGCGCAGGTCGACCAGGTAGTCGGCGAGGTGGCGGTCGGTCAGGTGCGCGGCGGCGATGCGCAGCGCGAGCGGCAGGTGGGCGCACCAGCCGACGAGCTCGGCGCGGTCGGGTGAAGCGCCGTCGACGCGCATGTTGGTGAGCAGCGCGTCGGCCTCGGCGTCGTCGAACACGTCGAGCCGGATCTGCTCGTGCTCCGGCAGGTCGGTGCGGCTCGTGACGATCACCCGGCTACCCGCGCCAGCGGGCAGCAGCGGGGTGACCAGGTCGGCGGTGGCGTTGTCGACCACCACCAACAGCCGCAGCCCCGCGGTCAGCTCCCGGTAGAGCGCGAGCTGCGCGTCCGGCGCGAGGGGGACCTGTTCGGCGCCGAGCGCGCGCAGGAACCGGGCGAGCGCCTGCTCGACCGTCACCGGCTCGCTCGCGGAGAACGCGCGGAGGTTCACGTGCAGCTGCCCGTCGGGGAAGCCGGCCCGCAGCCGGTGCGCGACGTGGACGGCGAGCGAGGTCTTGCCGACACCGGGCGGGCCGGTGATCGCGAGGACGGGGGCCGTGGCGGCCAGCGCGGCGGCGATCTGCGGTGCGCGGCCGACGAAGTCGGGCAGGTCGGCGGGCAGCTGGCGCGGACCGGGCCTGCGCACGACCAGGCGGTAGCCGTGCGGTTCGGTGACCACGGCCTCGGTGGCGCGCAGGCGCCGGACGAGGTTGCGCAGCGCCGCCTTCGGGTTCGCCGGCCGGTCATCGGGCCAGACGGTGACGACCAGCTCGTCGAACGGGACGGGCTGGCCGGGACGGGCGGCGAGTGCGGAGCGGAGCAGGTCGAGCCTGGTCATGCGCGGTCGAGGTCCTCCTCCCGGGAACGGCACCCGGTCTCGGCCACGAGCGCGGGGCCCGCGCGCTCCGCCTCGTCCTCGGCGCTGTGCGCCTCCTGCGCGAGCTCGACGGACTTGATCTCGGTCACCAGTGCATCGTCGAGGCGTCCGCGCACGAGCGCGAGTCGGGCGTGCGAGTCGAGACCGGGAACACGGCGGCCCGGCCGGCGAGCGCCTCGGGCGGCGGACGAGCTGTAAGCCGAACGGGTGCATCGAGGAGTGCGCGCAGTCTGCTCGCCTCCGCCGCGCACTTGATCGCAGGGGCGTCCTCCCACCGTGAGGAGGACGTCTCCGATGGCCTAGTGGTCGTGAGCCACGACTCACTTTCCGTGAAAGATCTCGGTCGATCTCGGATTGGAAACAGACCGATAACGGCGCTCCTGAGCTGCGGTTTTGTAGATTTCCGACAATAAACCGAACCGTTACTGTGACGCGCATCACGGTCGGTTCCGTTTGGCGGTGCCGCCATGGGCTACGTACGGTCACATCTCGGCTGGCCCCGAACCGGCCGAGAGCACCACCGGAGAACCGAGCACCGAACCCAGTCCACACGGTTCCCCGGACATACCCCGAGCGAGAGACACCGCTGGACTGGGACGCAGGAGCACACCGGGCCCCGAACCCGAGCTGCTGACGCAGGTGTGGTGGACCGAGAGGCACATGGCTTTCAACCGTGGCACGCAGGGCAAGCAGGGTTCCGCAGCTCGCACCATCGCCAAGGTCGCGGTCGCCGGCATCATCGCCGGTGCCCCTCTGGGCCTGGCCGTTGGCACCGCCAACGCCGCCCCCTCGATGGACTGGGACGCCGTCGCCAAGTGCGAAAGCGGCAACAACTGGTCCATCAACACCGGAAACGGCTACTACGGTGGCCTCCAGTTCTCGATGCAGACGTGGCAAGGCCACGGAGGCCAGGGCAACCCCGCCCAGGCGTCGCGCGAGGAGCAGATCCGCATCGCGGAGCGCGTCCTGCAGACCCAGGGCTACAAGGCCTGGCCGACCTGCGGCGTGAAGGGCCTCGGCGGCCAGACCGCCCCGGCTCCGGCCCGTCAGGCCGCCCCCGCCCCGCAGCAGCAGCAGCAGCAGCGCCAGGTGCAGCCCCAGCAGCGCCAGGCCGCCACGCCGGTCGCCCCGGTCGTCGTCGCGGGTTCGAAGTCGAACCCGAACGGCACCTACGAGATCAAGGCGGGCGACACGCTGTCGAAGATCGCTGACGAGCAGAAGGTCAGCGGCGGGTGGCAGGCGATCGTGGAGAAGAACAAGGGGTTCCTGACGAACCCCGACCTGATCTTCCCCGGTCACAAGCTGGCGCTCTGAGCGTCGAACGTCGTTGGCCCGTGACGGGCTGATGCAAGAACAGGGACCTCATCGCGACCCCCCGGCGGTGAGGTCCCTGTTCGCGTCGGACGGGCACGGGCGTGAGATGGACGGGCACGGACCCACGCGTTGTCCGGCGAGAGACGCCTCGCTCGGCTCCGGCGGCCTCGCCCACCACACTCCGAGCGGCAGCCGCGCCCATCCCGCCGACCGCGCCCGAGCGGCAGCCTCGCTCGGCCCCGGCAGCCTCATTGCGAGCGCCGACCGCCCTCCGAGCGGCTCACGTGCGTTGCGGAAATCTGCACCCGATCAGGGGCAGTTGACCCACTCATCGGTGTTGTCCGAGAACACCTGCCGCTTCCACACCGGCAACCGCGCCTTGACCTCGTCCACGAGGTCCGCGCACAGCGAGAAGGCCTCCTTGCGGTGCTCCGCCGCCACAGCGCACGCGAGAGCCACGTCGCCGATCTTCAGCGGCCCGACCCGGTGGGAGACGGCGATGCCGTGGACGCCCTCGTAGCGGTCCGCCAGTGACGCGACGACCTCGGCGACCACGTCCGCGGCGGACGGGTGGGAGTGGTACTCCAGCTCCAGGACGGAGCGGCCGCCGTCGTGGTCGCGGACCACGCCGGAGAAGGTGACGACCGCACCGGCGCGGTCGGAGGTCACCAGGGCGGCGTGTTCCTCCACCGACAGCGGTTCCTCGGTCACGGTGGCGCGCAGCACGACGCTCATCTGTGGTCTCCTCCGCGGAGTTGGTCCAGGGCGTGGTCGACGACCTTGGCCAGGACCTCCAGGCCGTCGCGGACGCCGCCGGTGGAGCCGGGCAGGTTGACGACCAGGGTGCGACCGGAGACCCCGGCCACCCCGCGGGACAGGACCGAGCCGGGGACCTCCGGCCAGCCCGCCATGCGGATGGCGTCGGCCAGGCCCGGGATCTCGTGGTCGAGGACCGCGCGGGTGGCCTCCGGGGTGCGGTCGGTGGGGTTGATGCCGGTGCCGCCGGTCGTGATGACGAGGTCGGCGCCGTCGGCCACGGCCGCGGCCAGGGCGTCGCGGACCGGGTCGCCGTCCGGGACGACCACCGGGTCACCGGCGGTGAAACCGCGGTCGGTGAGCCAGGCGGTGATCAGGGGGCCGCTGCGGTCGGCGTAGACGCCGGCGGCCGCCCGGTTCGAGGCGGTGATGACCACTGCTTTCCTCACGGGCGCTCCCACAGGCCGGTCTTGCCGCCTTCCTTGCGTTCCACCCGGACCGCGTTCATGGTCGCGGCCGGGTCCACGGACTTCACCATGTCGTGCAGGGTCAGGCCGGCCACCGAGACCGCGGTCAGCGCTTCCATCTCCACGCCGGTGCGGTCGGTGGTGCGGACCGTGGCGGTGATGAGGACCGAGTTGTCGGCCAGCGCCAGGTCCACCGCCACGGACGACAGGGCGATCGGGTGGCACAGCGGAACGAGCTCCGAGGTGCGCTTCGCGGCCATGATGCCGGCGATGCGGGCGGTGGCCAGCGCGTCGCCCTTGGGGAGGCCGTCCGCGCCCAGCAGTGCCACCACCTCGGCGGTCGTCTGCAGCACGCCCGTGGCCACGGCCGTGCGGGTGGTCTGCTCCTTGCCGGAGACGTCGACCATGCGGGCCGCGCCATGGGAGTCCAGGTGGGTGAACTGCTTGGTCATACCGCGATCGTAAGCCCGCACGAAGTGCGCGCCCCCTGCCCAAGGCCCCTCCGCCCGCCCCGCCCCGCCCCGCCCGCCGCGCCCGGCCCGCCGGTCACGCGGGGGCCCCGCGTGCCCCAGAGGGGAACGTAGGACTCCCGCATGACCGGAAAGAGGGGCGGGGTCAGGCGTTGGCGGCCTTGCGGACGGCTTCGGCCACCGCGGGGGCCACGGTGTTGTCGAAGACCGACGGGACGATGAACGACGCGTTCAGGCGGTCGCCGTCGACCACGTCGGCGATGGCCTGGGCGGCGGCCAGCAGCATCGCGTCGGTGATGGTCTTCGCGTGGGCGTCGAGCAGGCCGCGGAAGACGCCGGGGAACGCCAGGACGTTGTTGATCTGGTTCGGGAAGTCCGAGCGGCCGGTCGCGACGACGGCGGCGTGCTGCTGGGCCTCCATCGGGTCGATCTCCGGGTCCGGGTTGGCCAGCGCGAACACGATGGCGTCCTTGGCCATCGTCGCGACCTGGTCGGCGCCGAAGAGGTTCGGGGCCGACACGCCGATGAACACGTCCGAGCCGACCAGCGCGTCGTGCAGGCGGCCGGACTGGTTGCCCTTGTTCGTCGAGGCGGCGATGGACTTCAGGTTCGCGTCCAGGCCGGGGCGGTCGCGGTGCACGATGCCGTCGACGTCCACGGCGATGATGTCGCCGGGCTCCTGCGCGAGCAGCAGGCGGATGATCGCCGACCCGGCCGCGCCGACGCCGCAGACGGTGATGCGGCAGTCCTTGATGTCCTTGTTCACCACGCGCAGGGCGTTGCGCAGCGCGGCGACGACCACGATCGCGGTGCCGTGCTGGTCGTCGTGGAAGACCGGGATGTCGAGCTTCTCGCGCAACCGGGCCTCGATCTCGAAGCAGCGCGGCGCGGAGATGTCCTCGAGGTTGATGCCGCCGTACACGGGGGCGATGAGCTCGACCGCGCGGATGATCTCCTCGGTGTCCTGGGTGTCCAGGCAGACCGGCCACGCGTCGACGCCGGCGAACTTCTTGAACAGCGCGGCCTTGCCCTCCATCACGGGCAGGGCGGCGGCGGGGCCGAGGTTGCCCAGGCCCAGCACGGCGGAGCCGTCGGTGACCACGGCGACGGTGTTGCGCTTGATGGTCAGGCGGCGCGCGTCGTCCGGGTTCTTCGCGATCGCCTCGCACACGCGGGCCACGCCGGGGGTGTACGCGCGGGACAGGTCGTCGCGGTTGCGCAGCGGGACCTTCGACGAGATCTCGATCTTGCCACCGAGGTGCACGAGGAACGTGCGGTCCGACACCTTGCGGACGACGATGCCGGGCAACGTCTCCAGCGTGTCGGTGATGTCCTTGGCGTGGTTGGCCGACAGGGCGTTGCAGGTGAGGTCGATGACGACGCGGTCGTTGTGCGACTCCACGACGTCGAACGCCGTGATGACGCCGCCCGCGCGGCCGACGGCCGAGGTGAGGTCACCCGCGGCGCTCGCTGACGGCGGCGCCTCCAGTCGAACGGTGATCGAGTAACCAGGGCCGGGGACCGGCATCGTCATTCCTCCCACGAAGTGCTGCTCAAGCGGGAAACGAGCCTATCCCCGGCCCCTTTGCGGTACTCACCCGACTCGGCGAGTTTTAAGACCGGTCTGACAATCCACTCAGGACTTGTTGATCTCGGTCACCGGGTGCGTGTACGGGAGGTCCTCGACCGGCAGCGGGAACGTGACCGTGCCGAACGGCGACAGCGCGCCCTGCAGGTCGCTGGTCAGCTCGGTGACGGGGTGACCGCCTTCCGGGCCCTCCGGCCAGTGCGGGTCGACCCGTTCAGGGCGTCCTTTCGCCACGTTCTCCTCCTCGGTGGTGCCAGATGACGCCACAAGTGTGACAGAGGACGAGGAGATCTCCAGCGGCCCATATACCGTGGTGAGAATGTCCGGCATCACTCTGGCCGACTGGCTGCGCGGCCAGGACGACAACGCGCTCGTCGCACTGCTGCGCGCCCGTCCCGACCTGGCAACGCCCCCACCAGCCGACATGTCCGTGCTCGCGACGAGGGTCGGCACCAGGGCGTCGATCGCGCGCGCCTGCGAGGACCTCGACACGTTCACGCTCGCGGTGCTGGAGGGCCTGGTCGTCGTGGGCGCGGACACCGCGCCCGTGGCGTTGCCCACACTCGCGGGGGTGCTCGGGCCGGACGTGAAGCCGAAGCCGCTCAAGCAGGCGCTCGCCCGGCTGCGGTCGCTCGCGCTGGTCTGGGGCGACGACGACGCGCTGTCGCTGCCCCCGGTCACGCGGGAGGCGTTCGGCACGTACCCGGCGGGGCTCGGCCGGGCCACCGGGCAGACCTACGACCTGGACGGCATCACCGAGGGCGAGCAGCGGGTGCTGCAGAAGCTCGCCGCCGGTCCGCCCATCGGCGACACGAAGGACGCGTCACGGGTCGTGCCGCTGGAGAAGGCGGAGACACCGGTCCAGCGGCTGCTCGCCCGCGGCCTGCTGCTGCGCCGCGATCCCGGCACCGTGGAGCTGCCCCGCGAGATCGCGCTGCGGCTGCGCGGCGACCGTCCACTCGGGCCGGTCCAGGTGACCGAGCCGAAGCCGCGCACCGGCACCGTCGCCCCGGCGAACGTCGACGCCACCGGCGGCGGTGAGGCGCTGGAGCTCGTGCGGCACGTCGAGAACCTGCTCGCGAGCTGGTCGGTCGAACCGCCCGCGGTGCTGCGCACGGGTGGGCTGGGCGTGCGGGACCTGCGCAGGGCCGCCAAGGACCTGGGTGTCGACGAACAGCGCGCCGCCCTGCTGATCGAGCTGGTGGTCGGCGCCGACCTGGCCGCGAACACCGAGTCCACCGAACCGGAGTGGGTGCCGACGACCAAGGCCGACGTGTGGCTCGCGGCGACCACCGAGGTCCGCTGGGCCACGCTCGCGCACGCCTGGCTGGAGCTGCCGCGGCTGCCCGCGCTCGTCGGCCGCCGCGACGAGAAGGACAAGCTCTTCACCCCGCTCGCCGACGAGATCCGCCGCGCCCAGGCGCCCCGCGACCGCCGCTGGGTGCTCGACAGCCTCGCCGCGCTGCCGAAGGGCACCGCGATCGGCGGTGCCGCGGAGCTCGCCGCGCTGCTCGCCTGGCGGGCGCCGCGCCGGGGCGGGCGGCAACGCGACGAGCTGGTGCGCTGGACCGTCGAGGAGGGCACCGCCGTGGGCGTGCTCGCGCTCGGTGCGGTCACCAGTGCGGGCCGCGTGCTGCTCGACGAGGGCGCCGGGCCCGCAGCGAAGGCGCTCGCCGAGGCGTTGCCGGACCCGCTCGACCACGTGCTGGTGCAGGCCGACCTCACCGTGGTCGCGCCCGGCCGGCTCGAACCGGAGCTGGCCGACGAGCTGGCCCTGGTCGCGGACGTCGAGTCGGCGGGCAGCGCCACTGTCTACCGGATCAGCGAGACCACGGTCCGCCGCGCGCTCGACGCGGGCCGCACCGCCGACGACCTGCACGAGCTGTTCAAGCTCCGCTCGCGCACCCCGGTGCCGCAGTCGCTGACCTACCTGGTCGACGACGCCGCACGCCGGCACGGGCGGCTGCGCGGCGGTGCCGCGGGGTCGTTCCTGCGCTGCGACGACCCGGTGCTGGTCAGCGAGGTCCTGGCGCACCCGGAGGCGGGCAGGCTGGAGCTGCGCCGGATCGCACCGACCGTGCTCGTGAGCCCGCTGCCGCTGGCGGACGTGCTGGACGGGCTGCGCTCGGCCGGGTTCGCCCCGGCGGCGGAGGGCCCCGACGGGCAGGTGCTGGACCTGCGGCCGGGTGGACGGCGCACCACGCCGAGGCAGCGTTCGGCGCGCAAACCGGCGACACCGGCCGTGCCCGCCGACGAACGGCTGGGCGAGCTCGTGAAGCTGGTCCGCGCCGGTGACCGCGCGGCGGCGACGCCACGGGGTCAGCGCGTCGCCGTTCCCGGGAACCTGGGTGCCGGGCCGTCGGCGACGCTGTCGTTGCTGCAGGAGGCGGCACGGGCGCGGCGCAGCGTGCTGGTCGGGTTCGTCGACTCGCACGGCACGGCGGCGCAGCGCGTGATCGAACCGCACGTCGTCGGCGGCGGCGTGCTGGAGGGCTACGACCACAGCTACGGCGAGGTGCTCCGGTTCCCCCTGCACCGCGTCACGTCCGCCGCCCTGGTGGACGAGGACTGACTGACCCCGGACACGACGACGAGGCGAGCGCCGCACCCGGAGGTGGGGCCCGCCTCGTTCGAGTCGTTCAGGCTGCGGGGATCAGCCGGCGCGGACGGACATCCACTGGCGCATCGCGTGCTCCACCAGCGTGATGAGCGTCTGCTTGGTCGACTGCCGGTTCCGCGCGTCGCACGTCACGATCGGCACCGACTCGTCGATCGTCAACGCCTCGCGCACGTCCTCCAGCCTGTGGTGCAGGAGGCCGTCGAAGCAGTTGACGCCCACGACGTACGGCAGCTGCCGGTCGTCGAAGAAGTCGATCGAGGCGAACGCGTCCGCGAGCCTGCGGGTGTCGACCAGCACGATGGCGCCGATGGCACCCCGCACCAGGTCGTCCCACATGAACCAGAACCGGTGCTGACCCGGTGTACCGAAGAGGTACAGGATCAGGTCGCTGTCGAGCGACACGCGGCCGAAGTCCATCGCGACCGTCGTGGTGACCTTGTTCGGCGTGGCGGAGAGGTCGTCCACCCCCGCGCTGGCCTCGGTCATCACCGCCTCGGTGGTCAACGGGACGATCTCGGACACCGAGCCGACGAACGTCGTCTTGCCAACACCGAAGCCACCCGCCACGACGATCTTGGCGGACGTAGTCGGCTTCCGTGCGCCCTCGGCGCCCTGGGGACTAGAGCCTGCGAAGCCCACTGAGCACCCTCTCCAGGAATTCCATGGAAGGCCGGTCCCCCACGACCAGACCGCCCTGGTGAATCAAAACCAATCCCATGCTTGCCATGTCGCCGATCAACACCCGCACGACGCCAAGAGGCAAGCGTAGGAGTGCCGCGACCTCGGCCACCGACCGCGTGTCCACACACAACCCGCAGATCGACCTGTGCTCGGGAAGTACTGCGGCATCCCGTTCGAGGCCACGCTCGCTGGTCGAGATCAGCGCCTCGATCGCGAGGTCGTAGTCGGGTCGTGTGCGTCCACCGGTGCGCGTGTAAGGCCGCACCAGTGAACCCGAGTCCGCAGACGCATTCTCCTCCGGCCGCACAGCGGGCTGTGCACCGGTGCTGTACGCCGGTTGTGCGCCGGTGCTGTACACCGGCTGCGGCCCGGTGGTGTACGGCAGCTGTTCGGGCACCGCTTCCGGCATCTCGTGCTGGCCGAACAGGTCCGCGCCGGGGCCACCGAACAACCCGGTGCCGTACCCGCCGTCTATGTCGAACCGGTTCGGCACGTCGTCGTACGGGTACGACGACGAGTCATCCACCTCACGCTGAGACATATCGCCTAGCCCTTGCCCTGTAACCCGCTCATCGTGGGGTGCGTCCTCGGCTTCCTCTGGGTCTGGGGGAGGCGCGTCGGGCTCCTCGAACTGAAAGCCACCAGCCGCCCACTCCTGGTAGTTGAAGTTCCTACCCAAGCGGCGACCACCGGCGCCAGGTCTCCGAGCCATCTCATCTCACCCCTGTACTACCAGTGAGGTCTAGCGGCGGACCACACCCTGGAGCTGCGCGCGCAGCTCCGGGGTGAGTTGTTGACCGACTCTCTCGACCAAAAGCGTCATCTCGTAGGCCACGAGGCCGATGTCGCAGTTGGGTGCCGCCAGGACGGCAAGGCACGAGCCGTCACTGATCGACATGAGGAACAGGTATCCCCGCTCCATCTCGACGACGGTCTGGTTGACCCCGCCTGCCTCGAAGCAGCGGGCAGCACCCTGTGTGAGGCTGACCAGCCCGGACGCGACGGCGGAGAGCTGCTCTGCACGGTCCCGGGGCAGCCCCTGGGACCCCGCGAGCAACAGCCCGTCCGCGGACACCACGACGGAATGTGCCACGCCGGGCACCCTCCGCACGAAGTCGGTGATAAGCCAACCAAAGCTGCCTGGCTGCGCTGCGGTCGTCACTCCTGCTCCTCGTTCTGCCGGCTCGACTGGTCACCAGCGTATGCCTCGATCAATGCGTGCCGGCCTCGCCGGACACCACTTTGCAGGCTCGACATGCGCCCGCGCACCGCATCGGCGGAACGGGGCGGCAGCGGCGGGCGCTGCGCTGTCTGTGACGCGGCCTGCGGCGTGGGTGCCGCAGATCCTGGCACGAGCTGAGCCTTCGGTGTCCGTTTCGGCAATCCTGCCGCTGTCTTCGACTCCGGCGTCTTGTTCAACAACGCCTGAGCCGCCTGCCATCCCTCGTCGGCAGGCGACTGCCAAGCCGACTCGGAAGTGGGTACCGCCGCTGGAGTCTCCTCCACGACGGGCTCCGGTTCCACAACTCGCTCCTGCTCGGCGGGGGCGACTACTGCTTCCTCGACCGGCGGCTGCACCTTCGCGCGCGGTTTGCGCACGGGCAGACCGGCTGCCGACGTGGTGGTGGGTGCCACCGCCGGGACGGGCTTGCGGGTACGGGTCGGGAGCTCCGGTTCCGGTCCGTCCGAGAGAGGCGGGGTCGTCGGCGGCTCGTCGATGTACTCGACGCCGCCGGCGCTGGAGCCGTTGAGCTTCGCCTCGACCTTGCCCGCGGGTGCCGCGGGCCCGCCGGCCGCCGCGGGCGGAACCGGCTGGGCGGTGGACGCCGACGTCTCGCTGCCGATGGCCTGGAACCACTGCGAGAGGACCGCCTCGTAGATCGGCAGCCGCTCGGTCGGGGCGTCCAGGTCGTGCTCGATCGCCCTGCGCGACGGCTCCGAGGTGCCGTTGCGGTGCGCGAGCTCGGGCTCGACGGGGGCGCGGGAGACGCCGTTGGTCGACGGCGGCTCGTCCACCGGCGGGATCGGGACGAACTGCGTCGTCTCGTAGCCCGGCTCGAAGGAGATCTCGCCGTCTTCCTCGTCGCGGTCCTCGTAGGCCGTGAAGAGCGTCGGCTCGCCGAACGAGCCCTCCGGCTCCACCGCGGCGAGCTGGTCGCGGCGCCAGCGCTCCGACGGCGTGACGTCCTCCGCGGGGGGCGGGTCCTGGTAGACCGGCACCGCCGTGGCGCCCGCACCGGTGTCGGTGAGCGAGCTGGGCACGAAGCTGACCGGGATGCTCGGGCTCGAGTCATCGATGCGCGGCACGGCCCCGGTGGCACCGCCGAACGCACCCGCGATGCCGCTGGCCCTGCTGGCCGTGGTCGTCGTGGCGGGGGCCGGGGTGTGGCCGAAGTCGGTCGGACCGGTGTGGGCCGTGCCGCCGAACTCGGTGGTGAGCTCCGCCTGCGGCTGCATGCCGAACGCGGAGGCGAGGCCACCGGAGCCCGACGGCGGGGCGGCGGGCATCGGCTGGCCCGGCGTCGCGATGAGCGTCTCCGGCACGATCACGAGCGCGGTCGTGCCGCCCTCGATGTCCTCGTTGCCGCGCAGGCGGACCTTGATGTCGTGGCGCTTGGCGAGCCGCGCGACCACGTACAGGCCCATCCGGCGGGAGACGGCGACGTCGACGTCCGGCGGGTCCGCCAGGCGCTCGTTCGCGTCGATGATCTCCTGGTCGCCCATGCCGACGCCGCGGTCCTGGATCTCGATCGCCAGCTCGCCCTTGCGGGTCTTCGCCGTGCGGACGGTGACCTTGGTGACCGGGTCGGAGAACGCCGTGGCGTTGTCCAGCAGCTCGGCGATGAGGTGCACGAGGTCGTTGACCGCGCGGCCCTGGACCGTGAGGTCCGGGGTCTGGCCGACCTGCACGCGGGCGTACTGCTCGACCTCGGAGACCGCCGCACCGAGCACCTCGGCCGCGGGGACCGGGCGGGTGAGCCGCCGCGAGAGGTCGGTGCCCGAGAGGACCAGCAGGTTCTCCGAGTTGCGCCGCATGCGGGTGGCGAGGTGGTCGAGCTCGAACAGCGAGGCCAGCTGGTCGGGGTCCTGCTCGTCCTGCTCCAGCCGGTCGATCAGGTTCAGCTGGCGCTCGACCAGGGCCTGAGAGCGGCGGGAGAGGTTGACGAACATCGCGTTGACGTTGTCGCGCAGGAGGGCCTGCTGGGCGGCCAGCCGCACCGCTTCACCGTGCACCGCGTCGAACGCGCGCGCCACCTGGCCGACCTCTTCACGGGTGTGCACCGGCACCGGCTCGACGGCGGTCTTCGCCGCGTTCTCCGGGTTCGGGTCGGCGAGGATGCGCTCGACCGCGTCGGGGAGCCCGTGGTCGGCGACGTCGAGGGCGGTGCGGCGCAGCGTGCGCAGCGGGCTGAGGATCGAGCGGGCGACGAACAACGCCATCAGCAGTGCGAGCGCGAGGACCGCCAGCACGACGCCGGACTCGACGTAGGCACGGGTGCGTGCGGCGCCCGTGAGCTCGTCGGTCCGGTCCTGCAGCTGTTCGAGGAGCAGGTTCTCGACGTCGCGGGTCAGGTTGACCGTCAGCGTGGCGGCGATGTCCCACTTCTCCGACGTCAGCGTCGTGAAGTCCTTGGTGCCGGCCTGCTGGTTGATGGCCGATTCCTGCATGTCGTTCGCGGTGTCGACGATCAGGCCGGTGACGGTGTCGTCGTAGATCTTGGCCTGCTCCGGCGTCGCCGCCTTGCGGAAGTCGTTGCGGGCGGCTTCGAGCTCGGCGTCCGCGGCCTGCAGGGAGCGCAGCTGGGACGGCGTGAACGCCTTGCGCTGGAAGACGTCGAGGAGGATGGCCCGCTTGAGCGACTCCTGCTCCTTGATGCGCGCGATGGCGTTCGTCGTCAGGTGCAGGCGCACCAGCTCGGGGTCGTTGATCTCGGAGATCGTCTGCTCACCGAGGCTGATCAGCGTCTCGATGGACTCCGAGTAGGTCCGCTGGACGGCTTCGGCGGGGTAGAGGGTCTCCCGCACCGAGTTGCGGAGGCTGTTGAGGCGGTCGAGCTGCTTGAAGGCGACCTGGAAGCGCTCGACGGCGGCCGGGTTCATGTCGGAGCCGAGCTCCGAGATCCGGTTGTTGAACGTCTGGCTGGTGTCGTTCACCCTGCGGAGCTGGCGGTCCAGGACGACCCGGTCGAGCTTCCTGTTCGAGGCGACGTAGCTGACCGAGAGGTCGCGCTCGCGCTGGAGCTGCTGCACCAGGTCGGCGACCGCCGTCTCGAGGCGGATCTGGTTCGCGAGGTTGTTGAACTCCGTCGCGTCCTGGAGGTCTGTGCGGACGCGCAAGCCACCCAGGGCGAGCGCACAGATCGTCGGGATGAGCAGGACGGCGAGCAGCTTCGTGCGCAGCCGCCAGTTGCGCAGGCGCCAGCCCGCGGATCGGGCAGGTCCGGGGCCGGTTCCGACGTCCCGCTTCACCACGGCGGGTGTCGCAGTCAGCAGGCCGTCACCCTGTGCAGCCAGTCCGTCACCCGATTCGGGCCTTTCGGAGCGTGTGGTGTCACCCACGCCAAACTGGCTGGGACCTCTCTCACGTCGGGCCACTCTGGGCTTCCTCTTCCAGCAGCAGTGTCCCGGTCTCTCCCCAGGACCGAGCATGGACTCGTCAAACGGGCGGAATTGCAGCACAGAGGTCGTTCGCCCGCTGAGGCGCCCTACCCCGTCCACAGACACCCCGGTCTACACGACCTGTGCCACCCGGCCGGGAGCGTAATGGTCAGCCCCCGCTCGGGGGAAGTCTCCAGAAGCACTCACCGTGTCGAGACGGGGTGTCGTTTCATACGTTCAGGTGGTTAACATCCCCGGTTGTCGGCATGCCTCATGACCGTCCGAACGCCCTGTTGGGACTGCGGACGGCCGGCCTGTGGCGACACTCACTGATCAACTTGATGCTACTCAAGGCCAACCGGCGAGAGGTGCCATGGCTACCCGAGCCAACGCTCTGCGGCTTGTCGCAGTGCTCATGACATGCGTTCTGACCGCGAGCTGCAGCCTCTTCGGAAGTTCGTCGAGCGGCAGTGGCGCGGACCTGGAACGCACCGCGCTGCGCATCGGCGTCGCGCAGGTGGTCGACGTGGCCCCGCTGCGGATCGCGCTGACCGACAAGCTGTTCGAGAAGTACGGCCTGCAGGTCACGCTGGTCCCGCAGACCAACGAGTCCGAGGCCATCGGCCAGCTCGACACGACGCTCGACCTCACGTGGGCGACGCACGTCAGCTTCTTCTCGGCCGTCGCCTCGACCACGGAGAAGAACCGCGAGCTGCAGCTGCAGGGCGAGGCCTACCAGGCGGGCCCGAACTCGATGGCGCTGGTCACGCCCGCCAACTCGGACTACGACGACCCCGGCAAGCGGCCGTCGCCGATCATCGCGGTGAACAGCGAGACCGACATCGGCTCGCTGACCACGAAGGCCGTGCTCGGCACCGCCGCGGTCGAGCGGGGCAAGATCCAGTTCCGCCCGATGCCCTTCGGCGCGATGGAGGAGGCGCTGAAGTCGGGCAAGGTCGACGCGGCGTTCATGATCGAGCCGTTCATCACGAAGGCGCAGCGCAACATCGGCGCGAAGATCCTCACCGACACCGCGCGCGGCCCGACACTGGACTTCCCGATGTCCGGGTACGCGTCCACCAAGAAGTTCGCCGAGGCGAACCCGAAGACGCTCAAGGCGTTCCGCGAGGTGCTCCGCGAGGCGCAGCAGCGCGCGCAGGCCAACAAGCTGGCCGTGCAGGACTCGCTGACCACCTACGCCGACGTGGACGCGCCGACCGCGGCGCTCGTGTCGGTGGGCACGTTCCCGCTGTCGCTGAACCCCGTCCGGCTCCAGCGGGTGGCGGACATGATGGACACCGAGGACGTGCTGTCCGGTCGTCTGGACGTGCAGCAGCTGCTGCCACCGGGCACGATCAACTAGCGCTTCTCCCAGCGGCGGAGGGCGGGTCACCCCCGGTGACCCGCCCTCCGTCGTTCGGTCACTTCTCCGCGAGTGCGCTCAGGCAGTAGGTCAGGCCCGGCGCCGGCTCGGCGTAGGACACGGGCGTGCTCTCGCCGCAGTCCGCGGAGGCCTGCCTGACCACCTTGTCGACCTTGTAGGACTTCTGGGTCGAGTACCTGTTCTGCCCCTTGGAGCAGTCGATCGCCTTCGGACCCGCGAGGCTGATGCCCGCCATCGGGTCCTCGTAGCACCGGCCCTCTTCGAGCTTCTCCACCAGGCACAGCTTCAGCGTCTCCTTGCGCCGGCCGGACTGGTGGTAAGACGCGTACTCCTTGCTCGGGCACGCGTCGGAGGTGTCCTTCGAGGCCTTGGCGATGATGTAGTTCGCCTCGGGCGACCCGCAGTCGACCTTCTTGTAGTTCGGGCTGATGGTCGTGCCGGTCATGTTCGCGCAGTCGCCCGGCTTGGCCGACGGCTCGCTGCTGCCGAACACGCCGCGCAGCACCATGAACCCGCCGACCAGCACGAGCACCACGAACACGGCGCCGATGACCTTGCCCGCGGCACCGCCGGGCTTGGGCGGCGGGGCGTACGGCATCGGCTGGCCGGGCATGCCGGGAGGCATCTGGCCGGGTGGCGGGCCGTACGGGCCGGGCTGCGCGTAGGGGCCGGCTCCGTAGCCAGGCTGGCCCGGCGGGGTGCCGAAGGGCTGCGGCTGCTGACCGTGGACGGGCTGGCCGTAGGGCTGCTGACCATGGGGCTGCTGCTGCCCGTACGGCTGCTGGCCGTAGGGCTGCGGGGGCTGGCCGCCGGGAGGCGGGCCGTACGGGCCCGGCTGCTGCGGGTGGTGGGGCGTCGTCACTGGGTTCCTCTCCGACGGGGGCGCGCAAAAGGGAAACCGGAGCCGCGCGGTCGCGACTCCGGTCTCCCCGTGGTCCGGCCTGCTGCTACGCGGGCGTGCCGATGCAGTAGTTCAGCTTGGCCTCGGGGAAGGCGTAGGCCTTCTCCCCCTCCGCGCACTCCGGTGCGGCGGCGTCCTTGACCGCCTTGGTGACCTTGAACGTGGCGGTCTCCGCGCACCCGACGACCTTGGGGTTCACGTTGTCGCCGTCGTCGGCGTAGCAGGTGCCCTCGACGAGCACCGGCGCCAGGCACAGCTTGGTCTTGGGGCCGCGGCGCTGCGAGTGGCTGTACTCGACGTAGTCGCCCTTGCAGACCCCGGACACCTGGCCGACGACGTAGTTGGACTCGGCGGACGCGCAGTCGACCGCCTTGTAGTCCGGGTTGTTCGTCGTGCCGGTGATGTGGGCGCAGTCCCCCACCTTCGCCTGCGCGTCGTCGTTCGTGAAGTAGTTGAACGCGTAGATCGCGACGGCCGCGACGACCAGACCGACGACGTAACCGAGGATCTTCTTCAGAACGCTCGGCTTCTTCGCCTCGGGCTGCGGCCCTGCGATGGGCGCAACCTGCTCCGTGCTCATGTGCTGTTCTCTCGCTTCCGCTCAACCTCGGGCGGCCCGTGCCCCCCGACAAGGCCGGAGCAGAGGCTGCCAGGCGGAAGCGGACACCGCTGGCGCTTTGCGAAAACGTTACGGCTGCTTGTCGCCGCGTTCGAGGCAGAACGTCGTGGCGGGCTCCGGGAACACCGCCGCGCGCGCATCCCCGCAGGCAGAGCGGTCGGTCCTGCCGGTGAGCACCTTGACGACCCGGACCGAGTCCCTGGTGGCGCAGTCGACCTGGGCGATGCCGGTCTCGCGGTCCTGCCCGTAGCAGGCGCCCTCGTGGAAGTTGGGCATCAGGCAGAAGGTCGACTCGCCCGTGAACGTCGAGTAGTCCATGCCGCCGGACGGGCAGCTGTCGTCGCGCGGCAGGATCTTGGCGATCTTGACGGTCGCGCCGCCCTCGTCGCACGCCAGCGCCTGGTAGACCGGGTCGTCCTGACCGCCGGAGATCCGCGCGCAGTCGCCGACGTGCGCGCTCGGGCCGGACTGGAGCTGGTCGACGACCAGCAGGCCGCCGAACGCGAGCAGGACGACGGCAGCGACACCCAGGCCGACCTTCTTCATGGCCTGGGTATCGGCAGCCGTCCGAGCCGGCTGATCACCGGATCAGGCGTTCTCGTGCACACCCATGCAGTAGACCGACGCGGGCTCGCTGAACCGCAGCTCGCTGGAGCCCTCCGGGCACACCGTGCCCTCCTCGGGCAGCCCGTCGACCTTCTTCACGATCTTCACCGGCGACTCGACGGTGCACGCCTCCTTCTTGAAGGCGCCGTCGTCGCTGGAGGTGTAGCAGTTGCCCTCGGCCAGGTTCGGCATGAGGCACAGCGAGTCCCCGCCCGACTTGACCGGCTCGTAGATGCCCTCGTCCGGGCACGGGTCGTCCGCGTTGCCCAGCACCTTCGCCACCTTGTGCGTGGCCTCCTGGTCGCCGCAGCCCTGCGAGCTGACGTTCCACTCGCCGTCCGGCTTGTCCACGTCCTGCGGCGACGCGCTCACGCAGTCGCCCGCGTTCAGGCCGCCCATCTGCGTGAACACGAACACGCCACCGCCGACCAGCACCACCGCCAGCACGCCGACGATGACGAACTTCAGCCAGCTGTTCTTGCCCTTGGGCGACTCGTCGGACTCCGCCTCGGCCGCGGGTGGCTGCGCGGTGGGCTCGACGGGATCAGTCGACTCGGTGCTCATGCGCGAGAACGTACGACACGGGGTGTTGGCTCGGTGTGTCGGCTCACAGTTGCCCGCTCCCGCGTCCGCCGTGATGGCGACAGCAGCGCATTTGGCACCGTCAGGGAGACTGGGCAGGTGACCGATGGCCCCCTGATCGTGCAGTCGGACAAGACGCTGCTGCTTGAGGTAGACCACCCGCTGGCCGATGAGGCGCGAACGGCCATCGCGCCGTTCGCCGAGCTGGAGCGGGCGCCGGAGCACGTGCACACGTACCGCGTGACGCCGCTGGCGTTGTGGAACGCCCGCGCGGCCGGGCACGACGCGGAGCAGGTGGTGGACGCGCTCGTGCGGTTCAGCCGGTACCCGGTGCCACAGCCGCTGCTGGTGGACGTGGTGGACACGATGGGGCGCTTCGGGCGGCTCGTGCTGAGCAACAGCCCGGCGCACGGCCTGGTGCTCGCCACCACCGACCGCGCGGTGCTCGAAGAGGTGCTGCGGAACAAGAAGGTCGCGCCGATGTTCGGGGCGCGCATCGACGACGACACCGTGATCGTGCACCCCAGCGAGCGCGGCCGGCTCAAGCAGCTGCTGCTCAAGGTCGGCTGGCCGGCCGAGGACCAGGCGGGCTACGTCGACGGGGAGGCGCACCCGATCGAGCTCGCCGAGGACGGGTGGAAGCTGCGCGACTACCAGCGGCTCGCGGCGCAGGCGTTCTGGGCCGGTGGCTCCGGGGTCGTGGTGCTGCCGTGCGGCGCGGGCAAGACGCTGGTCGGCGCGGCGGCGATGGCCGAGGCGCAGGCCACCACGCTGATCCTGGTCACGAACACCGTGGCTGGGCGGCAGTGGAAGCGGGAGCTGATCGCGCGCACGAGCCTCACCGAGGAGGAGATCGGCGAGTACTCCGGTGAGCGCAAGGAGATCCGGCCGGTCACCATCGCGACCTACCAGGTGATCACGCGCAGGTCGAAGGGCGAGTACAAGCACCTGGAGCTGTTCGACTCGCGGGACTGGGGCCTGATCGTCTACGACGAGGTGCACCTGCTGCCGGCACCGGTGTTCCGGATGACCGCGGACCTGCAGTCGCGGCGCAGGCTCGGGCTCACCGCCACCCTCGTCCGGGAGGACGGGCAGGAGGGCGACGTCTTCTCGCTGATCGGGCCGAAGCGGTACGACGTGCCGTGGCGCGACATCGAGGCGCAGGGCTGGATCGCCCCCGCGGAGTGCACCGAGGTGCGGGTGACGCTCACGGACAACGAGCGGCTGCTGTACGCGACGGCCGAGCCGGAGGAGCGGTACAAACTCTGCTCGACGGCGCGGACGAAGATCCCGGTGGTCCGGCGGGTGCTGGAGCGGCACCCCGGCGAGCCCGCCCTGGTGATCGGCGCCTACCTGGACCAGCTCGACGAGCTGGGCGAGGAGCTCGACGCGCCGGTGATCAAGGGGTCGACGAAGAACAAGGAGCGCGAGGAGCTGTTCGACCGGTTCCGCAGGGGCGAGCTGCGCACGCTGGTCGTGTCCAAGGTCGCCAACTTCTCCATCGACCTGCCGGAGGCATCGGTGGCGGTGCAGGTCAGCGGCACCTTCGGGTCGCGCCAGGAGGAGGCCCAGCGCCTCGGCCGGCTGCTGCGGCCCAAGGGCGACGGACGGCAGGCGCACTTCTACTCGGTGGTCGCGCGGGACACCCTCGACACCGAGTACGCGGCGCACCGGCAGCGGTTCCTGGCCGAGCAGGGGTACGCGTACAAGATCGTCGACGCGGACGACCTGGTCGGATGACGACCTGGTGGATGTGGAACCCGGCCGCACCCCCGCCCCGCGGCCGGTTCCGGTCGGAGCGGTCGCTCGCCGCCGCCGCACCCGAGGCCCAGGTCGTCCGGTCCACCGACTTCACGTGCCCCGAACAGCTCCGCCGCGCCACCGCCGCCCGCACCGACTTCCTCGCCGTGACCGGTGACCCGGTGCGGGTGGCGCTGGTCGAGCGGCGGCTGTGGACGCTGCTGGTGGCACTGCGCCGCTCGGTGCCGGTCCGCGCCGCGCTCGCACTGGCACCCGCGAAGCCGGGCCGGGCCGCGCTGGTCGCGGAACCGACCCGCGAGCTCGCCGACCTGGACCGGCGCTTCGACCGGTTCGCGGCGGCGCTCGCCGTGCTGCGGGCCGACCCGACCCCCGAACAGCTGCGCCACACCGCCGCACTGGACTGATCGGCGCCCACTGCGCCCGCTGCGCCCGTGCGGTCGTTGCGCAACGATGACGTCGCACGGACGTCCTCATGAGACCCGTCCGGAAGGCTGGAGGACATGCCGCGCGTACTGCTGATCGAGGACGACGAGGCGGTCCGGGAAGGACTGTCGCTGGCCCTGACCTACCAGGGCCACGCGGTGACGGCGGTGCGCACCGGCGAGGAGGGCCTCGACCTCCTGGCCAGGGGCGACAACCCGGACGTGGTCGTGCTCGACCTGATGCTGCCGGGCGTGGACGGGTTCGAGGTGTGCCGCCGCATCCGGGCCGCGGGCGACCTGCCGATCATCATGCTGACCGCCCGCAACGACGACATCGACGTGGTCGCGGGCCTGGAGGCGGGCGCGGACGACTACGTGGCCAAGCCGGCGCAGGCCCGCGTGCTGGAGGCGCGGATCAGGGCGGTGCTGCGGCGGTTCGCGGTCAGCCAGCCCAGCGTGCAGACCGAGCGGTACGGCGACCTGACGATCGACCGCGACGGCCTCGTGGTCACCCGGCTCGGCCGGCCCGTGGCGCTGGCGCCGACGGAGCTGCGGCTGCTGCTGGAGCTGTCGGCGGCGCCGGGCCGGGTGATGTCGCGGCAGCAGCTGCTGGAGAGCGTGTGGGACCAGGGCTACCTCGGTGACTCGCGGCTGGTCGACGCGTGCGTGCAGCGGTTGCGCTCGAAGGTCGAGGACGACCCGGCGGCACCGGTGTACGTGCAGACCGTGCGCGGCTTCGGGTACCGGTTCGGACCGCTGTGACGCTGCGCCTGCGGTTGTTGCTCTCGTTCGCGTTCATCAGCGTCTTCACCGCAGTGGCGGTCGCGGGCGCCGGGTACGTGCGGGCCCGCGACGCGATCGTGCAACGCGCGCAGGACCGGGCCGTCACCGAGACCACGAACCGGGTCGAGCAGCTCTACCCGCTGCCCGCCCGCCCGGTGGACGCGCTGGTCCTGGAGCGCATCGCGGCCCGCGTGTCCGGCCGGGAGGGCGACGCGCTGGCCACGGCGCACGGCGTCACGGCGGGCTCGATGAACCCCTCGGTGATCACGCCGGAGCTGCGCAGGCACGTGTCGTTCGGCTACGTCGGCTGGCAGCGCGTGTCGCACGCGGGCCGGGTGTGGCTGGTCATCGGGATGCAGCTGCGGGTGTCCGGCGGTGGCGAGTCCGGCATCGAGGTCTACGCGCTGCGCCCGTTCACCAGCGAGGCCGAGGTGATCGACGAGCTGGCCCGCAACGCGTGGCTGATCGGCGGCGCGGGCCTCGTGCTGGCGCTGGCGCTGGGCCTGCTGGCCGCGCAGGGCGTGCTGCGGCCGGTGCGGGCGCTGCGGATGGCGGCGTTCCAGCTCGGCCAGGGCGACCTGTCGGCACGGGTGCCGGTGCGCGGCAGGGACGAGCTGACGGACGTGGCCTCGACGTTCAACAGCACCGCCGCCTCCCTGGAGCACCACGTCGGCGAGCTGCGGCGGATGGAGGCCGACGCCCGCCGGTTCGTGGCCGACGTGTCGCACGAGCTGCGGACGCCGCTGGCCGCGATGACGGCGGTGACGGACGTGCTGGACGCGGAGACCGCGGCACTGCCGGGCGTGGCCGGGCAGGCGGCGCGCTTGGTGAACCGGGAGACGCAGAACCTGACGCGGCTGGTGAACGACCTGATCGAGGTCACCCGCTTCGACTCGGGCACCGCCGCGCTGGCACTCGACGACGTGGACGTGGCCGAGGTCGTGCGGGCGACGCTGCGGCTGCGCGGCTTCGAGGTGACCGCCACCCTGCCCGACGGGGTGCGCGCCCGGCTCGACCCGCGGCGGCTGGACGTGGTCGTGGCGAACCTGGTGGGCAACGCGGTGCGGCACGGCGCCCCGCCCGTCACCGTGCGGCTGGCGGTCGACGGGTCGTGGCTGGTGATCGAGGTGGCGGACTCCGGGCCCGGACTGGCGGAGGAGGTGCTGCCGCACGTGTTCGCGCGGTTCTACAAAGCCGACTCGGCTCGGGGGCGGTCGGAGGGCAGCGGGCTGGGGCTCGCGATTGCATGGGAGAACGCGCGGTTGCACGGTGGCACGCTGACGGCGGCGAACCGGCCCGGCGGTGGTGCGGTGTTCACGCTGCGGCTGCCGGTCGGGGAGCCGTTGCGGGCCGGGGGTGCGGCGTGAGCCGGGGAGCTGCCGGCTGGGAGTCCGGTGTGAGCCCGAAAACTGTCGGTGCCGGCTGGAAGAATGGAAAACGGGGGTCCCCTGCGAGGGGACGCCTGCGCAAGCTCGCGCCGACGATCCTGGCCGTGCTCGCGGTCGCGGTCCTCGCCTCCTGCGGCATCCGCCCCACCGGCGTCATCCCGGGCCTGCAGGCCCCGAGCGGTCCCGTCGAGAACCCCTCCCCGTCCGTCTACTGGGTCGCGGCCGGCCAGGTCGTGCCCGTCGCCCGCGACCAGGGCAGCCTCACCGGCCGCGACGTCGTGGCGTTGCTCGCGCAGGGGCCCAGCGGCGACGAGCAGCAGCGCGGGCTGAGCACGGAGGTGCCGTTCGACGCGGCGCCCGCGACGGTCGACCGGGTGGAGAGCGGGCTGGACGTCACGGTGTCGACGGACGTGTCGTTGCTGAGCCGGAACGCGGTCAGGCAGATCGTGTGCACGTTGCTCGCCGTGCAGGCGGTGGGGACGGTGCACCTGCGCGGCGGCGGGCATTCGCTGGAGGGGCGCCGGTGCGGTTGAATCGGGCGGTGCACGTCTATTCGATCCCGATGAACGTCCGGTTCCGCGGCATCACCACCCGCACCGGCGTGCTGGTCGAGGGGCCGGCGGGGTGGGGTGAGTTCTGCCCGTTCGAGGAGTACGACGACGAGGAGGCGGCGCCGTGGCTGCGGTGCGCGCTGGAGGCGGCGTACGAGGGGTGGCCGCGGCCGCTCAGGGACAGGGTGCCGGTCAACTGCACCGTGCCCGTCGTCGGTCCGGAGCGGGCGCACGAGATCGTGACGAGGTCGGGGTGCGCGACGGCCAAGGTGAAGGTCGCCGAGAGCACGCTCGAAGAGGACTGCGCACGGCTTGAGGCGGTCCGGGACGCGCTGGGGCCGCAGGGGCACGTCCGGGTCGACGCGAACATGCTGTGGGACGTCGACACGGCGGTCAGGGCGATCAAGGCGATGGACCGCGCGGCCGGCGGCCTGCAGTACGTGGAGCAGCCGTGCCGCACGCTCGACGAGCTGGCCGAGGTGCGCAGGAGGACGACCGTCCCGATCGCCGCCGACGAGTCGATCCGCAAGGCAGAGGACCCGCTCAAGGTGGCCGTCGCGGGCGCCGCGGACATCGCGGTGATCAAGGTGGCGCCGCTCGGCGGCGTCCGCAGGGCGCTGGAGATCGCCGAGGCGTGCGGGCTGCCGTGCGTGGTGTCGTCGGCGCTGGAGACGTCGGTCGGCATGGCCGCGGGCATCGCGCTGGCCGCGGCACTGCCCGAGCTCGACCACGCGTGCGGGCTCGCCACGGTGGAGCTGTTCCAGGGCGATGTGACGAGCGAGTCGCTGAAGCCGGAGAACGGCTACCTGCGCGTGCCGGCGAAGGCGCCGGTGCCGGACCGGATCGGCGAGTTCGAGGTCGTGGACCGGCGTTGGACGGAGCGGTTCGAACGGGTCAGGGCTTCCCTCTGACCAGCCCGTGCTGGTTGGCGCCGAGGCTGAACACGACCTCCTCGGTGCGGCTGACCGCCTGCGTCCGCCGTTCCGTCGCGGGCACCCGCGTCAGGTCCACCAGCCGGATCGGCGGGCCGAGCTCCACCAGGGTCGGGGTGTAGGAGGCCTCGGTGACGGACCAGCCGGCCGGGCCCTGTTCGAAGCGGAAGCGGGCGACCACGCCCTCCTCGGTGACGCCGCGGGGTTCCGCGTGCCGGGCGACCTCGTTGCCCAGGCCGTAGGCGACCCACTTGGTGCCGATCTTCTCGAACGGCTGCACGACGTGCACGTGCGTGCCGATGATCAGGTCGAGTGCCGGGTCGGCCAGCAGCCGGCGGGCCAGTGCCTTCTGCTCGGCGGTGACGGCGTGCTGGTACTCGTTTCCCCACTGCACGGACAGCACGACGACCTCGGCTCCGGCGGCGCGGGCGGCGCGCGCGTCGGCGAGGATCTTGTCGGCGTCGATCTGGTTCGCGCGCCACGGCTGGGGCAGCGGGATGCCGTTGAAGCCGTAGGTGAACGACAGCTGGGCGACCTTCACGCCGTTCGCGTCGAGGATCAGGGGTGTGGCCGACTCCTGCTGCGTGCGGTACGAGCCGGTGTGCTTGAGCCCCACCGCGTCCATCGCGTCCAGCGTCGTCGTGATCGCGGAGACGCCGCGGTCGAGGGTGTGGTTCGAGGCGGTCGAGCACGCGTCGTAGCCCACGTCGACCAGGCCCTTCGCGACCTCCGGCGGGGCGAGGAAGGACGGGTAGCCGAAGAACGGGCCCTCCTTCTTGCCCAGCGGCACCTCCAGGTGGCACAGCGACAGGTCGGCCTTGAGCGTGTCGCGGATGCCGGAGAACAACGGCAGGAAGTCGCGGCCCGCGGCACCGCCGTCGGCGACCGCCTGGTCGGTCAGCGCCGGGTGGACCAGCACGTCGCCGCCGGCGGTGAGGGTGAACGAGCGGGCCGGCGGCGGGACCGGTGAGGGGGACCACGGCGGCACCGGGGCCGAGGTGAGCACGACCGGTGAGCCGGTGCACCCGGACAGCGCGACACCGGCGGCCAGCACGAGGGCCGGCCACCGGTGAGCACGCTTCAGCGCTGCCGCCTGCGTCGCAGGGCCAGTAACAGCACGACGGCCAGTACACCGGCCGCGACGGGGAGCACGCGCTTCAACGCCGGAACGCCTGCCGTGTCGATCAGGTCGATCGGCTCGTCGGGAACCACTCGGAGATGCTGCTGTTGCGCCACCTCGTCAGCATCCCCGGAAGCCGCCGTGCTCGCCAGGTGTTCCGCGAACTGGCCGGCGAGTTCGCCGCTGACCTCGGCGATCACCGGGCCGTTCAGTGGTGGATCGGTGCACCGAGGTCCACGAGCCGGCGGCCGGTTCCCCTCCACCGCAGGGCGATGACCTCGGCGGCGATCGACACCGCGGTCTCCTCCGGTGTCCTGGCGCCCAGGTCCAGGCCGATCGGCGAGGCCAGCGCGCCGAGCTCGCCCTCGGTCAGCCCCGCCTCCCGCAACCGCCGCAGGCGGTCTTCGTGCGTGCGGCGGGAACCCATCGCGCCGACGTAGCCGACCTTGAGCCGCAACGCGACCTCCAGCAGCGGCACGTCGAACTTCGGGTCGTGCGTGAGGACGGCGATCACCGTCCGCTCGTCGAGCTTGGGCGCCTCGGCCCGCAGGTACCTGTGCGGCCACGCGACGACGACCTCGTCGGCCTCGGGGAAACGGGTGCGGGTCGCGAACACGGGCCGTGCGTCGCACACGGTCACCCGGTAGCCGAGGAACGCGCCGAGCCTCGCCATGGCGGCGGCGAAGTCGATGGCACCGAACACGAGCATCCGCGGCGGCGGCTCGAACGAGTTCACGAACACGCTCATGCCCTCGCCGCGGCGTTGGCCGTCCGGGCCGTACCGGAGCACGCCGGACCGCCCGCTCGCGAGCATGCCGCGCGCGTCGTCCGTGACGGCGTCGTCGACGCGGGACGACCCGAGCGTGCCCGAGCGGCGATCGGGCCAGATGACCATCCGCTGCCCGATGCGGTCCGGGTGCTCGACGACGGTCGCGACGGCCACGGGTTCCCCGGCGCGAACGGTGTCCACGACCTCGCCGAGCTGCGGGAACGTCTCCGCGTCGATCTTCTCGACGTAGACGTCGATGATCCCGCCGCACGTCAGGCCGACGGCGAACGCGTCGTCGTCGCTGACGCCGTAACGCTGCAGCACCGGCTCGCCGGTCGTCTGCGCGAGGTCGTAGACGGCCCCTTCGACGCACCCGCCGGACACGCTGCCGATCGCCTGGCCGTCCCCGGTCACGAGCATCGCCGCACCGGCCGGCCGGGGTGCCGAGCTGAACGTCGCGACCACCGTCCCGACGCCGACGGTCTCGCCGTTCGCGACCCGGTCGGCCAGCTCGAACAGGACATCACGCACGGCGTACCGCCTCCGGGGAGTCCATGACCCCCAGAGTACGACTCAGGGTCGGGTTCCGGGTGGTCACCGATGTGCGACCGCCCGGAACCGACGATTCTTGAGCCATGAACAACAACGTGCTCGACGAAGCGACGACGAAGGTCAAGAAGCTCCGGCGCAGCCGGAGCGACAAGATGGTCGCCGGTGTCTGCGGCGGCGTGGCCAAGATGATCGGCGTGGACGCCGCGCTGCTGCGGATCGTCCTGGTCGCCGCCACGCTGCTCGGCTTCGGCACCGGCGCCGTCCTCTACGTCGCCGCGTGGATCCTCATGCCCGAGGAAGACGCCGCGATGTGATCACCGTGGAAAACCGGGAACGCCGGGTAGCCGTTGCCAGGGGTGGGGACCGTTGAGGGGCCGGTACTCCACCCCCAGTGCGTCGAGCCGCGGCAGGTGGTGCTCGCGCAGCCGCCGCACGAACTCCGGGTCCTTCTCCGCCGGTGACCACACGACCTCGGCGAACGCCGCCAGGCGCGGGAACGCCGCGTAGTCCACGCGCCGGGCCGAGTCGAGGTGCTCGGTCCAGATGTTCGCCTGCGCCCCCAGCACGCGCCCCGGTTCGTCACCGGTGAGCTCGGCCGGGACCGGCTCCCACGCGTAGACGTCCTCCAGCGTCGTCACCGTGCCCACCGGGATGGGCTCGTCGTCCGAGCCGGACTGCCGGTAGTCGAGGTAGACGAACTCCTCGGGGCACATCACCACGTCGTGGCCCTCGCGGGCCGCCGTGACACCGCCTTCCACGCCGCGCCAGGACGCCACGACCGTGCCCGCCGGCAGCGGGGCGGAGTCGAGGACCTCGTCCCAGCCGTAGGGCCGCCGCCCGCTGCGCACCAGGTGCCGCGCGATCTCGCGGACCAGCTCGCCGTCGTGGCCGGGTGCCTCGTCGCCGCCGAGCCCGATGACCTCCGCGGGGAACACGTCCATCAGCTCGTCGAAGACCACCCGGTAGAAGTCCGCTGTGGACTCCTCGGTGTTGAGCACGCGTTCGTTGATGCCCCAGTCGGTCCACACGCCACCGCCGTGCACGCCGAGCTCCGGGTAGGCCGCGATCGCCGCCTGCGAGTGGCCGGGGATGTCGATCTCCGGGACCACCGTGACGTGCCGGGCCGCCGCGTACGCGACGATCTCGCGCAGGTCGTCCTGGGTGTAGAAACCGCCGTGCGGACGGCCTGTCAGCCCGCCCGAGCGCCGGTCGCCGAACCGCGAGTCCTCCCGCCACGAGCCGACCTCGGTGAGCTTCGGGAAGGCCTTCACCTCGAAGCGCCAGCCCTGGTCGTCGGTGAGGTGCAGGTGCAGGACGTTGAGCTTGTGCACGGACAGCAGCTCGACCCACCGCAGCACCTCCCGCTTGGGCAGGAAGTGCCGGGCGACGTCGAGCATGACGCCCCGCCACGCGAACCGCGGGAAGTCGACGACCTCGCAGGCCGGGATGACCCGCGGCTTGTCGCCCGCCGCGCGGAACGCGCCGGGGCCGAGCAGCTGCCGCAGGGTCTGCAGCGCGTTCATCTCGCCCGCCGCGTCGTGCGCCTCGATCAGCACGCCGTCGTCGGAGGAGAGCAACCGGTAACCGCCGGGCGGACCGTCGACGAGCACGGTCTCCCAGCCCTTGTAGTCGACGAGTCTTCCGCCATCCACATAGGACACCGGACGTGGCAGCAGGTTCATCCCTTCACCGCCCCGGCGAGACCGGACACGAGCCGGCGCTGGACGAAGATGAAGAAGACGAGCACAGGGATGGTCATCAGGGTGGAGCCCGCCATGATCGCGCCCCAATCGTTCTGGTCGGGTTTGACGAAGACCTGGAGAGCCAGTGGCAGGGTCTGGTTCTCCACAGCGGAGATGATGAACGTCTTGGCGAACAGGAAGTCGTTCCAGGCGTGGATGAACGACAGCACGGACGTCGCCACCAGTCCGGGTGCGACGAGCGGGAACAGCACCTGCCAGAGGAACCGGAACCGCGAGGCGCCGTCCAGGGTGGCGGCCTCCTCCAGCTCCACCGGCACCGCGGCGACGAAGCCGCGCAGCATCCAGATCGCGAACGGCAGGCTGAACGCCAGGTGCACCAGCACGAGCGAGCCCAGGTGGTTCAGGCCGAACACCGGCACGGTGTCGCCGACCGACCGCATCAGGAAGAACAGCGGCACGGTCAGCGCCTCGACCGGCACCATCTGCACGACCAGCAGCATGATCAGCAGCGTGGTGCGGCTGCGGAACCGGAAGCGGGTCAGCGCGGTCGCCGCGAGGAACGAGATCAGGATGCTCAGCGCCACCACGATCAGCGCCACGACGATGCTGTTCACGAAGTAGCGCCCGAAGTTCGCGACCGTGAGCGCCCGCGTGAAGCTGTCGAGCGTCGGCCGCGTCGTCCACGGCACCGGGTCGGCCGAGATGATCTCGTCCTCCGGCTTGAACGCGCTCAGCACCATCCAGAACAGCGGGAACGCCACGACTGCGGCGATGACGAGGACGAAGCCCTCGGTCAGCCAGCGCTTCACAGGGCCTCCCCGGAACGGCGCAGTGCGCGCAGGTAGAACAGCGTGACCACCAGCAGCAGCACGGTCGTCACGACGCCGATGGCCGCGCCCAGCCCGTACTCCGACGCCGCGAACGCCTGCTGGTAGGCGTAGACGTTGAGCACGAGGTTGCGCCCGGCGATGCCGCCGCCGTTGGTCATCACGTAGATCTGCGTGAAGATCTTGAAGTCCCAGATGATCGACTGGATCGTCACGACGAGGATGATCGGCCGCAGCAGCGGCAGGATGACGCTCCACGCCGTGCGGAACGCCGAGGCGCCGTCGAGCGCCGCGGCCTCCAGCACCTCGCCCGGGATCGCCTTGATGCCCGCGTAGAGCGTGACCATGACGAACGGGAACGAGCACCAGATCACCTGGGCGGCGACGAGCCCGAACGCGGTCCACCTGTCGAACGTCCAGGAGAAGCCCTGGATGCCGAGGACCTCGTTGACGAACCCGAAGTTCGCGTCGAACAGGAACAGCCAGATCGTCGAGCCGGCGACGGCGGGCGTGGACCACGCGCCGAGCGCCGCCAGGAACAACGTCATGCGGACCCACGTCCTGACCCGCGTGGCCATGATCGCGAGGAAGGCGCCCACGAGCAGCGTGCCGACCACGCAGACCGCCGCGAAGGCGACGGTCTGCCCGAGCACCGTCCAGAACTGCTGGTCGCCCAGCAGCCTCTGGTAGTTCCCGAGGCCCAGGAACTCCAGCGGCGCACCACCGCTCACCTGCTCCTGGCCGTAGTCGAAGAGCGAGATGAGCACGAGCTGGTAGATCGGGTAGGCCAGCAGGCCGCCCAGCACCAGCAGCGCTGGGGCCAGGTAGGCGAACGCGGTCCGCCCCTGGCCCTTGGCGGTCATGCTCACGACGTGAAGGCCGCGTTCATCGTCTTGGCGGCGTCGGCGGTGGCCGTGTCGACGTTCTTCGCGCCGGTGACGACCTCCTGGATCATCGTCGGCAGCACGGTCTGCGCCTCGATCTTCGCCCACGCCGGGGTGACGGGGACGAACTTCGTGCCGGCCTGCAGGGTCTTGGTGAACGGCTCCAGGAACTTGTCCGAGTCCGCGACCTGCTTCTGCACGTCGGTGAACGTCGGCAGGTTGCCCATCGCCGCGTACATCTTCTGCTGGTACTCCTTCGACGCGAGCAGCTGCGTGAACTCGGTCGCGAGCGTCTTGCGCTGGGTGCCCTTCATGACGCCGAGCAGGTTGCCGCCGGCGAACGCGGGCGCGATCGAGCCCGCGGTCTTGCCGGGCAGCGGCACGACGGCGTACTTGCCGGCCGCGCTGGAGGCGTCGACCGACTTGCGGTTGAAGTCGCCGCCGATGGTCATGGCCGCCTTGCCCGCGCGGAACGCCTCGACGCTCGCGTCACCGCCGTTGCCCGCGCAGGTGGCCGGCGGGCAGATGTCGTCCTTGATCAGCTCGGTGTACTTCGCGACACCGGCCCTGGCCTCCGCGCTGTCGACGGCGGCGGTGAACTTGCCGCCGTCGGACTTGGCGATCTCGCCACCGCTGGCCCAGATGAACGGCAGGGCGGCGAACAGGTACTTGCCGCCGGCGGAGATGCCGATCAGCTCGGGCTTGCGCTGCCGGATCTCACGGGCCGTGGTCGCGATCTCGTCGAGCGTCGCCGGCGGCTTGAGGCCGAGCTCGGAGAAGACGTCCGTGCGGTAGTAGAGCGCGCGGACGCCGACGAACCACGGCACGCCGTAGGTCTTGCCGTCGACCTTGGCGGTGTCGAGGATCGTCGGCACCAGGTCCTTGGACTCGCTCCACGCGCTGAGGTCCAGCTCGGAGAAGCCGCCCGCGGAGACGTAGCCGGCGAGGTCGGTGTTGCCGAACTCCGCCACGTCCGGCGCGCTCTTGGGGTCGCTGAAGGCGGCCTTGAACCGTTCCGCCCGGCTGGACACCTGGATGTACTGCACGTCGACGGTCACGCCGCTGTGCTTGCCCTGGAACTCGGTGACGGCCTCCTTGACCACCGCCTCCTTGGGCCCGCGGTTGACCTCGTCGAACAGCCACACCCGCAGCTGCCCGGTCTTCTCGTCCCCCGCCGTGTTCGCCGGTCCGGACTGCACCGGAGCGCAGGCGACCACCGCGCCCACGCCCAGCACGGCCACGAGTGCCTTCAGCCTCATCGCGCCCTCCGCATTGCATATAGTGCAACAGCCATTTCACAGGAAGCAACGTGAGACTAGAACGGTCCGCGCTAAGGGTCTAGACCAGACGGTTGATCCATTGCCGAACTGATGCCGGGTCGACCGGTTCGTCCCACCCGCCCGGCCGCACGGCGCTGCCGACGTGGAACGCGGTGATGCCCGCTTCGAGTAGCTCCCCGACGTGGTGGGGCTGGAGGCCGCCGCCGACCAGCAGCGTGGGCGGCTGGGCGTTGACCAGCTCTTTCAGGACCTCCCTGCCCGCTTCGACACCCGTGCGATGACCGGCGGCGAGCACGGTGTCGCAGCCGAGGCCGGCGACGGTCTGCCAGCCCTTGCGCACGTCGTTCGAGTTGTCGAGCGCGCGGTGGAACGTCCACGCGCAGCCCTCCAGCTCGGCGGCGAGGTTGAGCGTGACGCCCTCGTCGATCTCGCCCTCCGCGTCGAGGAACCCGAGGACGAACTCGGTCGCACCCGCCTCCCGCAACTCGGCGGCGGTCCGGCGCAGCTGCCTCAGGTCGCCGGGCGCGAACCCGTTCCGGTCGCGCAGCATCACCCTGATGGGCAGGTCGCACGCCTTCCGCACCTCCGTGAAGGTGGCGACCGACGGCGTGAGCCCGTCCGCGGCCATGTCGGCGACCAGCTCCAGGCGGTGCGCGCCGCCCTCCTGAGCAGCAACGGCGTCCCTTGCGTCGAGTGCGATGACTTCGAGAATCGGCATGGTCTAGACCATAGTGCGCAAGTCGATGTGCTTTCGGAAATCCGGGAGCGATTTCTCGCATCCCCGCGTCGGAGTGCGTATCTGGGTCCTGGTTCGCCGCTCTTGTTCAGTGAGCGACAGGACGTGGAGCGAGCGTCAGCCGGTTCGAGGGGTGCCGGCCGGCGCGGCTCCCACCAGGGCGGCCCGTGATGCGGAGGGGGAATCACGGGCCGCTGGTGCACCCAGGGGAAGATGAGGGCGGACGATGGGCGAGACTGCTCCAATTGAGTGAATTTTGTATCTACCGCCCAGTCGACGCCTCCTGACCTGGCGAACGGCGCTGACGTGGCGGCCGATCGGAGGTGCTGCGTGGACGAGCTGCACACGGCGGATGACCGAACGCCGTGGGACGGGCTGGAAGGCACCGAACGGCATGCGGTCTGCGTCGCCGCCGCACGCGAAGGCAACCGCAACGCACTCGACGTCCTCGTGGCCGAGCTGACCCCGCTGGTGTGGCACGTCGCCCGCGGCCAAGGCCTCGACCGCACCGCGGCGGAGGACGTCGTGCAAACGGTGTGGCTCGCCTTCCTCCGCAAGATCGACACCATCAAGGAACCGCGCGCCCTGGTCGGCTACCTGGTCGTGACGACCAGGCGTGAAGCACGCCGCACCTGGACGCCGAACAAGCGCGAGACCCACCTGTCCGACGAGTACGCCGAACAGCTGGAGTCCGACACCGGCCTGCCAGAGGACGTGACGCTGATGGACGACCGCGACCGCAGGCTGTGGCTCGCGTTCGGCCGGCTCACCACCAAGTGCCAGGAACTGCTCCGGCTCACCGTGCTCGCGGGTCGCGCCGAGTACCGAGCAGTCGCCGAAGCACTCGCCATGCCCCACGGCAGCATCGGTCCGACCAGGGGACGGTGCCTGAACCTGCTGCGCAACTACCTGGAAACGGAAGGAGGATCGCGGTGAACGAGATCGACCCGCGCGACGACCGCAGGGGCCTTGAGGACACCGCAGTCCTCTCCGAGCTGAACAGGCTGGTCGACGAACTCGATCCACCTCCCGCAGACCTCGTCGACCGCGTGAAGTTCGCGATCGCTTTGGAGGACCTCGACGTGGAGGTGGCCCGCTGGGAACGCGCAGGCTCCTTCGCGGGCGTGCGCGGCGGCCAGACCGGCACCATCACGTTCACCGTCGACAACCTGACGCTGATGGTGAACTTCACGTCGACCGGCTCCCGCCACCGCATCGACGGCTGGCTCGTCCCGGCCGGCGAACACACGGTCGAGGTGCGCGTCGCCGACCACAAGTCGTCGTGCACCCGTGCCGACGACGGCGGGCGGTTCGTGCTGCCGGACGTTCCGGCCGGGACCACGCAGATCCTCGTGCACCTGGTGAACTCGCACGGGGAACCGGGGCGGACCGTGGTGACACCGACGATCATGCTTTGAGCCGTTTTCGGTGTGGGGAACGGTTTTTGCAGGATTGGCGCGGTATGGGTTTCCGGGGGCGTGCCGCGCCCGCA
Source organism: Lentzea sp. NPDC037011 (assembly GCF_055607425.1). Lineage (NCBI taxonomy): Bacteria > Bacillati > Actinomycetota > Actinomycetes > Pseudonocardiales > Pseudonocardiaceae > Lentzea > Lentzea sp. NPDC037011. The sequence goes on along the minus strand of NZ_JBVJRT010000005.1, from coordinate 175,358 downwards.
CTGGGGTGCTGAACTGGGGCGGTGACTCGCGGCCCTGACCCGCGCGGCGGGAGGTGGCGGCGTGCCGAGCACGTTCGGTGAAGTCGCCGCACTTCTCACCCGGGCCGTGCAGAAGAGCGAAGCCGCGATCAGCACGTTGTCGCGGGCGTCCGCCCTCGTCGACGAATGCCGGTCTCAGTTGCTGGCCGCGCTGGCCGGAACCACGGCCGAAGACGATGCCGCCGCTGTCATCGCGTCCTTCCAAGCCGTCCAGGACGGTGTCGCCGAACGAGTTCGCGAGCTGCGAGCAGCTCTGGAGGGACTCGCGCGAATCCGAGCCCGGTTCGAGGTCCACAGCCGTCCTGAACCGGCCTCGCCGGCAGCCGTGCAGTCGTGGGTTGCGGGCACACGAGCCGGGTTGCCCTGGTACCGGACGAGCGGCGTCTACCGGTCCTCTGACGGCCGCACCGACCTGGTGCAGAGCGGGCGTGAACCGGATGGGGAGCACGACCGCATCAACGACCACCTGGTCGATCTCGGCATCGGACGCCCTGGTGCGAGCGTGGAGGCGTCCAAGCACGTCGAGGTGAAGGTCGCCTGGCGGATGCGGCAGAGCGGCATGAACCGCGTCGAACTGGTGGTCAACAACGAACTCTGCAACGGAGCCTGTCCTGCTCCCGGCTGCTCCCCCACGTGCTCGGACCGGGGCAGACGTTGACCGTGCACGACCCAGTACGGTCGCGGGAGTTCCGCGGAAAGGACGTGCGGTGAGTTACACGCTCGAATTCTGGTACTACCACGGCGACAACCGCGCCGACGAGCCCGTCGCCGTCGCCACCGCGGCGGAGTTGGACGAAGTCCTGACCCACGTCGCGAACCACCCGCAACCGCACCCGGCGCAGATCGCCGCGAGGGAGCTGCCGAAGTTCGGGGTCCTCGAGATCCCGGACCGGATGTTCAAGCTGGACGCGCGGCACGGGTTCGGCGCGTTGCACTTCGTCGGTCCGGACCCCGAGAGCACCACTGACGAGATCGGCTACTGGGTGACTCGGGGTGCTGAACCTCCGGCAGCCGCACCGACCCTCTACGTCGACAAGGACAACAAGACGGAGTTCCCCCGGAACGCCGCGATCCGGCTCGACCAGGTCCGGGACGCCCTCCTGGAGTTCCGGCGGACCGGTTCCCGGCCGACGTGCGTCGAGTGGCAGGTCACCGAACCGGTCTACTGACCACCGACTCCCCGGAACGCCGGAAGGCCCGGCCCCGCCGAAGCGGGACCGGGCCTTCCGAGGTGGAACAGCAGCGGCTGGACTCAGAAGTCCATGCCACCGGCGTCCGGCGCGGCCGGAGCGGCGTTCTTCTCCGGCTTGTCCGCGACGACGGCCTCGGTCGTCAGGAACAGCGCGGCGATGGACGCGGCGTTCTGCAGCGCGGAGCGCGTGACCTTGGCCGGGTCGATGATGCCGGCGGCGACCAGGTCCTTGTACTCGCCGGTCGCGGCGTCGAGGCCCTCGCCCGCGGGCAGGGACTTGACGCGCTCGACCACGACGCCGCCTTCGAGGCCGGCGTTGACGGCGATCTGCTTCAGGGGCGCCTCGACGGCGACCTTGACGATGTTCGCACCGGTGGCCTCGTCGCCCGTGAGCTTCAGGCCCTCGAACGCGGCCTCGGCGGCCTGCAGGAGCGCGACGCCACCACCGGCGACGATGCCCTCCTCGACGGCGGCCTTCGCGTTGCGGACGGCGTCCTCGATGCGGTGCTTGCGCTCCTTGAGCTCGACCTCGGTGGCCGCGCCCGCCTTGATGACGGCGACGCCGCCGGCGAGCTTGGCGAGGCGCTCCTGGAGCTTCTCGCGGTCGTAGTCGGAGTCCGACTTCTCGATCTCGGCGCGGATCTGGTTGACGCGACCCTGGATCTGGTCGGCGTCGCCCGAGCCCTCGACGATGGTGGTCTCGTCCTTGGTGACGACGACCTTGCGGGCCTTGCCCAGCAGCGAGATGTCGGCGTTCTCCAGCTTCAGGCCGACGTCCTCGGTGATGACCTGGCCACCGGTGAGGGTGGCGATGTCCTGGAGGATGGCCTTGCGGCGGTCACCGAAGCCCGGGGCCTTGACGGCGACGGACTTGAAGGTGCCGCGGATCTTGTTGACGACCAGCGTGGCCAGGGCCTCGCCCTCGACGTCCTCGGAGATGATCAGCAGCGGCTTGCCGCCCTGCATGACCTTCTCCAGGAGCGGGAGCAGGTCCTTGACCGTGGAGATCTTGGAGCCGAACAGCAGGATGTACGGGTCCTCGAGGACCGCTTCCTGGCGCTCGGGGTCGGTCACGAAGTAACCGGAGATGTAGCCCTTGTCGAAGCGCATGCCCTCGGTGAGCTCGAGCTCGAGACCGAGGGTGTTGCTCTCCTCGACGGTGATGACGCCTTCCTTGCCGACCTTGTCCATCGCCTCGGCGATGAGCTCGCCGATCGTGGGGTCAGCGGCGGAGATGGACGCGGTAGCAGCGATCTGCTCCTTCGTCTCGATCTCCTTGGCGTTCTTCAGGAGCTGCTCGGCGATGGCCTCGACGGCCTGCTCGATGCCGCGCTTGAGGCCGAGCGGGTTGGCGCCGGCGGCCACGTTGCGCAGACCCTCGCGAACCAGGGCCTGGGCGAGAACGGTCGCGGTCGTGGTGCCGTCACCAGCGACGTCGTCCGTCTTCTTCGCAACTTCCTTGACGAGCTCGGCCCCGATCTTCTCCCACGGGTCCTCGAGCTCGATCTCCTTCGCGATGGAGACGCCGTCGTTCGTGATCGTCGGCGCACCCCACTTCTTCTCGAGCACGACGTTGCGGCCCTTCGGGCCGAGCGTCACCTTGACGGCGTCAGCGAGGGTGTTCATACCCCGCTCGAGACCGCGGCGGGCGTCCTCGTCGAACGCAATCATCTTGGCCATTGCGGTGTGTTCCTCCGCCTTTGTGGATTCTGGGCCACTGCGGGCCGGCAAAGCCCACAGCGGAACACGGTTCGCTTGGCCAGGTTCGGTGCCCGCGACGGACGACCCCGCGAAGGGGGCCTCACCTTCCCAGCCTCACTTCTTTGGCACTCGACTGAGCCGAGTGCTAAGACGTGTTTAGCACTCGGGCACGGCGAGTGCAAGCAGCCGGGGTGGAGCGTCAGCCCGTCGTGCGCACCGGCACGGAGGTCGGCAGCGGCTTGCGCGAGGTCGGGTCGTCGCCGACGTTGAGCGTGGGCGAGGAGTTGGTCTTGGGCTGACGTGCCGGTTCGTCACCGGGCGACAGGATGATCACCACGATGACGATCGCCACGATCGCGACCGCGGCCGCGATGACCGGCGCCAGCCAGGCGGGACGTTCCTTGGACGTGGCGTTGAACGCACTCACGCCCACCTGGTTCGGCGGCCGCAGGCGGACCGGGTCGGACAGCTGCTGCTGCGGGTACCCGCCCTGGTAGCCGCCCTGCTGCTGCACCGGCGTCGGACCGGACAGCGGCGACTGCACGGGGATCGAGCCGGAGTGCGGCCCGAGTTGAGCGGGGCTCGACCCCTGCGCGACCCCGGCGAGCGCGACGCGTGCGGCCGCGATCAGCTCGGCGCAGCTGGAGTAGCGCTGGGCCGGCTCCTTCGCGGTGCCGCGGCGGATGACGTCGTCGATGGCGGGCGGCAGCGCGACGAGCTGCGAGAGCGGGGGCACGGTCTGGGCGAGGTGGCCCTGGATGACCTCCTGCACACCGCCCTGGAACGGCGGGCGCCCGGACAGGCAGGCGAAGAGCATGCACGCGAGCGCGTACTGGTCGGTGCGGCCGTCGACGGGCTCGCCGCGCAGGTGCTCCGGCGCCGCGTAGGTCGGCGAGCCGAGGAAATCACCTGTTCGGGTGCGGTGGCCGGTGGCGCCGCGGCGGGTGAGGCCGAAGTCGGCGACGTAGACGTGCTCGCGGACGCCTTCCTTGGTGGTCACGAGGACGTTCGCCGGCTTCACGTCGAGGTGCACGAGGCCCTTGCCGTGCAGCATGTCGAGCGCCTCGGCGACCTGGGCCAGCAGCGTCAGGGTGCGGGCTGGGGTGAGCGGCCCCTCCTTGACGTGGCCCGCGAGGTCCTGGCCGTCGACCAGCCGCATCGCGATGTAGAGCAGGCCGTCGACCTCGTCGAAGTCGTACAGCGGCACGATGTTCGCGTGGTCGATGGCGGAGGTGTTGCGCGCCTCGTCGACGAACCGCTCGCGGAACTCCGCGTCAGGTGCGAGGTGCTCACCGATGACCTTGAGCGCGACTTTCCGGCCCAGTCTCACGTCCGTGGCCTTGTAGGTCACGCTCATGCCACCGCGACCGAGCACACCGTCGATCCGGTAGTGCGCGATCCGCCGCCCGCTCAGGTCCTCAGACACGCGAGGCAGCCTAACGCCCGCCGGGATCGCGCTGCTCGGGGTTGCTCAAACAGTGACTTCTACGCCTTGCGCACGTCCGAGGCCTGGCTGCGCCCGTCCCGGCCGGCCTGCACCTCGAACTCCACCCGGTCGCCCTCGGAGAGCGTCCGGAAGCCGTCCATCTGGATCGCCGAGTAGTGCACGAACACGTCGGGCCCGTCGTCGGTTGCGATGAAGCCGTATCCCTTTTCGGAGTTGAACCACTTGACGGTACCGAGAGCCAAGGCGTCCTCCTTCAGATCACGCAAAGCGCAGAACGCAACGCTAGGAGAAGAAAACTCACTCGGATACCTCCTTACGGAGTCATGAACGCGAGCTGACTCCGTTGGCGCGCAACCAGGTGGCGAGCCGGCGGGGTCCGCGCGTCTGGGTGAGGACGGCACCGGGACCGGCGAAGTCGAACACCAGGCCCTCACCGGAACGGACGTTCTGCGTGCCCTCGGGTGGCAACGCGCGGAGCCGGCATTGCACGGTGTCGGAGAAAGCGAGCACGTGATCGGTGTCCACGGTGACCGCCTCACCCTCGCCGAGGGTCACGAGGTCGAGTGCGCCAGAACAGCCGAGCAGCACCGTCCCCTGTCCACGTGCGTAGTTCAGGAATCCTTCGACGCCGCCGAAGAGCGCCTGCAACGGGGGCGCCTGCGGGTTCATCACCACGGCGCTGCCGGACGCGACCCAGCCGAGCCGGGAGATGCACCAGCCGCTGCTGCCGTCGAGGTCGACGGTGTGCAGCTCGCCGGGCAGCGCCGGTGCGACGTCGACCCAGCCGCCCTCGGCGCCGGCGGTGCACAGCGTGACGGCGCCGCCCTTCGGCTCGACCGCGAGCCCGTAGCTCGTGGCGAGCACCGACTGCGGCTCGACCAGCACCATCTCCGCGGGTGCGAGCACGAGTCTCGCCACGCCGAAGCTCGGTGTGTGCCGGGTCCGGACCTGCACGCTGTGCACCCCCAGGGGTTGAACCGGTCCACGAGTGGGCCGGGAGATCGTCACGGCCTCCGCGACCTTGGCAGTATGCAGTCGTGTCCCCCACCTCTGTCGCCGCACACCGCCAGCGCGTCGCCTCGCTCGTCGGGCAGATGCCGGTCCTGCAGCTGCCGCTCGAGGAATGCCTCGGGCTGGTCCTCGCCGCGGACGTGATCGCGCCGGTGTCCCTGCCGCCGTTCGACAACTCCGCGATGGACGGGTACGCCGTCCGCTCCGGTGACCTGGCTCAGGTCCCGGTCCGCCTGCCGGTCTCCGACGACATCCCGGCGGGCAAGGTGGACGTGCGGCCGGTGGAGCCCGGCACCGTCCACCGGATCATGACGGGCGCGCCGGTGCCGCCGGGAGCGGACGCGGTGGTCCAGGTGGAGTGGACCGACGCGGGCACCGAGCACGTGCAGGTGAACGCGACCGTCGCACCCGGCACGAACATCCGGGTGGCGGGCGACGACGTGCGCGAGGGCGATCCGGTCCTGGTCGCAGGAACGGTGCTGGGCCCTGCCCAGCTGGGGCTGGCCTCCGCGCTGGGCCTGCCCGAGCTGCCGGTGCGGCGCCGGCCGCGGGTGCTGGTGCTGTCCACGGGCACGGAGCTGGTGGAGCCGGGCACCCCGTTGCGACCGGGGCAGATCTACGAGTCGAACGGCATGATGCTGGCCGCGTCGGTGCGCGACGCGGGCGGCGTGGCGGTGCGGCTGCGGTTCGTGCCCGACGACGTGGAGGCGTTCCACCGGGCGCTCGCGCCCCACCTCGGGTCGGTGGACGTGATCATGACGTCCGGCGGGGTCAGCGCGGGCGCGTACGAGGTGGTCAAGGACGCCTTCGCGAGCCACGACGTCGAGTTCACGAGGGTCGCGATGCAGCCGGGCGGCCCGCAGGGCTCCGGCCGGTACGAGGGCGTGCCGGTGCTGACGCTGCCGGGCAACCCGGTGAGCGCGCAGGTGTCGTTCGAGGTGTTCGTGCGGCCCGCGCTGCTGGCGTCCATGGGCCACACCCGCACCGACCGGCTGACCGCACGCGCGCGGATCTCGTCGCCGCTCACGTCACCGGCAGGGAAGACGCAGTTCCGGCGGGGCGCGTACGACCCGGCGTCGGGCGAGGTGGTCACGCCGGTCGGGGGGCCGGGTTCGCACCTGCTGTCGGCGCTGGCGTTGTCGAACTGCCTGATCGAGGTGCCGGAGGACGTCACGGAGCTGGCGGCCGGCGACGAGGTCACCGTCCGGCACCTGCGGTAGCGGGCGATCCGGTGGCGGTTGTGCGGTCTGTGCTGGCGTTGGTGCTGCTCGCCGGGTTCTTCGTGCTCGGCGCGGCGGTCACGGCGGGGCTGGTCGCGCTGTCGGTGTGGCGGTTCCGGATCGGGGACTTCCAGGGCGGCGGCTGGGTCGGGTTCATCGCGGCCGCGGTGGGGTTCCCGTTGCTGTGGGCGGTGGTGCGGGCCGTGTACGCGCGGCCGGAGCCGACCGGTGTGCCGCTGGGCCGGGCCGCGCACCCGGAGCTGTGGCGGCACGTGGACGAGCTGGCTGCGCTCGCCGGGACGCGCTCGCCCGACGACGTCCGGTTGGTGCCGGAGCCGAACGCGGGCGTGTGGGAACGGCGCGGCACGCGGTACTTGCAGCTCGGGGTGCCGCTGGTGGCCGGGCTGTCGGTCGGTGAGCTGCGGTCGGTGCTGGCGCACGAGCTGGGCCACTACGGCGGCGGGCACACGCGGGTGTCAGCGGTGCGGTTCCGGGCGAAGCTCGCGCTGGAGCTGGCCGTCGAGCAGGGCGACTTCATGCGGCTGCTGTACGGGTGGGCGCGGCTGTACTCGCTGGTGGTGGCCTCGGAGAGCCGGCGGCACGAGCGGTTCGCCGACGAGGTGTCGGTGGCCGCGGCCGGGGTGGCGGCGGCGCGGCGGGCGTTGCTGCGGATCGGGCCGGTCGGCGCGGGCTGGGGCGACTACCTGCGCTGGTACGTGGTGCTCGCGGTGCTCGCGGGGCGGACGCCGCCGCTGCTGGAGGGCTTCCGCGCCTACCTGGGGCACCCGCGGCGGGTGCACCAGCTGCGGGCGCTGGAGGCGGTGCTGGCCGAGCAGGAGCCGACGTCGGTGTTCGACAGCCACCCGCCGGTGCACGAGCGGGTCGCGGCGATGACGGCCGCCGACTCGGTGCCGGTCGACGAACGGCCCGCCTGGGAGCTGCTCGACGGGACGCCTCCGGAGGCGTTCGCGGCGCTGCTCGACGTGCAGGGGCCGCCGATCTCGTGGGAGGAGCTGGCGCCGCTGACCGGTCCGGCGCTGGTCAGGCGGTACGCGGACGCGCTGCGGCACGCGGGGCGGGTCAGCGGGGTCGGCGAGACGCTGCGGGACGTGCTGGCGTGCCTGGAACGCGCGGAGCTGCACCGGCTGACCGGGCGGCCGGTGGACGGCTCGCTCAGCGAGGAGCAGGTGCACGAGGCGGCCGTGGAGAGCGTGACGGAACTGCTCGCCTGCGCGGTCGCGGACCAGCTCGTGACGACCGGGCGGGGCGTGCTGGAACTCAACTGGGGCGGCATCCCCGTCGTGCGGATGGCGGACGGAGCTGCGGTGCACTCCGAAGACCTGGTCGCACCGGCGGTGCGGGACCCGGCGCGGGTGGGCGAGTTGCGGGCGCGGCTGCGGGCGCTCGGCGTCGACGGACTGTGACGGAACGCTCACCGCACGGCGTTGTTGACCCCCTGTGACCGGGATTACACTGGCTTGAGGCGCCGGTGGGCCCGTGCATTCGTCGGGGGATGCACGGGGCCACCGGCCACTTGTTTTCTCGGCAGTCCATGTGGGCGGTTTGGCGTGTTGGCGTAGCGTGTTGCCGCCCGACATCCACGGAAGCTACGGAATCCCACACCACGATGAGCAGCGAAAAGCCCGTCTCCCACTTCCTCGAACTCGCGCGCGGGATCGTTCCGCCGATGAACCCGGCCGGACGTCCGTTCGTGGCCGGCGCGGCGGTCCTCACGTTCGTCCTGCGTCGCTTCAACAAGCGCCTCGGCGTCGTCGGCGCCGTGCTCACGGCGTGGGTGGCCTGGTTCTTCCGCGAGCCGAAGCGCGTCACGCCGGCCCGGTCGAACATCGCGATCGCGCCCGCGGACGGCACCGTCTCGCACGTCGTCGACACCGTGCCGCCCAAGGAGCTCGGGCTCGGCGACCAGCCGATGACCCGCGTCAGCGTGTTCCTGTCGGTGTTCGACGTGCACGTGCAGCGCATCCCCGCCGACGGTGAGGTCGTCCAGGTCTCCTACCACCCCGGCAAGTTCCTCTCGGCCGACCTCGACAAGGCCTCCGAGGAGAACGAGCGCAACACGGTGTGGATGCGCACGACCGAGGGCCACGACCTGATCTTCGTGCAGATCGCCGGCCTGGTCGCCCGCCGCATCGTCTGCCACGTCGCCGACGGTGAGAAGGTCGAGCGCGGCCAGACCTACGGCCTCATCCGCTTCGGCTCGCGCGTCGACACCTACGTGCCGCGCGGCTCCCGCGTCCTGGTCGAGGCCGGTCAGCGCACCATCGGCGGGGAGACCGTCCTCGCCGAGCTCCCGGAGGCCTGATGGCTCCCAGCGGGCCCGGCGTTCGCCTCCTGCCGAACGCGATCACGGTCCTCGCCATGTGCGCCGGCCTGTCCTCGGTGCACTTCGCGAACGTCGGCATGTGGGGCGCGGCCATCGCCTCCATCGCGGCCGCCGCGGTCTTCGACGGGCTCGACGGCCGCATCGCGCGCATGCTCGACGCCACGTCGAAGATGGGCGCGGAGCTGGACTCGTTGGCCGACGCCATCTCCTTCGGGGTGGCGCCGGCGCTGGCCATCTACCTGTGGAAGTTCGAGGGCAACCGGGCCGGCTGGGTCATCGCGCTGATCTTCGCGGTGTGCATGGTGGTCCGCCTGGCCCGCTTCAACACGTTGCTGGAGAAGGAACAGCCGCCGTTCGCGAAGGAGTTCTTCGTGGGCGTGCCGGCGCCTGCCGGTGGCCTGTTGCTGCTGCTCCCGTTGATCATCGAGGAGCAGGTCCGCACCGACGGCTGGTGGAACTCGCCGGTCGCGGTCGGGGTGTGGACCGTGGTGGTGGCCTTGCTGCTGGTGTCGCGGATTCCCACCCTGTCGGTGAAGACCGTGAAGGTGCCGCCTCGGTTCGTGGCGCCGTCGTTGGTGCTGATCGCGTTGCTGGCGGCCGCGGTGATCACGTTCCCGCTGGTGGCGCTGATCATCGCGATGGTCGTGTACCTGGCGCACCTGCCGTACTCGGTGCGGCGGTACCTGTGGCTGTCGAAGCACCCCGAGGCGTGGACCGTGACCGGTGTGGAGCGCCGGGCGATCCGGCGGGCGCACGGGGTGGCGGCGCGGCGGCTCGGGTTGCGGCAGCCGTTGCGCGGCCGGGTGGCCGGGGCCGCGATGCGGGCTGTGCGGCGGCCTCGGCGTGACTCCGGTGTGGCCGACGGGGCGTCGCCGGCGGGACGGCGGCGGTCGTGGCGGCGGCTGGGGTTGCGGCGGCAGCAGAAGCCGTGATCGCCGGGTGAGGAGTTCGGGGAAGCCCCGCGGGAGTTCGCGCCCGCGGGGCTTTCCGCTGTTCTGACCGCGAGGTCGAGGCGCTTCGTCCCGTGGGCGGTCGGCGGGCGCATTAGAGTCGGGGCGTGATCACGCTGACGGCTCGTCTGTCCCCGTCCGCACTGGACACCCGTCGCGGTGTCGTGAGGCTGCACCCGGAGGTGCTCGACGCGCTCGGGTTGCGGGCCTGGGACGCGGTCAGGCTGACCGGTGCGCGGGTCAGCGCGGCGCTGGCGGCGGCCGGTGAGCAGCCGCCGGGTGTGGTGCTGGTCGACGACGTCACGCTCACCAACCTCGGCGTGGTCGAAGGTGCGGAGATCGTGGTCGCGCCGGTGAAGGTCGAGGCGGCGCGCAGCATCACGGTGGCGGGGTCGCGGCTGGCGACGACGGCGCTGACGCCCGAGCACGTGCGGATGGCGTTGACGGGCAAGGTGTTGACGGTCGGGGACAACGTGTCGCTGCTCCCCCAGGACCTCGCGCCGCCGCCCGAGGCGAACGTGTCCGAGACGCGCCGCAAGCTCAGCAACGCCATCGGCATGACGTGGACCAACGAGCTGATCACCATCACGTCCACCGACCCGGCGGGGCCCGTGGCGGTGCGGCCGTCGAGCGTCGTCGGGTGGCGGTCCGCGCAGGCGCCGGCGCAGGAGGTGACGCCGGTGGTGGTGCAGGAGAAGCACGAGGCGTTGCCCGTCGCGAACCTCGTCGGGCAGAAGGAGCAGGCCAGGACGCTGACCGAGTGGCTGGAGCTGATGTTCCGGCAGCCGGAGCTGCTCACCAGGCTCGGGGCGCAGGCGCGGCTCGCGGCCATGGTCAGCGGGCCGGAGGGCGTCGGCAAGGCGACGCTCGTGCGGGCGGTCGCGGCCGGTGTCGAGGCGGAGCTGGTGGAGCTGGCCGCGCCCAGCATCGCGGTGCTGGAGCCCGGGGCGATGGCCAAGCAGCTCGGTGACGCCATCTCGGCGGTGCCGGAGCACCCGACGGTGCTGCTGATCACGGACATCGACGCGCTGCTGCCCGCGGTGGCACCGCCGGTGGCGACGGTCGTGCTGGAGATGTTGAGGACGGCGGTGTCGCGGCCGAACCTGGCGCTGGTCGTCACGTCGGCGCGCGCCGAGTCGGTGGACGCGCGGCTGCGGGTGCCCGACCTGGTGGACCGCGAGCTGAGCCTGCCGCTGCCCGACGGGGCCACCCGCGCGGAACTGTTGCGGGTGCTCATGAAGGACGTGCCGGTGGAGTCCGATGTGGACTTCCGCGCGGTGGCGGAGAAGACGCCGGGGTTCGTGGCGGCCGACCTGTGCGCGTTGCGCAGGGAGGCGGCGGTGCGGGCGGCGCTGCGGCAGCGCAACGTCGACGAGCCGCGGGTCGGGCAGGAGGACCTGCTCGGCGCGCTCGGGACGGTGCGGCCGATCTCCATGTCCGCCTCCGACACCATCCAGACCGGCGGCCTGACCCTCGACGACGTCGGCGACATGGTCGAGACCAAGCAGGCGCTGACGGAAGCGGCGCTGTGGCCGTTGCGCTACCCGGACTCCTTCGCCCGCCTCGGCGTGTCGCCGCCGCGCGGCATCCTGCTGTACGGGCCGCCCGGTTGCGGCAAGACGTTCCTGGTGCGCGCGCTGGCGGGCTCCGGCCAGCTGAACGTGCTGACCGTCAAGGGCGCCGAGCTGATGGACAAGTTCGTCGGCGAGTCGGAACGCGCCGTGCGCGAGCTGTTTCGCCGCGCCGCGGACGCCGCACCGGCACTGATCTTCCTCGACGAGGTCGACGCACTGGCACCGCGCCGCGGCCAGTCCTCGGACGCGGGCGTGGCCGACCGGGTGGTGGCGGCCCTGCTCACCGAGCTGGACGGGGTGGAACCCCTGCGCGACGTCGTGGTCATCGGCGCGACGAACCGGCCTGAGCTGATCGACCCGGCCCTGCTGCGCCCCGGCCGGCTGGAGCGGCTGGTGTACGTGTCGCCTCCCGACGCGGACGCGCGCACGGAGATCCTCAAGGCGGCTTCCAAGAACACGCCCTTCGCCGCCGACGTCGACCTCGCCGAGCTGGCGAAGGAGCTGGAGATGTACTCCGCGGCCGACTGCGCGGGCTTGGTGCGCGAGGCGGCGCTGACCGCCATGCGCGAGTCCCTGGAGGCCGCGGAGGTCACGCAGGCACACCTGGCCAAGGCCCGCCAGGTCGTGCGGCCGTCGCTCGACCCGGTACAGCTCGCCGGGCTGGCGGCGTACGCGGCGGCACGCTGACGTTTTCACCCGAACGAGCCAGTGGCATGGACTAATTGCACGTCATAGCGTCCAGAAGCATGTCTGCGACCACTTCCACCGCGCTCAGCCGAGACCTGGGCGACGAGCTGCGGCTGTTGCGTGAGACCACGACCAAGATGAACGGCCGCCAGTTCGCCGTTCATCTCGGGTGGGACCCGAGCAAGGTGTCCAACATCGAGCACGGGAAGGCGCGGGCGACCGACGTCGACCTCGCACAGATCATGACGGCGTGCGGGAAGAACCTGGAGTACCTGCAAGAGTTCAGGAGCAGGTACCACAACGCGTTCGACCCCTACTTCGCCCAGGTCTCGGACAACCTCCGGACGCTGGTGATGACGGAGGCGCTGGCCACGAAGATCACGGCGTACGACGTCTTGACGCCGCACGGTCTCGTCCAGACGGAAGGCACGGCGCAAGCCCTCCTTTCGGTGAACGGGCTGCACACGAAGGAGATCGTCGAGAAATTCGCGCGATTGCGAATCGAACGACAGACCATCCTGCGCCGCCCACTCCATGCGGAGTTCATGTTCTACATCCACGAGCTTGCGTTGCAGATGCTGGTGGGCGACATCCGCACCAGGGAAGATCAGTACCTGCGCTTGCTCTTCAACACCCACATGCTTCGCGTCGTGCCGGCCGAGGCCAAGGATCTGGCTTTCTCGACGAAGTGCGCCCTGTATGAGTTTGAGAAGGCATCACCCGTCGTCTACACCGAGAGCGATGTGGCCAACGTGTTCGCGCAGAGCCAGACGGCTGTCGCGCACGCGAAGCAGCTCTTCAAGCGGCTGGAGACCGTGGCCTTGGATGCGGAACAATCGAAGCGCAAGCTGGCGGAGTACGTCAGTGCACTTCGAGAGGACCGCGATGACCACCGAACGGACCTGGCGTAAGAGTTCCTACAGCAACACCGACATCAACGGTGACTGTGTGGAGGTCTCGCTGGCCCAGGAAGCGTTGGTGCGTGACTCGAAGAACGCGAGCGGTGATGTGCTCGCGTTCTCCGCCGAAGCCTGGCGCCGGCTGCTCTACTTGCTGCCGGACGGCCCCCGGTAGTCGTTCGTCACGATCAGGATGATGCCGGGCGCCGCGTGGTCGATGCCGGTGAACCGGGGTTCGACGCGGGCCTTGAGCACGGCGGCGAGCTCCTTGGCCGAGGCCTCCTCGTCGGTGCCCGGCCGGAAGTACACGGTCGTGGTGGGGATGGTGCCGCCCGAGTAGTTGCCGGTCTCGGCGACCTGCCAGCCGTTCGCGCGCACCTCGTCGGAGGCGCGGGCGGCGAGGCCGGCGACGGTGCTGTTGTTGTAGACGCGCACCGGGGACTTGGCGACGCCGGGCGGGGTGACCGGGGGTGGCGGCGCCGCGGCGGACGTGGTGATCGGGGGCGCTGTCGGTGCCGCGGTCGTCGTGACCGCGGGTGCGGACGACGACGGGGGTGTCGCCGACGACGACTGGGCCGGGGCGCTCGACTGGGGCTCCGACGGGGCGGAGGAGGGCGGGGGTGTCGGCGTGCCGGAGGCGGCGGCCGGTGGTGTGTCGTCGGAGCCGCCGAAGAGGCTCACGACTCCGATCACGGCGGCCACGGCGGCGACGCCGAGGAGGGCGAACCCGGCGGCCTTGGCCGGGCGCGACGGGCTTGCGGACTCGGGGGAGGTCATCAGTCCTCGGTGCTCCTGGCGCGGGCGCGAACCCTTTGGCGGCCTGTCCGGACGCCCCGCAGCCGCTTGACCAGCATCGGGTCGGCAGCCAACGCGGCTTCGGACTCGATCAGGCCGTTCAGCAGCTGGTAGTAGCGGGTGGCGGACATGTCGAACAGTTCCCTGATGGCCTGTTCCTTGGACCCCGAGTACTTCCACCACTGGCTTTCGAACGCGAGCATGGTGCGCTCGCGGCTGGTCAGCCCGTCAGCGGAGGAAAGCGTCTCGGCGTGATCCATCTGGCTCCCCACGGTCGCCACACCAATCAGGTGCGGGCAATCTAATCACGTGATCGTTCCAACCTACCGCGCGACACCGACAGTTTTGGACGGCTTAAAGTCTGACCATGGCCGTGCACCGCATCGTGATCGCTGGTGACCCCGTACTTCACAACCCCACGCGTGAGGTCACCGAGTTCGACACCGAGCTGAAGACGCTCGTCGACGACATGTTCGAGACGATGGCGGCAGCTCGCGGAGTCGGGCTCGCCGCCAACCAGATCGGTGTCGACCTGCGGGTCTTCGTGTACGACTGCCCGGACGACGAGGGCGTGCAGCACCGCGGGGTGATCGTGAACCCGCGGATCGAGACCTCCGAGGTCCCCGAGACCATGCCGGACCCGGACGACGACTTCGAGGGCTGCCTGTCGGTGCCCGGCGAGGCGTACCCGACCGGACGCGCCCGGTGGGCGAAGTGCACGGGCCAGGACCTCGACGGGCAGCCGTTCGAGGTCGAGGGCACCGGGTTCTTCGCGCGCTGCCTCCAGCACGAGACCGACCACCTCGACGGCTTCCTCTACATCGACCGCCTCGTCGGCCGGTACAAGAGGGAGTCGAAGCGGATGCTGCGCGACAACGAGTGGGGCCAGCCGGGCCTGTCCTGGGACCCCGCCGACCCCGACTACTTCGACGACGAAGAAACCGACTGACGCAGCACCGACCAGCGCAGGACGGACTAGCGCAGGACGGACTCGACCTGGGCGAGCTCGTCCGGTGTCAGCGGGCCGAACCGCAGTGCGGCCGCGTTCTCCTCGACCTGCGCCACCGTGCGCACCCCCGGGATGGGGACGAGCCGGGGAGAACGCGCCCAGAACCACGCCAGCGCGCCCTGGACCAGCGTCCGGCCGCCGGAGGTCAGCACGTCCCTGACCGCCTCGCGGGCCCGGAAGTACTCCGGTGACGGGCGGCCGTCGACGAAGAACCGCAGCCAGGACGGGTTGGTGACGCGCACGTCGTCCGCCGGCAGCACGTCGAACGTCTCGCGTGCCAGCAGACCCATCGCGAGCGGACGGCGGCACAGGACCGCGTACTCCCCCGCGTACATCTCCGGGTTGTCGAACAGCACGTTGACGTCGGCCTGCGCGGCGATGCCGTGCGGCTTCTCGGTGAAGAACCTGGCCCGTTCCGGGTCGTCGGTGCTCCAGCCGTAGGACCGGATCTTGCCCTGCGCGACCAGCGCCTCGCACTCGTCGCGCAGCAGCGCCGCCTGATCGAGCGGCAGGTCGCCGATGTGCAGCTGGTACAGGTCGATCCGGTCGGTGCCCAGGCGCCGCAGCGACCCCTCGACGGCACGGCGCAGGTGCCCGACCGATCCGTCCGTCCCCGTCATCCGGCGGGTCTCCGCGTCGAACGTGAACCCCCACTTGGTGGCGATCACGACCTGGTCGCGGACGCCCGCAAACGCTTGCCCCACCAGTGTCTCCGAGTGGCCGCAGCCGTAGGTGTCGGCGGTGTCGAAGAGCGTCACGCCCAGGTCCAGCGCCCGCCGCAGCGCCCTGACCGACTCCGCGTCGTCGGACGGTCCCCAGCCGACCGGCTCGCCGTCGAAGGAGTACGGGCCACCCATGGCCCACGTCCCGAAACCCAGCTTCCCCAGATCCGTCATGCCGGTCAGCGAACAACCTGGAGCGCGCTCCAGGTCAAGAAACCGGCTTGCGGCCGTCGGCGACCATCAGGGGCATGCCACTGGAAAACATCGTCGCCTTCGTCGCGGCCTCGTTCCTCATCGCACTGTCGCCAGGACCCGGTACGGCCGTGGTCCTGCGACAGTCGGTGCACGGGCGGCGGGCCGCACTGGCGACGGTGTTCGGCATGGAGGTCGGCGTGGCGTGCTGGGCCGTCGCCGCGGCGCTCGGCCTGTCGGTGCTGCTCACGGCGTCGGAGATCGCCTACCACGCGCTGCGGATCGGCGGCGCGGTCTTCCTGGTCTACCTGGGCGTGAAAGCGCTGGTCAGCAGGAGCCTGCCGACCGAGGCGCCACCGCCCGGCCGCGCGTTCCGCAGCGGGCTGGTCGTCAACCTGGCGAACCCGAAGCTGG
Source organism: Lentzea sp. NPDC037011 (assembly GCF_055607425.1). NCBI lineage: Bacteria > Bacillati > Actinomycetota > Actinomycetes > Pseudonocardiales > Pseudonocardiaceae > Lentzea > Lentzea sp. NPDC037011. Next base: position 159,162 of record NZ_JBVJRT010000005.1, on the reverse strand, counting down.
GCGTGTTCGCGATCTCGTTCCTACCGCAGTTCGCGCCGGCCGGGGAGTCCGGCCAGGGGGTTCTGCTCCTCCTGGCCGCCGGCTGGGTCGTGGTCGACACCGTCTGGTACCTGGTCGTCGTCGCGGTCCTGCACGCCGTCCGCGGCTGGCTCGCCCGGCCGCGGGTGCGCACGGCTCTGGAGAAGCTGTCGGGCGGCGTGCTGCTGGCGCTCGGAGTCCGGCTGGTACTCGACCCGCGTTGACGTCGGGCCGCCGCGGCGCCAGAACAGCTCGGGGAGTCCGGCCAGCTCAGCGAGGGTGTGGCAGCGGGCCAGCGGCTCGTAGCCACCCGCCAGGACGTGGGCGCGGACGCGGTCGAGCCGGCCGAAGTCGATCACCTCGCCCACGATGAGGAACGGCAGGACGAGCTTCCACGCCTGCACGACGGCCGAGCGCTTGCGGTGCGGGGCGCGCAGGACCGACCGCGCGACGCGCAGCAGGTGCTCGTTCGCGCTCATGGTCGCCGGGTGCGCCGTGTGGTCCCAGTTCCACCGGCGCTCCTCGGTGACCGCGCAGCGCACGCACTCGACCGGCCCGGTGCCGAGCTCGGCACCGCAGCGGGAGCACGCGAGCAGGGTCATCGCCCAGTCGACGCAGGTCCAGGGGTACACGCCGACGTCGGCGGAGGTGACCAGCTCGGCCAGCTCCCGGTCGGCGAGCTGCGAGGACGTCCGCAGCTCCTCCCAGTCCGCGAGCCAGAACTGGTCGAGCAGCTCGGCGCAGAACCCGCAGTCGGGGTAGCCGCGACCCGCGAGCTCACCGCACGAAGGGCATGCGGAGACGACAGCGGGACGTTGACCGCGCCGCGCGCCGGGCGGGAACGGCTGGTGATCAGCCACGGGGAGAAGATTAGGGGCAAAAGGCGGCCTTGGCAGCCGCGGCGCACCGTGACTATGGTCGGGTCTCGACAACTGAACACAACGCGGGAGCTCGCGCCTGAGCGGGCTGAGAGGGTGACTGGCCGTCGTGCCGGTGTCACCGACCGCCTGAACCTGACCGGGTAATGCCGGCGTAGGGAGGAATGTCGTGACGGCACTTGACGACCGTTCGGTCAAGCCCAGTGTGACCACCGGCCCGATCTCGGGCTCGCGCAAGGTGTACCGCGAGGTGTCCCCGGACATCCGCGTGCCCCACCGCAGGGTCGAGCTGACCAACGGCGAGCATGTCGATCTCTACGACACTTCCGGTCCGTATACCGACGACAACGCGACCATCGACGTCCACAGTGGACTACCCGACCTGAGGTCGGGGTGGGTCGCCGCACGGGAACCGATCAACGGAGCCGTCAGCCAGCTCGCGTACGCGAAGGCCGGGATCATCACCCCGGAGATGCGCTACGTGGCGGCGCGGGAGAACCTCGACGCGGAGTTCGTGCGCGCCGAGGTGGCCATCGGGCGCGCGGTCATCCCGTTGAACCGCAAGCACCCCGAGGCCGAGCCGATGATCATCGGCAAGAAGTTCCTCGTCAAGATCAACGCGAACATCGGCAACTCCGCGGTGTCGTCGTCGATCGAGGACGAGGTGGAGAAGATGGTGTGGGCGACCCGCTGGGGCGCCGACACGATCATGGACCTCTCCACGGGCAAGCGCATCCACGAGACCCGCGAGTGGATCCTGCGCAACTCCCCCGTCCCGGTCGGCACGGTGCCGATCTACCAGGCGCTGGAGAAGGTCAACGGCGACCCAGCGGCGCTGACCTGGGAGATCTACCGCGACACCGTGATCGAGCAGTGCGAGCAGGGCGTCGACTACATGACCGTGCACGCGGGCGTGCTGCTGCGGTACGTGCCGCTCACGGCCAAGCGCGTCACCGGCATCGTGTCGCGCGGCGGGTCGATCATGGCCGCGTGGTGCCTCGCGCACCACCGGGAGTCGTTCCTCTACACGCACTTCGAGGAGCTGTGCGACATCCTGCGGGCCTACGACGTGACGTTCTCGCTGGGTGACGGCCTGCGGCCGGGCTCGATCGCGGACGCCAACGACGAGGCGCAGTTCGCGGAGCTGCGCACCCTGGGCGAGCTGACGCACATCGCCCGCGCCAAGGACGTCCAGGTGATGATCGAGGGCCCCGGCCACGTGCCGATGCACAAGATCGCCGAGAACGTCCGGCTGGAGGAGGAGTGGTGCGGTGAGGCGCCGTTCTACACCCTCGGGCCGCTGGCCACGGACATCGCACCGGCCTACGACCACATCACGTCGGCGATCGGTGCGGCGCAGATCGGCTGGCTGGGCACCGCGATGCTCTGCTACGTCACGCCCAAGGAGCACCTGGGCCTGCCCAACCGGGACGACGTGAAGACCGGCGTGATCACGTACAAGATCGCGGCGCACTCCGCGGACCTGGCCAAGGGCCACCCCGGCGCGCAGGACTGGGACGACGCGCTGTCGAAGGCGCGGTTCGAGTTCCGGTGGGAGGACCAGTTCAACCTCTCGCTGGACCCGGACACGGCCCGCTCGTTCCACGACGAGACGCTGCCCGCCGAACCGGCGAAGACGGCGCACTTCTGCTCGATGTGCGGGCCGAAGTTCTGCTCGATGAAGATCACGCAGGACGTGCGGCGCTACGCCGAGGAACGCGGGCTGTCCACTGTGGAGGCCATCGAGGCCGGCATGGCGGAGAAGTCCGGTGAGTTCGCCGGCACCGGCAACAAGGTCTACCTGCCCGTGGTGGAGACTTCGTGACACCTCCGAGGGCCCTCACCATCGCCGGGAGCGACTCCGGCGGTGGTGCGGGCATCCAGGCGGACCTGCGCACGATGTTCGCGTGCGGGGTGCACGGGTGCGTGGCGCTGACGGCCGCGACCGTGCAGAACTCCCTCGGCGTCACGGGGGTGCACGAGATCCCGCCCGACGTCGTGGCTGCGCAGATCGCGTCGGTGGCCTCCGACATCGGGGTGCAGGCGGCGAAGACCGGGATGCTGGCGTCGGCGGCGATCATCGAGGCGATCACGCCGGCGCTGGACGCGGCCGGGATCGGCCGCGGTGGTGTGCCGTTCGTCGTCGACCCGGTGTCGGCGTCGATGCACGGCGACCAGCTGCTGGCGGACTCGGCGCTGGAGGCGTTGAAGGGCCTGCTGTTCCCGCGGGCGACGCTGGTGACGCCGAACCTCGACGAGGTGCGGTTGATCACCGGCATCGCGGTGAAGGACCGCGCGGACCAGCGTCTTGCGGCGGAAGCGCTGCACGAGCTGGGACCGGAGTGGGTGCTGGTCAAGGGCGGCCACATGTGGGACGACCCGGAGTGCCTGGACCTGCTGTACGACGGCCGCGAGTTCGTGGAGCTGCCCGGCCCGCGCTACGACACCGAGAACACGCACGGCAGCGGTGACACGCTGGCGTCGTCGATCAGCTCGGCGCTGGCGCACGGGGCCTCGGTGCCGGACGCGGTGCGGTTCGGCAAGGACTTCATCGTGAGGTCCGTGGCGGCGGCCTACCCCCTGGGTTCGGGGGTCGGGCCGGTGTCGCCGCTGTGGAGGTTGGACAGGTAGCGGGCGCACATCGCCCGCAGGTCGGTCTGCTCGGGGTCGAGCAACCAGACCGTGAGCGCTCCTTCGAGGAACGCGATGAGCTCCGTCGCGGCCGCTTCGCCCAGCGTCTTGGCGAAGTGGCCGCGCAGGAGCCGGTTGCGGCGGCGGAACCGTTCGGTGATCTCGTCGTCGCGGGCCAGGTGCTCCGCCTGCAGCACGGTGTGCAGGGTGGCCAACCCCCGCCTTGGTGGCGATGGCCGCGGACGTGCCGGCGCAGACGCGCGAGGTGCTGGTCGCGGAGTTCGACGCCTTCAACCGGGCGTTGCACGACCTGTTCGCCGCCTCGTCCGACCCGTCCCTGTGACCGGGTGGGGACTCAGCCCTCGTTGGCCTGCGTCGGAGTCCAGTGCGACCACGACGCGTGGTGGACGGGCAGGCCGGCCTCGCGGAGGTGGCTCACCACGCGCGGGTCGTCGTCCACGACCATGACGACCGTGCGGCGGTGCCGGATCTCCTGGAGCCGTTCGAGCTTGACCACCTGAGCGGGCCGCCGGTCCCCCTCCCGCTGCATCAGCAGCGTGCCGGCCGGCAGCCCGTACTCGGCGAGCCAGCGCCGGGTGAGCTCCGCGATCCGGACGGGTCTGCCGGTGAGCCACACGATGTCGTGGTCCACCGCCAGCCTGTGGGCCAGCGCCGCGCCCTGCCGCAGCAGCCCGTCGCCTCCCGCCGCGTCGAAGAAGTTCGCCCACCTGACGGGCGAGTCCGAACTGAGCAGGTGAAGGCGGTGCTGGACGTCAGCGACGGTTCCGTCGATGTCCAGCACCGCGACCGGGCGACTCATGCGGTGGCCCCAATGTTCGCCGGAAGGATCTCCGCGAGGTTATCCCGGCGAGGGCACCGAAAACGGGCTCGGTGACGATCGATTTCGTCGAGTTGCGGACCGACGGCGCTACTTCGGCTCTTCGCCGACCAGTGTCTCCAGCGCGTCCAGCGCGTTGACCAGGGCCGAGACGTGTTCGGGCGTGAGCTGCTCGATGCGGCGTTGCAGCTCGCGCACGCGTGCGGAGCGCACACCGGACACCATCGTCTCGCCCTCGGGCGTGGGGGTGGCGAGCCAGGCGCGGCCGTCCTGCGGGTCGGGTTCGCGCTTCACGTACCCGGCCTCGACCAGCGCGGCGACGATGCGGGACAGCGTGGGCGGGGCCACGCCCTCCTTCGTCGCCAGGTCACCGAGGCGCATGGGGCCGCAGCGGGCGAGGGTCGCCAGCGCGGAGACCGCGCCGGGGCCGAGTCCGGGCGATCCGGTGCGGCGCAGCAACCGGGCCAGCCGGCCGATCGCCAGGTACAGGCGCGCGGTCGCGTCCTCGACCTCGGCGTCAATGGGGGCCGTCACGGCTAGTCGTCCTCCTCGACGGAAATCAGCAATGGTCAATCATCCCCCAACACGTGTGCACCCACGGTAGCGGCTGCGCGTTCACCACCGCGGCTTTATCGCGTGCGAAGGGAGACGACCTCGGGAACGGCCCCGTTCCCGAACGCCGAGGAGGAGAGGTACCGACTGCCTGGGGCCGTTCAGATTCCCGGTGACGAGGCCTGCGCCCAGAAGCGCTGCGGGATGCGACCGGCCAGCCGGGCGAGCCGGCCGCCCTCGACGGCACAGCGCATCGCGGCGCCCATCAGCTCCGGGTCACCGGCACGGGTGACGGCGGTGGCGAGGAGCACCGCCGAGCAGCCGAGCTCCATGGCCAGCGCGGCATCGGAGGCGGTGCCGATGCCCGCGTCCAGCACGACCGGAACGGTGGCGCGGGCGGTGATCAGCTCGATGTTGTGCGGGTTGCGGATGCCGAGGCCGGTGCCGATCGGCGAACCCAGCGGCATCACGGTCGCGCAGCCGATGTCCTGGAGCTTCAGCGCCAGCACCGGGTCGTCGTTGGTGTAGGGCAGCACGACGAAACCGTCGTTCACCAACCGTTCGGCGGCGTCGAGGAGCTCGACCGGGTCGGGCAGCAGGGTCTCCTCGTCGTGCACGACCTCCAGCTTGACCCAGTTCGTCTCCAGTGCCTCGCGGGCGAGCTGCGCGGTCAGCACGGCCTCGGCGGCGGTGCGGCAGCCGGCGGTGTTCGGCAGCACCTCGATGCCCAGGCGCCGCAACAGCTCCAGCACACCGGTCTGGCCGGCGGCGTCGACCCGGCGCATCGCCACGGTGGTCAGCTCGGTGCCGGACGCCACCAGGGCGCGTTCGAGCACGGACAGGTTCGCGGCACCGCCGGTGCCGGTGATGAGGCGGGAGCGGAACTCCTTGCCCGCGATGACGAGCGGGTCGTCCACGTCAGCCTCCCTGGACCGCGGTCAGCACCTCGACCACGCCGCCGTCCGGCACGATCGTCCTGTCCCACAACGCCTTGGGCACCACGGCACCGTCGAGCGCCACGGCCACGCCCGCGGCCGGCGCTCCCACCAGCGACACCACCGCGGCCACCGACGTGCCGTCGGACAGCTCGCGGAAGGTGCCGTTCACCTTCGCCTTCACGACGTTCCTCCTTCGAGCAACCGCAGCACTTCGCGTGCGGTGTGGGGGGCGAGCAGCAGGCCGTTGCGGTGGTGGCCGGTCGCGGCGATCACGCCGGGTTCGAGCCACCGCACGACCGGCACGTTGTCGGGGCTGCCCGCGCGGAACCCGACGGCGGTCTCGGTCAGCGCGTACTCGGCGAGGCCGGGCAGCACGACCTCCGCGTCGCGCAACAGGTCCCGCACGCCCGCCACGGTCACGTCGGTGTCGAAACCGGCCTCGTACTGGGTGGCGCCGACGACCACACCGTCGGTGCGCGGCACCAGGTACACGGCTCGGCCCTGCACGAGCGCGCGGATCGTGTGCCGGGGCGGTGGCAGCGCGCCGGGGCGGTGGGTGAGCCGCAGGATCTCGCCCTTGACCGGCCGGACCACGTCCCGCAGCGCCGGGTGCAGCCCCGCGCTCCACGCACCGGCCGCGATCACGCGGACCCGGCCGTCCACATCGGACCGCACCCCGGCCTCGGCGCACGCCTTCTCCAGCGCGGAGAGCAGCGCCCGGTTGTCGACGGCGAGGTCGCTCGTGTGCACCCCACCGCGCACGGCGGGGCCCAGCGACGGTTCGAACACGCGGATCTCGCGCGAGGTCAGCAGCTCCCCCGCGTGCCGCAGGTCGGTGAGGTCGCCGGGGGACGTGCCGACCGCCAGCGTGCCCGCGGTGAACAGCTCCACGCCGATCGACGCGGCGAACTCCGGCCACAGCGCGAGCGCCTCGACCCCCTGCGCCACCACGGCTTCCTCGCCCGGCCACGCCTCGGTGAGCGGTGCGAGCATGCCGCCCGCGACCCGCGAACCGGCGTGCGGGGAACCGCGGTCGGACACGGAGACCGAGTAGCCGGCCCGTGCCGCGAACAGCGCGACGGACAAGCCGATGACACCGCCGCCCACGACGGTCACTTCCACAGTGCTCAAGGCATTCACGCTCCCTGCGCCGGCATGACCCGGATCAGGTTCGACGGTCGGAGCGAACCACGCTCCCTCTCAGCCCGGTCTTCTCCAGGCTCCCGTGCGGACCGCCTTCAACATAACGGTTAACGTGCGTGCGTGCCAGGACTCGACGGAAACCTGATCAGGCAACGACTCGCCGACGCGACGCTCTACCTCTGCACCCCGGACCGGCCCGACCTGGCCGAGTTCGCGGACGCCGCCCTCTCCGGCGGTGTCGACGTCATCCAGCTGCGGGACAAGTCGCTGGAGGCCAGGCAGGAGCTCGCGGCGATCGAGGTGCTCGCCGAAGCCGCTGAACGCCACGGGAAGCTGCTGGCCGTCAACGACCGCGCGGACATCGCGCACGCCGTGGACGCCGACGTGCTGCACCTCGGCCAGGACGACCTGCCGGTGCCGCTGGCCCGCCGGATCATCGGCGACGGCCCGGTGATCGGCCGCTCCACGCACGACGTGGACCAGATGCGGGCGGCGGCCGGCGAGCCGGGCGTGGACTACTTCTGCACCGGTCCGTGCTGGCCGACGCCGACGAAGCCCGGTCGCCCGGCTCCGGGGCTGGACCTCGTCCGCGCCACCCGCTCGCAGCGGCCGTGGTTCGCGATCGGCGGCATCGACCTGGGGAACCTGCACGAGGTCATGGCCGCGGGTGCCACGCGGGTGGTCGTGGTCAGGGCCATCACCGACGCCGAGGACCCGCGCGCCGCCGCCAGGTCGTTCAAAATTGAACTTGATCGTTGAAATTTGAACAAAACGGCGTACGCTCGACGGCGTGAGCGCACCTGTGCTGTACCTGAGCCACGGGGCTCCCCCGCTGGCCGACGACGCCACGTGGACCAGAGAGCTGAGGGACTGGTCCGCCACGCTCCCGCGCCCGGAGGCCGTGCTCGTGGTCTCCGCGCACTGGGAGGAGGCACCGACGACGATCGGCGCCACCACGACCGTCCCGCTGGTCTACGACTTCTGGGGCTTCCCGCAGCGCTACTACGAGGTCACCTACGCGGCACCGGGCGCGCCGGAGCTGGCCGAGGACGTGCGCAAGCTGCTCGGCCACGTCGAGCAGGACGAGCGGCGCGGGCTGGACCACGGCGCCTACGTGCCGCTCAAGGAGATGTTCCCGGACGCGGACGTGCCCGTGCTGCAGCTGTCGATGCCGACGCTGGACCCGCGCGAACTGCACGCGATCGGCCGGAAGCTGGCGCCGTTGCGCGAGCAGAACGTGCTGATCGTCGGAAGCGGGTTCATGACGCACAACCTGAGCTGTGTGAACTTCCCGGCCGGACCGGACTACGCGCCGCCGTCGTGGTCGCGGGAGTTCGACGACTGGGCGCACCGGCAGCTCGCGAGCGGTGACGTGGACGCGTTGCTCGACTTCCAGGTGAAGGCACCCGCGGCCGGCATCGCGCACCCGCGGACCGAGCACTTCGCGCCGCTCTTCGTCGCGCTGGGCGCCGCGAGCGACGAGAAAGCCCGTACCAGCGTTGAAGGCTTCTGGTACGGGCTCTCGAAACGGTCTGTCCAGTTCAGCTAGCGAGCAGCTCCTAGCCGCGGGTCAGGGTCAGGCCCCAGCGCGACAGGATCGGGTTGACCGGCTGGAAGTAGGTCGTGCCGCCGGAGGTGCAGTTGCCGGAACCGCCGGAGGTCACGCCCTGGGCCTGACCGAAGCCGGAACCCGCCACCCACGAGCCACCGGAGTCACCGGGCTCCGCGCACGCGTTGGTGCGGGTGAGGCCGCGGACGGTGCCCTGCGGGTAGTTCACGGTCGAGTTGTAGGCCTGGACCGTGCCGCAGCGCCAGCCGGTCGTGGAGCCCGAACGGCAGATCTGCGCGCCGATGGCCGCCACCGTCGAGCCCTGCACCGTCACGTTGGTGCCGTTGTAGCGGTTCACCCACGGACGCGGGGTCCAGTTGGAGTTGGTGCGGACCCACGCCATGTCGTTGCCGGGGAAGACCGAGCCGGCGAACGAACCGGCCGCGACGCGGTTGTAGCCGGACACCGAGGTGCCGGTGGTGCCGCAGTGGCCGGCCGTCACGAAGCCGCCGGTCACCGAGAAGCCCAGGGAGCAGCGGCCGCCGCTGCCCATGTAGATGGCGTCGCCACCGCGCAGGTCGTACAGCGGGGTCGCGTTCTCGGTCACCTCCTCGACCGTGACGGTCGAGCCGACGGACTTCGCGGTCGCGATGAACTGCTCCGCCGCGGCGTCGCGCTTGGTCTTGTTGACCTCGACCACGACGCTGTTGGACTTCTCGTCGACGCGCCAGCTGGCGATCGACTGGGGAGCGCTCATCAGGTCGAGGACCGACTTGGTCCCGTTGAGCTGCGTGAGCGAGTTCTTCACGACCTTGGTGTCCGCGCCGGTCACGGAGAGTCCGGACTTGGTCACGGCAACGGTCAGCCTGCCGGTCGCCTGGTCGATCCACGCTCCGCCGAACGCGTCGCCCAGCGAGCTCTTCGCCTGCTCGGCGATCTCGCTCGACTTGAGGTCAGAGGCCAACCGGACGCGTGCCTGGTCAGCGTTCAGGCCCAAATCACGCTCGACCGCTTGGAGCAACTCGGCCGGGTAGCTCTCCGTATCGGAACCAGTTCCGCCAACCGGCGCGGCAGGCGCACCAAACGCCGGTACGCTGAGAGCAGTCACGACTCCGGTGGCGAGCAGAACGGCACCGGTTACACGGGCCGCACTCGTGCGGTTCATCAAGACGTCTCCCTCACTTTCGGGTGCAGGGGAACCCGAGAGATCGGTTGCAGGGACCTTCTCTCGGGGGCTCTAGGGGGACGGGTGGTGGGGCGGCGGCAGGGGTCGCCCCACCCCTCCCACTTCCTTCCGCGTGGCCTCTCGGCCGAGGGCACTGCGCTCCAGTGGTCCTTCCACGAGCCTCATCGCGCCCTCCTTCGGTCTCTTTCGGAGCTAAACTTTCGCCCGTTCGAGTGACGTTACGGGCCTGTTATCTATGACGCCCGAACCCGACTGTGGACGAAGTGTGTCACAGCTCACGACAGATCAACTGCGGTGCGTAGCAATTGACAGTTAACTATCGCTCAACGTAGTGACGTGATCACCGAATGGGGTCGCCCGTTGGAACAGGCGTCGAGCCGTCAGCGGGCGGTGGCGAGCCTGTCGTCGTGGTGGTCGGCGCAGTGGTCGTGGTGCTTTCGGCGGACGACCGTCCGGACGTGCCCGGAGGCGGTGAGACGGTGACCGTCTCGGTGGCCGGCGGCGGGTTGTTTTCGGTGCGGTTGACCGATTTCTGCGGTTCCGCGGACGTCGACGGCTCGACCTTCTGCTCCGCCGGACCGGTGCCGCCGGGTGTGCCGGAGACGAGCTGGACGCTCGTGACGGCGAGGACCGCGACGACGAACGCGAGCAGACCGCCGACGGCGACGACCTGCCAGCGCTTCTCGCGCTCCATGGACCGTTGGTAGAGCACCGCTCCCACGGTGGTGACGACACTCGCGAGGACCGCGCCGATGATCGTGCCGACCACGTTGAGGCGCAGGCTCAGCACGGCCGCGGTGACGGCGGCGAGCACGCTCGCGACGAGCTTGACGGGGGTGATCTTCTCCTTATCAGCCATGACACACGTGGGACGTTGGGCACAGTTCACCGGTTGTGCGCCGGTGACGTGCATCATCGACACATGCGCCTGGTGACCATCGAGGACATCCGCGCGGCCGCCGCCGCGATCGCCCCCCACGTCGTCCGCACCCCGTTGCTGGCCTTCGACTCCTCGCTGTGGATCAAGCCGGAGAACCTCCAGCCGATCGGCGCGTTCAAGCAGCGCGGCGCGGTGAACGCGTTGTCCCGCATACCTTCTGAGGAACGTGCGCGCGGTGTCGTGGCGTACTCCAGCGGTAACCACGCGCAAGCGGTCGCCTACGCGGCGAAGACGCTCGGCATGACGGCGGCGATCGTGGTGCCGGAGAACACGCCACAGCTCAAGATCGACGCGACGCGCGCGCACGGCGCCGAGGTGTTCGTCGTCGGCATCACCGAACGGGAGTCGCGCGCGGCGGAGCTGGTCGAGGAGCGCGGGGCCACGCTGATCCCGCCGTTCGACCACTTCGACGTGATCGCCGGGCAGGGCACGGTCGGCCTGGAGATCTGCGAGGACCTGCCGGACGTGGCGACGGTGCTGGTGCCGGTGAGCGGCGGCGGGCTGGTCTCCGGTGTCGCGGTGGCCGTGAAAGCGTTGTGCCCCAACGCCCGCGTGATCGGTGTCGAGCCGGAGCTGGCCGGTGACTCGGCCGCGTCGCTCAAGGCGGGCGAGCTGGTGCGGTGGGACGCGCACGACCGTGCCCGCACGTCGGCGGACGGCCTGCGCGCGGAGCCGTCGGAGCTGACGTGGGCGCACATCAAGGAGTACGTGGACGACATCGTCACGGTGTCCGAGGACGAGATCCGCGACGCCGTGCGGCAGATCGCGCGCCGCACCCGGACCGTGGCGGAGCCGTCCGGTGCCACCGTCGTCGCGGCCCACCTGAACCGGTCGCTGCCGGAGGGCAAGACCGTCGCGGTGGTGTCGGGCGGCAACGTCGAACCGGCCCTGCTCGCGTCGATCCTCGGATGATCGCGCTCCCAGACGTCCTGGCGGCGGCGGAGCGGATCGCACCGCACGTGGTGCGCACGCCCCTGCTGCCGTTCGGCCGGGGGTGGCTGAAACCGGAGTCGTTGCAGCCGATCGGCGCCTTCAAGCTGCGCGGTGCGCTCAACGCGCTGGCGCTGCTGGAGGACCGCTCGCGCGGCGTGGTGGCCTATTCCAGCGGCAACCACGCGCAGGCCGTCGCCTACGCCGCCCGGCTGCACGGGGTGCCCGCGGCGATCGTGATGCCGTCGAACACGCCCGAGGTGAAGGTCGCGGCGACGCGGGCGCTGGGCGCGGAGGTGTTCATCGTCGGGATCACCGAGCGGGTGCGGCGGGCGCGGGAGCTCGTCGCCGAACGCGGTGCGGTGCTGATCCCGCCGTTCGACCACCCCGACGTGATCGCCGGTCAGGGCACGATCGGGCTGGAGGTCCTCGCCGACCTGCCGTCGGTGGACACCGTGGTGGTGCCGATGTCCGGTGGCGGGCTGATCTCCGGTGTGGCGACGGTCGTGAAGGCGATCAAGCCGGACGTCCGGGTGGTCGGCGCTGAGCCGGCGCTCGCGGCGGACGTCGCGGACTCGTTCAGGGCCGGTGAGCTGGTGCGCTGGGACCCCGTGGCCCGTGCGGAGACGATCGCCGACGCGTTGCGCGACGAGCCGTCCGAACTCACCTGGGCGCACATCAGCCGGTACGTCGACGACGTGGTGACGGTGACCGAGGACGAGATCCTCGCGACGGTGGCGGACCTGGCCAGGCGGGCCAGGCTGGTCGCGGAGCCGAGCGGTGCGGTCGCCGTGGCCGCCCAGGCCAGGCTGGGCGGGGGCGGGGTCGCCGTCGTGTCCGGCGGCAACGTCGACCCCGCGCTACTGGCTCGCCTTCTCGCCACCTGAGCGGATGTGCGTCGGCGGTCCCTCGACGCCGCAGTGCAGGCAGTCGCCGGGGTGCGGGTTGTCCGGCTGCTCGTGGTCGGTGGCCAGCACCCGGTTGTCCACGCCGAGCGCGAGCAGGCCGCCGACGATGGCCGCCACCGCGCACAGCACGAGCGCCATCCGCCAGCCCGAGGTCATGACCGCGGGGTCCGCGTAGCCCTCGCCCGTGATGCCCACGGCGGCCGGCAGCACGGCCATCGCGAGCAGGCTGCCGGTGCGCGCCACGGCGTTGTTCACGCCCGACGCGACGCCCGCGTGGTGGTCGGGTGCCGAGGCCAGCACGGTCGCGGTGACCGGCGCGACCACGGCGGCCAGGCCGAGGCCGAACACCAGCACGCCGGGCAGCACGCCGGTGAGGTAGCCCGCACCGGGCTGGGCGCTGCGCAGCAGCAGCATGCCCAGGCCCACCACGACCGGTCCGGCGACGAGCTGCACGCGCGGGCCGAAGCGCTGGGCGATCTTGCCCGAGGTCGACGACGCCAGCAGCATGATGATCGTGATCGGCACGCTGGCCAGGCCCGACGCCGTCGGCGAGTAGCCCAGCGACACCTGCAGCTGGAGCACGAGCAGCACCATCACGCCACCCAGTGCCGCGTAGACCAGGAACGTCAGCAGGTTCGCGACCAGGAACGTGCGGTCGCGGAACAGCTCCGGCGGCACCAGCGGGTCGTGCGAGCGCGCCTGGACCACGCCGAACGCGATCATGGCCACCAGCCCGAGGGCCGCGACCGGGTAGGACTGCTCGACCAGGCCGCCGGTCAGCAGCGCGAGCCCCGCGGCTCCGACGACCGCGCTGAGGTAGTGGGGGTGCCCCGCCGTCTCGTCGCGCGACTCCGGCACCGACCGCAGCGCGAGGTACACGCACAGGGCCGCCACCGGCAGGTTGACCAGGAACGCGAGCCGCCACGACCAGGCCTGCACCAGCAGCCCGCCGACGAACGGGCCGATCGCCGTGGCCACGCCGGACAGGCCCGACCAGGCGCCGATCGCACGCGAGCGGTCCTCCCGGTTGAACGACGACTGCAGGATCGCGAGCGCGCCGGGCGTGAGCAGCGCCGCGCCCACGCCCTGCAGCACACGGGCCGCGACCAGCACCGGGACGCTCCAGGCGACGCCGCACAGCAGTGACGCCACGCCGAACCAGACGACGCCGGTCACGTAGACGCGGCGGCGGCCGAAGCGGTCGCCGAGCGAGCCGGCGACGAGGATCAGCGAGGCCAGCGCCAGCAGGTAGCCGTTGAGGATCCACTGCAGGTCGGTCACGGACGCGTCGAGCTCGGCGCCGATGCGGGGCAGGGCGACGTTGACGATCGTGCCGTCGAGCATCGCCATGCCGGAGCCGAGGATCGTCGTGGCCAGCACCGCGCGGGCGCGCGGCGTGCCCCAGGCGATCATGCCCCGCCGATCAAGACGGCCTGTTCAGCGTGGCCACGAACTTGTAGCGGTCGCCCCGGTAGACCGAGCGCACCCATTCGATCGGGTTGCCCTCGGTGTCGAACGAGTGCCGCGACAGCAGCAGCATCGGCAGGCCGATGTCCGCCCCGAGCAACTCTGCCTCTTCGGGCGAGGCGAGCGCCGTCTCGATCGTCTCCTCCGCGTGGCCCATCTCGACGCCGAACCGGTCGGACAGCACCTGGTACAGCGAGGCACCGGGCGCCAGGTAGCGGCGCAGGCCGCGGAACCGGCCCAGCGCGAGGTGGGTCGTCTCGATGGCCATCGGCTCGTTGTCGGCCAGGCGCAGCCGGTGCAGGCGCAGCACCTTGGCACCGGGGCGCACGCCCAGGTACCGGGCGAGCTCCGCCTCCGCCGGCATCTCCGAGGCCTCGATGAGCTTGGACGACGGCACGCGGCCCTGGGCGCGCATGTCCTCTGTGTACGAAGACAGCTGCAACCTCTGGGCGACCTTCGGTTCGGCCGCGAAGGTGCCCTTGCCCTGCACCCGGAGCAGCCGCCCCTCGACCGTCAGCTCGGCGAGCGCCTGGCGGACCGTGGTCCTGGAGACGTCGAACTCCGCGGCCAGCGACCGTTCCGTGGGGATGGGTGAACCGGGCGGCAGCGCCCTCAGCAGGTCGAGCAGGTGCCGCTTGAGACCCCAGTACTTGGGTTCGCGTTGCGCACGCGTCCTGGCGTCCACGCCTGATGCAGGCGTCGTCTCCAGCATGGCCTCCTCCTCGCACTCCATGTCACGCCCCACAAGGATGCCCTGTCCGGGTCCTCCCGCGCGTCCGAACCCCCGCCATTCGACTCAAAAAAGGTCCGAGGACTCCGCAACGCTTTGGCAACGCGCTTGACAGGAGGGGTGACGCGGCACACGCTGTTCCGCATTGGTCTACACCACTTGGGCGTTCCGGCCGAGGGGCCGGGCTTGCTGAAAGGGCGCGACTGTGAAGGGCTGGAGAGGACTCGCTGCTGGTGCCGCCGCACTGGCAGTGGCCGTGTCCGGATGTGGCACGAGCACGAACAGCGGTAGCGGCACGGAGTCCAAAGAGATCACCGTGTGGCTCATGGACGGCTCCGCGCCGGCAACTCTGACCGACGCCTTGAACAAGGAGTTCGAGAGCGCGAACGGCGTCAAGGTCAAGTACGAGGTCCAGAAGTGGACCGGCATCCAGGAGAAGCTGACCACGGCACTGGCCAGCAGCACGCCCCCGGACGTCATCGAGCTCGGCAACACCCAGACGGCGAGCTTCGCCGACCAGGGCACGCTGGCCGACCTCACCGCGGACGCGAAGCAGTTCAACGACGCCGAGTGGCTCGGCGGTCTCAAGGACTCGCTCACGATGAACGGCAAGCAGTACGGTGTGCCGTTCTACGCCGCGAACCGCACCGTCATCTACCGCACGGACCTGTTCCAGGCGGCCGGCATCGCGCAGCCGCCGACCTCGCGGGCCGAGTGGATCGACGCGATCACCAAGCTGAAGGCCGCGAACGCGGCCAACCCGGACTTCCAGGCCCTGTACCTGCCGGGTCAGTCCTGGTACTTCCTGCTCTCGCTCATCTGGGACGAGGGCGGCGACGTCGCCAAGCAGGACGGCGGCAAGTGGACGAGCACGCTCGACTCCGCGCAGGCCAAGGCGGGCTTCGAGGCCTACAAGGCGCTGTACGACGCCTCGGCCGTCAAGAAGGTCCCGGCTGACATCGACGAGGCGAAGCCCCAGCAGATGGAGGTCTTCGGCACGGGCAACGTCGGCATGATGGTCGGTCTCCCGTGGGAGCTCGCCGGTGCCGTCAAGGCCAAGCCGGAGCTGAAGGACAAGACCTCGGCGTTCCCGATCCCGTCGAAGAAGGCCGGCTCCGCCGCGCCCGTGTTCCTCGGCGGCTCGAACCTCGCGATCCCGGCGTCCAGCAAGAACGCGGACGCGGCGAAGAAGTACCTGGCGCTGCTGTCGTCCAAGAAGTACCAGGACATGCTCGCCGAGGGCGGTGCGGTCCCCGGTACCTCGAAGGACACCGCGAAGCTCGAGACCAACGCGATCGGCAAGGCCATGGCGGCCTCGTCCCCCAACGGCAAGGTCACCCCGGTGACGCCGAAGTGGGCGGCCGTCGAGGCGGGCCAGAACCCGCTGAAGGACGCGCTCACCGCGTACCTGACGGGTGCGAAGTCGCTCGACCAGGCGACGAAGGACGCGAGCGACGCCGTCACCAAGGCCATGGGATAGCCCAGCCGAGATGACGGCCGTCAAGACGACCGAAACGGCAGCGCCGGCCGGGAACATCCCGCCGGCGCTGCCGCCTGCCGTGACGGGTGGGGCGCGCGAGCGCCGCCACCGGGGCGGCGCCTTCGACCGGGCGCTGCCCTACCTGCTGCTGGCCCCCGCACTCCTCGCGATCCTCTGGCTGATCGGCTGGCCGGTCGTCTCGGTGTTCGTGACGAGCTTCCGCCAGCTCAACCTCGGTGAGCTGGTCCGCGGCGAGATCGTGTGGACCGGCCTCGACAACTACGCGACCGTGCTGCAGGACGAGCGCTTCTGGGAAGTCTCGCTGCGCACCGTCGTGTTCACCGTGTCCGTCGTCGTGACGTCGGTGGGCGCGGCCCTGGGCATCGCCCTGCTGATGCGCGTGCTGACGCCGTGGGTGCGGATCGCGCTGCAGATCGCGATGCTCTGCGCGTGGGCGATGCCGATCCTGGCGTCCACCACGGTCTACCAGTGGATGTTCGACCAGAACTACGGCATCCTGAACAAGACGCTGGTGCAGCTCGGGTTCGACTCGTTCGCCGGCTACTCGTGGTTCTCCTCCGGCTCGTCGACGCTGTCCGTCGTCGGCTTGCTGATCGTCTGGCAGGCGATCCCCTTCCTCGCCTTCTCCCTGTACGCCGGGCTCATCGGCATCCCGCGCGACCTCTACGAGGCGGCGGGCATCGACGGCGCCTCCCCGTGGCAGACGTTCCGCGCGGTGACGTGGCCGGAGATCAAGTCGCTGCTGATGATGGTGACGTTCCTGTCGACGCTGTGGGACTTCAAGGTCTTCGCCCAGATCTGGGTGTTCCGCGAGGGCGGTCCCAGCGGGCAGAGCACGACGCTGCCGGTGCTGCAGTACCTGGAGGGCATCGCGAAGAGCCACTTCGGCGTCGCGGCCGCGATCTCCGTGCTGATGATGGTCATCCTGGGCCTGATCACGTTCCAGTACCTGCGCAAGCTGCTGCAGACCGAGGAGGGGAAGATCTGATGCTCAAGAAGTCCGCGGCCAACGTCGTCGGCCTCGTGCTGGCCCTGTTCTTCCTCTTCCCGACGTACTGGATGATCACGACGGCGTTGAAGCCCAAGGGCTCGACGATCACATCGGACTACGACCTCGTCCCGCTCGCGGTGACGTTCACGAACTTCGTCACCGCGTGGACGAAGCCGGGGTTCCTGTCGTCGCTGGGCAACAGCCTCCTGGTGACGCTGACCGCGGTGCTCGCCGCGATCGTCGTCGGCATCACCGCGGCGGTCGCCATGTCGCGGTTCGCGTTCCGCGGCCGCAAGGGCTTCGTGCTGCTGATGCTGGTCGCGCAGATGGCGCCGTTCGAGGCGTTGCTGATCCCGATGTTCCTGATGATGCGGGACCTGCAGCTCTACGAACACCTGTCGTCGCTGGTCCTCGTGTACTTCGCGGTGACGCTGCCGTTCTGCGCGTGGACGTTGCGCGGGTTCGTCAACGGCATCCCGATCGAGCTCGAAGAAGCCGCCATGGTCGACGGCTGCGGTCGGTGGAAGGCGTTCCAGAAGGTGACGCTGCCGCTGCTCGGCCCCGGTCTCGTGGCGACCTCGGTGTTCGCGTTCATCACGGCGTGGAACGAGTTCCTGTTCGCCAAGGTGCTGATCCGCAGCCAGGACAGCGAGACGCTGCCCGTGTGGCTGTCCGGTTTCCAGACGGCGTTCGGCACCGACTGGGGTGGCGCGATGGCCGCCTCCGTGCTGTTCACGGTGCCCGCGCTGGTGTTCTTCCTCATCGTCCAGCGCAAGATGGTCGCCGGCGTCACCGCCGGTGCAGTGAAGGGATGACGCGTGGATCAGTTGGCCGCTGCCGTTCTGCTGCCCGGTTTTCACGGAACGACCGCCCCCGACTGGTTGGTGCGGCGGGTCGCTGACGGTCTCGGCGGGGTGGTCCTGTTCGGCCGCAACGTCGTCTCCGACGACCAGGTGACCTCGCTGTGCGCGCAGCTGCGCTCGGCGCGGCCGGACGTGGTGATCGGCATCGACGAGGAGGGCGGCGACGTCACCCGCCTCGACGCGGGCCACGGGTCCGAGGTGCCCGGCAACTACGCCCTGGGCGTGGCGGACGACCTCGACCTGACCCGGTCCGTGGCCGCCTCGATCGGCGCGCGGCTGGCCCGGTGCGGCATCTCGCTGAACCTGGCGCCGTCGGCGGACCTGGTGCTGACGCTCGACGACCCGATCATCGGCGTGCGGGCGTTCGGCTCGGACCCGGTGCTCGCCGCACGGCACGTCGCCGCGTGGGTGGAGGGCCTGCAGGCCGTCGGTGTCGCGGCGTGCGCCAAGCACTTCCCCGGTCACGGTGCGTCCACTGAGGACTCGCACGAGCAGCTCCCGGTGCTGCCGCGCACCGAGCAGCAGCTGCGCGAGGTCGAGCTGGTGCCGTTCCGCGCGGCGGTGAACGCGGGGGTGCGGTCGATCATGACCGGCCACCTCGTGATCCCCGAGTGGGGCAGCGCGCCGGTGACGTTGAACAAGCACGCGATCGACCTGCTGCGCCGCGAGCTCGGCTTCACCGGCGCGGTGATCACCGACGGCCTGGACATGAAGGCCGTCGGCGGCGACCTGGCGGTGGGTGCGGTGAAGGCACTGGCCGCGGGCGTCGACGCGCTGTGCCTGGGCGGCATCCCGCTCGACGACGCGGAGATCCAGTGGCTGATCGACTCGATCGTCGCCGCGGTGCGGTCCGGTGAGCTGTCGGAGGAGCGCCTGGCCCAGGCAGCGGCCCGGTCGCTGGCACTCGGCCTGCCGCCGTCGACCGTGGACGCGCACGACGCCGAGATCGGCCTCACGGCCGCTCGACGCGCTGTCTCGGTCCGCGGTCGCGTCGGTGTTGGTGCGGACCCGGTCGTCGTCGACCTGGTGGTGGACCCGTCGATCGCGGTCGGCGACGTCCCGTGGGGCCTCGGTCCGTACCTGAGCGAGGTCCTGCCGGGCACCGAGGTGATCGCGGCCCGCGACATCTCGGCCGAAGAAGTTGCGAGCGCCGCCGGCAAGCGCACGATCGTGGTGGTGACGCGCGACGCCCACCGCCACACCAGCGCTCGACAACTGGTAACTAACTTAACTAATCTGGGCCTGGACGTGGTGCACGTCGAAACCGGCGTGCCGGGTCCCGACCTGGGCAGCGTCGCCCGCATCGACACCCACGGCGGTTCTCGGGTGAGCCTCCGGGCCGCGGCCGAGCTGATCCTGAAAGGCACGACATGACCACGCCCCAGCCCGGCCAGCACATGGCCGCGGAGATCGCGGCCCAGCCGTCGATCTTCTCGTCCCTCTACGCGTCCCGGTCGTCAGTGGCTGAGGTGGCCGCCGTCATCCGGGAGCGCGCACCTCGTTTCGTGCTGTTCGCGGCGCGCGGTTCGAGCGACCACGCGGCCATCTACGCGAAGTACCTGACCGAGATCCTGCTGCAGCTGCCAGCGGGCCTGGTCTCCGCGTCCACCACGACCCTGTACGGCGCGGAGCCCGACCTGCGCGACGTGCTGCTGGTGACGGTGTCGCAGTCGGGCGGCTCCCCCGACCTGCTGGAGGTCACCGCCTCCGCACGCCGCCGCGGCGCCCTCACCGTGGCGGTGACGAACACCGCCACCTCCCCGCTGAACGCGGCCGCCGAGCTCTCGGTGGACGTCTCGGCCGGCGTCGAACACGCGGTGGCCGCCACCAAGACCTACTCGGCCACCCTGCTGGCCCTGTACCTGCTGATCGACGCCGTCCGCGGCGGCAACGGCGCGGCAGCGGCCCCCCTGGGCGACCTGGCCCAGGTGACGCTGGACGCCTCCACTCCGACCGTGGAGGAGGCGGTCCGCCGCTACCGCTTCGTCGACCGCGTGCTCACCACGGGCCGCGGCTACTCCTACGCCACGGCCCTGGAAGCCTCCCTGAAGCTGGCGGAGACCTCCTACCTGGCCGCCCGCGCCTACTCCGGCGCCGACCTCCTGCACGGCCCGGTGGCCGCCGTCGACGGCGAGACCGCCGTCCTCGCGATCACCTCGCTGGGCAAGGGCGGCGACTCACTGCGCGATGCCCTGGACGTGGTCCACCAGCGCGGCGCCGACGTGGTCGCCGTGGGCTCCGCCTCCGAGAAGGTCGGCGCGACCCTGTCGATCGCCATCCCGGAGACGGCCGAGGAGGTCGCACCGGTCCTGGAGATCCTGCCGGTGCAGCGCCTGGCCCACGGCCTGGCCCTGGCGCGCGGTGGTGACCCGGACAGCCCGCGGGGGCTGAACAAGGTGACGCGCACCCTCTAGGGGTTCTTCGTTCTGCTGGCTCGATCGGCCGTCCGGGGCTTTCGCTCCGGGCGGCCTTTTCGTGCTTGGGACCTGGTCGGCGCCACTCGAACGGGTGAAGCTTGTCCTGATCCACGCCTGGGCTCGTCTTGTAGGTGTCCGAAACACACCCGTTCCTGCGCCCGCAGGTATGGAAGCGCGCGGAGGGGGCGTTGCCCGTGGGTCGAGCCGGAGGTGAGGAGCGCCGGAGGTGAGAAGCGCCGGAGCTCCACGCCTCGAAACCGGCCCGGAAACGGCCAGGGGGACCGCCGCCTCAGCAGACGATCCCCCTCAGCCCCACGAACCCGGCCGCCACGAACCGGGCCTACTGCCCAGCGGTCGCGTACCCCACCGCCCCGACGGGAGCAACGGGCGCAACCGGCACCGCGGCGTCGAACACGACCTCCCCGTCGACCCACACCTTCCTGGGCCGCAGCTCGTCGTCCCACCACACGAGGTCGGCCACGGCCCCCGGCGCCAGCCGCCCGAGCCCGGACTCGCCGATCGCCTCGGCCGGCACGATCGTCGCCGAGGCCAGCGCGTCCGCCGCGGGTACGCCGACGGACACGATGTTGCGCACGGCGCGGTCCAGCGTCAGCGCCGAGCCCGCGATCGTGCCCTCGGGGGAGCGGGGCACGCCGTCCTCGGTGAGGAGGACGTCCGCGCCGCCGAGGTGGTAGCGGCCGGGGGGCATGCCCGCCGCGGCCACGGCGTCGGTCACCAGGGCCACCCGTGCGCCGGCCGCGTTGAACACGAGGCGGCACACGTCCGGGCCCACGTGGGCCAGGTCGGCGATCAGGCCCAGCGTGAAGCGGTCGTCGACCAGGGCGACGCCGGGTACGCCGGGTTCGCGGTGGCCGAGGGGGCGCTGGGCGTTGAACAGGTGCGTCACCATGCGGGCACCCGCGTCGGCGGCGGCGCGGGTCTGTTCGCCGGTGGCGTCGGAGTGGCCGACGGCCACGAGCACCCCGGCGTCGACCAGGCGGCGGATCGCCTCGAAGCCGCCGGGCTGTTCGGGTGCCAGGGTCACCATGCGCAGCGCCCTGCGCAGGGCGTCGTCGTTCAGGAGCGCGTCGATCTGGTCGGGACCAGGCTCGACCATGAACGACGGGTCGTGCACGCCCGCCCGTTTCGGTGACAGGAACGGCCCCTCGAGGTGCACGCCGAGGGGACGTGCGCCCACCCCGTCGGGCAGTGCGGCCGAGGCGGCCAGCACGGCGCGGGCCTGGCGGATGACCACGTCGACCGGTGCGGTGATCAACGTGGGCAGGAAGCGGGTCACACCCGTGGCTGGCAGTGCTGCTGCGACCGAGCGCATGCCGGCGGCGTCCACCTCGGCGAAGTCGACGCCGACGGCGCCGTTCACCTGGACGTCGACCAGACCCGGTGTGAGCAGGCCGTCGGATAGGACCTCCGCGCCGGGTGGAGCTTCACCGGTGGTCACCTCGACGATGCGGCCGTCCCTGATCCGCACCGAGGCAGGACCGACGATCGTGCGACCGAGCAAAGCGCGCGGTGCTGCGACAACGGCGTCCAAGATCCCTCCTTGAATGGTCCAGACCATTATGGCGACAACGGGGGTCCGCGTCACGTGTCGTTAGTAGATAACCATCCCACAAAACAGTGAGTGAATGAGCGTCATGTTTACCGGGACCCGTGTGGGTGATCGGAGGTGACGCATACTGGTGTCAGACATCCGAGGTCTACGACGAGTTGAGGGTGCTGTGGCAGTCACCGACGATGCGATCCTGCGCGTCAAGGAGATGATCGTGTCCGGCGAGCTGAAGCCGGGCGACCGTCTCCCGCGGGAGGCTGACCTGGCCGAACGCCTCGGTCTCTCGCGCAACTCGCTGCGCGAGGCCGTCAAGGCGCTGTCGCTCGTCCGGGTGCTCGACGTCCGCCAGGGCGACGGCACCTACGTCTCGTCGCTGCGCGCGGACGACCTGCTGGGCGCGCTCTCGTTCGTCCTCGACCTGCACCGCGGCGAAGATTCGGTGCTGGAGGTCCTCCAGGTCCGCCGCATCCTCGAACCCGCCGCGGCCGCGATGGCCGCCCAGCGCATCGACCCGGACGAGGTCGTGAAGCTGCGGACCCTGTGCGACGCCGCCGAGCAGGCGAAGTCCGTCGAGGAGCTGGTCGAGCACGACCTGGAGTTCCACCGCGCCATCGCCCAGTGCTCCGGCAACGCCTACCTCGCGCAACTCCTCGACACCCTCGCCGGTCCCACGGTCCGGGTGCGGATCTGGCGCGGCATCACCCAGTCGAACGCCGTGGACCGCACGGTCGCCGAGCACCGCGCGATCGTGGACGCGCTCGCGGCGCACCAGCCGGAGCTGGCGCGCAGCTGGTCGACGGTGCACGTGGCCGGCGTGGAGCAGTGGCTGTCAGACCTGGCGTAGCTGCTCCAGCACCACCCGCACCGCCGGTTGCCCGTCCGCCCGCTTGCGCACCACCGCCGACACCGTGCGGAACACCTGCTGCTTCAACGGCCGCAACGCCACCCCGGGCCGCCGCGCCACCGAGGGCACCAACGCCACCCCGAGACCGGCTTCGACCAACCCGCACATGACACCGAAGTCGTCGCAGTAGGCCTGTGCCCGCGGCACGAACCCGGCCGCACCGCAGGCCCGCTGGGTCAGCTCGTGGCACGACGCGTCGGTGCGCGGCATGATCCACGGGCGGTCCGCCAGCAGTGCGAGGTCCACAGAATCCTGCTGCACCAACGGGTCTGACAGCGGCAGGGCCACGTTCACCGGTTCCACGAACATCTCGTGGGACTCGCAGGACTCGGGCAGCGTGCGCGGCATGATGTTGTACGAGTGGATGACGGCGATGTCGACGTCGCCGCGCCGCAACGCGGGCAGTGACGACTCGGGTTCCATCTCGTGCACGAACAGGTCCACATCGGACCCGTGTGCCGAGCGCAGCAGCTGGATCACGCGTGGGAGCAACGCGGCCACCGACACGAACGCGCCGATGCGGACCACGCCGGAGACCGAGGTGCGCAGGGAGGCGAGGTCGGCTTCGGCCGCTGCCAGCTGGTCGAGGACGAGCTGGGTGTGCGCGGCGAGCACGTGGCCGGCGCGGGTCAGCGTCAGCCGGCGGCCCGCCCGTTCGACCAGGGCCACGCCGGCCTCGCGTTCCAGTGCGGCGAGCTGCTGGGAGACCGCGGGCGAGGTCACGTGCAGGGCCTCGGCGGCCGCGGTGACCGTGCCGTGGACCGACAGGGCGTGGAGCAATCTCAAGCGCCGTACGTCCAACACAAAGCTCAGCTTAACGTTCCGGGCAGAACTTCTAACTGGAACTTCGCGAAAACTAGAGCCACGCTGGAGGCATGTTCGGACGAGTGCTGGTAGCGATGGTCACCCCGTTCACCCCTGACGGTGACCTGGACCTCGGGGGTGCGCAGGAGCTGGCGGCGCACCTCGTCGACAGGGGTGGTGCGGACGGGCTGGTCGTCAACGGGACGACCGGTGAGGCGCCGACCACCACCGACAGCGAGAAGGCGCGGGTCATCAGGGCCGTCAGCGAGGCGGTCGGTGACCGGACGCACGTCATCGCGGGTGTGGGGACCAACTCCACCCGCCACACCATTGAGCTCGCGCGGCAGGCTGAGGAGAACGGCGCGCACGGGCTGCTGGTCGTGACGCCCTACTACAGCAAGCCCACGCAGGAGGGCGTCGAGAACCACTTCCGGCGGGTGGCGGACGCGTCCGGGCTGCCGGCGCTGCTCTACGACATCCCCGGCCGCACGGCCACCGCGATCGACACCGAGACGCTGCTGCGGCTGGCCGAGCACCCGCGGATCGTGGGCGTGAAGGACTGCAAGGTCGACCTGCTGGCGACCGCGAGGGTCATCGCCGAGACCGGGCTCGACTACTACTCGGGCAACGACGAGCTGATCCTGCCGCTGTACTCGATCGGTGGCGTCGGCACGGTCAGCACCGTCGGGCACGTCGTCGGCAACGAGATCAAGGCGATGCTCGACGCCTACGACGAGGGTGACAACAAGGAGGCGCTGCGCCGGCACCAGGCGCTGCTGCCGGTGATCACGGCGATCATGACGCGCGAGCCGGGTGCCGTGGCGGTCAAGGCGGCGCTCACCCTGCTCGGGCTGCCCGCGGGTCCGGTGCGGGAGCCGCTCGCCGAGGCCACGCCGCAGCTGGTCGACGAGCTGAAGGCGTTGTTCGCCTAGGGGGCGCGGACCCGGTCACGGCGTGGGCACCTCGGCACCGAGCAGGCCCGCGGACTTCAGCTCCTCCCACACCCCGGCCGGGATCGACGCCGAGAAGTACGCGCTGTTCGCGGTCATCTGCTCGGCCGTGCGCGCGCCGATCACGACCGACACGACGGCGGGGTGGCCGAGGGCGAACTGGATCGCCGCCTCGGGCAGCGTCACGCCGTGCCGCCCGCACACCTCGGCGATGGCGCGGGCGCGTGCCACGAGCTCCGGCGGCGCCTCCTCGTAGTTGTACCTGGCGTCCGCCGGCACGACCGGCTTCGACAGCAAGCCGGAGTTGAAGACACCGCACGCCACCACGGACACGCCGCGTTCAAGGCACAGCGGCAGGAACGTGGGCAGCGAGGGCTGTTCCAGCAGCGTGTACCGGCCGGCCAGCATCACCACGTCGATGTCGGTCTCGCGGACGAACCGCTCCGGCATCTCCCACTGGTTCATGCCGACGCCGATGGCACCCACGACCCCCTGCGACCGCAACGACTCCAGCGCCGGGTACGCCTCGCCGAACGCCGCGTCCCAGTGCTCGTCCGGGTCGTGGATGTAGACGATCTCCACCCGGTCGGTCCCCAAACGCTCCAAAGAGGACTCAAGAGACCGCAGGACACCGTCGGCCGAGTAGTCGCGAATCCGCCGGAAGTGGCGCGGCACCGCGAAACCCTCGTCGTCCATCCCGGTGCCGTCGAACGGTTCCAGCACCCGCCCGACCTTCGTGGAGAGCACGTACCCGTCACGCGGGCGGCCGGACAGCGCCACGCCGAGGCGGCGTTCGGACAGGCCGAGGCCGTAGTGCGGCGCTGTGTCGAAGTAGCGGACACCGGTCTGCCAGGCGGCTTCGACCGCGCCGAAGGCCTCAGCGTCGGACACCTCCCGGTAGAGGTTGCCGATCGGCGCGGCACCGAAGCCGAGACGGGAAACGGGCACCTTCACGGGCGTCACTCCTGCTTCTGGCCGGTGGCGAACCTGGTCACGATCAGCGCGAGGATGATCACCGCGCCGTACGAGGCCTTGATGTAGAACCCGGACACGCCCTGCAGCCGCAGGATCTGCTCCACGAGCCCCAGCATCAGCACGCCCGACAGCGCGCCGAACAGCGTGCCCTTGCCGCCCTGCAACGAGATCCCGCCGATCACCGCGGCCGCGAAGACCTGGAAGATCATGCCCTCGCCCTGCGTCGCGGCGACGGAGCCGAGGCGTCCGGTCATCAGGATGCCCGCGACGACCGCGAGCACCGAGCCGATGACCAGCACCAGCCACACCACCCGGTCGACCCGGATGCCGGCCGCGCGTGCCGCCTCGGAGTTGCCGCCGATGGCGTACAGCGACCGCCCGGCGCGCAGGTACTTCAGCACGAAGATCCCCGCGGCGTAGCAGACGATGCAGATCCACACCGCCGCCGGCAGCCCGAGCCACGTCGTGGAACCCAGGTACAGGAACGACTCCGGCACGTCGATCAGCGACTTGCCCTCGGTGATCGCGAGCTGCAGGCCGCGCAGCATGGTCAGCATGCCCAGGGTCACCATGAACCCGGACAGACCGACCTTGAGGATGAGGAACCCGTTCAGGCCGCCGATCACGACCCCGATCAGCAGGCACAGCGGCAGTGCCAGCCAGGCCGCCAGGCCGACGCCGAGGCCGCCGGACGACGCCGGAATGATCAACGCGACGGCCAGCGCGGGCGCGAGGCCGACGGTCGACTCGAGCGACAGGTCCATCTTGCCGACGACCAGGATCATCGCCTGGCCCAGCACCAGCAGCGAGAGCTCGCTCTGCTGGGTCAGCACGGCGATCAGGTTGCCGGAGGTGAGGAAGATCGGCGACAGGACAGAGCCGACGACCAGCAGCAGCACGATCACCGGGACCAGCGCCAGGTCCTGGTACCGCGCGAACTGGAACTTCTGCTTCCCGGGCGGTGTGGGCGCCGGGACGGGCGGAGTCATGGCCTTGGTCATTCCGCACTCATTCCTTCAATGGCAGAGATGAGCTCCTGGTCGCGCCAGCCGCGGGCGAACTCCCGCACCACCCGGCCGTGGAACATCACCAGAACACGGTCGCAGACCCGCAGGTCGTCGAGCTCGTCGGACACGACGATCGCCGCCTTGCCCCGGCGTGCCTGTGCGTCGACGACGCCGAGCAGCGACTCCTTGGACTTCACGTCGACCCCCGCGGTGGGGTTGATCAGCACCAGCACAGCCGGGTCGCCCGCGAGGGCGCGCGCCATCACGACCTTCTGCTGGTTGCCGCCGGACAGGTCCGACACCGGCTGGTCCGGTCCCGCGGCCTTCACGTCGTAGGAGGCGATCGCCGTCGCCCCCGCCGCGCGCTGGGCCCGCGGCCACACGAACGCGCCGGCGGTGCTCAGCGTCGCGTTCTCCGCGATCGACAGGTCGAGCACGAGCCCCTGGTGGTGCCGGTCCCGTGGCACGCAACCGATTCCGGCTTTCAGGGCCGACGGCACGTCACCGCCGCGCACCGCGGTTCCGTCCACCGAGATCGTTCCCCCGGACGGTTTGCGCAGCCCGTAGACGGTCTCGGCGAACTCGTGCTTGCCCGACGACGCGCTGCCGGCCAGGCCGATCACCTCGCCGCGCGCCGCCGACAGCGTGACGTCCGAGAACGCGTCACCGCTCAGCGCCGACACGGTCAGCACGGCTTCGGCCGACGACGGCCGGTCGGCGCCGCTGGGCACGTTCAGCCCGCCCGCCTCACCGGTCATCGCCTCGATGAGGGCGGGTTTCGACATCTCCGCGACCGGTGCGGTGACGACGTGCCGCGCGTCGCGGTAGACCGTCACCGTCTGGCAGACCTCGTAGACCTCCTGCAGGTGGTGGGAGATGAACAGGAACGTCACCCCCTTGTCCTGCAACGACCGCATCCGCGCGAACAGCCGCTCGATCGCCGGGCCGTCGAGCTGCGCGGTCGGTTCGTCGAGGATCACGAACCGCGAGCCGATCGACAGCGCCCGTGCGATCTCGACGAGCTGCCGCTGCTCGACGGTCAGCGCCGAGACCAGCGCGTCCGGGTGGACCGCCACGTCGTAGGTCTCCAGCAGCTCGGCCGCCTCGCGGCGCAGCCTCTTCCAGCTGATCAGCCCGCCGCCGAGGTCCTGCCGGTTGATGAACAGGTTCTCGGCGACCGACAGCTCCGGCACGACCGTCGACCTCTGGTACACGCACGCGACGTGCCGCCGCCAGGCCGCCCGGTCGGCGACCGGGGGCGCTGGTTCGCCGAAGAACGCGACCTCGCCCGCGTCCGGTACCTGCATGCCGGTCAGGACGGAGACCAGCGTCGACTTGCCGGCGCCGTTGCGCCCGACGAGCGCGTGCGACTCACCGGCGCGGACCTCGATGCCCACGTCGTCCAAGGCGAGGGTGCGGCCGAACCGCTTGGTGACGCCACGCGCGGTGGCTGCGAGCTCGCTCATCCGCCGATCTGGTTGCCCCAGAAGGCCTTGTCGTCGACGTTGTCCTTGGTGATCAGCGGTGCCGCGAGCTGGTCCTCCATGCGGCCGCCGCCGGTGTCGACGATCGTCGAGTCGTGGTCGGTCTTGCCCGGCTGGAACGTCTTGCCCTCGACCGCGGCCTTGGCGTAGAAGAGCGCCCACTGCGCGTAGAGGTCGGCCGGCTGGGAGACGGTCGCGTCGATCTCGCCCTTGCGGATCGCCTCCAGCTCCTGCGGGATGCCGTCGTTGGAGACGATGAAGATGTGCTTGGGGTCCGTCGGCGGGACGATGAGGTTCTTCTGCCGCAGCACCTGCAGCGTCGGGGTGAGGAACGCGCCGCCGGCCTGCAGGTAGATGCCGTTGATGTCCGGGTGCTGGTTCAGCCGGGTCTGCAGGGCCGCGGACGCCTTGGCGCCCTCCCAGTCGGTCGGCTCCTCGAACACGGTGATGCCGGGGAAGTCCTCCTTCATGCAGGCGGCGAACGCCTCGGAGCGGTCGCGGCCGTTGACCGACGACAGCGCGCCCTGGAACTCGACGACCTTGCCCTTGCCGCCCAGCTTCTCGCCGAGGAACTTGCAGGCCTTCTCGCCGTAGGCCTTGTTGTCCGCGCGCACGACCATGTAGGTCTTGCCCTTGTCCGGGCGGGTGTCGACGGTGACGACGGGGATGTTCGCCTTCTCCAGCCGGTCCAGGGTGGACGCGATGGCACCGGTGTCCTGCGGGGCCATGATGATCGCCTTGGCGCCCTGCGACTGCAGCGACTGGGCGTTGGCGACGAGGTTCTCGACCTTGTTCTGCGAGTTGGTGGGGTTGAGCAGGTTGACGCCGAGGTCCTTGGCCTTCTCCGGGAAGTACTTGATGTAGGAGTTCCAGAAGTCGGTGTCGGCGCGCGGGTGGTCGGCGCCGATCGGGCCGACGCCACCGGCTCCCGCACCGCCGGCGCCGCCACCGCCGCAGGCGGACAGTGTCAGGGCACCGGCGAGGGCGAGGCACACCGCGGCGGTGAGGTTGCGACGCTTCATCGTTGAGCTGCCTTTCATTGCTGCTGGGGACGCAGGCGCAAGCCGTACATGCCGCCGTCGACGGCGAGGACCGTGCCGGCGGTGGAACCCGACAGCGGGCTCGCCAGGTAGGCGATCGCACCCGCGACCTCGTCGGCGGAGACGAGCCGGCCGTGCGGCTGGCGGGCCTCCAGCGCGGCCCGTTCGGCGGCCGGGTCCGGTGCCGAGTCGAGCAGGCGGCCCACCCACGGGGTGTCCGCGGTGCCGGGGGCGACCGCGTTGACGCGGATGCCCTCGCGGAGGTGGTCGGCGGCCATCGCGAGGGTCACCGCGTGCACCGCCCCCTTGCTGGCCGAGTAGAGGGCGCGCTGCGGCAGCCCGGACCACCCGGCGATCGAGCCGGTGTTCACGACCGCCGCTGCCGGCGAGTTGCGCAGGTGCGGCAGCGCGGCCCTGGTGACGCGGACGATGCCGAGGACGTTGACGTTCAGGACCTTCAGCCACTCCTCGTCGGAGTTGCCGGCCACGTCGCCCTGGGCGCCGATGCCGGCGTTGTTCACGACCACGTCGAGGCGCCCGAACCGCCGCACGACCTCGTCGACGGCGGCCCGCACGCTCTCGTCGTCGGAGACGTCCGCGCGGATGCCGGTGAGCGGCTCGGGCACGTCCGGGTTGAGGTCCAGCGCCGCGACGGTCGCTCCCCTGCTGCTCAGCAGGGTCGCCGTGGCGAGGCCGATGCCGGACGCACCGCCCGTGACGACGGCGACGAGGCCTTCGAAGTCAGTCATCCGCGCGCTCCAGTTCCGTCCACACGGGACCTCCGGGGTACGCGTAGTCGACGAGCGTCTCGTCCTTGAGCTGCGCGGAGAACCCCGGCGCCGTGGGTGCCAGGTAGCGGCCGTTCTCGACGACGGCGGGGTCGAGGAAGTGCTCGTGCAGGTGGTCGACCCACTCGATCACCCGCTCGCCGACCTCACCGGAGACGGCGACGTAGTCGAAGAACGACAGGTGCCTGACCAGCTCGCACAGGCCGACACCGCCGGCGTGCGGGCACACCGGCACGCCGAACTTCTTGGCCAGCAGCAGGATCGCGATGTTCTCGTTCACACCGGCGACCCGGCAGGCGTCGAGCTGCAGCACGTCGATCGCTCCGGCCTGCAGCAGCTGCTTGAACACCACGCGGTTCTGCACGTGCTCGCCGGTGGCGATCCTCATCGGGGCGAGCGCCTCGCCGATGGCGCGGTGGGCCAGCACGTCGTCCGGTGAGGTGGGCTCCTCGATCCAGTACGGGTCGTACGGTGCCAGCTCGCGCATCCACCTGACCGCGGTGCCGACGTCCCAGCGCTGGTTCGCGTCGACCGCGACCCGCACCTCGTCGCCGACGACCTCGCGGGCGAGCTTCATCCGCCGCACGTCGTCGTCGAGGCTGCCGCCGACCTTGAGCTTGATCATGTCGAAGCCGTCGGCGAGGGCCTGGCGGGCGAGCGTCGCGAGCTTCTCGTCGGAGTAGCCGAGCCAGCCCGGTGACGTCGTGTAGGCCGGATATCCGTCGCGGGCAACGGACTCCGCGCGTTCTGCCTTGCCGGGCTCGACCGCGCGCAGCAGCCGCAGCGCCTCGTCCGGTGTCAGCGCGTCGGAGAGGTAGCGGAAGTCGACGAGCCCGACGACCTCCTCGGGTGTCATGCGGGCGAGGAACCGCCAGACCGGCAGCCCGGCGCGGCGGGCGGCGAGGTCCCACGCGGCGTTGACGACCGCGCCGATCGCCATGTGCGCCACGCCCTTCTCCGGGCCGAGCCAGCGCAGCTGCGAGTCGCCGATCAGCTCGAAGTACAGCTCGCCCAGCGCCTGCGCGGTCTCCGGCACGGCCTTGCCGACGACGTGCGGGGCCAGTGCCTTGATCGCGGCGGCCTGCACGTCGTTGCCGCGGCCGATGGTGAACGCGAGCCCGTGGCCCTCCGGTCCGTCGTCGGTGCGCAGCACGACGTAGGCGGCGGAGTAGTCGGGGTCGGGGTTCATCGCGTCGGAGCCGTCGAGCTCGCGCGAGGTCGGGAAGCGGATGTCGAGCACGTCCAGTGCGGTGATCGTGGGCATGGGCTCAGGCCTGCCCGAGGGTCTGCCGCTGCTTGCCGAGGCCCTCGATCTCCAGCTCGACCACGTCGCCGGCGCGCAGGTACGGCTTGGGCTCGGGCTGGCCGAGCGCCACCCCAGCGGGTGTACCTGTGTTGATGACGTCACCCGGACGAAGGACGAGGAACTGGCTGAGGTAGCGCACGACCTCCGCGATCGGGAAGATCATGTTCTTGGTGGTGGAGTTCTGCTTCAGCTCGCCGTTCACCCAGAGCCGCATCGCGAGGTCCTGCGGGTCGGCGATCTCGTCTGCGGGCACGAGGAAGGGGCCGAGCGGGTTGAACGTCTCGCAGTTCTTGCCCTTGTCCCAGGTGCCGCCGCGCTCGATCTGGAACTCGCGTTCCGA
The DNA here is from genome assembly GCF_055607425.1 of Lentzea sp. NPDC037011. Lineage (NCBI taxonomy): Bacteria > Bacillati > Actinomycetota > Actinomycetes > Pseudonocardiales > Pseudonocardiaceae > Lentzea > Lentzea sp. NPDC037011. The sequence goes on along the minus strand of NZ_JBVJRT010000005.1, from coordinate 127,514 downwards.
GACGTCGTGCGAGAGCACGTACGCGCCGACGCACGCCAGGCCGTCCTCTTCGGACTCCAGGTAGCGGGCGGTGCGCCCGATGACGACGCCGAGCTCGACCTCCCAGTCGGTCTTCACCGACCGGCGGGGCACGAGCACCTCGTCGTACGGTCCGACGACCGTGTCCGGCGTCTTGAGGAACACCACGGGTTCGCCGGGGATGTCGGCGCCGGTCTCCTCCGCGTGGTCGCGGTAGTTGAGGCCGATGCAGATGATCTTGCCGGGGTGCGCGAGCGGCGCTCCGACCCGCACCCCCTCGGTGTCGAGCGCCTGGAGCTCGCCCGCGTCGAGGGCGGCGCGGACGCGGGCGACACCGCCGTCGGCGAGGAAGCCGCCGTCGATGTCGGGGGTGATCGGCAGGAGGTCGTACGTCGTCCCGTCGCCGGTCCTCACCGCGGGACGTTCAGCGCCGACCGGTCCGAGCCGCAGAAGCTGCACGGCGGTTCCTCCTCTGCTCACACCGCACGAAATACATCGGATGTATAGCCCTGCCGAGGCACTCGCGTCTAGGCCCTGACGTGAAGTCGTCCGATGACTAGGAGAGGTTGATCATGAATTTGGCCATCGCGTCACTCCTGGTGGGCGCGCTGCTGACACCCGTTGCTTCGCCGCCGGATGTAACCGTTTTCGTCGAGCTGACCTCGGCCCCGGCGGTCGAGTCGAGGGACGCTTCTCAGGCGCGTTCCGCACGGGAGCGGATCTCCGAGCACGTGTCGCGGGTCGTGTCCCGGTCCGGTGGGAAGGAGGTTGCGCGAACGACCAACGCGGTGCCCGGCGTCGTCCTCGCGGTCGGCCGTTCCCACCTGTCGGAACTGGCGCGGATGCCCGAGGTCCGCGCGGTCCACCGGATGGTCCCGAAGGAGCCGTCCAACGCCTCCGCCGTCCGGCTCACCCGCACCTCCGACGTCTGGCGGTCGCTCGGCCGCCTCGGCGAGGGCGTCCGGATCGGCGTGATCGACACGGGCATCGACTACCGGCACGCGGACTTCGGCGGCGGCACGTTCCCCACGGCCAAGGTGGTCGGCGGGTACGACTTCGCGGGCGACGCCTACACCGCGGGCAAGGCCCCGCCGGTGCCGGACGCGGACCCGCTGGACTGCCAGGGCCACGGCACGCACGTGGCCGGCACGGCGGCCGGGTTCGGCGTGAACGCCGACGGCTCGACCTACCGCGGCTCGTACTCGTCGGTCGACCTCGACTCGATGCGGATCGGGCCGGGAACGGCACCGCGGGCGTTGCTGTACGCGCTGAAGGTGTTCGGCTGCCGGGGTTCCACCGAACTGACCGCGAAGGCGCTGGACTGGGCGCTCGACCCGAACGGTGACGGCGACTTCTCCGACAAGCTCGACGTGGTGAACCTGTCGCTGGGCAGCAACTTCGGCGCACCGGACGACCCCGACTCGCTGTTCGTGCGCAAGCTGGTCGAGCACGGCGTGGTCGTGGTGGCGGCGGCGGGCAACGGCGGCGACCTCTACGACGTGTCCGGGTCGCCGGGCAACGCGCCGGGCGTGATCTCCGTGGCGAACAGCAGGGACGCGGGCGAGGTGCTCGACGGCGTCGAGGCGCTGGGACAGCGGTGGCCGGGCCAGTACAGCATCGGCTACAAGGACCCGATCGACCTGACGCTGCCGGTGGTGCGGCTGAAGTCCGGTGTGGACGGTTGCGAGCCGATCAGCGAGCCGTTGGCCGGCAAGCTCGTCTGGCTGGAGTGGGACGACGACGACGCGACGCGCGCCTGCGGTTCCGGTCCGCGCACGGACAACGCGTGGCAGGCCGGCGCGGCCGGGGTGCTGCTGCCGACGACGTTGCCGGCGTTCGCGGCCGGCATCGCGGGCAACGCGCACATCCCGGCGTTCCAGCTGACGGCGGCCGCGGCCACGGCGCTGCGGCCCGCGCTGGAGGCCGGGACGCTGACGGTGCGCCTGGCGTCGTCGCTGAAGCGCGCGGTGCCGTCGGTGACGCCGGAGATCGAGGACACGATCACGCCCTCGTCGTCGCGGTCGCGGTCGGCGATCTCGGTGGCCGCCCCCGGTGACACGATCTTCTCCGCGGCCTCGGGAACCGCCTCGGACGGTGTGTCGATGGGCGGCACGTCGATGGCGTCGCCGCACGTGGCGGGCATCGCGGCCCTGCTGCGCGAGGCGCATCCGCGGTGGACGGTCGAGGAGATCCGCGCCGCGCTGGTGAACACGGCCTCCGGGGTGGTCCGGTCCGCGTCCGGCGTGCGGGAGGCGCCGATGCGGGTCGGTTCCGGCCGGGTGGACGGGCTGGCTGCGCTCGGCGCGGACGTGCTGGTGCTGGGCGACGCGTCGTTCGGCACGGTCGAGGTGGACGGGCCGGTGCAGGCCACGCGGACGTTGCGGGTGGTCAACAAGGGCACGGAACCGGTGCGGCTGAACCCGTTCTACGAGCCGATCACGAAGGTGCCGGGGGTGGCGTTCTCCGTGTCGCCGTTCGTAGTGGTGCCCGCAGGCGGGTCGGCGCCCGTGCGGGTGCAGCTGCGGATCACGAACCCGGCGGCGCTGCGCAAGACACCGGACCCGAGCGTGTCGCTGGCCGACGGCCGGCAGTTCCTGGCGGAGGCGTCCGGGCTCGTGCGGTTCACCGGCGACCGGTCGTTGCAGGTACCGGTCTACGCGGCGCCGAAACCGGTGTCGCGGCTGTCGGTGTCGTCCGGCCGGGTCACCGGGCAGGGCTTGGACCAGGGCGAGTTCGTCGCGCGCATGACCGTGCTGGAACTGGGCGCGCGCTCACCGCGGCTGCCCGCGTGCACCCCGGAGGTGCGCGACGGCTGCACCGCGAACCGGACGGCCCGCGGCGCCGACCTGCGGTACGCCGGCGCGACCGCGACGCCGGAGCTGCTGGCGTTCGGCGTCGCGACCTGGGACACGTGGCAGAACCAGGGCGGCAACACCCGGCCGCGGGTGCGGTTCACGGTGGGCGGCAAGGAGTTCCTGACCGAGGCGGTCAAGCAGGAGGGCGCGGACGGCACCGTGACGGCGGACGTGTGGCTCGCGCGCACGACCGACGTCGCCTCCGACGAGGTGGTGGACGAACAGCCCCTCAACGGCCTGGCCGGTTCCACCGACACCAACCTCTTCGACAGCGACGTGGTGGTGCTGCCGGTGTCGCGCTCGGTGCTGCCGACCGGCCCGGTGACGTACACGGTGGCGGTGGCCAGCCGCTACCCCGCGCCCGCCGACGCCGACGAGCTCGTGGACGTGACCGAGCCTGCCGTCTTCGCCTACGGGACCGAGGTCCCTTCACTGTCCACTGTGGTCCATCCGGGTGATCGAGTTCCGCCGGGCACCCTGGTGTTCTTCCACCACAACGCGACGGGTGACCGCGCACTGGCCGGGTGACACCCGGTTGGGCGTGCCACCGGTGGCCTGACCTCGGCATACTCGGTCGTCATGGATCTCGTGGTCGGTCTGGACGCCGGTGGCACGTCCACCAGGGCAGTGGTGCTCGACCTCGGCGGCGCCCGGCTGGGCCAGGGCCTCGCCGGCGGCGCGAACCCGAACTCGCACCCACCCGCCCTCGCCGCGGCCCACATCGGCGAGGCCCTGAAGGAGGCCCTCGACGGCCTCGACACCCGCCGCGTCCGCTCCGGCGTCCTGGGCATGGCAGGCGCCTCCCGGATGTCGGACCCGGCGGTGTCGGCCCTGTTCGAGGAGGCCTGGGAACGCGCGGGCCTGCACTGCCCGATGCGCGTGGTCACCGACTGCGAGGCGGCGTTCGCCACGGGCACCTCCTCCGCCGACGGCACCGTGCTGGTCGCCGGCACGGGCTCCATCGCGGGCCGCATCGTGGACCACCGCATGGTCGGCCAGTCCGGCGGCTACGGCTGGCTGCTCGGCGACGACGGCTCCGCGTTCTGGTTGGGCCGCGAGGCCGTCCGCGCCACGGTGCGCCTGCTGGACCTGGACGCGCCGCTGGAGGGGCTGGCCACCGCGGTGCTGACGACGGCGGGGGTGCGCGGGCGCGGTGCGTTGATCACCGCGGTGAACTCCTCGCCACCGATCGCCCTCGCGCGCTTCGCCCCGCTGGTGTCGGCCGCCTACCACCACGGGGACCCGGCGGCGCTGTCGATCGTGGCGTCGGCGGCGCGGTTGCTGGCGGACATGGCCTCGGCGGTGCGCGCGCCGGAGGACACGTCGCCGATCGTGCTGGTGGGTTCGTTGATCAAGACACCGGTGGGGGTGCACCTGAAGCAGGAGCTGCAGGGGCGGTGCGGTGCGCAGGTGATCATGGCGACGGAAGGGGCCGTGGGGGCGGCCTGGCTGGCGGCGGTGGACGTGCTGGGCCCGGACGCGCCGCGGCCCAGCCGGTCATGAGGCCAGCAGCCTGCCCGAGTGCGGTGTCCGCTCGCGGTAGGCCCGGAGCAGCCCGGCGTGCACGTCGTCCACGTGCTCGGCGGCGTCGTCGTTCCACACCAGCGTGATCCGGCGGTACAGCGGGTTGCCGGTGATCGGTTTGAGCAGCACGCCCGGCGCGTCCTGGCCGGGGAAGAACCCCGCCACGGCACCGGTCGACCGCACCAGGTCGGCGGCCACCGCGGCATCGGCACCGAAGTGCGCGCACCGGGGCGTGAACCCGACGGCCTCGCAGGCCTGTTCGAGGTTGAGCCGGCCGCCGTGGTTCTCGTCCGGCACGACCCACTCCTCCCCTGCCAGCTCGGACAGCCGCACCTCGCTGCGGCCCGACAGCCGGTGGCCCACCGGGACGCCGATCAGCATGCGTTCCGTCACGACACCGCGCAGGCCGATCGCTTCGGGAAACCGCAGTGGGCTGCGCGGGAACTCCACCACCAGGGCCAGGTCCAGCTCGCCCGTGCACACGAGCTCGAGCACGGTGTCGCCGCCGCGTTCGACGTGCGTGGTCTGCGGCAAGCCGGGCAGCACCTCGCGCACGGCCCCGACCAGCAGCCCGGTGGGCGACCCCGCCACGCCACCGAGCCGGATGCCCGAGTCACCCCGCCGCACCAGCCGGTGCGAGGTGACGATCAGGTCGTCGAAGCGTTCGACCAGGTCCTGAGCCCGCAGCACGACGTGGCGGCCCAGTTCGGTCAGCTCGACGCCGTCGGTGCGACGCAGGAACAACGGCCCGCCGAGGCTCGCCTCGATCCTGCGCACCTGGGCTGTCAGTCCGGCCTGCGCGATCTTCAGCTGCGTGGCGGCCCTGGTGATGCTGCCCGCACTCGCCACGGCGAGCACCACGTGCAGATGTCTGAGCTCCATTCGCACTGACGAAGCCTAGGGCAGTGGAGGAGCGACAAACACGGCCACGCGGGTGTCACCAAATGACCTTTCTGCGGCCCGCGCCGACCCTCGGATTGCTCCGTTCGGCCGATAAACCGGGAGTTATCGGAACCTCACACCTACCGCTGCGCGCACCGGCTGCCTCAGGCTGCTGTCGACCACCGGATGACACCAGGGGTGAGGCCATGAGGAAAGCGTTGCGGCTGCGACGCCTTTCCCGTCAGCAAGACGACAGGTACCTCTTCGTACCGCTGGACCACAGCGTCTCGGACGGCCCGGTCGTGCCGAGGGACCGGTGGCACGACCTGATCAGCGCCGTCGTGCAGGGCGGCGCCGACGCGGTCATAGTCCACAAAGGACGCGTGCGCACCATCGACCCGGCCGTGCTCGGCGGTTGCGGGTTGATCGTGCACCTCAGCGCGGGCACCGCGCACATGGCCGACGTCAACGCCAAGGTGCTCGTCGGTGAGGTCGACGAGGCGTTGCGGCTCGGTGCCGACGGGGTGAGCGTGCACGTCAACATCGGCTCCGACACGGAGGCGCGTCAGCTGGCCGACCTGGGTACGGTCGCGGCGGCGTGCGACGCCTGGAACGTCCCGCTGGTCGTGATGATCTACGCCAGGGGACCGCGCATCGGAGACCCGCGCGACCCGGCCCTGCTGGCGCACGTCGTCAACATCGCGACGGACCTGGGCGCGGACATCGTCAAGACCAACCTCGCGCACCCGGCGGAGAACATGGCGGACGTCGTCGCGAACTGCCCGCTCCCCGTGCTCGTCGCGGGCGGCGCCGCCTCCTCGCACAGCCTCGCCGGGCACGCGCGCGCCGCGATGGCCGCCGGCTGCGCGGGCCTCGCGGTGGGACGGCGGGTCTTCGCCTCACCGACGCCGATGCAGCTCGTCGCGGAGCTCGCGGCGATCGTGCACACGCCCACCGACACCAGCCTCATCGACGCACTGACAGCCTTGGAGAACCGGTGAAGTTCGCCTGGATCGACCTCAGAACCGTCCCGGAAGCGCAGCGCACCGCGGTGGTCGACGCCGCCGTGCACAGCCGCGTGGCCGGAGTCGTCGCGGACGATCCCGCGCTGCTCGACGACCTCCCTCCCACGATCACGCGCGTGCTGCTGGCGGACGAGCCCGTCGAGAGCCCGCACCTCGTGGTCGTGCCGGTGGACGAGCAGGACGAGCTCGACCGGCTGCCCACGCGGTCGGCGTCCGTCACGGTCGGCGACGACCGCACGCTCAAGCTCGCCTGCGCCGCGGCGGAGCGCCTGGACCACACCGTCGTCACGTTCACCGACCCGACCAAAATCCCCCTGGAGATCGTGATCGCGGCCGCGCACGGCGCCCCCGGCAAGCTGGTCACGGTGGTCTCCGACCTCGTGGAGGCCGCGATCGTCCTCGAATGCCTGGAACACGGCTCCGACGGCGTCCTGATGGCCCCCGCCGACGCCACCGACGTGTTCAAGCTCGCCCGGCTGCTCGAAGCCACGTCCCCGCCGCTGACGCTGACCACGCTCACCGTGGAGGCGTTGACCCACAACGGTCTGGGCGACCGCGTCTGCGTCGACACCGCCTCGCACTTCGCCGAGGACGAGGGCATCCTCGTCGGCTCCTTCTCGTCCGGCTTCGTGCTGTGCTGCAGCGAGACGCACCCGTTGCCGTACATGCCGACGCGGCCGTTCCGCGTCAACGCGGGCGCGCTGCACTCGTACGTCCTCGGACCGGCGAACCGCACGAACTACCTGTCCGAGCTGCGGTCCGGCAGCAAGGTCCTCGCCGTCAACGCCGACGGCCGCACTCGCGAGCTGACCGTGGGCCGCGCCAAGCTGGAGTCCCGCCCGATGCTCACGATCACCGCGCGCTCACCGGAGGGCGTCGTGGTCGACCTGATGGTCCAGGACGACTGGCACGTCCGCGTCCTCGGCCCCGGTGGCAAGGTGCTGAACGTGACCGAGCTCCGACCCGGTGACGAGCTCCTCGGCCACGTCGCCACCGAGCAACGGCACGTGGGCCTGCCGATCGGCGAGTTCTGCAAGGAGTCCTGACATGCGCGCGTTCATCACCGACCTGCTGCACCGCCACGGCGACGAGGTGCCGTTCCTCAGCCACCGCAGCACGGTCACGCACGGGTTGTTGCGCGCCGATGTCACCGCTCAGGCCCGTCGTTTCGCCGCTGCGGGAATCGGGGAGGGCAGCGCGGTCGCCGTCCAGGTGCCGCCGAGCTTCAGCCAGCTCGAAGCCGTGCTCGCGTTGTGGAGCAACGGTGCGCAGGTGATCTCGATCGACCACCGCCTGACGCCGACCGAGACCGACGTCCTGCACTCGTTGACCCGCCCGGAGTTCCTCGTGCACCCGAGCGGTGCGGCCGCCTCCGGCTTCCAGGAGCGGTACGACCTGGTGACCACCCGCGCGGACGGCCTGCCCGCCGCCACCGACCACCCGCTGGTCCAGTTCAGCTCCGGCTCGACGGGCCGGCCGAAGGTGATCGGGCGCAGCACGTCGTCGCTGGCGGACGAGGTCGCGCGGTTCGAGGCCGCCGAGGGCATGGTGCGCCGCGGTGAACGCCTGCTGCTGCTGAACTCCCCCGCTCACAGCTTCGGCATGGTCGGCGGCCTGCTGCACTCGCTGGCGGCGGGCGTGCACCTCGTCTTCGCGGAAAGGCCCACCGCGGCGGCGATCCTCCGGCAGGCGCGGGACTTCGAGGTCGACTTCGTCACCGGCCAGCCGTTCCACTTCGACCTGCTCGCCGCCTCCCCCGATCCTTCCGCGCTGCGCACGGCCCGCGGGGCGTTCGCCGGCGGCGAGCTCATGCCGCAGGACGTCGCCTCCCGCTTCCAGGCCACCTACGGCATCCCGGTCGGCGAGTGCTTCGGCACCACCGAGACCGGCGCGCTGACCATGGCCGTCGGCGGTACGGTCCGCCCGTCCGTCGGCCCGCTGATGCCGGGCGTCACCGCACGGGTCCGCGACGGCCTGGTCGAGGTGGCGCTGCCCGCCACCCCCTACCTGTCCGAGGACGGCCCGTCGCGCTTCTCCGGCGGCTGGTTCCGCACGGGCGACCGGGGCGAGTTCACGCCCGACGGCGAACTGCGCCTGCTCGGCCGCTCCGACTCGCTGGTCGTGGTGCGCGGTTTCAACGTCGACCTGACCGAGGTGGAGAAGGTCCTGTGCGGGCACCCGCAGGTGACCGAGGCCATCGCGCTGGGCCAGCCGGAGATCCGCGCCTACGTGAGCACCCGGAGCACGACGCTCACCGCGCGCGCCCTGTCGGAGTGGTGCGCGGAGAGGCTCGCCGAGTTCAAGCTGCCCCGGCACATCCACGTGATGGACGCGCTCCCGCGCACCCCCACCGGGAAGGTCGTGCGGAGCGCGGAGCCGCTCCACGCGTCCTACCTGCGGGCGCGATCACTGCCCGACCCCGGCTGAGCACCTGGTTCCGGCACCTGCGGGTGCCGGAACCCCGGATGCCCGGAGGGCAGCGCCTTCCGCAGCACCCACCCCGACACCAGGATGCACACGACCTGCAACGGCCATGACAGCGCCGCGCGCAGCGTGGCCAGCCAGAACACCTGGGCGTCGAGCCACAGCGGCGTGAACACCGCCACGCGCAGCACGTACTGGGCGACCCACGGCCAGGAGGCGATCGAGTAGGCGCGCAAAAGGGCAGGATCGCGCCGCCACCGGGTCTTCTGCCCCAGCAGGGTGCCGACCACCACGCCGAGCAACGGCCAGCGCACCGCTGTCGACCCGGCCCACGCCAGCGCCGACGCGACGTTCGACAGCAGCTGGATCAGGAAGAAGTCCTCGACGCGGCCCGTGTACAGGGCGATCAGGGCCGCGGCCACGACCAGCAGCACGGAGAGCACCACGGCGCGGGGTTTCTCGCCGCGCACGAAGCGGATGACGCCGATGACGACGCCGCACAGCACCGCGGCGACAGCGCCTGCTCCGATCGAGTGGCCCCAGACGAGCCAGCCCGCGACGAACGCCAGTGGGGGCAGGGAGGCGTCGAGGGCGCCGCCTCGGCCTCCGAGCAGTGATGCGAGCGACTCCTGGCGCACGTCGGTCATGTTCCCAGACTGCCTTAGGTCAGCCTAAGTCAGGTAACGGAGCTGTATCGGGGATTGACCGCGGTGAACCAGGTCACTACCGTCTCCACGAAATCGTCTGGAAAGTTAACAGACAGGAGCTGACCCAATGCGTGCCGGAAGCCCACGACTGCTGCGGGAGATCAACGACCGCGCAGCCATCGAGGCTCTGCTGCGCAACGGGTCGCTGACCCGGTCGGAGTTGGAGGGCCTCATCGGTCTCTCCAAGCCGGCGACCGCACAGCTGCTCACCCGGCTCGAGACCGCCGACACCGTCGTCCGCAACGGACTGCGCGGGGGCGGGCGGGGGCCGCGGGCCCAGCTGTGGTCGGTCAACGGGACCCTCGCGCACATCGCCGCCGTCGACCTCACCCCCGAGTCGGTCGACGTCGCCATCGCGGACATCTCCGGTGCCGTGCTCACCGAGCACAAAGCGCCGATGCCCGCCAAGCACGGCGTCGTGGAGGCGTTCGCCGGCGCGGTCGGCACCGCGTGCGCGCAGGCCGGTCTGGGTCCCGAGGAGCTGCTGCACGTCGTGGTGGGCTGTCCGGGTGCGGTGAACCCCGCGACCGGCGAGCTCGCGTACGCACCGCACCTGCCCGGCTGGAACGGCTTCGACGTGCCAGGCCGGCTGCGCGAGCGGCTCGGGACGTCGGTGAGCGTCGAGAACGACGTCAACCTCGTCGCACTGGAGGAGATGGTCGCCGGGCGGGCCACGGAGGTGCGCGACTTCGTCGTCATCTGGCCAGCCGACCTCGTCGGTGCCGCCGTCGTGATCAACGGGGTGCTGCTGCGCGGCGCCTCCGGTGGCGCGGGCGAGATCGACGGGTTGATGATCCCCGACCGCGCGACCGCCGACACCGACACCGACCGCTCCGGCGGCACGTACGGCGAACTGCTCAGCAGTGCTTCGATCTGCAAGCTCGCCAAGGCCCACGGGCTCGCCGCGCGCAACGGCCACGGTGCCGTGCGCAAGGCGCTGGCCGCGGGTCCCGCGGGCCGTGAGTTCCTGGCCGACCTCGCCAGGCGCATCGCCACGGGTGTGGCCGGTGTCGTCGCGGTGCTCGACCCCGAGCTCGTCCTGCTGTCCGGCGACATCGCCCAGGCAGGCGGAACCACGTTGAACGACCTCGTTGCCGCGGAGCTGCGGCAACTGGTGGTGCCCAGGACCCCTGTGCAGCTGGCGCTGGTGACCGGGAAGCCGGTGCGCTCCGGCGCACTGCACTCGGCGCTGGCCGTCGCGCGCGAGCAGGTGTTCGGCCTGCCGGCAGCCACCACCGCACCATTCCGCGGCCCCGTGGTCGCCGGGTCCCCACGTTGATCGAGAAGGAGTGCACATGCGCAAGCACACCCGTGCTGCCTTGCTCTGTGTCGCCGCAGCGCTGACCCTCACCGCATGTGCGGCGGGCAAGGGTGGCGGCGCCGGTTCCGACGCCGCAGCTGCTCCCGGCAAGGACGACAAGCTGACGCTCACGGTCTGGAGCAACTACTCCGACCGCGAGCTCGAAGAAGTCACGAAGGCCCTCAAGACGTTCAACAAGAAGTTCCCGAACATCGAGATCAAGCACGAGGGCTCGCAGGACGACGACAAGATCACCGCGGGCATCCGGTCGGGCAACACGCCGGACGTCGCGCTGTCGTTCACCACCGACAACATCGGCCAGTTCTGCTCCTCCGGAGCGTTCCAGCCGCTGAAGGCCTACATCGACCGCGACAAGGTCGACCTGAACCAGCTCTACCCCGCGGTCCAGGAGTACACCGAGTACAAGGGCAACCGCTGCGCGATGCCCATGCTCACCGACGTGTACGCCATGTACTTCAACAAGGACCTGCTGGCGAACGCCGGCGTCACGAACCCGCCGAAGACGCTCGACGAGCTCTACGACGCGGCCGTCAAGGCGACCAAGAAGGCGCCCAACGGCGACATCGAGGTCGCGGGCTACCTGCCCACCATGGGCTTCTACGCCAACCGCCCGACCATCCTCGCGCCGTCGTTCGGCGCGGAGTGGGATAAGGACGGCAAGTCCGCGCTCTCGACCTCGCCCGGCTTCACCGAGATGATGACGTTCCAGAAGAAGCTCGTCGACTTCTACGGCTACGACGCGCTCGAGCGCTTCCGCGCGGGCCTGGGCCAGGAGTACTCGGCCGACCACGCGTTCCACCAGGGCAAGATCGCGATCATGATCGACGGTGAGTACCGCACCGCGTTCCTCAAGGCGCAGGCACCGCAGATCAAGTTCGGCACCGCCCCGTTCCCGACGTGGAAGCCCGCCGACTACGGCACGGCGTTCACCACCGGCACGATCATGGGCATCCCCAAGGGCGCCAAGAACCCCGGCGCCGCGTGGGAGCTGATCAAGCACCTGACGTTCGACACCGACACGATCGTCGACCTGTCCAACGCCATCAAGAACGTGCCGAGCACCAAGGCCGCCATGGAGAGCCCGAAGCTCCAGGTGGACGAGCAGTTCAAGACGTTCATCGAGCTCGCCAGGAGCGACAAGCTCAAGGGCAACCCCGTCACCCCCATCGGTGACGCGCACATCAAGGCCGTCACCGACTTCTCGGTCTCCTACCAGTCCGGCAAGGTCGCGGACCTGGCGGCGGGCCTCAAGGAGGTCGACAAGAACATCGACGACCAGATCGCCAAGAGCGGCAAGTAGGGGTCCACGAGATGACCGCCACGCTCGGCGCCCGGCCCGCCCCCGGCAAGGGGCGGGCCCGTGCCCGCCACCGTCTGGCCGTGCTCGGGTTCATGGCCCCGGCCCTCATCGGCTTCGTCCTGTTCTTCGGCTACCCGCTGATCGCCACGGTCGTGTTCTCGTTCACGAAGTACGACCTGATCAACCCGCCGGAGTTCAACGGCCTCGACAACTACGCGTTCATGTTCAAGGACCCCTTGCTGGTCAAGGCGATCACGAACACGCTGTGGTTCGTCGTGGTGCTCACGGTCGCGCGGACCGTGTTCGCGCTGGGCGTGGCGTCGGTCATCGCTCGCTTGAAGTCGGGCGTCGGGTTGATCCGCACGCTCTGCTACCTGCCCTCGCTGGCGCCGCCGGTGGCCGCGACACTCGTGTTCTTCATGGTGCTGCGCCCCAACGGCGGCCCGGTGGACAGCGTCCTCGGCTGGTTCGGCCTGGACTCGCCGCTGTGGTTCTCGGACCCGGCGTGGGCCAAGCCCGGCATCACCGCGATCATGCTGTGGATCTCCGGCGACCTGATGATCATCATCCTGGCCGCGATCCTCGACGTGCCGCAGGAGCAGTACGAGGCCGCCGAACTCGACGGCGCCGGCCCGGTCCGGCGCTGGTGGCACGTCACGCTGCCGACGATCTCCCCGGTGCTGCTCTTCGGCGTCGTGAACTCGGTGATCCTCGCGCTGCAGCTCTTCACGCAGGCGGTCGTCGCCGGGTCGGCCGGCTCGGGCGCTGCGGACGCGACGGGGTCGACCAAGTACCTCGGGTTCCCGGACAACTCCACGCTGACGTTCCCGGTCTACCTGTACACGCAGGGCTTCCGCTACTTCGACATGGGCTACGCGGCCGCGATGGCCACGGTCCTGTTCATCATCTCGTTCGCCGTGACCATCGTGCTGGTCCAGCGGATGCGCAAGAACTCCACGGCTGAGGAAGGGGGTCCGGGAGCATGACCGCCACACTGGCCACACCGCCGGTCGACGTCACCGCGGAACCGGAGCAGCCGCGCCGCAAGCGCGACGTCGGGGGCTTCCTCAACTGGGTCGCGACCCACGCGATCGGTCTCGCGCTCGGCCTGATGTTCGCCACGCCCGTCGTGTTCGTCTTCCTCACCGCCGTGATGTCGGACGACCAGGCGTTCACCTCGAACCTGTGGCCGCGCGAGTGGCACTGGGAGAACTTCGTCGAGGTCTTCGACAAGGCACCGCTGCTGGAGTACCTGGTCAACAGCCTCACGTACTCCCTGCTCGCGACCGCGGGCATGCTGATCTCGTCGATCCCCGCCGCCTACGCGCTGGCGAAGCTCCAGTGGCGCGGCCGGAACGTCGCGTTCATCCTGGTCATCGGCGCGATGATGCTGCCACCGCAGGTCGTGGCCGTGCCGCTGTACGACACGTGGTCGTCGCTGGGCCTGACGGGCACGCTGTGGCCGTTGATCGTGCCGTACTTCCTGTTCGACGCGTTCAGCATCTTCCTGCTGCGCCAGTTCATGCTCACGATCCCGCAGTCCTACGTGGACGCGGCACGGGTGGACGGCTGCTCGGAGTTCCAGGCGCTGGTGCGGATCATCGTGCCGATGGCGAAGCCGGGCATCGCGGCCACCGCGCTGTTCTGCTTCCTCTTCACCTGGAACGACTACTTCGGCCCGCTGCTCTACACGGGCGAGGTGAAGGACCAGTGGACGTTGTCGCTGGCGCTGGCCACGTTCAAGGGCATGCACATCGTGCAGTGGAACTCGTCGATGGCGGTGACGTTCCTGACGATGGTCCCGGCCGTCGTCCTCTTCGTCTTCGCCCAGAAGTCGTTCGTCAAGGGAATCACGTTCACGGGGGTCAAGGGATGAAACTCACCGTCGTCGGTGGCGGGTCCACCTACACACCGGAGCTGATCGACGGCATCGCCGGCCGTCGCACCAGCCTGGCGGTGGACGAGATCGTCCTCGTCGACCCGGACCAGCACCGCCTCGGCCTCGTCGGGCCGTTCAGCCAGCGGCTGCTGGAGCACGCGGGACACCCGGCGAAGGTGCGCACCACCTCGTCGCTCGAAGAAGGCGTCGAGGGCGCGTCGGCTGTCCTCCTGCAACTGCGGGTGGGCGGGCAGACGGCGCGGGCCTCGGACGAGACGTTCCCGCTGACCTGCGGGTGCGTCGGCCAGGAGACCACCGGCGCGGGAGGCCTCGCGAAGGCCCTGCGGACCGTGCCGGTGGTCCTGGACATCGCGGACAGGGTGCGGCGCATCGCCGGGCCCGACACGTGGATCGTGAACTTCACGAACCCGGTCGGGATCGTGACGCGCGCGCTGCTGCAGGAGGGTCACAAGGCGATCGGCCTGTGCAACGTGGCGATCACGTTCCAGCGCTGGACGTCCGCGCTGCTCGGCGTGGACCCGGCCACCGTGGAGCTGGAGCACGTCGGCCTGAACCACCTCACGTGGGAACGCGGCGTCTTCGTCGACGGTGTGGACCGGCTGCCGGAGCTGCTCGCCGACCACGTCGACGGGCTGGCCGAGCACATCGGCATCGACGGTGCGCTGATGCGGCGGCTGAACATGGTGCCGTCGTACTACCTGAACTACTTCTACAACCACGACGCGGTGGTGCAGAAGCAGCTCGACTCGCCGCCGCGTGCGGAGGTCGTTGCCGCGGTGGAGAAGGAGCTGCTCGACATCTACGGCGACCCGTCGGTGGTGACGAAGCCGGAGCAGCTGTCGCAGCGCGGTGGCGCGTACTACTCGGAGGCCGCCGTGCAGCTCGTGCACGCCCTGACCGGTGGCGCGGGTGCCGAGAGGCACGTGGTGAACGTGCAGAACCGCGGCACGCTGCCGTTCCTGCCCGACGACGCCGTGATCGAGGTGTCGTCCACTGTGGACGGCAGTGGTGGCACGCCGTTGCCGGTGCGGCCGGTGGAGCCTTCGATCTCCGGCCTGATCTCGCACGTGACCGCCTACGAGCACCTGGCGCTGGAGGCCGCGGTCCGCGGTGGCCGCGACCGCGTGGCGAACGCACTGCTCGCCCACCCGCTGATCGGCCAGCACGCCATCGCGGACCGGCTGGCCGACGAGCTGATCGCGCAGAACCGCGATCTGCTCCCGTGGGTGAAGGGAGCCTGACGACGATGACGGACCGGGTGCTCGCGATCGACGGCGGCAACAGCAAGACCGCTGTGCTGCTGGTCGACGCGGACGGCAGGGTGCTCGCGCAGGTGCGCGGGCCGGGTGCGCCGCCGCAGACCGTCGGCATGAAACGCGGACTCGACGTGTTCGAAGGTCTGGCACGCGAGGCCGCGGCCCTGGCGGGCCTCGACCCCGACGAACCGATCGCCACGCACACAGCCGCCTACCTGGCGGGCGCGGACCTGCCGCGCGAGGAGGAGGACCTGACCCGCGCGATCACCGAGCGGGGCTGGTCGCAGTCCGTCGTCGTCGGCAACGACACGTTCGCGCTGCTGCGTTCCGGCACGGCCTCCGGTGTCGGTGTCGCGGTCGTGTGCGGTGCCGGCATCAACGCGGTGGGCGTCGCGGCCGACGGCCGCACGCACCGGTTCCCCGCGCTGGGCCAGATCTCCGGTGACTGGGGCGGTGGCGGTCACCTGGGTGAGCAGGCGCTGTGGCTGGCGGTGCGCGCAGAGGACGGTCGCGGTGCCGGCACGGAGCTGCTGCCCGCGCTGCTCGCGCACTACGGCGAGCGGTCGATCGCCGCCGTGGTCGAGAAGCTGCACTTCCAGGAGGTCGAGTTCGACCCGCACGTCCTCTGCCCGATCCTGTTCGAGGTGGCGGGCGGCGGTGACGCCGTGGCGCAGGCCGTGGTGGACCGCCTGGTCGAGGAGATCGTGCTGCTCTCGACGGTGTCGCTGCGCAAGCTCGACCTGCTCGGCGAACCCGTCGACGTCGTGCTCGGCGGCGGCGTGATGACCGGCACCGGTGAGGCGGTGCTCGGGCCGGTGCGGTCGCGGGTGCTGGAGGTGGCGCCGCTCGCGCAGGTGCGGGTCGTGGACCTGCCGCCGGTCGTCGGGGCGGCGTTGCTCGGACTGGACACCATCGGCGCCTCACCGGGTGCGGAGCTGCGGCTGCGGTCGGCGTACGACGACCACCTGCCCGCGGTGGACTCCGCGGTCGCGGTGGGCAGCCACTAGACCCCGTCTCAGGGGGCGGACCGGCGGCGGCGCCCCCTGAGACGGTCCCAAGACCCCTTCCCGAGGGGGAGCTGACAACGGCGGCGGCGCTTCTCCTCGGGAAGGCCCACGGCCCTCGCAGCGGCGTCACGCGCCGATGTCGCCGCGGGGGCCGTCGTCGTTCCCGGCTCCGGCCGCGGGAACGGTCAGCGCCGCGACGGAGCCGGTGTCCGCCGCCAGGGCGCGACGGGCGGGGAGGTCAGCGGCGGCAGCACCACCGACGGCAGCACGGTCGGCACGGCCCTGCGCGCGGTGGGGGCCACGGGACGCACCACGGGGTTGGAGTGCGGTGGCGGCGTCACGGGCCGCGCGGGGACACGCCGGGCGGTGATGGGGTGCGCGGGAGCGGGCCGCGTGGTCGCGGCCGGTGAGGGCGTGAACTCCATCGGCGGCCGGGTGCCGCCCTCGGTCGGTGCGGCGGCCTCCGGGGCGGACGGGGGTGTGGCGGTCTCCTGGGCCGGGTTCAGCACCGCTGCGGCGAAGATCGCGGCTGTGATGAGTGCGACACCCAGGGAGACGGACGGAAGCGGCAAAACCGAACGCACCCGGCAGAAGCTAGCGACCGGAAGAGACGAATCCCCCTGAACCGCCTCAAGCTTCGCTCGATCGAGTGGTAAAAGGATCATCACCCACTGCGACGAGTCCCGGGCTGCCGCAACCGACGGTGGCGTAACCGGTGGCCGGTTGTGCATGCTGACCAGTCGCCGCGAACGGGAGCCGCGGGTGAAAGGGGGTTGTTGTGCTGCGCTGGAACAGTCTGGTGTCCCTGGGGGACAGTTTCACCGAGGGGATGGACGATCCCGGTCCAGGGGACACCTATCTCGGGTGGGCGGACCGGTTGGCGGGGATGATCGCCCGTCGGGCACCGGAGTTCCGGTACGCCAACCTCGCGATCAGGGGCAAGATGCTGCAGGAGATCGTGGACGAGCAGGTGCCGCTCGCGATCTCGCTCAAGCCGGACCTGGTGACGTTCTGCGGGGGCGGCAACGACATCCTCGTGCCGAACAGCGACCCGGACGCGCTGGCCGAGGTGTACGAGGTGGCCGTCGCCGACCTGCGGGCCGCCGGGAGCGACGTCGTCATCTTCACCGGGTTCGACACGCGGTCGACCCCGCTGCTGCGCAGCATCCGGGGCAAGATCGCGATCTACAACACGCACCTGTGGTCGATCGCCGAGCGGTACCACTGCCGGATGGTGGACCTGTGGGCGATGCACGTGCTGCACGACCGTCGCGCGTGGAGCGCGGACCGGCTGCACCTGTCACCAGAGGGGCACCAGCGGGTGGCGCTCAAGGCGTACGAGGTGCTGGGGCTCGCGGACGACCACGCGTGGAACGTGCCGTGGCCGGTGCTGGAGCAGGCGGACTGGGTGACCCAGCGCAAGGCCGACCTGAAGTGGGCGCGGGAGCACGTCGTGCCGTGGATCGGGCGGCAGCTGCGCGGGGAGTCCATGGGGGACGGTCTGGCGCCGAAGCGGCCGGAGCTGCTGCCGCTGGTCCGCTGCTCCGAGGAGAACCTGCAGTGACGTCGAGGGCCGACCGGCACTCTCCCCCGAATGCCGGTCGGCCCTCTTCGGTGCAGGCGCCGCCCCCTCGGTGATTCCCCCACTCGGCGGCCTGCACGTCCAACATCCCATTTTTTGGGACCAGTCGACTAAACGCCCGCTAAACCTCGGACGACAACGCGTCCAGGGCGGCCCGCACCTCCACCACGCGGGCCGAGTTGACCTGCGCGAACAGCCGCAGCGCCGCGGTCAGCTCCGCTGAGGCCGCACCCCATTCCGAGCGCTGGAGCAGCACCCCGGACAGCACCTGCCTGGCGAAGCCCTCGGTGTAGGTCATCGCCGCGGCGGCGGCGAGGTCAACGGCCTGCCGGGCCAGTGCCTCCGCGTCGTCGAGGTGGCCCGCCTGCAGGTGCAGCTCCGCGAGGTTCGCGAGGCCGTCGACGAGTGCGGGCTGGTCGCCGGAGCGGCGGTAGACGTCCACGGCGTGCGCCTGGTGCCGCAGGGCGACGTCGACGCGGCCGCGGGCCTGTTCGACCTGGGCGACGTTGTTGAGGCCGTGGCCCTCGCCGACCAGGTCACCGGACTGCTGCGCGAGCTGCACGGACTCCCAGAAGTGCAGCAGTGCCTCGTCGTGCTGCTTGAGCCGGAACAGCACGTCCGCGAGCTGCGCTAGCGTCAGCACGAGGTACTGGCGTTCACCCAGCTCGGTGGCCAGGCGGTGGGCGCGGCGGGCGTCGGGCAGCAGCACCGGGCGGCCCAGCCGGGCGTTCGTGACGTAGGTGGTGTCGAGCATGAGGACCTGGCCGAGCCGGCTGCCGGTGACCTCGGCGGCGGCCGTGCCGAAACCGACCAGCGCGAGCCACTCGCCGGTCAACGCGCGCACGGTCGCGTAGGGGTGCAGCATCCGGACCAGCTGCCAGACCTGGTCGTGCAGGCCGGACTCGGCGGCGGCGTGCACGACCGCGACGATGTTCGGCCACTCCCGGTCGAACCACGCGACCGGGTCGTCGTAGCCGGGCAGCGACGTGGACCCGTTGTCCCCCAGCGCGAAGTCCAGGCCGTCGCGGGCCGGCCGGATGGCGCGGCGGACGTGGTCGCAGGCGACGAGGTAGTAGTTCACCAGGCGCCGCAACGAGTCCACGTCCGCGCGGCCGGAGCCGCGCACGTACAGGCGCACCAGCTCGTGCATCGTGAAGCCGTCCGGCCACGGTTCGACCAGCAGGTTGACCTCGACCAGCCGCTCCAGCCGGTCCCGCGCCGACTCGACCCGGATGCGGGTGAGCGCGGCGACGGCGTGCGAGGACATCCAGCGGCCGGGCGCGAGGCCGACGGAGGTGAACACCTGGCTCAGCTCGGAGGGCAGGTCGCGGGTCGACAGGTCGAGCGCCCGCGACACCCCCACGCCCGCTTCCGGCAGGTCCAGGCCGCGCATCCGGTGGCCGTCGTCGGCCAGCTCCCCCACCAGCTCCTCGACCGTCCACGCAGGACTGATCACCAGCTTGGCCGCGGCCACCCGCAGCGCCAGCGGCAGACCGCCGCACAGCTCGGCGAGCTTGCGCGCGGCGACCGGGTCCTCCGTCGACAGCGGCCGGCCGAGCACGTCGTCGAGCAGTGCGCGTGCGGCCTCCTCGGCCAACGGCCCGAGCTTGCGCACCCGCGCGCTGTTGGTGACGACGAGCCGTTCCATCCGGCTGCGGGAGGTCACCAGCACCACCGAGCCGGAGCCCGGCGGCAGCAGCGGCAGGACCTGGTCGAACCCGGTCGCGTCGTCGAGGACCACGAGCACGCGGCGGCGGTTGAGCAGGGAGCGGTAGAGCCCGATGCGGTCCTCCACGGCGACGGGAACGCCGTCGGCGGGCACGCCCAGCGCCACCAGGAACCGGGTCAGCACCTCGCCGGGTTCGGCGTCGCCGAGCGAGGCGAACAGCACGCCGTGCGGGAACATCTCGCTGTTCTCGTGCCCCCACGTGATCGCGAGGGCGCTCTTGCCGACGCCGGGCGGGCCGGTCAGCACGGCCACCGTCGTCGCGAGCAGGTTCCTGGTCGCGCAGACGTTGTCGAGCCACCTGCGATCGTCGTCCCGGCCGAACAGGCGCGACGCGGACGCGGGCAGCAGCGCCGGTGCGACGATGCCCGCGCGGGGCGCCACCGGCCGGCTGTCGACCGCGCCGAGGAGGCTGAGCGCCGGGTCGTCGCGCAGCACCTGCTCCTGCAGCAGCCGCAGCTCGGGTCCGGGGTCGAGGCCGAGCTCGTCCACCGCGCGGCGCTGGAACCGCTGGTAGGCCTCCAGCGCGTCGGCCCGCTGCCCGGACCGGTAGAGGGCGCGCATGCTGTGCGCGACGAGCCGTTCGCGGAACGGGAACTCCGTGCACAGCCCGCGCAGCTCGCCGACGAGCTCCAGGTGGCGGCCCAGCTCCAGCTCGGCCTCGATGCGCTCCTCCAGCGCCGAGAGCCGCAGCTCCTCCAGGTCGGAGGTCAGCGGGTCGCCCGGCACGTCCGCCAGCACCGGCCCGCGCCACAACCCGAGGGCCTCGCGCAGCAAGCCCGCCCTGATGGCGGCGGGCTTGCCGCGCGACGACGCCACGAGCTGCCGGGCGCGGTGCAGGTCGAGGCGCCACGGGTCGACGGTCAGCTGGTACCCGGTCGGCGTGGTGCGGATCTTCGCGGAGCCCGACGGGTCGGCCTCCTCCAGCACCCTGCGCAGCCGTGACACGTAGCCGTGCACGATCGTGCGGGCCGTGGCCGGCGGCGCGTCCGTCCACAGCGCGTCCACGATCTGGTCGATCGAGACAGGTCGGTTCGCCTCGACCACCAGCATCGCGAGCAGACCGCGCATGCCGCGGCGGCCGAGCGTGACCACCCGGCCGTCCGCGAGCACCTGGAGTGGACCGAGCACGCCGAACTCGAGTCCGGTTTTGCTCCGCATGCCCCTCCCTCAAGTGCTCCTGACCTCGTTGCTTGTACAGGTGGGCGGCCGCTGGTCTCAGATACAAGTGCGGCCCGAGTCGGCGGGACGCTACTGTTCACCCGTGCCGCGAGATCCGAACTCCGTGGTTGACCGCGGCGCCGGGTGCCTGCTCGGCGGCGCTCTCGGTGATGCGCTCGGCGCACCGGTGCAGTACCTGGGCTGGGCGGACATCCAGCGCGAACACGGCACCGAGGGCGTACTGGCGCCGCCGAAGCCCGCCCTGGTCACCGACGACACCCAGCTGACGCTCTTCACCGCCGACGGGTACCTGCGCGCCTGGGTGCGCGGGAAGCACACCGGCGAGTGGCAGCCGTCGGACATGGTCTGGCACAGCTACCGGCGCTGGCTGGTCACCCAGCAGCAACCGGCCCCTGAGCACAACGCGGTGGGGCTGCTGGCGGACGAACGGCTCTACGAGAGCCGCTCGCCCGGTCTGACGTGCCTGCGCGCGCTGGCCGCCGAGACACCGTCCACTCCGGAGAACCCGCACAACGAGTCCTCCGGCTGCAACGGCGTCACCCGCACCGCGCCCGCCGGTTTCGCGCCGTCCGCGGCCATCGCCTACGACCTGGGCTGCCGGTTCGCGGCGCTCACCCACGGCGGCACCGGCGGCTGGGTCTCCGGTGGCGCGCTGGCGCTGCTGGTGCACCTGCTCGCGGTGAAGGGCCGCCCGTTGCGCGAGGCGATCGACCAGGTCATCGGCCGGGTGCTGCGCGACGACACGTACACGGCGACGGTGCTGACCCGCGCGGTCGTGCTGGCCGAGGAACACGACGGCGCCACCCCGGTGCGGGTCGACCGGCTCGGCAGCGGCTGGACCGGCCCCGAGGCGCTGGCCATCGCCGTCTACACCGTGCTGACGCACCCGAAGCCGGTGCAGTTCGTCGACGCGATGCGGGCCGCGGCCAACCACTCCGGCGGCAGTGACGCGACGGCGGCGCTGACCGGGAACGTCCTCGGCGCGCTGCACGGCACCGACGCGCTGCCGCGGGACTGGCTGGTCGGGCTGGAGCTGGTGGACGTGCTGGACACGATGGGCCGCGACCTCGGCCGGTCCGCGGTGAACGCCGAGTTCGACGAACACCGCTACGTCTGACCGGAAACGTTGTGCGAGTTCGTGCCGGTCGTCCGGTCACCCGCTCGTGCCGGAATCGGCGAAGCCCATTTCGGTGCGAGCGAGTCGGGCGGACGACCGGCTTCTCGACGAACTCGCCGCGCGAGCGAGCGAGCGCCGACGAACACAGAAAAGGTCTTGGGTGCGCGCTCCCGAATAGCGCGTACCCAAGACCGTTTCGCACGAGTGTTGGTCGACAGCTGGCCTGGTCTCACCCCGAGCGCGAGCCCCGCGTCAGCTCTTGATCAACGAAATGTGCCCCGGAGATCAAAGCCCCGTTGTGCCGGGATGTTAACAGATGTGTACCGGAAGTCCAGGACTCCGGTGCACCCGCCGATCTTCGTCGACGACGAGCACCTCGCAGTCCGGCTGCGCGGCAGCCCACTCGATCCCTTCTCTCCCAAGGGAGAACGCCGCGGTGGCGGTGGTGTCCGCGATCGCCAGGTCGGCCGCGACGACTGTGACCGAAAGCAACCCGCGCACCGGCTCGCCGGTGCGGCCGTCGAGGATGTGCTGCCCGCGCTCGTACAACGCCGACGTGGCAACGGCTCCGTCGCGCACGCCGAGCACAGCGCACAGCGCGTCGGCCTGGTCGGGGTGCCGAACGCCGACGCGCCAAGGCTTTCCGGGTTCCGGCTCGCCGGCGACCACGACGTCGCCGCCCGCGTTGATGCAGAACCGCCCGGCCCCGGCGGCCCGCAGCAGGTCGGCGGCGCGCTGCACGGCCCAGCCCTTCACGACCGCGCACGGGTCGAGGCCGCGGCCCGGCACCCGTGCCGTGAACGCGCCGCCGGTCGAGGTCTCGTACCAGTCGCACAGGTCGAGCACCTCGACGAGGTCCGGGGTGAGGTCCCGCGCGGTGAGCTCGCCCCGGTCGAGCCGCGAGACCTCGCTGTCCGGCTTGAACGGCGAGAACCGCGCGTCCGCGTCCCGCAGTGAGGCGAACACCAGCTCGGCCAGCTCGTCGTCACCGTCGCGCAGGTCCACCGAGATCGGCAGGCCCATGATCTGCTCGACGCGTCGCAGGGTTCGCACCCCTACCTCGCCGAGTCGAGCGCGGCCTGCAGCGACCGCTTGTAGCCCTCGGAGGTCGCGGTGGCACCGGAGACCGTGTCGATGTCGGCGCTCTGGGCCTTCAACGCCTCCTGGCGCAGGATCGGCAGCGCCGTCCTGGTCGGGTTGGAGTTGGGTGCCCGCACCGCCTTCACGTCGGTGATCCTCGTGCCCTGGAACGTGACCTGGACCTGCACGGTGCCCTCGTCGGTCTGCACCGCAGGCCCGGAGACGGTCCTGGCCTGGTCCTGGTCCTGCTGCTGCGGCTGGGTCGTCGGCGCGGCGGCGGCGGAGGTCCTGGGCGCCCCGGTCTGCGGCGCGGTCGACCGGGGTGCGGTCGTCGTCGGCGGGGCCTGGCCCTGCGCCGGGGTCTCCGGTGCGGCGGCGGCCTCGTTGATCTCACCCTCGTGCGCCGCGCCGGGTTGGTACAGCCACACCGGCACGAGTCCGGCGACGCTGAGCACCAGTGCGGGGATCGCCCTCTTCACGTCGAACCCTCTCAGTCGGCCAGCGCGAAACGCTCGGCGTGGACCTGACCCGACGGCACTCCCAGCTCGTCGAGGCTGCGGACGACGGCGTCGGTCATGCCGTTCGGGCCGCAGATGAACACGTCGCGGTCGGCCACGTCGGGGACCAGCGCGGCGATGTTCTCCGGGCCGAGCAGCGGCCCGTTGGCGGTGGTGGTCCCGGAGGAACCGGTGACCAGCCGCAGCACCGCCCCCTTGGAGCGGGCGAGGCCTTCGAGCTCGCGCAGCAGCACGGCCTCGCGCGGGTCGCTCACCCGGTACAGCACCACGACGTGGCCCTTGATCTCCTCCAGCAGCGCGCGGATCGGCGTGACGCCGACGCCACCGGCGACGAGCAGCGCGTTCGGCCTGGTCTGGTGCATGGTCGTGAAGGCGCCGTACGGGCCCTCGGCGAACACGCGGGTGCCGACCCGGACGTTGCGGAGGTCGGCGCTGCCGGTGCCCAGTGCCTTCGCGGTGAGGCGCAGGTACTTGCCGTTCGGTGCCGCGGACAGCGAGAACGGGTTGGCCTGCCACCAGCGGTCCTTGGTCAGGAAGCGCCACAGGAAGAACTGGCCCGCCTTCGCACCGAGCCGGTCGAGGTCCCTGCCCTCGACGTAGACGGAGACGACGTTGTGCGCCTCGGGCACCACGGCGGCGACGCGGAACCGGTGGCGCCGGTTGCGCCAGAGCGGGAGCACGAGCCGGCCGGCGACCACGGCGCCGATCGCGAACGTCCACAGCGCCCACCAGTAGGCGGTGGCCAGCTCGGACTTGCGGAACGTGCTGCCGACCGCGACCTGGTGCGTGAACGCGAGGAAGATCGCGACGTAGGTGTAGAGGTGGATGAAGTGCCAGGTCTCGTAGGCCATCCGGCGCCGGGCGAACCGGGCGGACACCACGCCGACGACCATGATGACCACCCACGCGACCAGCGCGCGGAGGATGCCTTCGAGCTCGGTGGCCTGCCGGACGACCTCCGCGACCGGGCCGTCCGGGCCCGCGTTGCCGAAGGCGATGAACGTCAGGTGCCCGACGAGCATCCAGAAGATCGTGAAGCCCACCCAGCGGTGCCACGAGGTGAGCTTGTCCATGCCGAGCCGCCGGTCGAGCCACGGCAGCCGCGCGATCAGCAGCAGCTGGAACGCCATCGCGAGCGCGCCGTACAGCCCGGTCAGCCGGCCGAGGTTGACCAGCTTGTTCGAGCCGACGCCGGCCGCGTTGAACAGGTAGGTGACGAACGCCGCGTTGGCCAGGAGGAAGACGCAGAGGCCGGCTTTGGCCAGCGCCCTGTGCGGCGTCGCACGCCCGGCAGCGGCCGGCCGCGCGGGAGGCTGCAGGGTGGTCGTCACGGTGGGCTCCTCGGTCGGGCGGTCTCGTCGATCTCGGTGGTCTTCCTCGATCCTCAGCGTCCGAGCTGTGGCCCCGCTTTGCCCGGGCTGTCGACTTCCTGTCGATCGAGCGGGCGGGGCACCAGGTGACGCACCATGAGCACGTGGACAAGGGCAACTCGGTTCGACTGCTCGTCGTGGACGACGAGCCGCACATCGCTGACCTGGTCGCGACGGTCGCGCGCTACGAGGGCTGGACGGCCTCGACGGCGCACAACGGCGAGGACGCGCTCAGAACGGCAGCCGAGTTCCAGCCGGACATCGTCGTGCTCGACCTGATGCTCCCCGACCTCGACGGCTTCACGGTCCTGGACCGGATGCGGTCGGCCGGTGCGATGGTGCCGGTGGTGTTCCTGACCGCGCGCGACGGCACCGCGGACCGGGTCGCGGGCCTCACCCGCGGTGGTGACGACTACCTCGTGAAGCCGTTCTCGGTCGAGGAGCTGATGGCCCGGCTGCGGGCGGTGCTGCGGCGCTCCACCGGGCCGTCGTGGAAGCGGTCGGTGCTGAAGGTCGCCGACCTGGTGCTGGACGAGGACACCCGCGAGGTCCGCCGCGGCGGCAAGCTCGTCACGCTGACGCCGACCGAGTACGAGCTGCTGCGGTACCTGATGCGGCGCTCCCCCGCCGTGCTGACCAAGGCGCAGATCCTCGACCACGTGTGGGAGTACGACTTCGGCGGCCGGTCCAACGTGGTCGAGCTGGTCATCTCACACCTGCGCCGCAAGCTCGACGACGGCCGCGAACCGTTGATCCACACCGTGCGCGGCGTGGGGTACGTGCTGCGCCGAGCAGCGGAATGAAGCCGCTGAGCCGGTGGCGGCTGGGCACCCGCCTCGCACTCGCACTCGGCGCGCTGGCGCTCACGGTGTTCGTGATCGTCGGCTGGGTCATGGTCGCCTCGATGCAGACGTTCCTCGACCGGCGGCTCGACGACCAGATGGCGATCAGCCAGCAGGGCGCTGCCAACGAGGTCAAGGCGCACTGGCGGGTCGGCAAGATCCCGCCGGACTGGTACGCGGTCGTCTACGTGAAGCAGGACGGCGAGCTGCGGCCCCAGCCCGGTGACCAGCAGCCCGCCGACCGCGCGGAGTTCGACGCGCTCGCGCGGAAGGCGCTGAACGGGGACACGTTCGAGACCGAGTACCTGCGCGGCGACGGCAAGTTCCGGCTGCGCGCGTGCCAGATCGTCAAGGACGAGATCGTGCTGGTCAGCGGTGCCCCGATGGATGACAGGGACGGCACGCTGTCGCAGCTCATCACGGTCGGCGTGATCGCGTTCCTGGCCGCGCTGGTCGCGTTGGTCGTGGGCGGTCAGGCGTTGATCCGCAAGGGCATGCGGCCGTTGTCGGACATGGCCGACACCGCGCACGACATCTCCTCGCACGACCTGACCGACTCGAACCGCCTGGCGGTGCGGGTGAACGGCGCCGGCGGCGGGGTCGAGGTCGAGGAGCTGCGCGAGGCGTTCAACACCATGCTGGCGCACATCGACTCGTCGCTGGCCGCGCGCACGGCCGCCGAGCAGCGGCTGCGCCGGTTCATCGCCGACGCCTCGCACGAGCTGCGCACGCCGCTGACGTCGTTGCGCGGTTACGCGGACCTCTTCCGGTACGCGGCGGCCAACGAGCCGGGCGAACGCGAGCAGCACCTGGAGAAGCTGCGGTCGGAGGCGGCGCGGATGAGCGTGCTGCTCGACGACCTGCTGCTGCTGGCCCGCCTGGACTCCGCGGCGACCGAACCGCCGTTGCGCGTCGAGGAGCTGGACCTGGCGGTCGTGGCGGACGCGGCCGCCGACGCGTTCCGGGCGGCCCGTCCGACGCACGGGCTGGAGGTCGACGCGGACACGGTGACCATGGCCGCCGACCCGACCCGGTTGCGGCAGGTGCTCGACAACCTGCTGACCAACGCGGCCGTGCACACCCCGCCCGGCACGCTGGTGTCGTTGCGGGTGACGGCGGAGGACGGCTCGGCGGTGATCAGGGTCTCCGACACCGGCCCCGGAATTCCGGAGGCGGACCAGGCGCGGATCTTCGACCGGTTTTACCGCGTCGACGACTCCCGCAC
Organism: Lentzea sp. NPDC037011; assembly: GCF_055607425.1. Taxonomy (NCBI): domain Bacteria; kingdom Bacillati; phylum Actinomycetota; class Actinomycetes; order Pseudonocardiales; family Pseudonocardiaceae; genus Lentzea; species Lentzea sp. NPDC037011. Next base: position 100,653 of record NZ_JBVJRT010000005.1, on the reverse strand, counting down.
CCGCCAGCGCGGCGGCTCCGGCCTCGGCCTCGCCGTCGTCCAGTCGCTCGTGCACGCCCACGGCGGCACCATCACCCTCGCCAGCCGCCCCGGCTCGACCATCTTCACAATCCGCCTCCCCCGCCACCGCTGACGGCACGCGGGGCCCTTTCGCACTCTCAGAGAGTACGAAAGCTCCCCGCGTGCGGTTCGGTCACTCGGCCTGGGAGCTCGGGGCCCAGAGGGGCACGCGGGAGTCCCGCGTGCCCCAGAGGGGAACGCGGGACTCCCGCGTGCCGGGGGATCATTCGGCTTGTGACGAAGGGGCCCAGAGGTCGATGCCCGATTCGACGGCGTACCTGTCGATCTCGGCGAGCTCGTCGTCGGTCAGCGGCGGGGCCTGCAGGGCGGCGAGGTTCTGCTCCAGCTGCCCGACCGACGAAGCGCCGATCAACGCCGAGGTGACCCGCGGGTCGCGGATCGTCCACGTCAGCGCGAGCTGCGCCAGCGACTGGCCGCGCGACTTCGCGATCTCGTTGAGCGACCGGATGCGGCCGAGGTTCTCCTCGGAGAGCAGGTCCGTGGACAGCGACTTGCCCTGCGTGGCGCGCGAGCCCTCGGGGATGCCGTCGAGGTAGCGGTCGGTCAGCATGCCCTGGGCGAGCGGCGAGAACGCGATGCAGCCGGCGCCGACCTCCTCCAGGGTGTCCAGCAGCTCCGGCTCGATCCAGCGGTTGAGCATCGAGTAGCTCGGCTGGTGGATCAGCAGCGGCACACCCGCGCTGCGCAGCAGCTCGGCCGCCTCGCGGGTCTTGGCCGGCGAGTACGACGAGATGCCGACGTAGAGCGCCTTGCCCTGCTGCACCGCGGACACGAGCGCGCCCATGGTCTCTTCCAGCGGCGTCTCCGGGTCGAACCGGTGCGAGTAGAAGATGTCGACGTAGTCGAGGCCCATGCGGGTCAGCGACTGGTCGAGCGAGCTCAGCAGGTACTTGCGGCTGCCCCACTCGCCGTACGGGCCGGGCCACATGTCGTAGCCGGCCTTCGTGGAGATGACGAGCTCGTCGCGGTACGGCCGGAGGTCGTCCTTCAGGATCTGCCCGAACGTGATCTCCGCGGAACCGTAGGGAGGTCCGTAGTTGTTGGCGAGGTCGAAGTGCGTGACACCGAGGTCGAACGCCCTGCGCGCGATGCCCCGGCCGGACTCGTACGGCCGGTCGCCGCCGAAGTTGTGCCACAGGCCGAGGGAGATGGCGGGCAGCTTGAGGCCGCTGCGTCCCGTGCGCCGGTAGGTCATCTGGTCGTAGCGCGCGCTATCCGCGAGGTAGGACATGATGCTCACAATGTCACGTCCCAGTAGGACGGAGCAGGACATGAATGGGCGGTCACGGCCTGTTCACCGGTGAACAGGATCAGTCTTGCGGCCGATCTCGCCATTCCCGTCCCGCGCCCCGAAGGCACACCGGGCGCCGAACTGGCGAACGGACCAGGCCGCCGGCGGCATGCGGAACCGCAATCGGCGGTTCGCCACGCTGTGTGCCGGAGCCATTACCGAACCCGGTCGCAATAGCCGGTGAAGTGCCTCCCGTGAATGCGACAGGGGCCCGCCCACCTGGGCGAACCCCCGTTGTCGAAGAGCCGGCGAGGGGAATCGAACCCCTAACCTTTCGCTTACAAGGCGAGTGCTCTGCCGATTGAGCTACGCCGGCCTGGCTCGTGTTCGCGAACATCGTAAGCGCCCGTTGCGGGAGCTACCTGCGGCGAACGGTCTGCTCTCAGTGTGATCGGATTGCTCCGACCGGAGGCGGACCAACCAACTGAGTGGCGCAAAGCGCCGAACCGCTCGCCTTGACCAGGTCAGGAGGGTAACCAACGGACAGTGATCATGTCCTCCTTTTCGGGTCGCCCGATCGGAGGTGGCCGACGCCACAGCAACGGCACGAGAACTTCCCACGATCACACGACGGAGGTGCGCGCGATTTACCCGAACAACCTGCACGGTCCCTCATTGCCCGACGACACCACGGTTCACCTGGTACTCGATCTCGCTCTCAAGATCGGCGAGGTCCAGATGGCCAGCGGAGCCGGCGCGGCGGACGTGACAGCCACGATCCTCTCGGTCACGGAGAGCTATGGGCTCCCGCACACCGAGGTCGACGTGATCTACACCTCCATCAGCGTGTCGTGCCACCGGGGAACGGCCGCACCACCGATCACCGCCGTCCGCGTCGTGCGGCAGCGCAGCCTCGACTACACCCGGCTCGCCGCCGTCGAGCACCTGGTGCGCAACCTCGGGCCGATCGAGGAGGCGCACTCGGAGCTCGAGCAGATCACCAACGCCCCGCACCCGTACCCGCGCTGGGTCGCCACGGCCGCGTGGGCCGGCATGGCGGCCTCGGTCGCGTTCCTGGTCGGCGGCGGGCTGTCGCTCGTGATCACCGCGGCCGTCGTCACGGCCGTGATCGACCGGGTCGGCCGGGTGCTGAACCGGCGCGCGCTGCCGTTCTTCTTCCAGCAGCTGGTCGGCGGCGCGCTCGCCACGGGGGCCGCGCTGACCGTGTACTGGACCGGGTTGCTGCCCGCGGTGCGGCCGAGTCTGCTGGTCGCGGTCGGGATCGTGGTGCTGCTGTCCGGGCTGGCGCTGGTCAGCACCGTGCAGGACGCGATCTCCGGCTACAACGTCACGGCCGCCGGGCGCACCGTCGAGACCGTGCTGCTCAGCGCCGGTCTGATCGCGGGTGTCGCGCTGGCCATCCGCACGGCCGTCCACTTCGGGCTGCCCATCCGGCTCAGCGACCCGCTGCCCGCGTTGATCTCGGCGGTGCCGATGCAGTTCGCGGCAGGCGCGGCGACCAGTGCGTTCTTCGCGCTCGCCTGCTATGCCCGGCCGCGTGCGCTGGTGGCCGCCGCGGTGTCCGGTGCAATCGGCACGGCCTCCTACGGCCTCGCCACGAGCTTCGGGGTGGACGCGCTGCTCGCGTCGGCGGTGGCGGCCGCGATCACCGGGTTCGGCGGCGCGACGATGACCCGCAGGCTGCGCATTCCGACGCTGGTCGTGGTGCAGGCGGGCGTGGTGCCGCTGCTACCGGGCTGGACCACCTACCGCGGCCTGTTCCAGCTGACCGCGGAGGGCGACCCGGCCGGGCTGAGCACGCTCGTCTTCGCGAGTGGCATTGCTCTCGCCCTGGCCGGTGGGGTGGTGTTCGGCGAGTACCTGGCGCAGCCGGTGCGCACCGGACTGGGCCGTTTGGAGCGCAAGTTCGCTGGTCCGCGCATGTCCGGTCCGCTCAAACCCACGAAGCGTCGGTTGGAGTGAAACCCGCTGTGACGGGGGTTACACGACACGCCGAGGGAGCGCGACCGCACTAGCCTCAGAAATGTGAGCATGGACATTGGCGAGAACGGGGCGGAATTCGTAGTCGTGGCCAACCGGCTGCCGGTTGACCTGGAGCGCTTGCCCGACGGAACCGAACGGTGGAAGCACAGCCCCGGCGGGCTGGTCAGCGCGCTCGAACCGTTCCTCCGCTCACACAGCGGCGCCTGGGTCGGCTGGCCGGGGGTCGCCGACGCCGACGTGTCGCCCTTCGAGGACGACGGCCTGCTGCTGCACCCGGTGTCGCTGTCGGCCAAGGAGGTCGAGGACTACTACGAGGGGTTCTCGAACGGCACCCTCTGGCCGCTCTACCACGACGTCGTGGCGCAGCCGGCGTTCCACCGGCACTGGTGGAACGCCTACGTGAAGGTCAACCAGCGGTTCGCCGACGCGACCGCGAAGGTGGCCGCCCAGGGCGCGACGGTGTGGGTGCAGGACTACCAGCTGCAGCTGGTCCCGGCGATGCTGCGCGAGCAGCGGCCCGACCTGAAGATCGGCTTCTTCCTGCACATCCCGTTCCCGCCGGTCGAGCTGTTCATGCAGCTCCCGTGGCGCACGGAGATCATCCGCGGGCTGCTCGGCGCCGACCTGGTCGGTTTCCACCGGCCCGGCGGCGCGCAGAACTTCCTGTGGCTGGCCCGGCGCCTGGTGGGCCTGGAGCCGAGCCGCGGCACCGTCGGCGTGCGGACCCGGCCGGGTGTGGTCCAGGTCGGTGACCGCACGGTGCGCGTGGGCGCGTTCCCGATCTCCATCGACAGCGCCGGCCTCGACGCGGTCGCGCGCAAGAAGGAGACCCAGGCCCGCGCGAAGCAGATCCGCGAGGACCTCGGCAACCCGAAGCGCATCCTGCTGGGCGTGGACCGGCTCGACTACACCAAGGGCATCGACGTCCGGATCAGGGCCCTCTACGAGCTCATCGCGGACGGTCGGATCGACCCGGAGGACGTCGCGATGGTCCAGCTGGCCACGCCCAGCCGGGAGCGGGTCGACCACTACGTGACGATGCGCAAGGACATCGAGCAGTCGGTCGGCCGGATCAACGGCGAGTTCGGGCGGGTCGGCAAGCCCGTCGTGCACTACCTGCACCAGTCGGTGAACCGCGAGGAGCTCGTCGCGTTCATGAGCGCGGCGGACGTCATGGTCGTCACGCCCGTTCGGGACGGTATGAACCTCGTCTGCAAGGAGTACGTGGCCTGCCGATATGATCTTGGTGGAGCTCTGGTGCTCAGCGAGTTCGCCGGTGCAGCCGCTGAACTGACCAGTGCGTTCCTGGTGAACCCCCATGATCTGGACGGTGTCAAGAACGCATTGCAGGCCGCCCTCGACATCGATCCCGCCGAAGGCCGCCGTAGGATGCGCGCGCTGCGCCGCCAAGTCCTCACCCACGACGTTGACCGCTGGGCAAGGTCGTTCCTGGAGGCGCTGGGCACGCAGACCTCGGTCTGAATCCTTTCAGATCCCCTTGACCCATCGAGTGCTCCAGGAGGGGCGTTGACCGCCGAGGCCCTCCCCGCCGACCTGCGCCGCGCCATCGTGCAGCTGGCCCGTACCCCGCGACTGCTGGTCGCAAGCGACTACGACGGAACACTCGCGCCGATCGTGAGCGACCCGGAGGCGGCCCGTCCGCTGCCGGAGTCGGTGAACGCGCTGCGTTCACTCGCGTCGCTGCACGAGACGACGTCGGCCGTGATCTCCGGTCGCGCACTGCGCGACCTGGCCACCCTGTCCCGCCTGCCCGGCGAGGTCCACCTCGTCGGGTCCCACGGCTCCGAGTTCGACGTCGGCTTCGTGCACGCGCTCGACGCCGACGCCAAGGCGTTGCTGCGGCGCATCGAGGCCGAGCTCGACGAGATCGTCGACGGCCACGAGGGCGTGCAGCTGGAGGTCAAACCGGCCTCCGTCGCCGTGCACGTCCGCCGTGCCGCGTCCGAGGAGATCGGCGAGGCCGTCCTCGACGCCGTGCGCTCCGGCCCGTGCACGTGGGACGGCGTGCAGGTGACCGAGGGCAAGGCCGTCATCGAGCTGGCCGTCGTCGAGACCAACAAGGGCCACGCCCTCGACATCCTGCGCCACCAGGTCGGTGCGACCGCCGCGATCTTCCTCGGTGACGACGTCACCGACGAGAAGGCGTTCGCCCGCCTGACCGGCCCTGACGTGGGCATCCGCGTCGGCGCCGGCGAGTCGCTCGCCCAGTACCTGGTCGACGACCCGTCCGACGTGGCCACGGTGCTGGCGTTCCTGCTGGAGGAACGGCGCGCGTGGCTGCACGGCGACCAGGCCGTGCCGATCGAGCGCCTGACCATGCTCGCCAACGAGCGTTCCGTGGCCCTCGTGACCCCGGACGCCAAGATCAACTGGCTGTGCCACCCGGAGCCCGACTCGGCCGCGATCTTCGCGGACCTGCTCGGCGGACCGGCCGCGGGCCACTTCTCGATCAAGCCGGAGCACGGGTCGCTGCCGCTGGGCCAGCGCTACCTGCCGGGCACGATGATCGTGGAGACCCGCTGGTCGCGCCTGCTGGTCACGGACTACCTGGAGCACGACCTCGCCTCGCACCGCACCGACCTGGTGCGGCGCATCTCCGGCTCGACGAACGCGGTGATCACGTTCGCCCCGCGCCCGGAGTTCGGCCAGGTGCCGGTCAGGTTCATCCGCGAACGCGACGGCCTGCGCGTGGTCGGCACCTCCGACCCGATGGTGCTGCGCTCCCCCGGCGTCGACTGGGAGATCACCTCGGACGGCGTGCAGGAGACCGCACGCGCCGTGGTCCGCCCCCGCGAGGGCGCCCCGGTGCTGCTGGAGCTGCGCTGCGGCACCGACGACATCTCCGAGCACGCGCTGGGCGAGTCGGTCCGCCGCGACCGCGCGGCCGGTTACTGGTCGGACTGGGCGGCGGGCCTGAACCTGCCGAAGGTGCAGACGGACCTCGTGCTGCGCTCGGCGCTGACGCTGCGCGGCCTGGTGCACAAGGACTCCGGCTCGATCATGGCCGCGGCGACCACGTCGCTGCCGGAGGAGCTCGGCGGCGTCCGCAACTGGGACTACCGCTACTGCTGGCTGCGCGACGGCGCGATGACCGCCGCCGCGCTGGTGTCGGTCGGCTCGTTCGCGGAGGCCGACGGCTTCCTGGGCTGGCTGCACGGCGTCTTGGAGACCATCCCGGGCCCGGAGCGCCTGCACCCGCTCTACACGCTGCACGGCACGCAACTCGGCGCCGAGGCCGTGATCGACACACTGCCCGGCTACGCGGGCTCCCGCCCGGTGCGCGTCGGCAACCTCGCGAACCAGCAGGTGCAGCTCGACGTGTTCGGCCCGGTCGTCGACCTGGTGGTGCAGCTGGCCTCGGCTCGCGGGTCGTTGTCGGACGCCGACTGGACGATGGTCCAAGCGATGGCCGAAGCGGTGTCGCGGCGCTGGCACGAGCCCGACCACGGCATCTGGGAGGAACGGCACGCGCCGCGCCACCACGTGTACTCGAAGGTCATGTGCTGGCTGACCATCGACCGCGCGATCAAGCTCGGCGAGCAGTTCGGCCGCGAGCTGGACCCGTCCTGGGTGCCGCTGCGCGACACGATCGCCACCGACGTGCTGAAGAACGGCTGGAACGACGAGGTCCAGTCGTTCACCACGGCCTACGACGGCGACGACCTCGACGCGGCCTCGCTGTTCGTCGGCCTGTCCGGCCTGATCGACCCGGCCGACGAGCGGTTCCAGTCGACGGTGACCGCCATCGAGGCAGAGCTGCGCTCCGGCTCGACGGTGTACCGCTACCACCGCGACGACGGCCTGCCGGGCGACGAGGGCGGCTTCCACCTCTGCGCCGCCTGGATGATCGAGGCGTACCTGCTCACCGGCAGGCGCACCGAGGCCGAGGAGCTGTTCGGCCAGATCGTCGCCGCGGCCGGCCCGACCGGCCTGCTGCCGGAGGAGTACGACCCGATCGCGGAACGCTCGCTGGGCAACCACCCGCAGGCGTACTCGCACCTCGGCCTGATCAGGTGCGCGCAGCTGCTGTCGCAGTAGGGGATCTTCTTCGCAAGTGCCGCCGCGGTCGTGCTCCTACGGCCGCGGCGGCACTTTTTCGATGACCGTCGCCGTCCCCGGTGACCGGCCCAGCAGCGAGATCCGGTCCCCCTTCGCCAGGTGCGCCCAGGCTGTGGGGACGAACGGGCGCAGGCGGGCCGTGGCACGTTCCCCGGCGTACAACGTCGGCTTGGACTCGATCCACAGCGCGGCGACCCGTTCGTCGCCGGTCAGGTCCCAGGTCGGGCGCTGGTTGCGCGCTTCCAGGGGCTCCGCGTCGTGCGCGAGCGTCAGCTGCACCCGCAACAGGCCTTGGATCGACTCCACGCACCGCCACTGGAACCAGGCCTCGTCCTGGTCCAGCTCCGTCGCCGCCTCCGCGAGGAGGGCCCAGAAGCGCGGCGTCTGCCAGGTGTTGCCGGGGTGGTCGCCCAGGAGGTCGAGGACCAGGTCCCACTCCTCGTGGTCGAGGTAGTCGAGCAGGTCCTCGGACCGCACGTCGGCGGGCACCTGCGCGGCGGCCAGGCGCAGCAGCTCGCCGACCTCGTGGTCGTGTCTCCCCAGCACGTGGGGTATTCGATCACCTCGGGTGGGTGGGGGTGATGGCGTCCCCCGGTTGCGGTGACGGATGCCGGTTCGGCGTAGGCCGGTGGTTGCGGTGGGTGGTCGCGTTGCGGTGGGCAACCTCGCCTCTGCGCGGTCTCGCCCGAGGCACCCCGAACGCCGCGCCCGCGAGACGCTCAGCGGTGCGATCGGTGCGATCGGTGCGATCGGCTGCGGGGCTAGTCGTCGTCCTCCGGCTTGTCCTTGCCGCCACCACCGCCACCCCCGCCGCTGCGACGGCGGTTCAGGCCCAGCACCTCCAGCGCCGACACCAGGTCGTTGGCCACCAGCGCGCGCACGCCGTCGGGCAGGGGGCCGTGGTCCGGGGGGACGAGGGCCTTCTTGAAGCCGAGGCGCGCGGCCTCCTGGAGGCGTTTGCCGACGCCGTTCACGCGGCGGATCTCGCCGGCCAGGCCTACCTCGCCGAGGACCACCAGGTCCGCGGGGAGGGCGATCTCGCGTTCCGCGGAGGCCACGGCCAGGACGACGGCCAGGTCTGCCGCGGGTTCCACGAGGCGCATGCCGCCGACGGTCGCCGTGAACACGTCCTTCTGGAACAGGTTGACCTTGCCGCGCTTCTCCAGGACCGCGAGGGCCATGGAGATGCGGGCTGAGTCGAGGCCGCTCACCGCGCGGCGGGGTGCGGGGAGGTTCGTCTTGGCGACCAGGGCCTGCACCTCGCCGAGCATGGGGCGCTTGCCCTCGACGATGACGGTGACGCAGGTGCCCTCCACGGCCTTCTCGCGGCGGGTCAGGAAGAGGCCGGAGGGGTCGGGGACGCCGACGATGCCGTCGTCGCGCAGCTCGAAGCAGCCGACCTCGTCGGCGGCGCCGTAGCGGTTCTTGATGCCGCGCAGCAGGCGCAGGGACGAGTGGCGGTCGCCTTCGAACTGCAGGACCACGTCCACGAGGTGTTCGAGGACGCGGGGGCCGGCCACCGAGCCGTCCTTCGTCACGTGGCCCACCAGGACCACGGGCAGGCCGCGTTCCTTGGCCATGGCGATCAGGCCGGACGCGACGGTGCGGACCTGGGTCACGCCGCCGGGCACGCCCTCCACGCTCACCGTCGACATGGTCTGGATGGAGTCGACGATCAGCATCGCCGGTTTCACCGCGTCGACCTGGCCCAGGAGCGCGCTCAGCTCCGACTCGGCGGCCAGGTACATCTCGGGGTGGAGGTTGCCGGTGCGTTCGGCGCGCAGGCGGACCTGGCCCGCGGACTCCTCACCGGTCACGTAGAGGCAGCGGCCGTGGGACTCGGCCCAGCGGTGCGCGGTCTCCAGCAGCAGGGTCGACTTGCCGACGCCCGGTTCACCCGCCAGCAGCACGACCGCGCCGGGCACCAGGCCGCCGCCCAGGACCCGGTCGAACTCGCTCACGCCCGTCGACAGGGCGCGGGCGGACTCGATGTCCACCTCGCCGATCGGGCGGGCCGTCGACGTGGGGGCGCCGGCCACCACGCGGGTCACCGACGCGGTGCCGCGTTCCTCGATGCTGCCCCACGCCTGGCACTCGGGGCAGCGGCCGAACCACTTCGCCACCTCGTGCCCGCACTCGGCACAACGGAAGATCGGCCGCGCTGTCTTCGCCACGGGTCGAACGGTAGAGCACGGCACCGACAGAAACCGGAAGACCCAGCTCAGAGGGGGTTGCAGAAGAAACTTCCAAGATTCTTCTGCAGGCTTGTCGATCCGGAGTGGTGGCCGTTCGACGCATCAGTGGAAGGACCCGACAGCCACCGAGGAGACCGCAATGACCACCACCACCGCGACCCGCCCCGCCACCAAGGTGAACGCCGGCCGCTACGCCACCGCCGTCACCCGCGTGCTGATCGGCCTGCTCTACACCACGACCGGCTTGAACGGGTTCCTGAACTTCATGCCCGCACCCGATCCCAGCACGCTCGCGGGGGCGGGGGTGAAGTTCAGCGGGGCGCTCTACGAGACGGGCTACATGCTGCAGCTGACCTCGGCCACGCAGCTCGTGGCGGGCCTGCTGCTCGTCGTCGGCCGGTTCGTGCCGCTGGCGCTCGCGCTGCTCGCTCCGGTCGTGGTGAACATCTTCCTGTTCCACGTGTTCCTGGAGCCCAGCGGCCTCGTGACGGCGCTCGTCGTCATCGCCGCGGAGATCGGGCTGGCGTGGGCCTACCGCGACCGGTTCCGCCCGATGCTCCAGGCGCGCTGAGAGCCCCCGGAACGCGAACGCCGCCCCCGGGAGGCCCGGGAGCGGCGTTTCAGCGTTCAGCAGCGACGGCCGAGGACTCAGTGGCCGCCGTCGTGGCCTTCGCTGACGCGCTTGTGGTCCGAAGGCGCCACCGGCACCTCCAGCGTCACGGAACCGGCCTTCTCGAACAGGAACGTCAGCTTCACCGTCTGCGCGGCGGTCACGTCCCTGTTCAGCTTCTTGAGCGTGCAGCGGATCTGCAGCACCTCGAGCGACTGGTCGTGCGCGGCCGACGACGAGGTCGGCGACACGGACGACGAGCCCGACGGGCTGCCGGAGGACGACGCGGCCGACGAGGACGCGACCGAACCGGAGGTCGGGGCACCCGAGGACGGCGAGCCGGTGGTCGACGGCGCACCCGAGGACGGCGCACCCGACGACGGGGTCAGCGACACCGACGAGGACGACTGCGACGACGAGGACGGCGACGAGGTCTTGGACGGCGCGTGGGACGCGTCGTACTCGGCGCGCAGCGCGTACTGGGCCGGGACGTCCTTGCTGCCGACGATCTCCAGCTCGGACCCGGAGGCCTCGGACTTGATCGACAGCAGCTTGTCCGGGTCGTTGCCGGTGTTCGCGATGACGAACGTCAGCGGCACGTCCTCGCCCTCGCGGTACCGGTTGCCGTCCGGCGGGAAGGCCAGCATGGCGTTGCGGACCGCCATCGGGCCCGCGTTGCCGCTCGCACCGTCGACGGCGGCGACCTGGGTGTCGGTCTGGGTGATCTGACCGGCGCTGCAGCCGACCGCCACCAGGCCGAGGCCCGCGGCCAGCGCTGCCGTCACGATCATCCGGCGAGACACTCCTGAGTTCACGGCTCCAGCGTCCTTCCTAGGGAACAACCACCAGGCAAAGAGCCTAACCGGGGCCCGGAAAGCCGACTCGACGTGGTGCCAATCGATCTTGTGTGGCCGCTACGTTGCACGCGAACAGGTGGTTTGTCAACCCCCCGCGCGGCCCTGACCAGCGCTAACGGATCATCGAGCGGCGCGGGAAGGGTTGCCGGACGTGTTAGGATGGAGGAAGCGAAAGGGGCAGAGGACACATGGTTTTCAAGGTCGGAGAGACCGTCGTCTACCCGCACCACGGTGCCGCTCTCATCGAAGCAATCGAGACCCGCGTTATCAAGGGCGAGGAGAAGAAGTACCTCGTCCTCAAGGTGGCGCAGGGCGACCTCACCGTTCGGGTTCCCGCTGACAACGCCGAGATCGTCGGCGTGCGTGACGTTGTCGGCCAGGAGGGACTCGACCGGGTCTTCGAGGTCTTGCGCGCTCCCCACACCGAGGAGCCGACCAACTGGTCTCGGCGGTACAAGGCCAACCTTGAGAAGCTCGCCTCCGGCGACGTGAACAAGGTTGCGGAAGTGGTGCGCGACCTCTGGCGGCGCGAGAAGGATCGCGGTTTGTCCGCCGGCGAGAAGCGGATGCTGGCGAAGGCGCGGCAGATACTGGTCAGCGAGCTGGCGCTGGCCGAGGGCACCGACGAGGACAAGGCCGAGGTCCTCCTCGACGAAGTTCTCGCCACGGCCTCGTAGTTCTCGGCAGAACACACTGAGCATCGGATAACGCCGCACATGAGTGTTGTCGCGCTCGTGCCTGCGGCAGGGCGAGGTGAGCGCCTGGGCTACGGAATGCCCAAGGCGCTGGTACCGGTCAACGGAACACCGCTGTTGACCCGTGCCGTTCAGGGCCTGTTCGCGTCGGGTCAGGTCCAGCACGTCGTCATCGCAGCTCCACCGTCCGATGTGGACCAAGTGCACACCGCTACCGCCTCGCTGGCCCCGGCCGGCGGGGCGGTGCACGTGCTTTCAGGGGGCTCCGAACGCACCGACTCGGTGCGCCTCGCCCTTGACCACGCGCTCCGCGTGGTGCCCGACACCTCCATCGTGCTCGTCCACGACGCCGCTCGTGCGTTCACCCCTCCCGAGGTCATCGCCGGGGTCGTGGCCGCTGTGCGCGACGGTCACGACGCCGTCGTCCCGGTGTTGCCCGTCGCCGACACGATCAAACAGGTGGACGAGGTCGGAGTGGTCGTCTCCACGCCCGACCGTGCCGGCCTGCGGGTCGTGCAGACCCCGCAGGGTTTCCGCGTCGACGTTCTCAAAGCTGCCTATGGCTCCGGTGTCGCCGCGACTGATGACGCAGGTCTTGTGGAGAAGAACGGTGGCGAGGTCCACACGGTTCCCGGCCACGCGCACGCCATGAAGATCACCACGCCGTTCGACCTCGCGGTCGCGGCGGCACTGTTCGCGGGGGAACGAGAGTGAGAATCGGCCAGGGCGTCGACGTCCACCCGATCGAGGCAGGCCGTGAGTGCTGGGTCGCCGGGCTGCTGTGGGAGGGCGTGGACGGCTGCGCGGGCCACTCCGACGGTGACGTCGCCTCCCACGCGCTGTGCGACGCGCTGCTCTCCGCCGCTGGCCTGGGCGACCTGGGCGCGGTCTTCGGCACGTCGGACCCGCGCTGGTCGGGCGCCCACGGTGTGGTGCTGCTCACCGAGGTCCGCCGGCTCGTCGAGGAGGCCGGATACCGTGTGGGAAACGCCACAGTGCAGGTGATCGGCAACGCGCCGCGCATCGGCAAGCGCCGCGAGGAGGCGCAGGACGCGCTGTCCGCGGCCGTCGGCGGCCCGGTGTCGGTGGCCGGCACCACGACGGACGGCCTGGGTCTCACGGGTCGCGGCGAGGGCATCGCGGCGATCGCCACGGCACTGCTGGTGCCCGTCCCCTAGTCCGGCAGCCTGAGCACGGCCGTGCCGCCGTCCAGGTCGACCCGGCTCCTCGGCGGCGCCGCGTCGCCTTCCTCGTCGCGCAGCTGCCGCTCCTCCTTGCGGAACTCGACCTCGTCGCGCTTGCCCGGCTCGAACGTCGCGCCCAGCTCCCCGATGCCCGCGGTGGCCATCGGCGTGCCCTTCCTGCGGCGCACCACCCGTTCGACCACCGCCAACACGAACAGGGCCGCGACCAACGCCGGCAGGGACAGCGCGAAGAGGTAGCCCGGGCTCATGAACGGAGAACTTCCCGCCGGACGTGATGGTTCCCACCACTAGAGTTCGCGCGGTGACCAAGTACGACGTCTGCCTGTCGTTCGCCGGCGAGGACCGCACCTACGTCGACGAGGTGGCCCGCCACCTCAAGGAGCTGGGCGTCAAGGTCTTCTACGACGACGACGAGCAGGTCGACCTGTGGGGCAAGAACCTCACCGAGTACCTCGACGAGGTCTACCGCAAGGAGTCCCGCTTCTGCGTCATGTTCGTCTCGCGGAACTACGCGGCGAAGATGTGGACGAAGCACGAGCGCCAGAGCGCGTTCGACCGGGCCATGACCCAGGACGACGAGTACGTGCTGCCGGTGCGGTTCGACGACACGGAGCTGCCCGGTCTGCGCACGGGTGTCGGCTACCTCGACGCCGCCAGGGTCACCCCCCGGCGGCTCGCCGAGATGGTGGCGAGGAAGCTCGGCACCGCCACCCCGCCGCAGCGGGCGGAGGGCTGGGAGTACGCCCTGTTCGCGGACACCGTGCGCGCGGGTCTGCGCGGGTTGCAGAGCAAGCGGGTCGACCACGACATGGCGTTCGCGAGGAACGTCCGCACGTTCACCACGGACACCGAGGCGCTCGACTACTTCGCGGCCCGCACGCGCGCGTTCGACAACATCATCAACGCCATCGCCGAGGTCCTGTCCCCGCAGCGGCAGCTGCTGGCGTTCGGAGCGAACGGCCACAGGGGCGACGAGGAGAAGATCACCCGGCTGGCCACGATGTTCGTCGAGGTCTACGACAACCTGCTGACCTGGGCCGCCGAGCTGCGCGGCACCGCCACGCCGGAGAAGTTCCGCCCGCTCTACGCCGCCACCGCGCGGCTCGCCGACCAGCCGCTGGCGCAGATCGACGAGTTCGTGCGCCGGTTCGCGGACGCGCGCGGGTCCGGTGAGCTGCGGCTGACCATCGACTACGACCCGGCCGAGGTCGAGGCAGAGCTCACAAAGGTCCAGACCAACTAGCCCGGCGGCACGTAGAGTCGCGGCGTGACGATCCGCGCCGCTCTCTTCGACTTCTCCGGCACGCTCTTCCGGCTCGAGCACCCCGGGCTGGAGTCCAACGGCGACCTGATGCGGGCGCTCACCGCACCGGTCGGGATCGCCGACGGCGTGGACCCCGAGCTGGCCGACGCCTGGTTCCGCCGCGACCTCGACCCCGAGGTCCACCGCTGGGTCCACGTGAAGGTGTTGCGTGACGCGCTCGTGCCGGACGCCGAGGCGTTCTACGAGCAGCTCATCTCGCCCGAGTCGTGGCGGCCCTACCCGGACGTGAAGGCGACGCTGGAGTACCTGGCCGACGTGCCGGTCGCGGTCGTCAGCAACATCGGGTGGGACATCCGGTCCGTGTTCGAGCTGCACGGGCTGACGCACCTGGTGGACGAGTTCGTGCTCTCCTACGAGGAGGGCGTGGTCAAGCCGGACCCGAAGATCTTCACCACCGCCTGCGAACGGCTCGGCGTCGCGCCGGCGAACGCCGTGATGGTCGGCGACAGCGCTGAGGCGGACGGCGGAGCGGAAGCCGTCGGTTGCTCCTTCCGGCTCGTCAATCCGGTTCCGACGAGTGACCGGCCCACTGCGCTCCTGGATGTGGCCCGTACCATTCCCGTGTGAGCCTCCACATCTACGACAGCGCGAGCCGGAGCATGCGGGAGTTCCACCCGCAGGTCAACGGAACGGCGTCGATCTACGTGTGTGGGGCGACCGTGCAGGGCGTCCCGCACATCGGGCACGTCCGCAGCGGCCTGAACTTCGACGTGCTGCGGCGCTGGCTGGGGCGTGACGGCGCCGACGTCACGCTGGTCCGCAACGTCACCGACATCGACGACAAGATCCTCACCAAGGCCGCGGCGAACGACCGGCCCTGGTGGGAGTGGGCGTACACGCACGAGCTCGCGTTCGAGAGCGCCTACGACGCGCTGGGCTGCCTGCCGCCGTCGTACGCGCCGCGCGCGACCGGGCACGTGACGCAGATGGTCGACCTGATGCAGCGGCTGATCGACAAGAACCACGCCTACGACGTCGACGGCGACGTCTACTTCGACGTGCGCTCGTTCCCCGAGTACGGCGCGCTGTCCGGGCGCAAGATCGACGACCAGCAGCAGGGCGAGACCGAGGTCCGCGGCAAGCGCGACCCGCGCGACTTCACGCTGTGGAAGGCCGCGAAGCCCGGTGAGCCGTCCTGGCCGACGCCGTGGGGCAACGGCAGGCCCGGCTGGCACCTCGAGTGCTCCGCGATGGCCACGACGTACCTGGGCAGCACCTTCGACGTCCACGGCGGCGGGCTGGACCTGATCTTCCCGCACCACGAGAACGAGCAGGCGCAGTCGCGCGCGGCCGGTGACGGCTTCGCGAACTACTGGATGCACAACGCCTGGGTGACGATGTCGGGCGAGAAGATGTCGAAGTCGCTCGGCAACGTGGTGTCGATCCCGGAGATGCTGAAGCTCGTCAGCGCGGCCGAGCTGCGCTACTACCTGGTCGGCCCGCACTACCGGTCGAACATCGAGTACTCCGGGGACGCGCTGCAGGACGCGGTGGCCGGGTACCGGCGCGTCGAGTCGTTCCTGCGCCGCGCGGTGGAGAGGCTCGGTCCGATCGACCTCGCGGGTCCCATGTGCCCCGACTTCGTGGCGGCCATGGACAACGACCTGGGCACCCCGCAGGCGCTCGCCGCGCTGCACAACAAGGTGCGCCAGGGCAACACCGCGCTCGCCGACGGCGACGACACCACGGCCCGCGAGGCCGCCGAGTGCGTCCGCCGGATGGCCGACATCCTCGGCGTCGACCCGTTGTCGCCGAAGTGGAACAACGCGTCGTCCGCCGACACCGGCATGCGGCAGGCGTTGACCACGCTGGTGGATCGACTGCTCGTCGAGCGCCAGGAAGCCCGCAAGACCAGGGACTTCGCGCGCGCTGACGCGTTGCGCGAGCAGCTGGACGAGGCGGGCATCGCCGTCGAGGACACCCCCGACGGTCCGCAGTGGACTTTGAAGGACGACTGACTTCCGTGGCTGGCAACTCCAAGCGCAAGGGCGCGATGCGCAATCCGGGCTCGAAGAAGGGCGCGGTCGTCGGTTCCGGCGGGCAGAAGTCCAAGGGGCTGCAGGGCAAGGGTCCGACCCCGAAGGCGACGGACCGCCCGAACCACCCCGCCTACAAGCGGGCCAAGGCGGTCGCGAAGAGCGACGCGGTGAAGACGCAGCGCCGCCAGAAGACCGAGAAGGCCCAGGCCGAGACCGTGGCCGGCCGCAACCCCGTCGTGGAGTGCCTGCGTGCGGGCACGCCCGCGACGGCGCTGTACGTGGCGCTGGGCATCGACGCGGACGACCGCGTGGCCGAGGCCGTGCGCCTGGCCGCCGACCGGGGCATCTCCGTGCTGGAGGTGGCCCGCGGTGAGCTCGACCGGATCACCGGTGGCGCGATGCACCAGGGCCTCGGCCTGCAGGTGCCGCCGTTCGAGTACGCCACGCCGAACGAGCTGCTGGAGCAGGCGCAGCGCTCCACCCAGCCGCCGTTGCTGGTGGCGCTGGACGGTGTGACGGACCCGCGGAACCTGGGTGCGGTCGTGCGGTCCGCGGCGGCGTTCGGTGCCCACGGCGTGGTGCTGCCGCAGCGGCGCAGCGCGTCGATGACCGCGGTTGCCTGGCGCACCAGCGCGGGCACGGCGGCGAAGCTGCCGATCGCGATGGCCACCAACCTGACGCGCACCCTGCGTGACTGGGCTGAGGCCGGTCTGATGATCGTCGGGCTCGACGCGGACGGCGACGTGGACGTCGACGGCCTCGAACTGGCGACCGGTCCACTGGTGGTCGTCGTGGGTTCGGAGGGCCGCGGTCTCGGGCGTCTGGTGAAGGAGACCTGCGACCAGACGGTGTCCATTCCGATGGCCACGGGTGTGGAGTCGCTGAACGCCTCCGTCGCCGCCGGAGTGGTGCTCGCGGAAGTGGCGCGCCGTCGCCGGGTCGCGGCCAAGGGCTGACGCAAGTCCCTGCCACGCCACGAAAAGACGGCTCGGCAGTCGACGTCAATGATCATTTTCCCGCTCGCGGACCCACGCCGGACCGCGAGCGGGAAAACGTTCTCGTTTAACTGTTGCCAGCCACTTGCGGGTGACCGCGATGACAATCGGCGTGGCCTATTACGCGGGTACTCCCGAGCGCGGGTACCTTCGCATCTGTTCCTTTGTTGCCGCACCCGCCGGGAGTCGGCGGACGACGGTTGGAGCTGATTGCACCGGTTGGCCGAGCCGGTGAGGACCGATTGGCACCACGCGACACGTTGCGTGACCATTTGGGCTCCAACCAGGCGAATCCGAGGTCAACTGTGAAGAAGATCAGGCCTGCGTTTCGCTATTGTAACTACTTTAGGTAACTGGCCTGCTCCGTTTAGGTACACACTGTGGTAGGACAGACGTTGAACGGTCAGGCAGCTTCTACCGTGATTGTCGATAGGAATTGATTACCACCGGCGGGGGCGACGTGACTCGGCGTAGAACGAATCAGGACGAGCTGATTCGCCACGGCCGGGCCGCGACGCGCCGAGGACACGCATGACGACCCGAGGCGCGCTCCGCGAGCTCGTGGGTTTGCGTGAGTTCCGCGCCATGTGG
Source organism: Lentzea sp. NPDC037011 (assembly GCF_055607425.1). NCBI lineage: Bacteria > Bacillati > Actinomycetota > Actinomycetes > Pseudonocardiales > Pseudonocardiaceae > Lentzea > Lentzea sp. NPDC037011. The sequence continues at coordinate 82,806 of NZ_JBVJRT010000005.1, read as the reverse complement.
ATCGGCTCCACCGCTTCGACCGCCGGTGACCAACTCGCCGCGGTCGCATTGTCGCTGCTCGTGTTCGAACGAACACAATCCGCAGCGTGGACCGCGCTCACCTGGTCGTTGACGCTCTTCCCGCCGCTGATTTCGGGTCCCTTGCTCGGCTGGGTCGCCGACCGGTTCCCGCGACGCACGGTAATGGTGACGACGGCCTGGATGCAGGCCGTGCTCATGGCCGCGATGGCGATTCCCGGCATGCCGCTGTGGGCGATGATCGTGCTGCTGGTCGTGGTGCTGGCGATTTCTTCGCCGTACCTGGCGGCCCAGGAGGCGAGCCTCCCGCACGTGCTGCCGGCCAAGCGCTACGACGACGGTGTGGCGCTCTTCGGCACGTCCGTGGACATCGCTCAGATGGCCGGGCTCGCCGCCGCCGGTTTCCTCGTCGCCCACACGAACCCCGGCATCGCGCTGGCGATCAACGCCGTGACGTTCGCCGCCCTGGCGATCCTGGTGCAGGTGTCGGTCGAGCACCGCCCTGCCGCGGACCCGCTGGGACGCAAGAAGAAGGACGACGAAGAGCCGCGCGGCGTGCTCACGTTGATGGTGACGGAGCCGCGGCTGAGGACCCTGCTGGGCGTCCGGCTGCTGGCGGGGCTCGCGATGGTCCCGGAGGGCCTGGCGGTGCCGCTGGCGGCGAGCCTGGACGCGGTGTGGGCGGTGGGCCTGATCCTCGCGATCGAGCCGGCCGCGAACGTGCTCGGCGTGGCGTTGCTGTTCCGCATCGTGCGGGACCCGGCCAAGCGGGAACGCCTGATCGGTCCGCTCGCGATCCTGTCGCTGGCGCCGTTGATCATGTTCGCGTTCAACCCGAACCTGACGTGGACGATCGTTTTGTTGGTCATCGCCGGTATAGGCGGGGCTTATCACACACCCGCTCGTTCGGCGTGGATGCGACTACTTCCCGACCAGTACCGCGGAAGGGCCTATGGCATTGGGCGCGCGGCACTGCGTTCGAGCCAGGGCGGCGGAATGGCACTGGCCGGTGTCGTCGCCCATTCGGTCGGTTCGATCACAGCAACGATCGCGGGCGCGGGGGGCATCGGGTTGCTGCTGGCGACACAGGCCACCTTCGCCTGGCGCCGGGCGCGGCGTCGCGCGGACAGCAAGACGGTGGCAATCTGAAACAGAACGGTCACCAATAGCGATATCCCGATCGAGGAGGCACCTCAAACGCGGAGGTTCCGGGCGAAGCATTGAGGAGGGTGGTGTTCAGAAGTCACGGTTGCTCATGGCAGGACACCTCCTCGTTGCGACGAGCAGCAGCGCGGTGGTCTACGACCGGGTCAGCAGCGGCTTGCTCATGATGTGTCATGAGCGTAGGGGGTCGTGGTGAAGAACAGTTTGACTGATCGCGGGCGATCGCGGGCACTCGGCTTGACTCCGATTCGCAACTGGGACCTTTGGACCGTTGCGCCCAGCGCGATCGCGTACTTCTTCGTGCTCGAAGCCGCGGTCACCGGCGCCGCCATCTGGCTGCTGACGAATCTCACCCCGGTCGCCACCACGGACTGGCTGCGCTTCGGCGCGCTGATCGCCGCGATCACGATCCACCTGACGATCGTCCGCAGAGCCGAGGAGGCCCGCCGCAACGAGGCCTCCGGTCCCCACATCGACCTGACATCGGTCTGGACCTTCGCAGCCGCGGTCGCCCTGCCCGGTGGCCTCGCGGTGGTCGCCACGATCTGGATGCGCATCCTGATCCAGCCGATCGCCCGCCGCCAGCCGTACCGCTTCGTCTTCGGCACCGCCTCCATGCTGGCCTCCACCCTGCTGTCGTGGGCGCTCGTGCACCTCTCGGGTGTCTCGCTGGCCGCGACCGGAAACGTGCCCACCGACCTCGGCCTGGTCCTGGTCCTCGCGATAGCCGCCCTCGTGTACTGGTTCGTCCAGGTGATGACCGTGGCGGTCGCGTTCAAGATCGTGACCCCGAACTCGAAGGTCTTCGAGTTCCTCGGCTCCCGCGTCGACAACATGCTGGAGATGAGCACGCTCGGCGCGGGCGCGATGCTCGGCATGCTCATGACCTCCCACTGGGTCGGCCCCCTGCTGCTGGTGGTCCCCGTGATCTTGGTGAACGCACTGTTGTCCCGGGCGGCTGAGCGCCGCACGCATCTCGAACGACTCCTGCGCGAACAGGAACAGCTCCACCAACGCCTCGCCGCCGACGCGCACACCGACTACCGCACGGGCCTGCTGAACACGAACGGCCTCGCCGAGTACGCCGGCCGCCTCGCCGAACGCTGCCGCCTCGACGGCGTCCCGATGACCGTCCTCGTCATCGACCTCGACCACTTCAAGCGCATCAACGACACCTGGGGCCACCCCGCGGGCAACGCGGTCCTGGCCGAGGTCGGCCGCATCCTGCGCGAAAAGCTCCGCCCCGGCGACGTGGCCGGCCGCGACGGCGGCGAGGAGTTCGTCGTGGCCCTGAAGGACACCCCGGTCGCCCAGGGCGTGACGATCGCCGAACGCATCCGCGAGGCCATCGGCCGTCTCGCCGTCCCGACCACCGACAAGCACCGCAACGTGGTGACCCTCTACGGCCGCGAGATCCAGCCCTCGGAACCCGACGGCGACTCGCTGCGCGCCATCTCCGCGTCCATCGGCGTGGCCGTCATCCCGGACAACGGCCCGGACATGGCGACCGCGCAGCACTCCGCGGACGCCGCCCTGTACAAGGCCAAGGAGAACGGGCGCAACCAGGTCCGGGTGGCCGGGCTGGACATTCCGCCGCGGTTGATGCCGGCTCCTCGGGCGGACGACGTCACGAAGCCCATCACGTCACGGTCGGCCTGAGCCGCGTTCGGGCTGGGTCGCCGCTTCGCCGGGTGCCTGCGCGCTCCGGGCGAGGCACGGTCCGAGCACACCACGGTCCGAGCAACCACGGTCTGGGCCGAGACCGCCTGAGCTCGGGGCAGCCGTCATGCCCGTGGCGTCTCACACCCATGGCGCCTCGTGCCCAGTGGCACGCCCTCACGCCCGCGACCCCATGCCCGCGACCTCATGCCCACGGCCCCGGACCGCGCGACCCGATCACCCTTGCCCTGCCCGCCGAACCCTCAGCACTCGCTGATTCTCGTTCCCATGAGAACCCCACGTTCCCCTGCCGCCTCCCCCGCGCTTCCTTCCTCACGGGGCGAAGACGACCATGCTTTCCGGACATCTACCAGACGACGATCGAGGCAAATCCGGACAGGATTCACCCGTCCGAGCGACAGCCCGCGGCCTGTCACGCAGCCCGCGAAGCCCCGGTCCGCACAGCCCCGATCCCACGACAGACCAGGTAGATCACGAAGCTCACCGCCGTGACGAGCGCCGACACCGGCAGCCCGGGTTGCAGCGACAGCAGGATTCCGCCCACCGCGGCGACCTCGGCGAACACGACGGACAGCACGATCGCCCGCACCGGTGACGCGGTCAGCCGCATGGCCGCCGCGGCGGGGGTGATCATGAGGGCCAGCACCAGCAGAGCGCCCACGACCTGCACCGACAGCGCCGTCGCGACGCCTATGAGCACCGCGAACACGATCGACAGGCCGCGGACCGGCACGCCGCGTGCGACGGCCACGTCGGGGTCGACCGAAGCGAAGAACAGGGGGCGGTAGATCACCGCCAGCACGGCGAGGACGGCTGCGGAGGAGATGACCAGCAGTTGCAGGTCGGTCGAGTCGACGCCGACGATCTGGCCCACCAGCAGGCCGAACTTGTTCGACGAACGTCCTTTGTAGAGGGCCAGCATGAGGATGCCCATGCCGAGGCCGAAGGCGAGGATCGCGCCGATCACCGAGTCGCGGTCGCTCTCGCGGCGGGACAGCACGCCGAGGAGCACTGCGGCGATGATCGAGCCGGCCAGTGCGCCGTAGCCGACGCCGACGCCGAGCAGCAGAGCGGCCGCGCCGCCGGTGAAGGCGAGTTCGGAGGTGCCGTGGACGGCGAAGGCCATCTTGCGGGTCACGATGAACGGGCCCAGTGCGCCCGCGACCAGGCCGAGGACCGCGGCGGCGATCAGGGCGGTCTGCACGAAGTCCAGGGCGAGGAGGTCGAAGAAGGTCACGACGCGGCTCCCGCCGACGAACGGGTGGAGGACGAGGAGGCGGTCACGACGCGGCCCCCGCCGACAGGTGGTGGGTCTGTTCCTCGCAGGCGCCGGCGCCGACGACCAGGATCTGGTCGCGCACGCGCACGACCTCGACCGGTGTGCGGTACAGCTCGGACAGGGTCGCGGAGGTCATGACCTCTTCCGGGGTGCCGATGCGGAAGCGGCCGCCGACCAGGTACAGGACCCGGTCCACGAGTGGCAGGACCGGGTTCAGCTCGTGCGTCACGAAGAGGACGGCGGTGGCGGCTTCGCGGCGGCGTTTGTCGATCAGCTCGCTCACCACGCGCTGGTTGGCGAGGTCGAGTGAGAGGAGTGGCTCGTCGCAGAGCATCACGGTGGGGTCGCCGACGAGGGCTTGGGCGACGCGCAGGCGTTGTTGTTCGCCGCCGGACAGCAGGCCGATCGGGGAGTCGGCGTAGCGGGTGGCGCCCACGGACTCGATGGCCGCGTCGACGCGGATGCGGCGGGCGGCGCGACCTCGTACGCCCAGGCCCCAGCGGTAGCCGTCGAGGCCCAGGCCGACGAGGTCGCGGCCGCGCAGCGTCATGGACTGGTCGAGCGCTCGCTGCTGCGGGATGTAGCCGATGGCGCGGTTGCCGCCGTTGACCTCGACCGTGCCCGAGGACAGCGGTTGCAGGCCCAGCAGCACGCGCATCAGGCTCGTCTTGCCGGAGCCGTTCGGGCCGAGCACCGCGAGGAACTCACCGGGTTCGACGTCGAGGTCGAGGGAGTCCCACAGCACTCTGTCCCCGTAGGACAGCCGGGCGCCGCGCAGCGAGATCGCGGTCATGCCTTGAGCGCCTGCGAAAGGGCGTCCACCTGCTTGCTCATCCAGTCAAGGTAGCCGGTCGTTCCCGCGGGCAACGTCTCGGTGACCTCGACGACGGGCACTCCGGCCGCCTTGGCCTTCTCGACGAGCTGCTTGGTGACGTTGTTCTCGGTCTGGGTGTTGTTGACCAGCACGTTGACCTTCTTGCCCTCGACCAGCTGGTTCATCTCGGCCAGCGCGGCGGCGGGGACGTCGGACTCCTCCTCGACGGCCTTGCTGAACGCCTCGGGGGTCGCGTCCTCGGCGCCGGCCTCGTCGAGCAGGTAGTGGGCGATCGGTTCGGTGGCGGCGACCTTCTTGCCGGCGCCGACGCCCGTGACCTTCTTCTCCAGGTCCTCCAGCGCGGCGGTGAACTTCTGGGTGTTGCTCTCGAACGTCGCCTTCTTGTCCGGTGCGAGCGCGCTCAGCTCGTTCGCCGCGGCCTCGGCCACGGCCTGGACGGTGTGCAGGTCGTACCAGACGTGCTCGTTCTCGCCGTGCTCGTGGCCGTGGTCGTCCGCGGCGGGCGCCTCGGAGGTCGTGGTGGCGGTGGAGGTGGCCGGCTCCTCGGCGTGGCTGTGCTCGCGCAGCGGGAACGCCTCGACCTTCTTGGTGGCGTCGCTGGTGATCAGCTTCGCGAAGAAGTCGTCGTAGCCGCCGCCGTTGAACACGACGAGCTTGGCGTCCTTGACCAGTGCGGCGTCGGCGGGCTTGCTCTCGTAGGAGTGCGGGTCGGCGCCGGGGTCCTCCAGCAGCGCCTTGACCTCGACCGCGTCACCACCGACGGCGGCGACGACGCTGCCCCAGACGTTGGTGGAGGTGACCACCTTGATCTTGCCGTTGTCCGCGGCCGGCGTGGTCGTGCCGCAGGCTGCCAGGCTCACGACGGCGAGAGTGCCGACCAGAGCGTTGCGGAGAGTCATCACGCCGTCCCTCGATCAGGTAATGGAAACCGTTGTCGAGTTCAGCTTACGACATGAAAAAGCCCCCGGCGGTCACGCCGGGGGCCTTCGCGTGTGACTCACGCCTCCAGGCGCTCGCCCGTCTCGGGGTGGAACAGGTGGATCTCGCTGTGGTCGCGCACGGCGACCTTGACGTGCTGGCCCAGGGTGGGCGGCGTGCGGCCGTCGACGCGGACGACGAAGCGCTGCGACGAGTCGCCGATCTTCACGGCGCCGTGCACGAGCGCGTCGGCGCCGAGCTCCTCGACCAGCTCGACGGTCATCTCCATGCCCTCCTCGCCCGACGGCACGATGCCGAGGGCCTCGGGGCGGATGCCGAAGGTGACCTCGTCCAGGCCACCGGCGGCGGCGATCGCGTCACGCGAGAGCGGCACGATGACGCCGTCGAGCTTCGCGCCCTCGGACGTGATCGGCACGGTCTTGAGGTTCATGGCCGGCGAGCCGATGAAGCCCGCGACGAACGCGTTGGCCGGGCGGTCGTACAGCGCGCGCGGGGTGTCGCACTGCTGCAGCAGGCCGTCCTTGAGCACGGCGACGCGGTGACCCATCGTCATGGCCTCGACCTGGTCGTGCGTGACGTAGATCGTGGTGGTGCCGAGGCGCTGCTGGAGGGCGGCGATGTTGGCGCGGGTCTCGACGCGGAGCTTGGCGTCCAGGTTGGACAGCGGCTCGTCCATGAGGAACACGGAGGGCTCGCGGACGATGGCGCGGCCCATGGCGACGCGCTGGCGCTGACCACCGGAGAGCGCCTTCGGCTTGCGCTCCAGGTACTTGGTGAGGTCGAGCATCTTGGCGGCCTCTTCGACCTTCGCCTTGATCTCGGTCTTGTTGACGCCGCGGAGCTTGAGCGCGAAGCCCATGTTCTCGGCGACGGTCATGTGCGGGTAGAGCGCGTAGGACTGGAACACCATGGCGATGTCGCGGCCCTTCGGCGGGACGTTGGTGACGTCCTTGCCGCCGATGTGGATGGCGCCCTCGTCGATGTCCTCGAGGCCGGCGAGCATGCGCAGCGCCGTCGACTTGCCGGAACCGGACGGGCCGACGAGCACCAGGAACTCGCCGTCAGCGACCTCGAGCGACAGCTCGTCGACCGCGCGCACCGGCGGGTTGCCGGAGAACACCCTCGACGCCTTGACGTAGGACACCTCTGCCATGTGACGCACCTTTCACCGCTTGTCTGGGCGCGACGTTATGCATTGCAAGCGCTTACGGGAATGGCCGTAAGCGCTTGCGTTGCGCGAGTTCGCAACGCAAGCGCTTACGTCCGACAGCATGGATGAGCGCGCTCTCACGCGCCGCCCGCGGTCAGCCCTTCACGGCACCGGACGCGAGCCCGGTCACCAGGAACCGCTGCACCAGGTAGAACACGACGATCGCCGGGATGGCGACCAGGATGGACGCGGCCGCGAGGTGGCCCCACTCGGTGCGGTTCTGCTGCACGAACACCTGCAACCCGACGGCCAGGGTCTTCGACTCGTCCGCCGCCGACAGGAACGCCGACGCGAACGCCACCTCGCCCCACGCCGTGAGGAACGCGTAGAACGACGTCACCGCGAGGCCCGGCTTGGCCAGCGGCATGATCAGCCGCCAGAACACGCCGAACGGCGACAGGCCGTCCACGCGGCCGGCCTCGTCGATGTCGGCGGGGACCGTGTCGAAGTAGCCCTTGAGCATGTACGTGCAGAACGGCACCGCGGTGGTGCAGTAAACGAGCACCAGGCCGATGGTGGAACCGTTGAGCCCCAACGCGATCAGGATGTTGTAGAGCGGCACGATCAGGACCGCGAACGGGAACATCTGCACCAGCAGGAACGACATCATCAGGCCGCGCTTGCCGGGGAACCGGAAGCGCGAGGCCGCGTAGCCGGCGGTGGCCGAGATGAACACGCCGAGCACGGTGGTCAGCAGTGCGATCACCACGGAGTTGCCGAACCAGGCGAGGAAGTCGCCCTTCTCGCCGGCCAGCACGCGGCTGTAGTTGTCGAACGAGGACTCGTTCCACAGCTTCGGCGTCGGTTCGACGGCGCGGGCGTCGGGCTTCAACGAGGTGACGAACACCCAGAAGATCGGGAACACCGAGATGACCGACGCGGTGATCAGCGTGGCGTGCAACAGGATCGAGGACCCGGCGGAGCGGTCCGACCGGCTCAGGCGGCGTTCGGGGGCCTTGACCACCTGGAGGGACGAAGCATCGAGCGTCACGTCACCACACCTCGCCCTGCTTGCGCAGTGCCCGCCGGTAGACGGCGGCGAACACCAACAACACCGAAAGGATCAGCACGCCGTAGGTCGACGCGATGGCGTAGTCGCGGGACGCGCCGGAGAAGAAGCGCTCGAACGCGTAGGTCACCAGGATGCGGGTGTTCGGGTTGGGGCCCGCCACCAGGTAGATCACCGGGAACATGTTGAACGTCCAGATGATGCCGAGCAGGACCACCGTGGACGACACCGAGCGCAGGCCGGGCAGGGTCACGTGGCGGAAGCGCTGCCACGGCGTCGCGCCGTCCATCTCCGCCGCCTCGTAGAGGTCGCCGGGGATCGACTGCAGGCCGCCCAGGAGCGCCACCATCATGAACGGCGTGCCCAGCCAGACGTTGACCATGATCACGGACACGAGGGCCCAGTCGGACTGGCCGAGCCAGACCGGGTCGGGCAGGCCGACGGCGCGCAGGACCTGGTTGATGATCCCGTACTGCGCGTTGAACATGTACTTCCAGGCGAACGCGCTGATGAACGCGGGCACGGCCCACGGCAGGATCAGCAGCACGCGGTAGAGCGAGCGGCCCTTCACCTGGCGGTTGAGCAGCATCGCCAGGCCCAGGCCGATGGTGTAGTGGAAGAACACGCAGGCGAACGTCCAGATCAGCGTGCGGACCAGCGTGCCCCAGAAGGCGCCGTAGGAGTCGCCGCCGGACAGGACGTTGAGGTAGTTCTTGAAGCCCACCACGTCGTAGGACGCGGCCCGGTCCAGGACCGGGTTGGCGATGTTGCCCTCGTTGATGTTCGTGAAGGTGAAGAACACGCCCTGCGCGAGCGGGTAGAGCACCAACACCGCGATGACCACCACGACCGGCAGCACCATCGCATACGCGTACCAGTACCGGTCCAGGAACCGACGCACCGATCTCCTCCGAACCCCAGGCGGACGGCCGGGGCGGCAGGCCCCGGCCGTCCAACACCAATCAGCCGATCGAGTACTCGGTGACGACCTGCTCCTTGTACGCCTTGGCGACGTCGTCGAGAGCGGCCTTCGGCTCCTTCTTGCCGGCGAGGACGTCGGCGTAGGCGATCTTCAGCGGGTCGAACAGCTGGCCGCCCTCGGGGATCCAGGCGCGCTCGTGCGCGACCTTGGTGACCGGCTCGAACGCGGAGACGACGGCGTTGGCCTTGACGTCGGCGTTCTGGTAGGCCGACTTGCGGGTCGGCAGCAGGCCCAGCTCCTTGGCGATGGCGGCCTGCGACTCGGCCGACGCCATGCACTGGACGAACTTGATCGACGACTGCTTCGCCTTGGTGCCCTGGCGGATCGTGTAGTCGTGGCCGCCGACCGGTGCGCTGCCCTTGCCCGCGGTCGGGCCGGGGACCGGCGCGATGCCGAGGTTGGCCGGGTCGGTGAACGCGGTGCCCTTGAGGTAGTCGGCCACCGCCCACGGGCCGTTGATCACCATGGCGGCGTCGCCGCTGGAGAACGCGGCCTGCATCGTGGTGTAGGAGTTGCCGGCGTCGAGCGAGGTGAACGCGGCCTTCGAGTCGAGCAGGCCCTTCGCGGTCTGCAGCGCCTTCACGTTCTTCTCGGAGTTGACCACGATCTTCTTCGCGGAGGCGTCGACCAGGTCACCGCCCTCGCCGTAGATGAACGGCAGCGCGTAGTACGCGTCGTTGTTGAGGAAGAACGCCTTCTCGCCGCCCAGCTTGGCGGCCGCTGCCTTGAGCTCGTCCCACGTCTTCGGCGGTTCGACGCCCGCGTCGGCGAGCTTCTTCTTGTTGTAGAGCAGCGCGAGGGAGTCGGTCACCTGCGGCACCGCGTAGGTCTTGCCCTCGAACTTCGTGGAGCCCAGCGGGGCCTCCAGGAAGTCGCCGGTGTCCTTCGCGAGGTCGGTGTCGGAGAGGTCGGCGACGTAGCCCAGCTTGGCGAGCTGCGGCACCCAGGCGACCTCGGCGCGGAAGACGTCGGGGCCCTGGCCGCCCTGGGCTGCGGTCTTGTAGTTCGCGAGCGCCGTGTCGAACGCCTGCGTCTCGACCTTGACCTTGTAGCCGCCCTTCGAGGCGCAGTCGTTCGCGATCTTGGCGAACGCGGGGCTCTCGTTGGGGCCACTGGTGTCCCAGAACGTCACTTCGCCCGAGTCGGATCCGCTGTTGCTGCTCGATCCGCCGCTTCCGCAGGCGGTGAGCACGAGGGCGACACCCGTCGCCATGGCGGTCACGAGGGTTGTCCGTCGCATCGTTGCTGCCGTTCCCTCCAGCTGGGGCCTCGACTCCGAGCGAGACGAGGTGTTGCAAGGTTTTGCGAGAATGTTGCGGGCGATTTCACTACCCGAACCATGGTCAGGTCAAGACGTCGACCGTAACCAAGCCGTAACGGCCCCGTCCCGTGAACCGTCATTGCAAAATTTTTCTGGACACGGCAGGCTTGCGCCGACCCAAGCTGAGCAGGGAGGCAACGTGTCCGGACTGTCCGAGATCGCCAGGGCAGCCGGGGTGTCCATCTCGACCGTCAGCCGAGTGCTGAACCGGCGGGCGGGCGTCAACGACGAGACCCGCCAGCGGGTGCTGTCGGTGCTCGCGGAGATGCCGTACACCCCGCGCGGACTCGGCGCGTTGCAGCGCACGGGCGTGATCGGCCTGCTGGTGCCGGAGCTGTCGAACCCGGTGTTCCCGGCGTTCGCGGAGGCGCTGGAGACCCGCGCCGCCCGGCTGGGCTACTCCTCGCTGCTGTGCAACACCCGCAGCGGCGCGCCGATGGGCGAGGAGGAGTACGTCCGGATGCTGCTCGCCCGCGGGGTCGAGGGCATGGTGTTCGTGTCACCGGAGATCACCAACGTCGAGGTCCCGCTCGGGCAGGCCCCGCGGCCGAGCTACTACGCGAAGCTGCTGGCCGACGGCGTGCACATGGTGTTCCTGAACGGCGCCACGCCCGCGCTGGACGTGCCCGACGTGACGGTGGACGAGCAGATGGCCGGTTACCTGGCCACCAAGCACCTGATCGACCTCGGGCACGAGCGGATCGGGTTCGTGTCGGGGCCGGCGCGGTCGCTGCCGTCACGGCTCAAGCGCGCCGGGTGGGCCGCCGCCCTGGAGGAGAACCACCTGCCGGCGGGCTCGGAGTACGTGGCGCACGGGCCGTTCAGCGCCGAGGGCGGTGGCGAGGCGGTGGCGCAGCTGCTCGACACGGTGGCGCCGACCGCGGTGATCTGCTCGTCGGACCACATGGCGCTGGGCGTCATGCGCGAGGCACACCAGCGGGGGATCGCGGTACCCGATCGGCTGTCCGTCGTCGGGTTCGACGACATCCCGCTGGCTGCCTACTCCTCGCCCGCTTTGACGACGCTGGCGCAGCCGATCGAGGAGATGGCGGCGGCCGCGATCGACGAGCTCGTGCAGCGCCTGGACCCGGATCGGCGCAGGCAGGGCAACGACAACTACACGCGCGTGTTCCGGCCGCGGCTGGTCGTGCGGGAGTCGTCAGCGGCCCCGAGGTGAGACACCCGGCGGGGGATATTGGTCTGGACCAAATTCTGAACAAGCCAGATGGGACGACCAGCGCGGATGCGTCATTTGAGGGACGCCGGTCACCCTGACTTCACGAATTGGTTCTGAACCGTTACGGTCCTTTCATGGCGCGGTCTATGCATGTGCGACGTCCTGCGACGCTGGCCTCCCTGGCCGCTGAGCTGGGCGTTTCCCGGACAACGGTGTCCAACGCGTACAACCGTCCCGACCAGCTCTCCCCCGAGCTGCGTCGCCGGGTGTTGGACACGGCCCGAAGGCTGGGTTACCCCGGCCCGGATCCTGTGGCGCGCTCGTTGCGCACCCGCAAGGCAGGGGCGGTGGGCCTGCTGCTCACCGAGAACCTCTCCTACGCCTTCCGCGACCCCGCGGCGATCGGCTTCCTCGAAGGCCTCGCGCTGGCGTGCGAGGACGCGGGCACGGGCCTTCTGCTGGTGCCCGCCAACCCCGAACGCGAGGACGTCGCGTCCGTCCACCGCGCCGGCGTCGACGGCTTCGTCGTCTACTCGGTGCCCGACGACGACCCGCACCTCGCGGCCGTGCTGGAGCGGCCGGTGCCCACGGTGGTCTGCGACCAGCCCGACCTCGGCACCGTCGACCGCGTCGGCATCGACGACCGCGGGGCGATGTACGAGCTCGCGCAGCACCTGATTTCGTTGGGGCACCGCAGGATCGGCGTCGTGTGCATGCGCCTGGCCCGCGACCGCAACGACGGGTTCGTGACGCCGGACCGCCAGCACGCCGCGCACTTCCACGTGCAGCGCAACCGCCTCTCCGGTCTCGCCGAGGCGTTCAGCGAGGCCGGTGTCGACTGGTCGCAGGTGCCGGTGGTCGAGCGGTTCGACCACAACCCCTCGTCCGGTGCCTCCGGTGCCGCCCAGGTGCTCGACCGGGACCCGCAGGTCACGGCGTTGATCTGCACCTCGGACGTGCTGGCGCTGGGTGCCATGACCGAGGCGGCCCGGCGCGGGCTGCGGGTGCCGCACGACCTCACGGTCACCGGGTTCGACGGGATTCGCGGGGCCGAGGAGGCCGGGCTGACGACCGTGCGCCAGCCGGTGCTGGAGAAGGGGCGGGCGGCGGGCAAGCTGCTGCTCGACGCCAACGAGCGGTCCCGGCCGCGGTCGGTGAACCTCGCGACCGAGCTGATGATCGGCAACACGTCGGGCCCGCCGCGGGGCGGGGCGGAGGAGCGCTGGTTCGGCCCGTGAGCCGGGCCTAGTTCCCCAGCCGGAACACGGTGGGCTGGCTGGCCTTCCCGGCCAGCTTCGCCACCAGCAGGTAGTCGCCGGCGCCCAGCCGGGTGTGCGGTCCGCACCCCGGCTGCGAGGTCGAGGCGGCCCACTTCGTGCCGAAGTTGAACACCTCCTTCGGTGCCAGCACCCGCACCTCCCTGCCCGTCGCGGCGAGGCAGTGGTTGCTCGACCACAGCACCGTGTGCCCGTCGGCGGTCAGCACGGTCAGCTCGCGGTGCTCGCGGCCGATGTCCTTGATGCACGGCGCCGGACCGTTGTTGACCACGTCCATCGACAGTTCCGGCTGGTCACCGCCGCTGTAGACCGGCTTGTCGACCTTCGCGACCACCACGACCGCGTCGTCGGGACACGGCTGCGGCGGGCCGGGCGGCGGAGGCGGCGCGGCTGTTGGGGTGCTCACCGCGGGCGGCGGGGTCGTCGAGGAGGACGCCGCACCGGCCTCCGACATCGTCGGCGGTGGCGTGGAGGCCGAGGCGGCCGCGGCGTTGGTGGGCTGAGCCGGCTGGTCGGGGCCGGAGCCGAAGAGGCCGACGATCCAGATCACGAGCAGCAGCGTGACCAGCGCCGCGCCGATCGCGGCGATGCGGCGGCGCCAGTACACCGAGGACGAAAGTGGTGCGGTGGGCTCGATCACGGCCCGAACGTAGCGGGGTGACGTGGAATCCAGGCGTAGGCGAGCGTCGCTCGATCCGGTGAACGTGATATTGCCGGAAAGCCCTTGTGAACGCGCGCTCGCTGAAGTTCCATCGAGCGGGGGTCCGCCGGTAGGCCATGGAGGGTAGTCATGACCGCGATCGACGAACTGCTCAAGCGGAACTACGAGCTCGGGAACGTGGTTCCCGGAGACCGTTCCTCCGCGCGGCCGTCCCTGCAGGTGGCGATCCTGACCTGCATGGACTCGCGCATCCGCGTGTTCGAGATCTTCGGGTTGAAGCAGGGCGAGGCGCACGTGCTGCGCAACGCGGGCGGCGTCGTCACCGACGACATGATCCGCTCGCTGGCGCTGAGCCAGCGCAAGCTCGGCACGCGTGAGGTGCTGCTGGTGCACCACACGAACTGCGGCCTCGAGATGGTCACCGAGGACGACTTCAAGGACGAGCTGGAGTCCGACACCGGCCTGCGGCCGACCTGGGCCGTGGAGGCGTTCAAGGTCGTCGAGCAGAGCGTGCGCGGGTCGATGGCCCGCCTGCGGCGCAGCCCGTTCATCCCGCACACCGACAAGGTCCGCGGGTTCGTCTACGACGTGCACACCGGTGAGCTGCGCGAGGTCGACGCCGCGGAGACCGCCGCCGCCTGACCCCACCGCCGCCTGATCTCGTGTCACGCGGGAGTCCCGCGTTTCCCTGAGGGGGAACGTGGGACTCCCGCGTGCCGTCCAGGGGAATGCGGGACTCCCGCGTGCCGTCCAGGGGAATGCGGGACTCCCGCGTGCCGTCCAGGGGAATGCGGGACTCCCGCGTGCCCTCCAGGGGAACGCGGGGCCCCCGCGTGACATCCAGTGGCACGCGGGGAGCCTTCGTGCACCACGAGAGTACGAAAGCTCCCCGCGTGCGTTTGCGACAATGGCGAGCGATGAATCACGAGTTGCTGCTGGGCTGGTGGGACACCGCCGCCCGCGACCTGCCGTGGCGCCGTCCGGACTGCACCGCCTGGGGTGTGCTGATCAGCGAGATCATGCTGCAGCAGACGCCGGTGAGCCGCGTGGAACCGATCTGGCACGAGTGGCTGGCGAAGTGGCCGGTCCCGAGTGCGATGGCCGCGTCGTCGCAGGGCGAGGTGCTGCGGATGTGGGGCAAGCTCGGCTACCCGAGGCGCGCGCTGCGGTTGCACGAGGCGGCCACGGCCATCGCGCGCGACCACGGCGACGTGGTGCCGTCGGACATCGAGACGCTGGAGTCGTTGCCGGGCATCGGCAGCTACACGGCCCGTGCGGTGGCGACGTTCGCGTACGGGCAGAAGTGCGCCGTCGTGGACACGAACGTCCGCCGGGTCGTCGCGCGCGCTGTGCACGGTGCCGGTGACGCGGGTCCGCCGTCGACCAAGCGAGACCTGCGGGACGTCGAGGCGATCCTGCCCGAGGACCGGGACGACGCCGCCGTGTTCAGCGCCGCCCTGATGGAACTCGGCGCGTTGATCTGCACGGCGAAGAACCAGAAGTGCGCCGACTGCCCGCTGTACGCGGAGTGCGCGTGGCAGCTGGCCGGGCGGCCCGCCTACGCCGGGCCGGAGAAGAAGGTGCAGAAGTTCGCCGGCACCGACCGGCAGGTGCGGGGCAAGCTGCTCGACGTGCTGCGCGGCGCACCCGGCCCGGTGCCCAAGATCCAGCTCGACCTCGTCTGGAACGACGTCACGCAGCGGGAGAAGTGCCTGGTCTCGCTGCTGGACGACGGCCTGGTCGAGCAGACCCGCGACGGCCTGTTCGCGCTGCCGGGAGAGCACTGATGCACGCGCTGGTGGCGTTCTTCGACGACGACGCGGACAAGAAGGTTCGCGACCTGCAACGACGCATCGGCGTAACACCCGGCTTCCCACCGCACCTCACTTACGCGGCGGCGACGACCATCGGCCAGAAGGTGCGCAAGGAGCTGCGCGAGGACCTCGAACGGCTCTGGCTGCCGGACCTGTGGCTGCACCACCTGGGCACGTTCGCCGCGGTCGACAACGTGCTGATGCTCGCCGCCGTCGTCGACGCCGAGCTGCTGGCCGTCCACTCGGCGATCCACGACGTGCTGGCCGGCAACGTGAAGAACCCCAGCGCCTACTACCTGCCGGGCAACTGGGTCCCCCACTGCACGCTCGTGCACGGTGTCGGCGAAGCGGCGATCCGGGCGGCGTTCGCCGAGGTGTTCCCGGTCGAGCCGATCCGCGCGAAGGTCCGCGAGGTGTCGGTCGTGGACACTCAGACCGGTGAGGTCGACGTGCTCAAGAAGGCCTCCACGGCACCGCGGTAGACCCACGGAGCGGTGGCGTGCACCAGGTGCCCTGCTTCGGGGACGTGGAGGTACTGCCCGCCGCACGACCGCGCCGCCGCCGCCATCTGCCCTGGCAGCTGCCCGCCCTGACCCGCCTCGATGACGAGCGACGGGCAGCGGACGGCCGCGATCTGGTCCCAGTACGCCCGCGTGCCCCACTCGGCGGCGATCTCGTAGAGGTCGTCCATCGCCGCGATCAGGTGCCAGCCGTCCTCGCGTTCCTCGAAGTACTCGGCGAACACCGGCGCGCCGAAGAACGACGTCACGTGCGCGAGCGACTGGAACGGCACCGGCCAGGCGTCGAAGAACCACTTCCACTCGTCGATCGTGCGGCCCCTGTTGTCCGGGGCGAAGTCCTCGACCACAATCGCGCTGACCAGGTCAGGACGGGCCGCCGCGAGACACCACGCGTGCAGCCCGCCCATGGAGTGCCCGATCACGACGGCGGGTGCGAGACCGAGCCGCTCGATCGCCGCCGCGGCGTCGGCGACGAAGTCCTCGGTGCGGTAGGGGCCCCGCTGCGGGTTTCGGCCGTGCCCCCGCGCGTCGATCCCGACCACGCGGCCGTGCGGTGTGAGCCACTGCGCGACCGGCCACCAGGCCGTGGCCCTGCTCATCAGGCCGTGCAACAGCAGGACGCCCCGCCCCGTTCCGCCGAACTCCACCACCGACACAGGGATGATTAACGCATGAAGGCCCGTCCGTACCTCGTCGCCCTCGTGCTGGTCGTGCTCGTCGCTGGTCTGCTGGTCGTGTTCCGCACACCCGGCGGTGACCCCGCGCAGCAGCAGCAGCAGCGCCAGGACACGTCACCGCAGGCCGCGGTGGAGGCGGGCGCCGGTGCGGGCGACCCCTACTACCCGGCGGACGGCAACAGCGGCTACGACGTGCGGCTCTACGACCTCGCGATCACCTACGACCCCGGCTCGCAGCGGCTCGACGGCGTCGCGACGATCACCGCGACCGCGACGGACGACCTGGCCAGGTTCAACCTCGACCTGGAGGGCCTCGACGTCAGCGGGGTCGAGGTCGGCGGTCGGCCCGCGAAGTTCGCGCGGGAGGGCGACCACGAGCTCGTGATCACGCCGTCCGCACCGGTCGCGAAGGGCGGGCAGTTCGTCACCGCCGTCACCTACGGCGGCAAGCCGACCACGATCAACGACGCTTCGCTGGGCCGCAGCGGCTGGCAGGTCTCGTCCACCGGTGGCGCGTTCGCCGCGGGCCAGCCGCACTCGGCGACGACGTGGTTCCCCGCCAACGACACCCCGCGCGACAAGGCCGCGCTGAAGGTCGCCGCCCGCGTGCCGGACGGCTGGTCGGTCGTGTCGAACGGCCTGGAGGGCGAGGTGACGAAGGACGGCGGCTGGTCCACGTTCCGCTGGCAGGAGGACACGCCGCTGGCGACGTACCTGGTCACGGTGGCCATCGACAGGTGGGAGATCGTCCGCTCGCAACTGCCCGGCGGCACGCCGGTGGTCGACGCCTACGCACCCGGCACGTCCGCGCAGAAGAAGCCGGTCCAGGCGCGGCTGCCGGAGGTCCTCGCGCTGCTGGAGTCGAAGTTCGGCCCGTACCCGCAGCGCGCGGCCGGCAGCATCTGGGTCGCCGACCAGATCGGGTTCTCGCTGGAGACCCAGACCCGGCCGATCTACGCGGCCTGGGCGGACCTGGAGACCGTCGTGCACGAGAACGCCCACCAGTGGTTCGGCGACTCGGTGACGTTGCGGAGCTGGGCGGACATCTGCCTGAACGAGTGCCTGGCGTCGTACTCGCAGTGGCTGTGGGCCGAGCACGAGGGCGAGGACCTCGACGACCGCTACCGCCGCGAGCTGGAGCAGAAGCGCGGCAGCACCCGGTTCTGGTCGCCGAAGCTCTACGACATGGGCCAGGGCAACGAGTTCCGCGGCGTCTACGACAAGGGCATCTTCGCGCTGCACGCGCTGCGCAGGCAGGTCGGTGACGACGTGTTCTTCCCGGCGCTGCGCTCGTGGACCGCGCAGCACCGCGACGGCAACGCGTCCTGGCCGCAGTTCGAGGACCACGTCGCGAAGGCGTCCGGGCAGCAGCTCGACGGGTTCTTCCAGGCGTGGTTCCACGACTCGGGCATTCCGGGTGATCAGTACCTGCTGCCCGGCGTACTCCGCCGCTAGTGTGGGTGGCATGGCAGTCGTGAAGATCAACGCGATCAAGGTTCCCGAGGGCAACGGCCCCGAGCTCGAGAAGCGCTTCGCCGCCCGCCTCGGCGCGGTCGACGAGCAGCCGGGGTTCCTCGGCTTCGAGCTGCTGCGGCCGGTCGCGGGCGAGGACCGCTACTTCGTCGTCACGCACTGGGAGACGCACGAGGACTTCGTCGCGTGGCGCGACGGGCAGGCCGGTGCCGCCGCGCACTCCGGTGAGCGCGCGCGTCCCGTGTCGTCCGGTGCCGACCTGCTGGAGTTCGAGGTCGTGCTCGGGAGCAAGCCCAAGCAGTGACCGCGGTGGACAGCGCCTCCGTCGAGAGAGCCGCTGAGCTGGTCGCCGGCGCGGACGCGGTGCTCGTCTGCGCCGGTGCCGGCATCGGCGTGGACTCCGGGCTGCCCGACTTCCGCGGCACCGAGGGGTTCTGGCGGGCCTACCCGCCGTACGAGCGGCTCGGGCTGCGGTTCGAGGAGCTCGCCGACCCGGCGCACTTCGCCGACGACCCCGCGCTCGCGTGGGGGTTCTACGGCCACCGGCTCGCGCTGTACCGCAACACCGTGCCGCACGAGGGTTTCGCGATCCTGCGGTCGTGGGGTGCGCGCGTCTTCACGTCCAATGTGGACGGCCAGTTCCAGCGGGCCGGGTTCACCGACGTCGCCGAGGTGCACGGGTCGATCCACCACGCGCAGTGCGTGGAACCGTGCTGCGACGACGTCTGGGAGTGCTCGTTCGACGTCGAGGTCGACCCGGAGTCGATGCGCGCGCTCGACCCGTTGCCGACGTGCCCGAACTGCGGCGGGCTGGCCAGGCCGAACATCCTGATGTTCGGCGACTGGGGCTGGGTGCCGCACCGCAGCCAGGCGCAGCTCGACGCGCTCGCGCGGTGGCGGCGGGAGCAGCGGCGGCTGGTGGTGGTCGAGATCGGTGCGGGCACCGCGGTGCCGACCGTGCGGCGGCAGGCCGAACTGGCCAGTGCCGCCTCCGGTGCGCTGGTCAGGATCAACCCGCGCGAGCCGGAGGTCAGGCACGGCCGGGGCGTCTCGTTGCCGATGAACGCCCTCGAAGCCCTCACGGCAGTTCGCGACTCAATCGGTCGAGGGTCGCGATGACCTCCTGCTGGGTGCCCACGGCCGCGTAGGCCTCCAGTGCGGCGTGCCGCTGCCCGGTGGTCTTGAACGTCACCTCGACCGTGTACGAGCCGCCCCACGCGGTGTACTCGTTCGGCTCGACGCTCGCCTGGTAGGCGTAGGCCGTGCCCTGCGGGAACCGGCTGCGCTGCCAGTACAGGCCCAGGCAGTGCTCACCGCCCTCGGTGCAGCGCAGCAGCGGGCGGTTCTTGTGGTCCCAGTCGTCCACGAACGGCACCGCCCCGCCGTCGACGTAGGTGTACTGGCGGGTGAAGTCCTTCAGCGTGTACGCGACGACCGTCGTGTAGACCTCGCCGAGGTGCGCCGCCGGTTCCGCGTCCTCGACGTGCAGGCCGGCGCCGAGCCGGATGACGTTGTCCCGCACGTCCACGTCCGGGTTGAGCCAGTACCGCGACAGCCCGAGCGGCATCGGGTTGACCGCCTCACCGGCGACGGGTGCGGGGTCCTGGTAGTGCGCCGGGTCGCACGAGTCGAACTTGCTGCGCTCCCCCAGCGGCACGTACATCGCGAGCCGGCTCGCGGCGGCGTAGCTGGTGGGTCCGGTCTTCTCGAACCGGGTGAGCGCGCTGGTGGAGGGGCCGTGGAACGGCGGCGGCTCGTCGTGGTCGTCCTTCTGGCTGCCGGCCTGGGTCGGGTTGTAGCACTCGGTGGTGTGCGGCCGGCCGTCGTTCTGGCCGAGCTTCGCGACCGACGGGCGGACGGCCCACTGCAACGCCGACCCGTGGCCGCCGCTGCCGATGTACTCCCGGCCGCCGTGGCGCACCGAGGCGATGGCACCGGCCAGCGCCGTCGAGGCCGTGACGGACACCCGGTCCGTCGCGATGGTGACGTCGGCGAAGGTGCGGTCCCAGTTCTGCTTGGACGCGCACTGCGTCTTGTAGAGCAACGCGAAGTCGTAGTGCTCCTGGACGCGCATGTCGAACGGGTCGGGAGCCTGGCAGCTGACGGTCTCCTCGGCCTGAGCGGGCGCGAGCAAGCCCCCCAGCAGAGCCGCGGTGGCGAGGATCTTCATGCCGTCGTTGTACCGACAACCCGCTAGCGCGGTACAACGAACTGTGCAACCAGGGCGCGGTGGTCGCTGCCCGGGACGTCGAACACGTCCACGGTGTCGACGGGACACCGCGGGTCCACCAGGACGTGGTCGATCGTGACCGACGGTGGCCAGATGCCGCTCTGGCTGGGCCACGTGTGCACCAGCCCCTTGCCGACCTGGTCGGCGGCGTCGACGTAGCCCTTGTTGAGCAACCGCGTCATGCCGACGTGGTCCAGCGTGGCGTTGAAGTCGCCCGCGAGCACCCGCATCGAGCCCGTGGAGTCGGGGCTCGGCAACCCGGCCAGCTCGCGCTGCCACGGCTCCGGCCCCTCGTCGACCACCGGTGGCAGCGGGTGCACCGACACCACCTCGATGTCCTGCGCACCCGGCAGGTCGACCAGTGCTCCTGCCTGCCGCAACGTGCCCGGAGGCGTGAGGTCGCGCCGGGTGAGCGGGAACCGGGACGCGATGCCGGAGCCCGACCCGCCCGGTTCCGGGATGAGGACCTGGTTCGGCAGCACCTGGTCGAGCCCGGCGCGTTGGAGGTCCCGCACCATCGCGGGCGACAGCTCCTGCATCGCGAGCACGTCGATCCGGCGGGCCTTGACCTGCGCGACCACGAACTCGGCGTCCGCCTGGCCCACCAGGAGGTTCGACGTCATCAGCCGGACCTCCTGCCCGACCACGTTCGGCCGCGGGTCCGAGAACGCCCGCGGCACCACGTTCGCGACCAGCACGACGGCCACCAACGTCATCGTCAGCCCCACGACCCACCGCTTGCGGAACAACGCGAACAACCCGATGACCAACCCCGCCACCGTGATGTACGGCGTCAACGCCGTCGTGGCGATCATGTACCGGGTGCCGTCGATGCCCAGCAGCCGCACCAACGCCGCCGTCACGAACGCGATGGCGCAGATGACCAGCACGAACGTGGTGAAGCCGTTCCTGGGCTGCCTGAGCTCGATCCGGGTGTCCACGTTCGGGGGACGGCCGGTGGCACGGTTGCGTTGCCTCGCGGAACTGTCAGGCCCCTCGTGCATCCTGATCTCAACACCAACTCTCAGGGGGACGAACGGGAGCCGAGGACTGGATGCTCTTCTACGCATCGGACGACGTCGGTGTGCTCATGCGGCAGAAGCGGGGTTCCTCGGTCTCACACCCGGAAAGCGCTGCAGCAGACCGGTTATCGCGTCGACCTCCTGCAGCAGGCGCTCGGGGTCGATCTGGCCGGGCAGCACCGAGTAGGCGATGCCGCCCTCCAGCGTCAGGTTGTGGAAGTTGTCCGCACCGGCCTCGGCGAGCAACCGCTGCACCACCTCCGGGACGAACATCGCGGCCGCTCGGTGCGGGTCACCGGTGAGGGCTGCGAAAGCCCGGTCCAGGCCCGCGGGAAGCGTCAGTTCACGCCATTCCCGGGACCCACCGTCCGCGACCGGTCGAGGCGCCTCACCAGCCCAGTTCCGCGCCCCTTCGCCCCCACCCGGGGAGCGGACCACCAGCTTCAGCGGCGGGAGCTCGGACGTGGCCACCTCGACACGGCGTTCGTGATGGGTGTTCGCGACGTCGGCGTTGGTCGGGTCCTGCAGCTCGATCGACGCCTCGGTCACCCGGATGCGCCACCCGTGTCGTTCGAAGTCCAACGCGTGCTCGAACCGCGAGTCGGAAACGCGTCCCAGCCAGGCGATCACGCTGCCGTACTCGTGGGCGAACGGGCGGAGGAGCCCGGCGGACCAGGCGCTCACGTCCTCGCCAGGACCCGACGCGGTCCCGCCCATCATCGCCGCGAACCTGGCCAGGTCGGCGGCGTGGTCGGCGGCTTCCCTCCTGGCGACCCGCCACCTCCACCAGAACATCAGCGCCAGCAGCACCACCAAGATCAGGACGAACAGCCCGAGCTTGAGCTCCCACGGTTTCATGCGTCCAGCTCCCCCAGCGTGGTCAGAGGTCCAGGTAACCCTGGATCCGGTGCTTCGGTTCGTCTGTGCCGATCTGGTCGTTCTCGGCTGCCTTCTCCACTGCGGCGATGTTGCGCAGGCCCTTCTCGTGCGACGGGTTGACCTGGGCCAGCGCCTCACCACCCACGGCCTCCACCATCGACTTGCCGAAACCGTGCTTCATCCGCTCCCCCACGTCGCCCTTGGAGCTGTTGAGCTTGTCGCCCCACTGCCGGTGCACCGCGAACGGGCTGAGGCGCTCCAGGTTCTTGTCGGCGGTCGCGACACCGGCCTTCTTGTCCGCCATGGACTTCTGGAACGCGGTCCGCACGTTCTTGAGGCGGCTGCCCACGTTGCGCAGGAACTCCATGATCTTCTGCAGGAACTGGCGCAGCTTGGCCACGATGCGCGACACCCGCCCGGCGGTGGACGCGACACGCACACCGGTGGCCGCACCTGCCGCCGCGGTGGAGGCACCGAAGCTGGGTGCGGCGGCGGCGAGCGCCGGGACCCAGATGAGGATCAACCAGGTGATCAGCTCGGTGAGGATCGCCTTGATGATGTCCTCGATGATCTGCATGATCATGCTGGAAATCGTCAGCATCTGGGCGAGCTCGCCGGCTTGGCCCGCGACACCGCTGATGCCACTCGCGAACTCACCCAGCCTGGTCGCGGCCATGTCGGCCGTTTCCCCGCCCCAGGTCTGCACGGAGCTGGACAGGTCCTCGTCGAAGTTCTCCCGCAGGGTGGCGACACCCTGGGCGATGGCACCGAAGTTGTCGGCGGCCTGCGACAGCGCCGGGCCGTCGCCGCTGACGAAGTGGATCGCATCCTCCAGCGGCTGGACCACGCTGATGAGGAAGTTCAACCCCTGACCGACCAGCCAGCCGATCGGGTCCATCGCAATGCCCTGCGCCGCCGAGCCGACCGAGCTGAGCAGCGCGCTGCCCTCGGACGCCAGCGTGCTCGCGCCACCGGCCTCGCCACGCTTCTCGAACGCCTCGGACGTCTTGAGGTAGCTGCCGACGAACGGCGTCGCCTCGAGTGCTTTCTCACCCGTGGTCTTCTCGCCGACGGTGATCTCGACGCTGCCGGTCAGGTTCTGCGCGCCCTCGCTGACGTTCGAGGTTTCTTCCGCCATGCCGCGCCTACCCCCTGTCGATCTCGACCTGGAGCCCGTCGAAGATCTGCATCAACGCGTCCTCCTGGTCCTGGTAGCCCTGCGCGGTGCCGCGGAACTTGTCGGCGCCCGACTGCAAACCGTTCTGCATGTCCTTGAACAGCTCGTTCAGGTCGTTCAGCATCTGCGTGTACTCGTCCTTGACGAACAGGCCGATCACGCCCCACGACTTGCCGCCCACGTCCGACTGGCCGACCAGACCGGCGAGCTCGCTCGCGGCGCTGCGGTAACCGTCGAGCTTCCCGGCGAACGCGGTCAGCTCGGCCGGGTTGACGTCGAAGCCGCTCATCGTCCGTCCTCATCGTCGTACAGGTTGAGGTAGCCGCCGCCCTGCTTCGGTGGCGCCGGCGGAGGTGGTTGCTGCGAGCGGGACTGCCACGAGTCCTCGCGCAGCACGTTCTGGTCGGAGAAGTCCTCCGGGGACTCCTGCGCAGGCCGGCGTTGTGGCGGTGGTGGCGGCTGCCGGACCTGTCCCGCCTGCGGCACGGGCGGCGGAACCGGCGCGCGCGGCGGCACGGGCGGTGCGGGAGGAGTCGGCTGGGGCGGCTGCTGGGCCGTGGCCGCGTCCTGCTCGGCGGTGGCGCGGACGAGGTCCTCCTTGGACATGCCGAAGAGCTGCGCCTGGGTTTCCAGCACCTGGTCCTTGAGGTGCATGTCATCGCCCAGCGCGCCTTCGACGATGCCCGCCTGCCGGCGGGCTGCCTCGGCGACGGCCTTCTGCAGCGTGGACATCAGTTCGGCGGCCAGTGCGTGCGGTGGGCGGCGCATGGCCAGGTCGGTGAGGCGGATGTCCCTGATGGACCCCGACGGGCCGGCCACGACGGTGACCGCCCTGTCCGCCGAGGTGGCGACGGCTTCCAGCTCGGTGAGCTGCTGCTGCATCTCGCCGATGCCGGCGAACTGCTGGTCCACGCGGTGCATCTGGGCCTGGAACCGCTCGAACTGAGCGACAAGCTGATCAAACTCGGCCGACACTGCCGTGACGCTCCTCAACACTCTCGGGTCAGCGGTGCTCAGCAGTCTGGCAGCGGCCGCACACCGAGGCGGCGAAACGGGCAAATCCACGCGGTCGAGTGACCGCGGCCACCGGCTCCGAACGCGAACCGGCCCCCAGGCGGTGTGCCTGGGGGCCGGTTCGGGTCATGCCGGTCGTGCTAGTCGTGCTCGGTCACTCGTTCTCGGCGGCCGGCGCGTCCTGCTGCTCGGTGGCAGCGGCGGAGGCGGTCAGGTCGACCGGGGGCGAGTCCGGCACGCGGGTGGGCTTGGCCTCGCCGCGGAACACGAACTTCGCCTTGTCGTGCTGGTCCGACTCGCCGTCCCAGCCCTCGACGTCGGTGATGATGATCTGGCCCGGCTGGATCTCGCCGAACAGGATCTTCTCCGACAGGGTGTCCTCGATCTCGCGCTGGATCGTCCTGCGCAGCGGGCGGGCGCCCAGCACCGGGTCGAAGCCGCGCTTGGCCAGCAGGGACTTGGCCCTGTCGGTCAGCTCGATCGCCATGTCCTTGTTCTTCAGCTGCGTCTCGACGCGGGCGATCATCAGGTCCACCATCTTGATGATCTCGTCCTGAGTCAGCTGGTGGAAGACGATGATGTCGTCGATGCGGTTGAGGAACTCGGGCCGGAAGTGCTTCTTCAGCTCGTCGTTGACCTTGTTCTTCATGCGCTCGTAGTTGGACGCGGTGTCCTGACCCGAGGTGAAGCCGAGGCCGACGGCCTTGCTGATGTCCGACGTGCCCAGGTTCGACGTGAAGATGATGACGGTGTTCTTGAAGTCCACCGTCCGGCCCTGACCGTCGGTCAGGCGGCCGTCCTCCAGCACCTGGAGCAGCGTGTTGTAGACCTCCTGGTGGGCCTTCTCGATCTCGTCGAAGAGCACGACGGAGAACGGCTTGCGGCGCACCTTCTCGGTGAGCTGGCCGCCCTCTTCGTAGCCGACGTAACCGGGAGGGGCACCGAAGAGCCGCGACGCGGTGTACCGGTCGTGGAACTCGCCCATGTCGATCTGGATGAGCGCGTCGTCCTCGCCGAACAGGAAGTTCGCGAGCGCCTTCGAGAGCTCGGTCTTACCGACACCGGACGGGCCGGCGAAGATGAACGAGCCGGAGGGGCGCTTCGGGTCCTTCAGGCCGGCGCGGGTGCGGCGGATCGCCTGCGACACGGCCTTGACCGCGTCGACCTGGCCGATGATCCGCTTGTGCAGCTCGTCCTCCATGCGGAGCAGACGCGTGGTCTCCTCCTCGGTGAGCTTGAACACCGGGATGCCGGTCCAGTTGGCGAGGACCTCGGCGATCTGCTCGTCGTCGACCTCCGCGACGACGTCCAGGTCACCGTCCTTCCACTGCTTCTCCCGCTCGGCCTTCTGGCCCAGGAGCTGCTTCTCCGCGTCCCGCAGCTTGGCGGCGCGCTCGAAGTCCTGCGCGTCGATCGCGGACTCCTTGTCGCGACGCACGTCCGCGATCTTCTCGTCGAACTCGCGCAGGTCCGGCGGCGCGGTCATCCGGCGGATGCGCATGCGGGCGCCCGCCTCGTCGATGAGGTCGATCGCCTTGTCCGGCAGGAACCGGTCGTTGATGTACCGGTCGGCCAGCGTGGCGGCGGCGACGAGCGCGGAGTCGGTGATGGAGACGCGGTGGTGCGCCTCGTACCGGTCGCGCAGGCCCTTGAGGATCTCGATGGTGTGCTCGAGCGACGGCTCGCCCACCTGGATCGGCTGGAAGCGGCGCTCCAGCGCGGGGTCCTTCTCGACGTGCTTGCGGTACTCGTCGAGCGTGGTGGCACCGATCGTCTGCAGCTCACCGCGGGCCAGCATCGGCTTGAGGATGCTCGCCGCGTCGATCGCGCCCTCGGCGGCACCCGCGCCGACGAGCGTGTGGATCTCGTCGATGAACAGGATGATGTCGCCGCGCGTGCGGATCTCCTTGAGGACCTTCTTCAGGCGCTCTTCGAAGTCACCGCGGTAGCGCGAGCCCGCGACCAGCGAGCCGAGGTCGAGCGTGTAGAGCTGCTTGTCCTTGAGCGTCTCGGGCACCTCGCCCTTGACGACCATCTGCGCCAGGCCCTCGACGACGGCCGTCTTGCCGACGCCGGGCTCGCCGATGAGGACCGGGTTGTTCTTGGTGCGGCGGGACAGCACCTGCATGACCCGCTCGATCTCCTTGGTGCGCCCGATCACCGGGTCGAGCTTGCCCTCACGGGCCGAAGCCGTGAGGTTGCGCCCGAACTGGTCGAGGACCAGGGACGACGACGGGGTGCCCTCGCCGCGGCCAGGGGCCTCCGACGAGCCCTTCTCCGTCGAGTAGCCGGACAGCAGCTGCAGCACCTGCTGCCGCACCCTGTTGAGGTCGGCGCCCAGCTTCACGAGGACCTGCGCAGCAACGCCCTCGCCCTCGCGGATCAGGCCGAGCAGGATGTGCTCGGTGCCGATGTAGTTGTGTCCGAGCTGCAGCGCCTCGCGCAGCGACAGCTCCAGGACCTTCTTCGCGCGTGGGGTGAAGGGGATGTGTCCACTCGGGGCCTGCTGGCCCTGGCCGATGATCTCCTCGACCTGCTGGCGGACGCCCTCCAGCGCGATCCCCAACGACTCGAGCGCCTTGGCGGCGACACCTTCACCCTCGTGGATCAGACCCAGGAGGATGTGCTCGGTGCCGATGTAGTTGTGGTTGAGCATCCGTGCCTCTTCTTGGGCAAGGACAACCACCCGCCTCGCGCGGTCGGTGAACCTTTCGAACATTCGCACTCCCTGACTGCTGCGTCGGCGGTCCTCGGCTCCACCGATCTACCCTGGTGAGCGCGGCACCGTGGCTCCACTGTAGTGGGCGGTACCGAGGCCTGTGGTTCCCGTCAGCGGACAGTCGCGTCCGTGGAACTCTGACATCAGCATCAACGCAGGTCGGGCCCAGCGGATTCCACAGATCGGGCGATGTCCGCTGAGCGCGAACAACCCCCCGTTGAGCGACGCTGCTGTGACCGGGCCCACCTCAGGGGGCGCGATCGGGTACCTTTTAGGTAAGGTTAGGCAAGCCTCATTCGCTGAGATTGGACTTGCGCGTTGACCGTACCTGCGAGGGTCTCACAGCAGAACCCGCGTGCGTTCACGCCACTGGCCGAATCCGTCGCCCGCCTGGACGTGGGAACCGAGATCCGCTTCGGAGTCCCCCCGTCGGACTGGACGATCTGCTCGGAGCTGGTGGCCGAGCCGTCGCGCTTCGACCTCTGGCGCAAGGACCTCGCCGAGTGGATGGTCGAGCAGCACGGCGAGTCGGACGACCGCGCGACCGCCGGCTACGTGATGGGCTGGTACCTGCACGTCCCCGCCTACCTCGCGAGCCTGCTCTTCCACACCGTCCGCCGCATCCCGTCCCTCAAGCCCGCGGACGTCGCGTTCCGGATCGCCCAGGAAGGCCGCCCGCACCCCGACGGCATCGCGCTGCTCTCCGACGAGTTCGCCTGCCTGCCCGACGACCCGGCCTCGAACCACCCGGCCGCGACCGTCGTGGCGAACGAGGCGGCGCTCGCCGCCCTGTTCCGCGCCCGCTACGCCGCGCACGCCGCGCAGTTCGTGACGTCGTTCGGCCAGGTGGTCCGCTTCGGCCGCCGCACCCTGTGGGCGGCGGCGACGGACATGCTGGAGTACGGCCCCTGGGCCGCGGGCCGGGTGTGCGGCGACGAGACCGCGGGCGTCACCGACGCGGCCCTGCTCCTGCCGGAGAAGCTCGACCCGTTCATCTCCGCGTCGACGCTGCACCTGACGGACGAGGGCTGGAAGCGCCGCCGCCGTTCCTGCTGCTTCCACTACGTGCTGCCGGACGCCGAGCCGTGCACGGCCTGCCCGCGCACGAGCTGAGCTGAGCGCCGCCCCCACCCGATGGGCGGCGCTACGGCCTGAGGCACCGCCGCAGGCGCTACGGCAGGCGGTGACGTGACCCGACCGGCACCACCAGCGGCGTTCCGGCCACCGGGTCCTCGACGACCCGCGCGTCCAGCCCGAACACCTCCAGCAGCATCTCCTCGGTCAGCACCTCCGCGGGCGTTCCCTGCGCCACGATCCGCCCACCGCGCATGGCGACGACGTGGTCCGCGTACCGCGCCGCCAGGTTGAGGTCGTGCAGCACCATCACGATGGTCCGCCCCATCGACGCGTGCAGCTCCTGCACGAGGTCGAGCACGTCGATCTGGTGCGCCAGGTCCAGGTACGTGGTGGGTTCGTCGAGCAGCAGCAGGTCCGTGCCCTGGGCGAGCGCCATCGAGATCCACGCCCGCTGCCGCTGGCCGCCGGACAGCTCGTCCACGGTGCGGTCGGCCAGGTCGGAGATGCCGGTCATCTCCAGGGCCGCGTCGACGGCGGCCGCGTCGTCCGAGGACCACTGCCGGTACCAGGACTGGTGCGGGTGCCGGCCGCGGGCGACCAGGTCCGCGACGGTCAGGCCCTCGGGGGCGGACGGCGCCTGGGGCAGCATGCCGAGCACCCGCGCCACCTCGCGCGTGGGCATCGAGTCGATCGCCTTGCCGTCCAGCAGCACCGCGCCGGACCGGGCGGGCAGCAACCGGCCGAGTGCGCGCAGCAGCGTGGACTTGCCGCAGCCGTTCGGGCCGATCACGGCCGTCACGGTGCCGCCGAGCACCGCCAGGTCCAACGAGTCGACGACCAGCCGTTCGCCGTAACCGACCGACAGCGACGTGGCCTCAAGACGCACACTCATACCCGCGCCTCCCGGCGGCTCCGAACCAGCAGGTACATCAGATAGGGGGCGCCGAGCACCGCCGTCACGACGCCGACGGGGAGCTCGGTGCGGTAGATCGTGCGGGCGACCAGGTCGGAGAGCATGACCAGGGCGCCGCCGATGACGACCGAGCCGAACAGCGGGGGCTGGGCGGTGCCGGCCAGACGCAGGGCGATCTGGGGCGTGGCCAGCGCGACGAACGTGATCGGGCCCGCCGCGGCGGTGGCCACGGAGGCCAGGACGATCGCCACGACGATCAGGAACGAGCGGGCCGGGTTCACGCGGATGCCCAGGCCGCGGGTGGTCTCGTCGCCGAACTGGAGCGCGCCGAGGACGTGGCCGCCGACCAGGGCGACGGGGACCAGCACGGCCAGCGCCAGCGCCACCGGGACGACGTGCTCCCAGCCGCGGCCGTTCAGCGAGCCGGTGATCCACACCATCGCGCGGCCGGCGTCCTGGACGTCGCCGACGGTCAGCAGGTAGTGGGTGAAGTTGCCGGCCACGGCGGTGACGCCGATGCCGACGAGCACCATCCGGAAGCCCTCGATGCCCTTGCGCCACGCCAGCGCGTAGACGAGCAGGCCGGCGGTCAGGCCGCCGAGCAGGCCCGCCAGCGGCACGCCGATCGACGCGGCGCTGCCGGTCACCACGCCGAGCGAGCCGGCGAACGTGATCACCGAGACCGCGCCGGCACCCGCGCCCCAGGTGACGCCGAGGATGTCGGGTGAGGCCAGCGGGTTGCGCACGATCGCCTGGAAGATCGCGCCGGACAGGCCGAGCGCGGCGCCGACGAGCAGGCCGGTCAGCGCGCGGGGCATGCGCAGCTCGAAGACCACGAACTGGTCGCGGCGCGAGCCACCGCCCAGCAGGGTGTCCACGACCTGCGCGGCGGTCAGCGGGAAGTCGCCGATCATGATGTCGGCGACGAACAGGGCCGCGAGCACGACCAGGGCGCACGCCACCACCAGCAGCGGGCGGCGGCGGAGCTTGAACGAGGTGGCCCCGACCCTCAGCGCGGTGGCGGTCAAATCTTCACCAGCCTCTTGCGGCGCACCAGGAAGATGAAGAACGGGGCGCCGAGCAGCGCCAGCACCACACCGACCTCCACCTCGGACGGACGGGCGACGACGCGGCCGACGACGTCGGCCACGAGGACCAGGACCGCGCCGAGCACCGCCGAGAACGGCAGGATCCAGCGGTAGTCCGGCCCGGTGAACGCACGCGCGATGTGCGGCACGACGAGTCCCACGAACCCGATGGGCCCGCACGCGGCGACGGCGGCGCCCACCAGCAGCGTGATCGCGAGGATGCCCAGCGACCGGGTGCGGCTGACGTTCACGCCGAGCGACCGCGCCACGTCCTCACCGAGCGAGAGCGCGTTGAGCCCCGGCGCGTTGAACGCCGCCACGACCAGACCGGCCAGCAGGAACGGCAGCACCTGCGTCAGCACCGACAGGTCGCGGCCGGCGATCCCGCCGAGCTGCCAGAACCGGAACGCGTCGAGCGACTGCTGGTCGAGCAGCACGATCGCCGACACCAGACCGTTCATCAGCGCCGATACGGCGGCACCGGCCAACGCCAGCGTCACGGGCGATGGACCCGCACGCCCGGCCGAACCGAGCACGAACACCAGCACGCTCGCGACCATGGCACCGGCGAAGGCGAACCAGATGTAGCCGTACAGCGACGAGACGCCGAACAGGAAGATCGACAGCACCACGGCCAGCGCGGCGCCGTGCGTGACACCGAGGATGCCGGGGTCCGCCAGCGGGTTGCGCGTGTGGCCCTGCATCAACGCGCCGCCGACGCCCAGCGCGATCCCGACGGCGATGCCGATCAGGGTGCGCGGGACGCGGAGCTCGCGGACGATCACGTCGTCCTCGACGCCGGTCGGTGTGAACAGCCCGTGCCACACGGCGGAGAGCGGGATGTCCTTCGAGCCGACCGCGATGCTCACCAGCGCCACGGCGACCAGCACGACCAGCAGGAAGAGCAGGCCCGACGACCTACGACCCAAGGCCCACCCTCCTGTACTCCTCAAGGAGAGGTAAGCCTAACCGAACCGACCGGGCGGTCGGCCGCGCAGTCCCGTTGCCCTCGTCACGCGGACGCACGCCCCGCAGAACGCCCAGGCGAGAACAGCGGAACAACGGCTGTCGGACGATCGAGGAAGAATATTCCACGGAAACGTTCTCGGCTCATCCGAACGTGAACCGAGAAAGTCGTTTGGACAGCACCGGTTCCCGGACGGGTCACACCGGCGTCCCCCGGAAGTAGTTGAGTGGTCACTCAAATAGCACGAAGGGGTTCCGGGAATGCGCCCCGGAACCCCTTCGTGCTTTACCGAATTTCAGCCCTGCTGGTGGTAGGCGTCGAGCACCTCGGCCGGGATGCGACCCCGGTCCGACACCTTCATGCCCTGCTTGCGGGCCCACTCGCGAATGGCCTGGTTCTGCTCGCGGTCAGCCGATGCCGGACGCGCCTTCACGCTCGCCGGACGGCCGGGTCCAGTGCCGGTGCGCTTGCGACCACCCGCGCGGCGGGCACCCGCCACGTAGTCGGACAAGGCGTCCCGCAGTTTGCCCGCATTGCCCGAGGAAAGGTCGATCGTGTAGCTGACACCGTCCAGCCCGAACTCGACGGTCTCCTCCGCAGTGGAGCCGTCCAGGTCGTCGACGAGGGTCACCGTGACCTTCTGCGCCATGCGTATCCTCCTGGACCCCGAATGCGCGGTCACCCGCACGCCAACTAATGCCCTGCGGACGCAGGTTAGCGCACAGGTGCCGCATTGCACCTATCGACTCGCGAAAAGTTACTCATTCAGGGCGAACGAGCGGGAACAAGATGGTCTCTCGGATACCCAGCCCGGTCAGTGCCATCAGCAGCCGATCGATCCCCATTCCGACACCACCACTCGGTGGCATTCCGTACTCCAGTGATCGCAGAAAGTCTTCGTCGACCGGCATGGCCTCGTTGTCGCCGGCCGCGGCAAGGCGGGCCTGCGCTTCGAGGCGTTCCCGCTCGATCACCGGGTCCACCAGTTCGGAGTAACCGGTGCCGAGTTCGAATCCGCGGACGTAGAGGTCCCACTTTTCGGCGACACCCGGCTTGGTGCGGTGCTGCCTGGTCAGCGGCGACGTCTCCACCGGGTAGTCGCGCACGAACGTGGGCAGGTAGAGCGAGTCGCACACCAGGTGCTCCCACAGCTCCTCGACCAGCTTGCCGTGCCCGAACTTCGGGTTGACCTCCAGTTCGTGGCGGTCACAAAGCTTGCGGAGCACCTCGGCCGGCGTCTCGGGGGTGATTTCCTCACCGACGGCTTCGGACAACGACTCGTAGATGCTGATCGTCCGCCATTCGCCTGACAGGTCGTACTCCGTGCCGTCGGCGAGGGTGACAATCTGCGAGCCCGTCACGGCTTCCGCGGCTTCCTGGATCAGCTCGCGGGTCAGCACGGCGTTCGTGTCGTAGGTCGCGTACGCCTCGTAGTACTCCAGCATCGAGAACTCGGGCGAATGAGACGAGTCGACACCCTCGTTGCGGAAGTTGCGGTTGATCTCGAAGACCTTCTCGATCCCGCCGACCACGCAGCGCTTCAAGTACAGCTCCGGCGCGATGCGCAGGAACAGGTCGATGTCGAGCGCGTTCGAGTGCGTGATGAACGGACGCGCCGACGCACCGCCCTGCAGCGTCTGCAACATCGGCGTCTCGACTTCGAGGAAACCGCGCCGGTGGAACGACTCCCGCAAGGAACGGACGACGTTCGCGCGGGTCCGAACGGTGTCACGCGCGAGGGGCCGCAGGATCAGGTCGACGTAACGCTGGCGAATGCGGGTTTCCTCGCCGAGTTCCTTGTGCGCGACCGGGAGCGGGCGCAACGACTTCGACGTCAGCTGCCACGCGTCGGCCATCACGGAAAGCTCACCGCGGCGCGAGCTGATGACCTCGCCGTGCACGAAAACGTGGTCGCCGAGGTCGACGTCGCTCTTCCACTCGGAAAGCGCTTCTTCACCCACACCGGCGAGGCTCAGCATCGCCTGCAGTTCGGTGCCGTCACCTTCCCTCAGGGTGGCGAAGCACAGCTTTCCGGTGTTGCGCAGGAACATCACCCGGCCGGTCACACCGACGACCTGACCGGTCTGCGTGTCGGGCTCCAGTTCCGGGTGCGTCTCGCGAATCTCGCGCAACGTGTGCGTGCGCCCGACTTCGACCGGATACGGCTCCTTGCCGGAAGCGAGCAGCCGCGCACGCTTCTCCCGGCGCACGCGCATCTGCTCGGGCAGGTCTTCTTCGCTGGTCACGGGGTTTTGCTTCGGCTGCTCACTCACGCCGAGAAGGGTACGGAAGGGCGGGAGGTCAGGGCGAACCGGATACCCGTTGCACCAGCTCGCCACCGATCCCGAGATCGACGAGGAACCGACGCGCGAGCTCTGCTTCCGCGGGGGTGCAGTCGAGGAGGACCTTCACCTCCACGTCCCGCTTCACCACGTCCCTGCTCGCCGAGCCGCGCTTTCCGCATCCCGGAACCTGAGAAGTGCACGCGGGGAGCTTTCGTGCGCTCTGAGGGTACGCAGGGCCCCCGCGTGACCGGAAAGGGGAACGCGGGGCCCCCGCGTGACCGGAGAGGGGAACGCAGGACTCCCGCGTGCCTGTGAGGGGAACGCGGGACTCCCGCGTGACCAGCGAGGAGCGCGAGAGGGCGGGCGTGCGGCGGGATGGCGTGACGCGGGGAACCCGACCGGACCATTTCGGGCACCGGGCCGGTCACTAAGTTGGACGGATGGATCTACACGCGAGGCGAGCTGACTCGTTCGGCGCGCAGGCGGAGGCCTACGCCGAACACCGGCCGGACTACCCCTTGGCGGCGATCCGGTGGGCTCTGGAGCCGCTGGCACAGGACAGGCGCCTGGACGTCCTGGACCTGGCCGCCGGCACCGGCAAGCTCACCGCGGGACTGGTCGCGGAGGGCCACTGCGTCACCGCGGTCGAGCCCAACGAGCAGATGCTGTCGGAGCTCGTGCGCCGGGTGCACGACGTGCGCGCGTTGCCCGGCCATGCCGAGCACATCCCGGTGCCGGACCAGACGGTCGACGCGGTGCTGGTCGGGACCGCGTTCCACTGGTTCGACCACGCGAAGGCGATGCCGGAGATCGCCCGCGTGCTGCGGCCCGGCGGGGTGGTGGCGGCGATGTGGAACGAGCCGGACACGTCGGTCGAGTGGGTGGCGGAGTTCGAGCGGGTGTCGGCGAACAGCATCGAGATGAACCGGCAGGACCCCACGGGCCTCCTGGCCCACCCGTTGTTCGGCACGCCTGAGCGGCAGGTGTTCCAGCACGCGCAGCACCGGGACTCACCGGAGGCGCTCATCGCCACCGTGAACACCCATTCGCGGATGCTGGTCGTCAGCGCCGAGGAACGCGAAGCGGTCAACGAGAAGATGCTCGCGTTCCTGCGTTCGCGGCCGGAGACGTCGAACGGGCCGTTCGACGTCCCCATGCTCACGGACGTGACACGGATGGTCGTCAGCGGCTGACGAGGTTGCGCTCGAACACCAGGCGCAGCCCCAGCAGAGTCAGGTCGGGCACGTGGTGCGCGATCGTCGAGGACTCCGCCACGACCAGCGGGGCCAGGCCACCGGTCGCGATCACCGTGACCGGGCCGGGGTCGGTCTGCTGGAGCTCCTGGGTGATCAGCCGCACCAGGCCGTCGACCTGGCCGACGAACCCGTAGACGATGCCGGACTGCAGGCACTCCACGGTGTTCTTGCCGATGACGTTGCGCGGGCGGACCAGCTCCACCTTGCGGAGCTGGGCCGCGCGCGCGGCGAGGGCGTCGACGGAGATCTCGATGCCGGGCGCCAGCGCGCCGCCCAGGAACTCGCCGCGCGAGGAGATCACGTCGAGGTTCGTGGACGTGCCGAAGTCGACCACGACGCACGAGGTCGCGTAGAGGTGGTGCGCGGCCAGCGTGTTGATCACGCGGTCGGAGCCCACCTCCTTCGGGTTGTCCACGAGCAGCGGCACGCCGGTCTTCACGCCCGGCTCCACCAGCACCTTCGGCACGGTGTCGTAGTAGCGGCCGAGCATCACCCGCAGCTCGCGCAGCACCGCGGGCACGGTGGACAGCGCGGAGATGCCGGTGATCTTGTCGGCGTACTCGCCGAGCAGGCCGCGCATGGTCAGCGCGAGCTCGTCGGCGGTCATGCGGGCGTCGGTGCGCATCCGCCAGTCGCGCACGAGCGGCGCGGAGTCGCCCACGCCGTCGTAGAGACCGAGCACGATGTTGGTGTTGCCGACGTCGATGGCGAGCAGCACTAGGAGATCTCCTGCTTCAGGTTCTCGGCCTGGATCAACGCGTCCAGCGCGGTCGCCTCAACGGTCTCAGATGACGGGGCGCTCGTGGAGCCGTTCACCAGTCCGGAGCCCTCGGGGGCGTGCGCCGGGTCGGTGCCGAGGTCCACGACCTTGTTGTCCGCGTCCACGAACACGACGCGCGGCTTGTAGGTGCGGGACTCGGCGTCGTCCATCTGCCCGTAGGCGATGAGGATGACGATGTCACCGGGGTGCACCAGGTGCGCGGCGGCACCGTTGATGCCCAGCACGCCCGTGCCGCGCTCACCGGGGATGACGTAGGTCTCCAGGCGCGCGCCGTTGGTGACGTCGACGATCGCGACCTGTTCGCCGGCGAGCAGGTCGGCGGCCTCCATCAGGTCCTCGTCGACCGTCACCGAACCCACGTAGTGCAGGTCGGCCTGCGTCACCGTGGCGCGGTGGATCTTGGACTTCAGCATCGTGCGGAACATGGCCATCCCCCTACTCGTCGCCTTCGCCGAGCAACACCGCGATGTTGTCGATCAGGCGGGTGGTGCCGACGCGGGCCGCCACGAGCAGCCGCGCGTCGCCGTTCTCCGGCGCGGGACCGAGGTCGGCCCCGCGCAGCTCCAGGTAGTCGAGCTCGACCTCCGGCACCTGCGCCAGCACGTCGTGCGCGGCCTTGAGCACGGCGTCCGCGCCCTGCGCCGACACGTGCGCGCCCGCGGTCAGGGCGGCCGACAGCGTCACGGCGTGCTGGCGCTGCTCGGGGCTCAGGTAGGCGTTGCGCGACGACAGGGCGAGACCGTCGTGCTCGCGCACCGTCGGCACGCCGACGACGTCGAGCGGGAAGTTCAGGTCGCGCGCCATCTTGTGGATCAGCTGGAGCTGCTGGTAGTCCTTCTGCCCGAACACCGCGTACGTGGGCTGCACGATGTTGAACAGCTTCCCGACGACCGTGAGCACGCCCGCGAAGTGACCGGGGCGGACCGCGCCCTCCAGCTCGTCGCCGAGCGGACCGGGGTGCACGGTGACCTGGGCGCCCTCCGGGTACATGTCCTCGACGGACGGCGCGAAGACCAGCCCGACCCGCTCCGCGCGGCAGATGTCCACGTCGGACTCGAACTGCCGCGGGTACTTGTCGAGGTCCTCGTTCGCGCCGAACTGCAGCGGGTTCACGAAGATCGACACCACGACCACCGTGTTCTGCATGACCTGGGCCTCGCGGATCAGCTGCCGGTGCCCGGCGTGCAGGGCGCCCATGGTGGGCACCAGTGCCACGTTGCGTCCGGCGTTGCGCAGCGCGCGCACGACCCGGTTCAGCCGCGCGGGGTCGCGGTGCACCGTGACGTCGTCGGGGCGGAAGTCGTCCTTGGTCAGGGGCTTGGTCACGTCAGTCCTCGAGAGTGGTGCGAACGTCGTCGGCCGCGTCGGGCTTGAGCAGCCCGGAGCGTTCGGCCCGCTCGGCGGTGCGCCGGGCGAGCACGCGGTAGCTGGGCAGGGTGTCGGGTGCCTGCTCGGCCAGCACGGTGAGGTGCTTGCGCAAGGTACCCGTGTCGCCGCGGGCGACCGGACCGGTGAGGGCCCGGTCGCCGTGGCGCAGCGAGTTGTCGAGCGCGGCCGACAGCAACGGCCCGAGCAGGCGCTCGGCGTTGGCGACGCCCGCGTTGGTGAGCAGGTCCGCGGCGTCGCGGACCAGCGTGATCAGGTGGTTCGCGCCGTGGGCCAGCGCGGCGTGGTAGAGCGGGCGGACGGCCTCCGGCACGCGCACCGGTTCGGCGTCCATCTCCACGACCAGCGCCTCGCCGACGCTCCACGCCACCTCGTCGCCGTCCGCGGCGGTCACGCCGACGCACGCCGAGCTCATCCGCTGGAGGTCCTCCGACCGGCCGGTGAAGGTCATGACGGGGTGCAGCGCGAGCGTCAGCGCGCCCAGCTCGGCGGCGGGTTCGAGCACGGCCACGCCCTGCGCGCCGCTGGTGTGCACGACGATCTGCCCCGCGCGCAACGAGCCCGTGGCGACCAGTCCGCGCACCAAGCCCGCCAGCTCGTCGTCCGGGACGGCCAGCAGCACCAGGTCGGCGCGCTGAGCGACCTCGGTGGGGTCGGCGATGGCGACGCCGGGCAGCAGCTCCTCCGCGCGGGCGAGGGAGGCCCGGGAGACGGCGGCGGCGCCGACGACCACGTGACCGGTCCTGGCCAGCGCGGCGCCCAGCACCGAGCCGACCCGGCCGGCCGAGATGACGCCGACGGCGAGCCTGGCCGGACGAGGGGTCGCGTCCATGCGACTAACTCCTTCTGACGTTCCAGTCCCGGTTCGGGTACCAGACGACGCCGCCGAGGGTAATCCCGCACGTCCCGGCGCGTGGCCGGGCGGTGACCGGACTCACCCGCGGGCGGCGGACCTGGCCGCGTGCAGCGTGTCGAGCAGCACGCCGTGCCGGCTCTCGGCGCTCTGTCCGGCGGTGCCCTGCTCGATGCGGTGCCGCAGGAACGCCAGCTCCGTGACGGCCACCTGGTAGTTCCGCACGGACCTGGCCGCGGCGTCACCGGACTTGCGCTTGACCGCCCGCAGCCAGTTCCTGCGGCCGTTGAGGCTCGCCAGCAACGCGACCTCGCTGTTCGCGATCCACCGGTTCTGCGCCATCGCCGCGAGCTGGCCCGCCACGATCCGCTGCTCCCGGCGGCGCTGCCACACGACGATCGCGACCGCGCCCGCGAACAGCGGCACCATGACCAGGAAGTACAGGTTGATGAACGCCGACCCGGTCTCGACCTTGGTCATCGCGTTCCAGCCCGCGTGCAGGCCGACCGCGGCCAGATACCCGGCGATCGGCGCGACGACGCGGGTCGCGGCCCTGCTGGAGCTCGCCGCGATGCCGACGCCGATGCCGGTCATCGACGTGAACAGCGGGTGCGCGAACGGCGAGAGCACGCCGCGCAGCAGGAACAGCGCGACCACACCGCCCTCCAGGTCGCCGAAGCCCTGCTGGGCGAAGATCCGGCCGAAGTACCAGATGTTCTCGGTGAACGCGAAGCCCGCCGCGGTGATGCCCGCGTAGACCATGCCGTCGACGACGCCGTCGAACTCGTGCCTGCGCCGCAGGTAGACGGCGATCAGGAAGGCCGCCTTGGTCGCCTCCTCCACCACCGGCGCGCCGATGAGCAGCGTGAAGTCGCCGCCACCGCCGTGGGTGAGGATGTCGCCGACCACGCGCGAGGTCTGGTTGAACACCAGCGAGCTGATCGTCGCGCCGCACGCACCCCAGAAGAACGCGAAGAGCAGCATCTTCGCCGGTTCCGGCTCCCACCGGTCGATCCACAGGAACGCGCTGACCACGAACGCGACCGGGATCAGCGCGGCGGCGGCACCGACGAGGATCGGCTCCAGCCCGATGCTCGTCGACCCGAGCGCGAACAGCACGAGACCCGCCGCGGCCAGGGCGATCAGCCCGACGACGGGGAACAGGACGGTCCAGCGGCGCTGTTCGATGCGCTTGCGGCCCGGCGTCGGCGAGAGGTCGGCGTCGTTCACGAGAAATGACCTTAGATGCACACTTGTCCGGTGTTCGATCCGGAAGCCGCTTGGCACGCCGCGCTGTACGGCCCCGATGGCTTCTTCGCCCGCGGTGAGAAGCCGTCCGCGCACTTCCGCACGTCTGTGCTGGTCGGGCCGGAGCTGGCGGAGGCGCTGCTGGTGCTGCTCGCACGCGTGGACGCGGCGCTCGGATTTCCCCCGGTCGTGGACTTCGTGGACGTCGGCGCGGGCGGCGGCGAGCTCGCGTCCGCCGTCCGGCGGCTGGCGGCCGGGTCGCTGGCCGCGCGGCTGCGGGTGACGGCGGTCGAGCTCGGTCCGCCGGTGGAGCTGCCGGGGGTGCGGTGGACGGCGGAGGTGCCGTCGTGCACCGGGTTGCTGGTCGGGCACGAGTGGCTGGACGCGATCCCGTGCCCCGTGGTGACCGGCCCGAGCGACGACCCGTGGATCGCGCGGTGGTGGCCGTTGGCCGACGGTGAGCAGGCGGAGGTCGGGGCGCCCCGCGACGCTGCCTGGGCCGCGGCGGTCTCGCGGGTGCGCGGTGCGGCGCTGGCGGTCGACTACGGGCACCTGGTGTCGTCCCGCCGGTTCACGCTGACGGGTTACCGCGCCGGCCGGCAGGTGCCACCGGTGTTCGACGGTTCCTGCGACATCACCGCGCACGTGGCGCTCGACGCGTGCGCGGAGGCGGCCGGCGGTGACCGGGTGCTGGTGTCGCAACGGGACGCGCTCGCCGCACTGGGGCTGACCGGTGAGGTCACCGGGTCGGGCTGGGAGTGGCTGGAGTCGGTGGCGCGGGCGGGCCGGATCGCGGAGCTGCGCGACCCGGCGGGGCTGGGCGCGTTCGGGTGGCTGCTGCACGGCCGCGGTGTCGCGGTGGCGGACCTGCTGCCGGAACTGCCGCCCTGGCGTCCGATACCCGCCAGCACCGCCGACGTGTGACGACGATCGTTGCGGGCATGCGAATCCACACCGTTGCCCCGGCCGCGGCCCTGTCCGACCCCGGCCGCGAGTACCGCGCCTCCGAACCCGGCGTTCCGCTGCGGTGCTGCCTGCGCAAGTCGGCGCCGGACGAGCCGGTCTGGCTGTTCCGCTACTCCCCCGCCGCGGGCAAGGGCCCGTACGAGGAGGTCGGGCCGGTCTTCACGCACGTCGACTGCCCCGGCGGCGCTGCGCCGGACCGGCTGCCCGCCGGGTTGCTGAACAACTCCCGGGTGCTGCGGGCGTACAACGCGGCCGGGCAGATCGAGGACGGTGTCCTGGTCGAGCCGGGCGGGTTCGACAGCGCGGTGGAGGGGCTGCTGAACACTCCCTCGGTCGAGGCGGTGCAGGTGCGCAGCCTGTCGCACGGGTGCTTCCTCTTCGCGGTCACGCGGTCGTGAAACCATTGCCGGTGTGAGCGAGCAGATCACCGTCGGCGTCGGCGCGGGCGCGCAGTACCTGGGCGTGGACCGCGTGATCGACCTGGGCCCACTGCACCCGTCCGCCCACGGCGCCTACCGGTTGCGGCTCACGGTCACGCCGGACCTGGTGATCACCGCCGCGACCCCGCTCGTCGGCCACCTGCACCGCGGCGCCGAGAAGCTGTTCGAGGTCCGCGACTACCGCCAGGTCCTCACGCTCGCGAACCGGCACGACTGGCTGTCGGCGTTCTGCAACGAGCTCGCGGTCGCGCTGGCCGTGGAGCGGATGACCGGAATGGACGTCCCCGCACGAGCCCAATGGCTGCGCGTGTTGTTGTGCGAGCTCAACAGGCTGATGGCGCACATGGTGTTCCTGACGCCGTTGTGCCCGGCTGCTGCCGCGTACCGCGAGGGCGTGCAGGCGTTGATGGAGGAGGCGTCGGGCGGGCGCATCCACTTCATGTTCAACCGGATCGGCGGCCTGCGCGAGGACGTGCCGGCCGGCTGGACCGGCAGGGTGGCCGACTTCCTGTCCACAGTGGAGGACCTGGAGGTCGACCTCTCCGCGCTGGAGGGACTCGGCGTCCTGCCGCTCGCCGACGCGCTGCAGTACGGCGTGACCGGGCCGATCGGCCGGGCCAGCGGGGTCGACCTCGACCTGCGCCGCGACGACCCGCTGCCCGCGTACCGCTCGCTGGCGGTCACGCCGGTGGTGCGCACCGAGGGCGACGCCGCTGCGCGCGTGCGGTGCCTGCTCGACGAGGTGCTGCTCTCCCTGCGGCTGGCGCGGTCCTGCCTGGACGCACTGCCGGCCGGACCGGTGAACCTGCGGCTGCCCAAGGCGATCAAGGCACCGGAGGGTTCGGTCTACACCCGCGTCGAGGCGCCGCTGGGCACGTCCGGTGTGCACCTGTCGTCCCGCGGCGAGAAGACACCGTGGCGGCTCAAGCTGCGCACGCCGTCGTTCAACAACGTCCAGGCGCTGTCCGCGCTGCTGCCGGGCACGTCGGTCGACGACCTGCCGGCCGTGCTGAGCTCGTTCGCCGTGATCGTCGGGGACATCGACAAGTAGACGGCCCTGGCACGGCGGTTCCGGCGACCTGCCTAGTCGTCGCGGCGACGGCGGCGGCGCGGGGCGTCCCCGCCGCCGAGTGACGCCAGCAGCTCGCTGACCGACTTGCCGTCGGCGTGCGCTCCCGACGGGTCCTCCGGCGCGGCCCTGCGGCCACCGGAGACCGCGGGCAGGCTGGCCGACGACTCCTCGGACGCAGCACGACGGCCCGTGGCCACCGCGGGCAGCCGCGCGGACGACTCCTCGGCGGCACGACGACCCGTCGGCGCCGGCGTGCGGGTGGCCGGCTCCTCCGGTCCGCGCCGGGTCACCGGCGGCAGCGACACGAACGAGTCCTCGGAGGCCGTGCGGCGGCTGGACTGACCACGTGCCGGTGGGAGCGACGCGGAGGACTCCTCGGAAGCAGAGGCGGAAGCGGAAGCGGACGCCGCTCGGCGCTTGCCGCTCGGCGGCTCGTCCGGCTGCAGCGTCTCCCACGAGCCGCTGTCCTGCTCGGGTGCGCGTTCGTCAGCGCGGCGGCGGCCGGTCAGCGACTTCGGGTCGACGATCTCGGTGCGCTCGGCGACCCGCGACCGCGGTGCCTCCGGGGTGCGCGGCTCCGC
Organism: Lentzea sp. NPDC037011; assembly: GCF_055607425.1. Taxonomy (NCBI): domain Bacteria; kingdom Bacillati; phylum Actinomycetota; class Actinomycetes; order Pseudonocardiales; family Pseudonocardiaceae; genus Lentzea; species Lentzea sp. NPDC037011. Next base: position 40,815 of record NZ_JBVJRT010000005.1, on the reverse strand, counting down.
GGCGGGGGTCTTCTTCACCGGCGGCTTCTCCGGGCGCTGCAACGCTTCCGTGCGCTGCGCCTGCGCCTGGGCCGGCTGCGGCTGGGGGCGCGGCACCCGTTCGGTGCGCTGGACCGGCTGCGCGGTCGGCTTGGGGGGCTGCTGCTGGGCGCCGAGCCGGGCCGACACCGCGGCGGCGGCGCTGCCGGCGCGTTGCGGGGCCGAGCGGCCGGCTTCCTGCTTCACGGCCTTGGCCGGCTCACGGCGGGCGGCGGCCGGCTGCGGGCGCGGCGAGGTGCGGGTGGGCTCCGGTCTGGCCGGCTCCGGGCGGGCGGGTTCGCGGCGCGGCGGCTGCACCTTGGCGTCGTGCGCCACGCGTTCGATCAGCTCGGTGCGCTCCGACGGCTTCTCCGCCGACGCGGTCACCGCGGGCTTGGCGGCGTTGATCGCGTTGATGATCCGCTTCTCCGAACCGGAGCTCAGCCGGGAACCGTCACCGGCCAGCGCGCGCAGGCGGGTCGACTCCGCGCGCAACGCCACGCGCTCGACCAGGACGTCACCACCGCCCAGCAGACCTTCGAGGTTCTCCCGCAACGCCCTGAGGTCCGCGCGCAGCGCCTCGATGTCGGCGCGCGACTCCTCCTCGATCCGCTTGCGGGTCTCGGCCTCGATCTCCAGCTCGTACTCGCGGCGGGCGGCCACCTCGCGTTCGAGCTCCAGCTCGTACACGCTCTGGAGGTCGGCCACCTCGTCGTCGCGCTCGCTGACCTGCTTGCGGTACTTGGCCGCGAGGAACGCACCGACCAGTGCGGCCCACAGCGCGGCCACCACGGCGAGGCGCAGCATCCGGGCGCTGTCGCTCAGGACGAGCACCGCCGCGGCCACGAGGGCGAGCGCCAGCGCTGCGACCAACAGCAACCGCCCGGAGCCACGACCGTGATCTTCTTGCTCGTCGTCGATCGACGCGCCGCGTCCGGTCATGCGCACTACGGTACCGCCTAGTTATCCGACTGAGACCTGCGCACCGGTGTCTAATCGTTCCCGGAACCCTCCGTCGGCGTCTTGCAGCAGTGCTCCAGCCACAGCGCCGCAGCGGTCAGAGCGGCCGCGCTGACCATCCCGACAACCGCCGCGAACAGGTCATTCCCGGCAGCGGCGAACGAGTCCTGGACGGGGATCACGTAGATCAGCAAGGCGGTCCAGACGCCGAACATCAACGCGCCGAGGACCGAGGACGCCTTCGCCAGCGCGACCGCGCGGGCGGCGGTGAGCGGCTGGACCGGGCGCGCGCCCTGGCGGCGTTCGATCCGGGCCCGCAGCGAGAACGCGAACCACACCTCGACGGCGGCGAGCGCGAGCAACGTCGACCCGGCCGCGCGCGGCAGCGGCGGCAGGGTGTCGTAGGCGAGTCGCAGGAACAGGTGCGCCAGCAGACCGGCGATGACCACGACGGTCGCCAGGTCGCGGGGACGGGTGAACCTCACGCGTCCATCCAACCGGAAGTCAGCACCAGGTCGTCGCGGCGGCGCACGCCCTCGGTCGAGAACTCCAGCGCCGCAACGGGTCCGTGCCCCGGCAGCACCGCGTCGGGTTCGACGTCGAGCCACGGCACGAGGACCGTGGCGCGTTCGAACGCGCCGGGGTGCGGCAGGAGGAGGTCCGGGTGGCCGGAGGTCACGCCGTCCACCGTGACCACGTCCACGTCGAGCGTGCGCGGTCCCCAGCGCTGCTCCCGCACGCGCCCCGCGGCGTTCTCCAGCGCCTGGCCGCGGCGCAGCCAGCCCCACTCGTCGACGTCGTCCGCCTCGACGACCACGACGGCGTTGAGGAAGTCCGGCTGGTCCTCCACGCCCCACGCGGCCGTCTCGTACACCGGCGACACCGCGACGACGTGCTCGCGCAGGCCGTCCACCACCGACCTGAGGAACGCGAACCGGTCGCCCAGGTTCGAGCCGATCGACAGGACCGCGCGGGTCATTGCGCGTCTTTCTTGAGCGGCGCGGCGAGCCGGCGTGACCTGCGGATCGTCACCGACACGTCGTCGAAGGTCAGCGGGATCGGCGCGGACGGCTTGTGCACCGTCACCTCGACCGCGTGCAGCCGGGTGTCGGTCATCGCGGCGTCGGCGATCTTGCCGGCGACCGTCTCGATGAGGTCGTGCGGCTCGCCGCCGACGATCGCCGCGGCCATCTCGGCGAGCTCGCCGTAGTGGTAGGTCTCCTTGAGGTCGTCGGTCCTCGACGCCGTGCTGAGGTCGAGCCACAGCGTGATGTCGACGACGAACTCCTGGCCCTCGCGCTTCTCGTGCTCGAAGACGCCGTGGTTGCCGCGGACCCGCAGGCCCGTCAACGCGATCCGGTCAGCCATGTCCCCGCCTCCACGCTCCGGCGACGGCGACCGCGTCCAGCGTCCGGTCGACGTCGTGCACCCGCACTCCCCACGCCCCGTTGAACGCGGCCAGCGCGGACACCGCCGCGGTCGCGTCCTCCCTGCCGTCCGGCGGGCGGTTGTCCAGCAACGTGCCGAGGAACCGCTTGCGCGACGCGCCCACCAGCACCGGGAACCCCAGGTCCACCAGCTCGTCGAGGCGGTGCAGCAGCTCCCAGTTGTGGTCGCCGAGCTTCGCGAACCCGAGACCGGGGTCGAGCACGATCGACGACTCGGCGACACCCGCCGCCAACGCCGCCTCCACGCGCTCAAGCAGTTCCGAGCGCACGTCGGTGACCACGTCGTCGTAGCGCGCCAACGAGTCCATCTCCGTGCTGTGCCCACGCCAGTGCATCAGCACGTACGGCACTCCAGCGTCGGCGACGACCTCGACCATCTCCGGGTCGGCGAGGCCGCCGGAGACGTCGTTGACGATCGAGGCGCCCGCCTCCAGCGCCGCCGAGGCGACGGAGGCCCACATCGTGTCCACGCTGACCGGCACGCCCTCCGCGACGAGAGACCGGATCACCGGCACCACGCGGGCGATCTCCTCGGCCGGCTCGACGCGCGCGGCGCCCGGCCGGGTCGACTCGCCGCCGACGTCGACGAGGTCGGCGCCGCGCTGGTGCAGCGCGACCCCGTGCTTCACCGCGTCCGAGCGGTCGAGGTAGCGGCCGCCGTCGGAGAACGAGTCGGGCGTGACGTTGAGGACGCCCATCACGACGCACCGGTCCGGGCGGGGCAGACCGCTCACCGCAACCGGCCCCTGATCAGCTCGATCGCCTCCGCGCGGGTCGAGGCCGACGTGCGCAGCAGCCCGCGCACCGCCGACGTCGTCGTGCGCGAGCCGGGCTTGCGCACACCGCGCATGCCCATGCACAGGTGCTCGGCCTCGACGACCACGATCACGCCGCGCGGTTCGAGCTTGCGCACCAACGCGTCCGCGACCTGCGAGGTCAGCCGCTCCTGCACCTGCGGGCGCTTCGAGTAGAGGTCGACGAGCCGGGCGAGCTTCGACAGCCCGGTCACGCGGCCGTGCTCGTTCGGGATGTACCCGACGTGCGCGACGCCGTGGAACGGCAGCAGGTGGTGCTCGCAGAAGCTGAACATCGGGATGTCCGTGACGAGGACGAGCTCCTCGTGGCTCTCGTCGAACGTCTTCGCGAGCACGCTGTCCGCGTCGGTGTAGAGCCCGGCGAACAACTCCCGGTAGGCACGCGCCACCCGAGCGGGGGTCTCGCGGAGGCCTTCGCGCTCCGGGTCCTCACCGCACGCGATCAGCAGCTCACGCACCGCGGCCTCGGCACGGGCCTGGTCGAAGGCCCGCCGCGCGGAGACGCCGGCCTCCCCGTCGTGGGTGAGGCCGGCGTCTGCGTCGAGCCGGTGGTGCTCGGTCACTGCCGCTCGTCCTGGTCTGGCTGCGGCTTGCGCGGCTCCCAGACGTTGTGCGGCTGACCGGGGACGGTCGCCGGTGTCCACCCGGGCGGGGCGCCGTAGTGCGGCGGGCCCGACCCGGCCGGCTGACCCGGCTGGTGCACGCCGTTCGCACCGTTGGCACCGTTCGGCGAGGGCAGTTCCTCGGTCGGCGCCGCAGCGGCGGGCTCCTCCTGCTGCAGCTCCTCCTCGATGACGTCCTCGACGACCGGCGGCCACGGCTCGCCGCGTTCCTTGGCGAGCTCGCCGGGGGTCTTGACCGGCGGGATGTCGGACGGCGTGCGGTCACCGAAGTCGTTGAACTGGGTGATGCGCGGCCGCTTCTCGACGCGGGCGAAGATCCGCTCCAGGTCCTTCTGGTGCAGGGTCTCCTTGTCGATCAGTTCGAGCGTGAGGTCGTCGAGGACGTCGCGGTAGGTGTTGAGCACCTCGTACGCCTCGGTGTGCGCGGCCTCGATGAGCTTGCGCACCTCCTCGTCGATCTCGTGCGCGACCTCCAGCGAGTAGTCCGCCTGGCGGCCGGCCGAGCGCCCGAGGAACGGCTCGCCCTGCTCCTGCCCGTACTTCACGGCGCCGAGCTTCGCGCTCATGCCGTACTCGGTGACCATCGCGCGGGCGATCTTCGTCGCCTGCTCGATGTCGTTGGACGCACCCGTCGTGGGCTCGTGGAAGACGAGCTCCTCCGCGGAGCGGCCACCCAGTGCGAACACCAGCCGCGCGATCATCTCGGACCTGGTCATCAGGTCCTTGTCCTCTTCCGGCACCGAGAGGGTGTGACCACCCGTGCGGCCGCGGGCGAGGATCGTGACCTTGTAGACCGGGTCGATGTCCGGCATGGCCCACGCGGCCAGGGCGTGCCCGGCCTCGTGGTACGCGGTGATCTTCTTCTCCTTCTCGGAGATGATCCGGCTCTTGCGGGCCGGACCGCCGATCACGCGGTCGACGGACTCCTCCAGCGCGGCACCGGTGATGGTGGTGCCGTTCTGGCGCGCGGTGAGCAGTGCCGCCTCGTTGATCACGTTCGCCAGGTCGGCGCCGGAGAACCCGACGGTGCGCTTCGCGAGCCCGTCGAGGTCGGCGTCGTCGGCGAGCGGCTTGCCCTTGGAGTGGACCCGCAGGATCTGCTTGCGGCCCTTCAGGTCCGGCGCGGAGACCGGGATCTGGCGGTCGAAGCGACCGGGGCGCAGCAGGGCGGGGTCGAGGATGTCGGGGCGGTTCGTCGCCGCGATCAGGATGATCCCGCCGCGCGAGTCGAAGCCGTCCATCTCGACGAGCAGCTGGTTCAGGGTCTGCTCGCGCTCGTCGTGCCCGCCGCCGAGACCGGCACCGCGGTGGCGGCCCACCGCGTCGATCTCGTCGACGAAGATGATGCACGGCGCGTTCTGCTTGGCCTGCTCGAACAGGTCGCGCACACGCGAGGCACCGACACCGACGAACATCTCGACGAAGTCCGAACCGGAGATCGAGTAGAACGGGACGCCCGCCTCACCGGCGACGGCTCGTGCGAGCAGCGTCTTGCCGGTTCCCGGCGGGCCGTAGAGCAGTACGCCCTTGGGGATCTTGGCGCCCAGCGCCTGGTAGCGGCCGGGGTTCTGGAGGAAGTCCTTGATCTCCTCGAGCTCCTCGACGGCCTCCTGGGCGCCGGCGACGTCCGCGAACGTCGTCTTCGGCATGTCCTTGGAGAGCTGCTTGGCCTTGGACTTGCCGAAGTTCAGGACGCGGTTCCCGCCGCCCTGGGCGTTGTTCATCATCCACATCAGGAGGAGCAGCAGCAGACCCAGTGGCACCAGGTAGATCAAGATCTGCATCAGGATGGACTCCTGGCTGACCTTGGTCTCCACCACGGGCTTGTTGCCGGCCTGGTCGAGGATGGTGAAGATCTCGTCCGTCGAGCTCGCCGGGAACTGCGTGATCAGGCGGTTGCTGTTCTCGAACGTCGAGCCGTCCTTGAGGGTCAGCCGGAGACGCTGCTCCTTGTCCTCGATCGTGGCTTCCTTGACGTTGCCCTCACGCACCTGTTGCAGTGCCTGAGACGTCTTGACCTGGTGGTAGCCCCGTGAGTCGTCGAAGAGCACGGTGAAGACGAAGTAGAGCAGCAACACCGCAGCGATCCACAGCAGCGGGTTGCGAAGCAGGCGCTTGCGGTCCATGCACTTACGGCCGGCGGGCGGCCTCGACCCTCCCTGACTTGCGCGTCGGGCAGTGGAAGACCCACATACCGCGTCCGACCAGCCTACCGCCCGCTGGTCGGGTACTGGACAACCAACGGTCTTGCCCGCCGCTGGGTTCCCGCGCGTGACCGCTGCCACGCATGTTCACGCTGTTTGGTTCACCCGGAACAAGTGCGGCCGACCAGACGAGTGACGCAGGTCACGCCATCTCATTACGTTTAGGGGTCACATGTCATCCTCATGCATCCCCCGAGTGTTCCCCCGCCACTCGAAAGAGTGAACACGTGACCGAAGGTAAGTAACCGTATGTCAGCTCGCCATACGTCCCCCGGGTTGTTCCGGAGGGTCGCCCTCCCCGTGGGCGCCCTGCTCGGTGTGATCGCGGCGGCCGGCGTCACGGTCGTGGCACTGCGCGTGACCAGCGGCCCCGACTGCGCGGGCGCCCTGCCGCTCAAGATCGCCGTCACGCCCGCGGCCCTCGACGTGGTGAACGCGGCCGCACAGGACTACCAGCGGTCCCAGCCGGTCGTGAACGGCCGGTGCGTGCAGGTCCAGGTCGAGTCGCGCAACGCGGCCGACGTGGCGCACGAGCTGCCGACCGCGCAGATCAACCCGCACTCCCTGTGGATTCCCGACTCCTCGATGTGGGCGGCCGAGGCCCAGCGCCAGTCGGCCGAGACCGGTCCCGAGGCCCCGAAGCTGGACATCAAGCCCTCGCTGGCGTCCTCTCCGCTGGTGGTGGCCGGTTCGGAGACGACGATGGGCAAGATCGGCTACCCGATCTCCCCGGTCTCCTGGACCAAGGTGATCGACCCGAAGGTCACCGTCTCGATGAGCGACCCCACGATGACGTCGGAGGGCCTCGCGACCCTCTTCGTCATCCGCACCCTGCTCGGCAACGCCGACGGCACGCCGAAGCCGGAGCTGGTCAGCACCCTGCTGAGGGTGGGCCGCACCGCCATCCCGTCGGTGCGCGACGCGTTCGGCAAGGTCACCACCGACGCCGAGAAGGCACCGCTGTTCGCCGCGACCGAGCAGTCGGTCGTCGCGAACAACCGCACCGTGAAGAAGAACGCCGTCCTGGGCGCACCGCCCCGGGAGGGCACGCTGTCGTTCGACTACCCGCTGGTGCGCGTGTCGCGGCAGAACGAGCAGGACGGCACCGGCGAGGCCGCCGCCGAGTTCGAGCGGGTGTTGCGCTCCGCGGAGACGGTCAAGCGCTTCGGCGAGGCCGGCTTCCGCACCACCTCCGGTGCCGCGCCGGCGAAGTGGTCGACGCAGGTCGAGGGCGTGCAGGCCGGTGACGTGAAGCTGATCGAGACGCCGGGCGCCGACCAGGTCTCCGAGCTGCTGCGCACGTGGGGCGCCATCAGCCTCGACATGCGCATGCTGACCGTGGTCGACGTGTCCGGCTCGATGATCGAGAAGGGTCCCAACGGCAAGACCCGCGTGGAGGCGGCGACCGAGGCGTCGATGACGGCGCTGTCGATGCTGCCCGACACCACGCAGATCGGCCTGTGGGCGTTCTCGACGGACAAGAAGCCGCCGCAGGACTGGATCGAGCTGGTCCCCGTCGGCCCGCTCGGCGAACCCCTGCAGGGCGTCGCCCGCCGCAAGCGCCTGGAGGCCGGGGCCTCGCAGCTGAACGGCCTGGTCGGCGGCGGCACGGCGTTGAACGACACCACCCTCGCCGCGTTCCGCCACGTGCTGGCGGGCTACGACCCGTCGAAGGTCAACTCCGTGGTCCTGATGACCGACGGCCGCAACGACGACATCTCGTCCATCAGCACGGCCTCGCTCATCGAGACCCTGAAGCGCGAGTCGGACCCCGCGCGCCCGGTGCCGATCATCATGGTCGGGCTCGGCCAGGAGGCCGACATGGACGCGCTGCGGGCCATCGCGGCCGCGACCGGCGGCAAGGCGTACCAGGCGCCCAACCCCGAGGACATCCGCGGCGTGCTGCTGGACGCCGTCTCCCAGCGCCGCTGCCGCCCGAACTGCTGAGCCGCTGAACGCACGCGGGGAGCTTCCGTACTCCAGACGAGTACGAAGGCTCCCCGCGTGCGTTGCGGCTCAGCTGGAGTAGACCTTCGGGTCCAGCGTGCCGATGTAGGGCAGGTCGCGGTAGCGCTCCGCGTAGTCGAGGCCGTAGCCGACGACGAACTCGTTGGGGATGTCGAAACCGACGTACTTCACCGGCACCTCGACCTTGACCGCGTCGGGCTTGCGCAGCAGCGTGCACACCTCGAGCGAGCGCGGGCGGCGCGACTGGAGGTTCTTGAGCAGCCACGACAGCGTGAGACCGGAGTCGATGATGTCCTCGACGATCACGACGTTGCGGTCGGCGATGTCGCGGTCGAGGTCCTTGAGGATCCGCACCACGCCGGACGACGAGGTGGACGAGCCGTAGGAGCTCACGGCCATGAACTCCAGCTGCACCGGGACGGGCAGCGCGCGGGCAAGGTCCGCCATGAACATCACCGCTCCCTTGAGAACGGTGATCAGCACGAGGTCGGAGTCACCTTCTGGGTGATCGTCAGCGACCTGCTTGGCGAGTTCGGTGACCTTGTCGCTGATCTCCTGCTCGGTGATGAGCACGGATGCGATGTCGCCGTCGTACACGGAGAGGTCTCCTCTGGTTAAGACTCCGGTTCCACCTGGAGCCTGCCATGCGCACGGCGCGCGACAAAGCCGCCGGGTAGCCAGACACCGCCCTGACCACGCCATTCACTCACCAGTGCGTCCACCCGGCGCAGGTGCGAATCGGACAGTTCCGGCACTCCTTCGTCGAGGAGCCACGACCTGAGCACTCTGCGTCGCAGCGCCGCCGGCAGCTCCGCGACGTCGGCCACGGCGCAGCAGTCGCCCGCGAACGCCTCCGCCAGCTCGTCGAGGGCGTCGCAGTCCTCCCTGAGCTGCGCCGCAGTGCGCGCCAACGACCCCGCGACACCGCCTTGCAGCACGTCTTCGAGCAGTGGCAGCACTTCCGCCCGCAGGCGCACACGGGTGAACGACGGATCGTTGTTGTGTGGGTCGTCCCACACTTCGATGCCCTGCTCCACACATGCGGCACGCGTCGTCGCGCGGGAGACGTTCAGCAGCGGTCGGCCCCATGGCGGGTCATAGGCGCGCATGCCGGCGATCGAGCGTGGACCGGAGCCGCGGCCGAGGCCCAGCAGGACCGTCTCCGCCTGGTCGTCCAGCGTGTGGCCGAGCAGCACGACGCCGTTCTCCGGCTTGAGGGCGGCGTACCGGGCCCTGCGCGCGGCCGCCTCGGGACCGCCGGGACCCGTGACGTCGACGGGCGCCACGCGTGCCGTCAGCCCCAGGTCGGCGCAGATGCCCGCCGCACGTGCCGCGACCTCGTCCGAGCCGGGCTGGAGCCGGTGGTCGACGACCACGGCCCGCGCACCGGGGACCAGCCGCGCGGTGGCGGCGGCCAGTGCGAGCGAGTCGGCGCCGCCGGAGACGGCGACGGTCACGCCGTCCGGGCGCACCTCGCCGAGAAACCGCCGGACCGCGGCCCTGACCTCGGAGACCGGGCCGTTCACGAGGCCGCGCTCACGGGGAGACGCGGCGCAGCCAGGTCATCGGCTCGGCGATCTCCGCGCGGGTCGGGAGGGTGTCGGCGCTGGCCCAGACGGCGTTGAAGCCGTCCATGCCGACGCGTTCGACGACGTACTCGGTGAACGCCGCGCCCTCCGCGTACTGCCGCACCTTCGCCTCGACGCCGAGCAGCGTGCGCAGGACCCGGTCGAGCAGGCCGCCGCCCTTGCGCCGCACGGTGAAGCGGCTGCGGATCGTCGACACCGACGGCACGACCGCCTCGCCCACGGCGTCCATCACGTGGTCGGCGTGGCCTTCGAGCAAAGTGGACAGTGCGATCAGCCGGTCCAGCACCGCTTTCTGCTGCGGTGACTGGACGAGCTCGATCAGCCCGATCGGACCGTCGCCCGCACGCAGCTTCGTGCGGAAGTCGCGGATGACCTCCGGCAGCGGCGCCCTGTCCTCGTCCATTGTGGACAGCAGCGTCGTGACCTGCTCCGCGAAGTACCTGCGCAGCCACGGCACCCCGGTGAACTGCAGCCGGTGCGTGCACTCGTGCAGGCAGACCCACATCCGGAAGTCGTCCGCCGGGACGTCCAGCGCCTGTTGCGCGCCCACGATGTTCGGCGCCACCAGCAGCAGCCGCCCGGCCAGCTGGTCGCTCGGGCTGAACGGGTCGTACTGGCCCAGCACCCGCGAACTGAGGAACGACAGCACCACACCGGCCTGCACGCCCGCGGTGCCCGCGAGGACCGCCGCCATCGCACCCGTCTGCCGCGGCATCGCCGGAGCCGTGAGCGCCTCCAGGCCCTGCGCGGCCGCCTTGACCCAGGCGGGCCGGTCCACGACCTCACCCGGCAGCAACGGCAGCCCCTGACCGAGCCCGGTCAGCTCCCGGACGTGCACCTCGGCCTGCGGTGCCAGCTCGCGCAACCGGCCGACGACGTGCCCGGCCTCGTCTCTGCCGACCACCGGACCGGGCCGCACCAGCCGGGTCGCGGTCGCCACCGCCAGCTCCCAGTCCACCGGGCCGAGCTCTGCCTCCGTCGCGCCGTTCACCCCGCCGACGCTACCTGCGCACGCCCCGCTACGAACAGCCACAGCCTCGCAACGCCGCCGCCAGCACGTCCAGCGCCGGCCGCACCTCGGTGTCCGGATTGCCCGGGTTGCCGGACATGAACGCGAACACCAGCACCCGCCCGTCCACGTCGACCACGACACCGGCCAGCGCGTTGACGGCCGTCAACGTGCCCGTCTTGGCCCGCACCCAGCCCTTGCCGCGCGCGGCGGCCCCGTCGTACCGCCCGGCCAGCGTGCCGCTGCCACCGGCCACCGGCAACGCCGTGAGCAACGGCCGCAGCTTCGCGGTCTTGTCGTCCATGGTGGGCTTCGCGGCCGCCGTGAGGACGTCGGTCAGCAGCTTCGCCGGGATCTTGTTCGTCGCCGACAACCCGCTGCCGTCCACGAAGTTCGCCCCGGTGAGGTCGAACCCGTGCTTGGTGAGCACGTCCCTGACCGCCTTCACCCCACCCGCGAACGACGGCTCGTTGCCCGTCCTGATCGCGAGCTCCCTGGCGACGGCCTCAGTGAGCACGTTGTCCGAGATCTGCATCATGTTGTCGACGAGCTGCTCCACCGGCGCCGACTTCACCTCGGCGACGGTCTGCGCCCCCGGAGGTACCGCACCCGCCGCCGCCGCCGTGACCCCGAGCCTGGCCGCGAACGCGTCCGCCGCCTGCTGAGCGGGCGTCGGCGTGCGGGCCCCGTCGACCTTCTTCGGGTCCAGCCGCCCACCGTCGACCATGAACGGCACGATCGGCGTGACCGACCCGCCCGCGATGTCGGCGGTCTCCCACTGCGGCCCCATCGGCTCGCCCGCGTACCGCCCGAGGTCGTAGAGGACCTTGGTGACCGGCCCCTTGGCCTTGACCTGGTTGACCAGGTCGTCCAACGACGCCGCACCGGGGTAGACGCTGCTGCCCGGCGTCGCCGAGATCGTCGGGTCACCCCCGCCGACCACGACCACCGTGCCCGGCTCCGACCCTTGCACCACCTTGGTGCTGAGCTGGGCGGTCCGGTCCAGCTCCAGCAACGCGGCCGCCGCGGTCAGCACCTTGAGGCTCGACGCGGGCGTCGCCGGGGTCGTGTCCCCCTGCTGCCACAGGACGGTGCCCGTGGAGGGGTCGACGACGCTGCCCGTCAGCGGGCTGAGCGCACCACTGGCCGCCGGACCGGCCAGTGCCTGCCTGATCCCCTGCGGAGTCGGTGCCGGTCCCTGCGCGCTGATGGGCTTGACCAGCGGCTGGACGTTGGCCGGCGCGGCCGGCGGCTTCGTCTCGACCGCCTCGGTGCCGCCGAGCTCGTTGACCGCGTAGACGGTGGCGCCGGCCAGGGCCGCCACGACCACCAGGGCCAGGACGACGGCCAGGGGCTTGCGGCTCTTCTTCGGCTGGTCGTCCTGGGTGTTCTTGGTGTCGTTGAGGCGGTCTTCGGGTTCCTCGTCGTAGCCGGGGAGGGCTTCTGGCTCTTCTTCTCGCGGTTCGGCCGGCTTCACCGGGGCCAGGCGGACGGTCGCCGGGTGGGCGGCGTCGTGGCGCTGCTGGGGTGGCGTCGGGTGTTGGCGTTGGTTGACCGGACGCAGGTTCTGCCGGGTGGGCGGGTCCTGGTGCTGAGGTTCCTGACGCTGGGGCTCCTGGCGCAGAGGCTCTTGGCGCAGAGCGGAGGGCCACGGCTGGTCGGGGGTGCGCTGGCCCGGTCGCTGGTCAGGGCGGTACTGGCCGGGGCGGGGCTGCTGACCTGGCCGGTGCTGGTCAGGGCGTCCCTGGCCCTGGCCGAACTGGCCTCCGCGCGGCTGGCCGGGCGCGGATTGGCCAGGTGCGGGGTTGCCGGGTGCGGGGTTGCCGACGTGGGGCTGGCCTGGGCGGCCTTGACCGGGTCGGCCCTGGTCCGGACGGCCTTGAGGACGGGCCTGGCCCGGCCGTGCCTGTCCCTGTTGCTGGTCTTGGCGGCGCTGATCCGGCTGGTTCTGGTCCTGACGCGACTGCTCCGGACGCGCCGGTTCCGACCGCAGCTGCTCGGTGCGGGGCTGTTCCGGACGGGTCTGCTCGGTGCGCGGGGAATCGGCGGGCGAGGGCTCAGCCGGGCGCGGGGGGCCGAGCTCCAACTGGCCGGAGCGGGACAGCTGCTCGTCCTGCTCCGGTTCCGCGGTGGTCGGCTTGGGGACCACGCGGGTCTGGTCGCTGGGCGGTTCGACCGTGGGCGCGGGTTCGACGCGGGGTGCGCCGTCGCCGTCCTTGGACGGGGTGACGCGCACCGGGGTTGCGCGCGGTGGGTCGGCAGGTGCGGGCGGGATGACGGAGAGGGGGACCTGGACCGTCGCGCCGTCCGGGGTGGGGAGCGGGACCTGGATCGTCGCGCCGTCGGGCAGTGCCGGGGGCTCGGCGTCAACGGCGGGAGCGGGCTCTGGCTCGGCGGACTCAGGTGCGGCCGGCTGCGCAGCGGGTTCCGGCTCCGGGGTCGTGGGGGCCTGCGAGGCGGGATCGGGCTCGGCGTCCGAGTCGGCGGCGGTGTCGGGCTCGGCCTCGACGGGCGGTTCGGGTTCCGGGCGTTCCGAGGAGTCCGGGCGTTCCGAGGAGTCCGGGCGTTCCGAGGCTTCCGGAGGTTCCGGGGAGTCCGGCTCCGGAGTGGAGGGCTCCTCCTCCGCGACGGGGACCGGGAGCGCGGTGGTGCTCTGCTCGGGAACGGCGTCCGCAGCAGCGTCAGCAGGCTTGGAAGACGAGGTCGGGGCCGGTTCGCGACCGTTCAGACCAATCCCGTCGTGAGCATCACCACTCGGATTTTCACCCGATGGTTCCGCCGAACCGCCGTTCGCTGAGGTCGCAGGCCCGTCGACCGGGTCAGCAGCAGCAGAAGACGCCTCGACGGGGACAGAGTCCGCGGAGGGCAGCGGGGAGGACGACGGAGGCTCCGGAGTGGACGGTGCCGTGAGCACCGGGGCCACCGGGAGCGCGAGCGTCGGGCGCTCGGGTGAAGGTGCGGTGACCTGCGACGGAACGGCGGTGGCCGGCGACTCCGGGATGGTGTCGTCGTCGTCGGTCGGCCACTGGGGGTCGTCCGGCACAAGGGCCTCCGTCAGCTCGGTACGGGCAATCTCACACCCGCCAGCCGCGGCTCCGATGAGGGTTGACAGGGCGTCGTGGTCCACACTAGTGGCGTCACGAATGGGCTACATGAGCGAGGACCAGTGGAGTTCGACGTCCTGATCGAGATCCCCAAGGGCGTGCGCAACAAGTACGAGGTGGACCACAAGACTGGTCGCATCCGCCTCGACCGCACGTTGTTCACGTCTACGCAGTACCCGGCCGACTACGGGTTCATCGAGGACACCCTGGGTGAGGACGGCGACCCGCTGGACGCCCTCGTTCTCGTCCAGGAGCCGACGTTCCCCGGCTGCCTGATCAAGGCCCGCGCCATCGGCATGTTCCGCATGACCGACGAGAAGGGCGGCGACGACAAGGTCCTGTGCGTGCCGGCCGACGACCCGCGGCACGAGCACCTGCGCGACATCCACCACATGGCGGAGTTCGACCGCCTGGAGATCCAGCACTTCTTCGAGGTCTACAAGGACCTGGAGCCCGGCAAGAGCGTCGAGGGCGCGACCTGGGTCGGCCGCACCGAGGCCGAGGCCGAGATCAAGCGCTCCTACCAGCGTCTGAAGGACGCCGAGGCGCACGGCGAGGGCCACTGAGGCACGCACGGGAGAGGGGCCGCGCTGGATCAGCGCGGCCCCTCTTCTCGTTCTCGCGTCCCTAGACGGCCACGGACTCCGCGTCGGCGACGCGCTCCAGGCCCGACCTGTTCGACAGCGGCTTCTCGCGCAGGAACCACACGAGCACGAACGCCGCCACCATCACGATCCCGCCGGTCATGAAGACCGTGTCGATCGCACCGGAGAAGCCGTCGAGGAACGGCCGCGCCAGCACCGGGTCGAGGTTGTTCAGGAACTCGGTGTTGTTGATGTCCACACCGGACCCGCCTGCGTTCTGCAGCGACTTCGCGAACTCCGGGTTGTGCGCCAGCGCCGACTTGAACGCCTCGGTCTGCATCGCCGACCGCAGCCCGGACGCGATCTTGTCGCCGACCGTGCTGAACAGGATCGACAGGAACACCGCGGTGCCGACGGTGCCGCCGATCTGGCGGAAGAACGTCGCGGAGGCCGTCGCCACGCCCATGTCACGCGGCTCGGCGTCGTTCTGGATCGCCAGCAGCAGCGTCTGCATGCACTGGCCCAGGCCCGCGCCCATGATGAACATGTAGACCATCACGAGCCAGTTCGGCGTGTCGGTGCCGATGGTGCTGAACAGGAACAGCGCGATCGCCATCAGGCCGGCACCGATGATCGGGAAGATCTTGTAGCGCCCGGTCTTCGAGGTGATCCGGCCGGCCGTCGCGGTGGCCGACATGATGCCGAACGTCATCGGCAGCAGCATCAGACCGGACATGGTCGGCGAGACGCCCTTCACGATCTGCAGGTACAGCGGGATGGAGACCATGCCGCCGAACATGCCGACGCCGAGCACGAAGTTGATCGTGTTGCCCAGCGCGAACGTGTGGTTGCGGAACATCCGGATCGGCAGCAGCGCCTCGTCGCCCATGCGGTTCTCGACCCACACGAACGCCAGCAGGCCCAGGACGCCGACCACGTACATGGTGATCGCCGTGGCGGACGCCCAGCCCCACTCGCGGCCCTGTTCGGCCACGATCAGCAGCGGCACCAGGCCGACGGTCAGCGCGGCCGCGCCACCGAAGTCGATGCGGTGGTCGACGCGCTTGTGCGGGATGTTCAGCACGCGGCCGACGACGAACAGCGCGAGCAGCGCGATCGGCACGTTCACGAGGAACACCCAGCGCCACCCGGTGACGCCGATGAAGGTGTCGAGACCGGCGAACACGCCGCCGATGACCGGGCCGAGCACGCTGGCCGACCCGAACACGGCCATGAAGTACGCCGAGTACCTGTTGCGCTCCCGCGGCGAGATGATGTCCGCCATGATCGCGAACGCGAGCGACATCAGACCGCCGGCGCCGAGGCCCTGCACGGCGCGGAACGCGGCCAGCTCGTACATCGAGGTCGCGATGCCCGACAGCAGCGAGCCGACGAGGAACAGCGAGATCGCCGCGAGGTACATCGGCTTGCGCCCGTAGATGTCGGACAGCTTGCCGTACAACGGGGTCGTGATGGTCGCGGTGATCAGGTAGGCGGTGGTCGCCCACGCCTGCAGCGTCTGCCCGTGCAGCTGGTCCGCGATGGTCTTCATGGCGCTGGAGACGATCATCTGGTCCAGCGCCGCGAGGAACATGCCCAGCAGCAGACCGGACAGGATCGTCATGATCTGGCGATGCGTCAGGGAAACCCCTGGCGTGGGTGTCGCATCGGTTGTCGTTGACATTACTGGTCTTCCCCTCCTGCGCGGGTCCCCGTCCCGCGTTCGGTCATAAGCGCCGGAATCGTGCGCTCGTAGTCGTGGACGAAGCGTTCGAACAGGTCCGCGAAGCCCTTGAAGTCCTCGTCGGCCCAGTCCGCGAACACCTGCTCGAGCGCCTCGTTGCGCATCCGGCGTCGCTTCAAGATCAGCTCGCGGCCCGCTCCGGTGACCGCGAGAACACTGGCCCGGCCGTCAGCCGGGTCAGCACGCCTCTCGACGAGCCCGTCCTTGACCAGCCCGGCTACCTGCCTGCTGACCGTGGACGGGTCGGAGAGCACCGCCTCCGCGAGCGCGCTCGAACGGCACTCACCGAGACCGGAGAGCGTCGCGAGGAGCACGAAGGCGGACTTGTCCATCCCCTGCTTCGCCATCTGGTGGGAGACCTGGGCGTGCATCTTGTTCAGCCGCACCATCGCCATGCCGACGCGGTCCGCGAGCTCGTGCTCGGGATCGACGCCGACACCGGTGACGCCGTTGACGCACCCGCCCGGATCTGGCATCGCCCACCTCGTTGCTTGTATCACCCAACTAGTTGCTCGCTACAAGCATCCATCTCGGTACGCCGATGTGCAAGCGAGTTTCGAGTCACACCCCAGGAAAGTGTGGTATGTCCGGTTACTGGCGGGTAGCCGAGTGGGTTACTCGCGAGTAGCATCCGTGCTCATGAGCCAAGACGTCTCGTTCATCGCCGACGCCATGAAGCAGGCCGTGCCGTACGTGAAGACCACCGGCATCGACTTCGACGAGGTCTCCGCCACGCGCGTCGTCGCGTCGCTGCCCGACGACGAGACGCTGCGCAACCACGTCGGCGGCCCGCACGCCGCGATGATGTTCGGCCTCGGTGAGACGGCCTCCGGTGCCGTCGTCATGGCCGCGTTCGCCCAGCACATGGCCAAGGCGACGCCGCTGGTCGCCCGCGCGGACATCGCGTACAGGAAGCTCGCGATGGGCCCGCTCAAGGCCGAGGCGGTGCTCGGCCGCTCCGCCGACGAGGTGCTCGCGGAGCTCGACGGCGGCACCCGCCCGGAGTTCCCGGTGACCGTCACGATCACCAACGCCGAGGGCGTCACGACCGGCGAGATGGTCGTCGTCTGGACACTCAAGCCGGTCCGCACAAGCTGACCTGCGCGGTTCCAGGTCTCGAAACGGTCTCCGCGTGAACCGATCGCGGCGGAATACGTAACCTTGGCCACACTCCGGGCCGGGTGCATATTCGACCCCATGTCGGGGTGGAGAACTGCGGGCGGAGTGCTGCTTGCCGCCCTGTGCGCGGGGTGCACGGGCAACGCGCAGCACGCGCGTCCGGTTCCGGTGGCGGTGCCGGTCGACGTGCCGGTCACCACCACGGCGTCGGTCCCGCCGGCCAAGCTGGAGCTCACGGTCCAGACCGTGGTCAACGGGCACGCGGTGACGTTGTCCGACGGCAGGACCGTCGAGGTCGGCGGTCTCGCCTCGCCCGGCGCGTGCTGGGCGAGGGCGGCGAGCGACTTCGCCGCGCGCATGCTGCTGGACCAGCAAGTGCGCTTCGACCCCGAGTCGCGTGCGCTGACCCTCTCCGACGGCACCGACTACGCCCTGCTCGCGCTGGGCAACGGCGCCGGCCGCGCGACGACGTCCGCGACGGCGGCGATGAAGGAGGCCGAGGCGGCGGCCGTGAAGGGCACGCTCGGGTTCTGGGGCCCGCCGTGCAACGGCAGGGACGTCACCGAGACGCCCACGCCACCGCCTCCTCCCCCACCGCTGCCACCGCCCGCGCCGGCTCCCGGGCCGACGACGACAACGCCCAAGCCGAAGCCGGTGTTCTTCGCCTCCTGCGAGGACGCCTGGCGGGCCGGTGCCGCGCCGATCCCCTGGGGTCAGCCCGGCTACCGGGTCGAGCTCGACGGCAACCGCAACGGCATCGCCTGCGAAGCACCGCGCCGGTAGCGCGCACCGCGGCCCACGGCCAATAACCTCGCCGGTATGAAGCTGGACTGGAGCGCTGTCGACTACACCCCCGGCGACGCGGGGACGATCGCGAAGCGGGCGGAAGACCGCGGTTACGACGGGTTCTGGCTCGCCGAGACCAAGCACGACCCGTTCCTCGCGCTCGCCGGCGCGGCCGCGGCCACCGAGCGGGTCGAGCTGGGCACGGCCATCGCGGTGGCGTTCGCGCGCAACCCGATGACCGTCGCGACCACGGCGAACGACCTGCGGCTGCTGTCGGGCGGCCGGTTCAACCTCGGTCTGGGCTCGCAGGTCGAGGCGCACATCACGAAGCGCTTCTCCATGCCGTGGAGCAGGCCCGCCGCGCGCATGCGGGAGTTCGTGCTGGCGCTGCGGGCGATCTGGCACGCGTGGGAGACCGGCGAGCGGCTGGCGTTCCGCGGCGAGTTCTACACGCACGCGCTGATGACGCCGTTCTTCAACCCCGGTCCGAACCCGCACGGCACCGCGCCGATCTACCTGGCGGGCGTGGGCGAGCGGATGACGGAGGTGGCCGGCGAGGTCGCCGACGGCTTCCTGTGCCACAACTTCACGACGCCGCGCTACCTGCGCGAGGTGACGCTGCCCGCTCTCGAACGCGGCCGCGCCAAGGCCGGGAAGTCGTTGGAGGGCTTCGAGATCAGCGGCCCGGTGTTCGCCGCGACCACCGACGAGGAGATCGCCGACGTCAAGCGGCAGATCGCGTTCTACGGGTCGACGCCCGCGTACAGGGCGGTGCTGGACCTGCACGGCTGGGGCGAGCTGCACGAGGAGCTGCACCGGATGTCGCGGCGGCAGCAGTGGGCGGAGATGAGCGCGTTGGTCACGGACGACGTGCTGGCGGAGTTCGCCGTCGTGGGGTCGTCCGCGGAAGGTGTCGCGGCCGCGCTGCTGGACCGCTACGGCGACGTCGTCACCCGGCTGTCCCCGTCGGGGGACGTGCTCAGCGCCCTGAGGAGTGGCTGAGGCCCTGGCGCGCCAGCTCGGCGTGGAACGCGGCGAGCCCGGCGCGCACCCTGGCCACGCCCTGCTTGCGGATCCACCTGCGCCTGCCCACGTTCGCGGCGTTCAGGGCGAACGGCAAGGCGAGCACGGTCAGGACGAGCATCATGGTCATCTTGTCTCCCTGGAGGTTGTGAACGAGCAACGACCAATCGAGACATCGCTTACGGCACCAGTCCCAAAGCCACCCGGCTGGAGCAAAGTCACCGACAGTGCGACCGTTCTTGACTAATTTTGTTTTCGGTGCAACCGTGGGTGCATGTTCGATGTGGCGGTGATCGAGGACCCGTCCGCGGCCGAGGTGTCGCTGGACCCCGTGCGGGCGCGGCTGCTCGCGGAGCTGGCAGAACCCGGATCGGCGACGATGCTCGCCGCGAAGGTGGGTCTGCCCAGGCAGAAGGTGAACTACCACCTGCGCACGCTGGAGCAGCACGGCCTAGTGGAGCTGGTCGAGGAACGGCGCAAGGGCAACGTCAACGAACGCCTGCTGCAGGCGACCGCGGCGTCCTACGTCATCTCCCCGACCGCGCTCGCGGCCGTGCAGCCCGACCCAGCTCGCTCACCCGACCGGTTGTCCGCGCGGTGGCTGCTCGCCGTCGCGGCCAGGCTGGTGCGCGACGTCGGAACCCTGCTCACCGGGGCGACGAAGGCGAAGAAGCGGCTCGCCACGTTCGCGCTCGACGGCGAGGTCCGGTTCGCCACGGCGGCCGACCGGGCGGCGTTCGCGGAGGAGCTCGCGGGCTGCGTGGCGCACCTGGTCGCCAAGTACCACGACGAGCAGGCAGAAGGGGGCCGTCCACACCGGATCGTGGTCGCCCTGCACCCGAGCGTCAGCGCCAAGGAGGAGGAGTCGTGACCCGCGAGTTCGAGATCAGCAAGGAAGTCGAGGTCGGGGGAACCCCCGAGCAGGTCTGGGACGCCATCGCGACCGGACCCGGCATCGACTCGTGGTTCATGGGCCCGCACACCGTCGACGGGCGCCTCGGCGGCCGCATGTCGCTCGACCTGGGCTTCTTCCAGGAGAGCTCGACGATCACGGCCTGGGAGCCGGGCAAGCACCTCGCCTACTCCAGCGACAAGGGCGAGGACGGCACGTTCCACGCGATGGAGTTCCTGGTCGAGGGCCGTGAGCAGGGCTCGACCGTGCTGCGGTTCGTGCACAGCGGCATCCTCGGCGACGGCTGGGGCGACGAGTTCGTGGACCAGCAGTCGAAGGGCTGGGACATGTACCTGTTCACGCTGGCCCAGTACGTGCGGCACTTCGCGGGCCGGCCCGGCACGTACGTGTTCGCGCAGTGGCCGCCGCAGCCGGAGGGCGCCGACAACTGGCCGGTGCTGATGCGCGCGCTCGGCATCCCGGAGAACGCGGAGGTCGGCGACGAGGTTTCCCTCGAACCGTTCGACGTGCACGGGGTCGTGGACTACGTGGTGCGCCACGACGCGCACAGGTTCCTCGGCGTGCGCGGGCAGGACGGCCTCTACCGCTTCCACGGCACCAACGCGGTCGGCCACCACCTGTTCGGCGATGCGACCGGCCAGGCGGAGAAGTGGCAGGCGTTCCTGGCTCAGACCCCGGGCGGGCAGAGCTCGTAGACGTAGTCACCGTGCCCGTACGGCACGACGTTCCGGTCGCGGCGGATGACGGAGACCCGTCCGCCGCGATCGGCGCAGGCCTTCCGGAACCCGTCGTCGGTGTACTCGATCTGGATGAAGTTGTCGCCGAACGCCTCGGCGTAGCGTCCGCACTCGTCGTTGACCTGGCACTCCTCGGTGATCGCGAAGTCGAAGCCGATCTCCTGCCTGCCCGCGGTTCCCAGCTCGGCGGTGTTCTTCTGCGCCACCGCGAGCCCCTGCTCGTGCGCGTACCGCACGAAGCCCTTCATGAACTCCTTGGTGGCGCCGAGGTCGAACGCCCCGTCCGAGCGCGTGTACGAGTCGAGGTTGTCCGGCTCGATCCCCTTGAACAGCGACTGCTTGCAGCCCTTGATCCACTTCTTCTGGATCTCCAGGATGCGGGCGCGCTTGTCCCCGGTGGAGATGTCGAGGATGCCCTCGGACCACTCCGCGTCGATGGCGGGCTGACCGTCCTGCTTCTTGACGAGCAGGTCGGCGTGGTGCTGCCGCCACCACCCCAGCCCGCCCTCCATGCCCTCTGGCTGCGTCTGCAACGCGTTGAGGTAGCAGATGTTGTAACGCCGCCCGTCCGGCGTCTTGCTGCGGTCCCGCACGACGATCTTCACCGGCACGTCCGGCTGGTAGGCGCCGCCGATCTGGTAGTCGAACACGGCACCCACCGGGGGCAGCTCGCGCGGCGGCAGCTCCGGCTCGCTCGAGCACGAGGTGACGAGCAGGAGCAGGGCGGCAGCCGCCACGGCGGTTCTCATGCCTGCCGTTCTACCGACTCCCGCACAACTTCGTCGAGCAGCCCGGGCGTCGTCGCGACCCATTCGTCCCCCGGGATTTAGGCCGATGGGCCGCCATGACCGCCACGCGCGGCGGGTATGCCCACCCCATGCGGTGGATCTTGCTCATCTTCCTGCTCACCGGGTGTGCAGCGCTCCCCACCTCGGCTCAGGTCGACCGAGTGCCCGAGGGCACGCTCGACGCCGCCACGGCCCGCACCTCGCTCGCCTCGCTGCCGGCGGGCGCACCGGGAACGCTGCGCGGCTACGACCGCGACTGCCCCGGCGCCTGCGTGTTCGGCCGGCCCTGGTCCGACGTGGACGGCGACGGCTGCGACCAGCGCAGCCAGGTCCTCGCCCGCGACCTGACCGCCGTGGAACGCAAACCGGGCCGCTGCGGCGTGCAGTCCGGCACCCTGGACGACCCCTACACCGGCTCGCAGGTGACCAAGGTGTCCTCGATCCAGATCGACCACGTGGTGCCGCTCGCCGAGATGTGGCGCAGCGGAGCGGCGGCCTGGCCCGCGGAGAAGCGCGTGGCGGCGGCGAACGACCTGCGCAACCTCGTGGCGACCTCGGGCAAGGTCAACCAGTCGAAGAGCGACAAGACGCCCGACGAGTGGATGCCGCCCAACGCGGCCTACGCGTGCTCGTACGGGCGGATCTACGTGACGGTGAAGACCGCCTACGCCCTGACGGTGGCACCGGCGGAGCGATCGGCGTTGGAGAAGGCGCTGGCGACCTGCGGTTAAGGTGCCGCCCGTGGACCTGACCCGCGGGCACCCGTTCCGCATCCCGCTCACCGCGGGCCTGCAGGAGGCGACCGAGGCGGCGTCCGCGTTGCGCGCCGTGCTGCCACCGGACGTCGCGGTGATCGGCGGGCAACGCCAACTCCTGGTGCTGCGGCTCATCTCCGACGACGAGCTCGCCCTGCTGCGGCCGGCCGCGGAGGCGTTGATCGCCGACTTCCGCGCCACCGCGCGGGCTTTGGTCGTGGCGCTGGCCTCCGACGTCGTGGACGAGGCGTGGTCGGTGCACGAGCACGGCGAGCACTGCCGGTTCGAGAACCTGGTGACCGGGGTGGTCGTGGAGGCCTTTGTGGACCGTCCGGACGACCTCGACCCGTACTTCCTGCTGGAGTTCGCCCGGACGGATCACCGGCACCGGGCGGTGGCGGAGGCGTGCGTGGAGGGGTTTCACGACATGCGCCGGGTGCTGGACGTGCACGGATAGGCACTGGAACAGCAGAAGGGCCAGGTCAGCGAACTGACCTGGCCCTTCTGTCTCACCGAGCCGCCTATCGGAATCGAACCGATGACCTGCTCATTACGAGTTCCCCAGTGTTCGTGTTGAGGGCTGACGGGTAGTACCGCACCGGTCTGATTGATCCTGGTCAGGCCGGTGCGGTTGCCGTTCGGTGCCGTTCTCGATCAGCTCGTTTCGGAGCGTTCGGGCACACAATGGGCACACCTTGCGGGCCCCCATCTCATCCCCACTGACCAGCACGGATGCCGCTCCGCAGACGGCGAACCAGAGTGCGATCCCCCGGAAGTCGATAGGCCGTGCCGTCGCTTCGACCGCGTGCAGCAACGACCGGAAGACACCGGCTGCTGGTCTGACTACGGCGTCCACAAGATCGGCCCGGTCGCCTTCACGAGCCGAGGTGCGAGCCGATCACCAGGAGCAGGGACGGTCAGTAGCTCCTGGATCACGTGCGTGAGTGAGCCCGTGCGCTCCCACACGATGCCGGGCGGCTCATCCCCATCGGTGCGCAACGCCATCGCGTCGTCCTCATCGCGGACACGGACGGCGTCGATCCATCCTCCTGGCCAGACCCGGTAGCCGTCGACCTGGGTCGGCACGCCCTCGACCGCGTCGCGATGGACGAAGGTCCAACCCGCATCTCTGATCGCGATAAGCGCAGCGAGTGCGGGAAAGGCACGGATCGCCGCGTCGTCGTTCATGCGGCATCACTCGACGCCCGGACACGAACACCAGTCGCCACAACCAGTTCCGGCAACGGGTCTCCGTTCACGCGGTGGACCACGCGCTGTCCGGTGAACGCTCGTCGACCGTGCAACCAGCGGTGGTTGTCGAGGACATAGCCCTGTCCGGCAGTTAGCCGGAGCTCGAAGGCGTGGCGGTCGATCGCCGCGCGCAGCGCTGGAATCCAGCGGTCGACCTCGGGCGCGAACTGGGCGAGTTCGTCGAGCCGCAGTCTGACGGCGATTCGACCTCGACCGTTGTCGCTGAAGATCGAGCTGAGGTGTCCTGCTGCACCGCCGAACAGCACCGAACGGGGAGTGCTCAAGGCGGTGAGCGCCTCAGGCTCCGACTCTGCAAGGTCGTCGTACACGGCCTGGCCGTCGATGAGCACGCACTCGCCACCGGTTGTCGCAGCCTGGGTGCAACTCATCATCAGCAGGGCAGGCGGATGTGGAACGCCGGAGCGATCGGTGTGCGGGTTGAGCGCACAAGCGCTGAAGCCCGCGAACCCGCTACGCACGATGGACTCGCCGAGGTCAGCGATCGTGGTGACGCCGTCAGGTCCGCTGTCGCGATGCGGAACGACTATGGCGATCGACTGCGCGAGCCTCAGCAGGTCCTCGGGGCCGTCGAGACCGTCGACTACAGCGAGTCCCTGCTCGGCGATCAGCCCGACCAGATTGGCGGAGTCTGCGTTGACGCGATATGGCTCGATCATGGCGTCTACCTCCCGAAACGACTCGTCTGTGGGATCAGCAGAACGCCGTTTGATCCACCACGTCCAGTGACAGGTTGTCAACACCGCGTCGCCTCGGCATGGTGGGTTCCGGTGCTACGTTGCCGTTGAGCAACCGCCCGCGATCACGGAGGACACCTCGATGAGCCAGCTTGCCTACCCCGTCTCGATCAAGGGCGTGGTGGTCCGCGACGGCAAGGTGTTGCTGCTGAAAAACGAGCGGGAGGAGTGGGAGTTGCCGGGCGGCCGCATCGAGCCAGGCGAGACGCCTCAGGAGTGCGTTGCCCGCGAGATCACTGAAGAGACGCAGTGGAAGGTGACGACCGGACCGATCCTCGACACGTGGATGTACTACATCAACGTTGCCGAGAAGAACGTGTTCATCGTGACCTACGGCTGCCGCCCGGACGGCGACAGCGAGCCCGTACTTTCTCACGAGCACAAGGAAATCGGCCTGTTCACCGAGGACGAAGTGCCCGGCTTGAACATGCCCGAGGGCTACAAGCGCTCGATCGCGACGTGGTTCGAACGGCTGCGCGCGGACGCGGTCAGGTAAGCCGTGACGGGCGGACGGTGTGACGCGTGTGGAGCCGAACTCAGTCGGCTCGCCGTCGAGCCGATCTGTCCCACCTGTCACGCCACTGCGCGTCACGTCGCCCCGGTCGTTCCTGCTCGTCGACTCATGCCAGCCGTGTGGTTGTGGTCGGCACCAGAAGCAACCGCGGCCCTCAGAAGTCGTGATCTGGCAACGATCCTGCGCGCCTACCGCAAGCTGAACAAGCTCAGCCAGGAACGGCTCGCGGCGCTGCTCGGCTACGACAAGACCTACGTGTCGATGATCGAGACCGGTCGCCGGAACATCAGCGACGTCGCCACCCGCCGGCACATCGCGCGGACGCTCGGACTCCCGATGCACGTACTCGGCGTGACCGACAACGACGATGCCGACTTCGCCGCGATGATCCAGTTCGGCGACTCGACCATCCGCCTTGCCGAGATCGCACGCCAGTCAGGCAGGGCCGTCGATGCCGTCAACGAACTGTGGCCGCTGGTCGCACGGCTTGAGGCACGAGCCGCCGAGGGACGGGCCGAGCGGGACACGATGATCCTGCTCGGTCAGGGCCGCGCCGCGCTCGGAGTCTCGCTCGGCACCGTGCTGCCTGAGGAACGACTGACGGCTGCTGCTCGCTGGACGGGCAAGGCGCTGGCGATCGCCGAACGCCTCGGCGATCGGGCGTTCCTCGCTCACGCGCTGCGGATGCACGGGAACGAGCTCCGCAAGGCTGACCACGTCGGCGCAGCCATTGCTCGACTCAGCCGGGCTGTCGCCGTGTCCGAAGATCGCGAGGGGCAGGGAGCCGCATTCGCGCTACTCGCTCGTGCCGCAGGCGAACACGGCGACCCAGACCCGTTCGACCTCGCGATCAACGGCTACCGCGAACGGCTCGACGACGGTGGCGGCCGGAGCATGTTGTTCAACCCATTCACGTTCCGGGAGATCGAACTACGCGGACTTGTCGCAACCGGCCGAACCGCCCACGCGGTCCGGATCATGCAGACGAACATGCCGGATGCAGCACCAGTCGCCCCGCAATGGCACATCATCGAGCGAGTCACCTCCGGGCAGGTTCTGCTTGCAGTCCGACAGCGAGACGGTGCAGAGGACGCTTTGCGCAGCGCGCTCCTTGCCGCAGAGACCCACCGCCTGCCGCATCAGATTCAGCGAACAATCCGCGCTGCCGACGATGGCGGACTCATCGGAATCAGCACGAGTGGGCAACTGGCACTACAACGCCTCAACGCCCTTCTGACACCAGGCTGATGAGCATCGGCTGAGTCGATCTCAGTGGATGACCACGGTCAGTAACGCGTTGCTGGTGTCACACCGATACAGGGCATGCCTGGCAGCCAGATGTGACACCACTTGCGACTGCGAAAAGATTTCCGCATGCGCCGATTCACGCTGCCCTTCATCGCGCTAGGCGCAGTAGCCGCTTTGTCCGCCTGCGGCGCTGCAAGCCCTTCGTCTGAACCGTCCCGATCATTAACGGCGGTAACGACCACGACGACCTCCGCTGCACCACTTCCACCAGTGATCGACACCGCCAAGTACGTAGGCGCCACTGCGAACACAGCGGTCGCCGAGATCCAGAAACTCGGCTACTACGTCTACGTGACGCATGCGACCAAGAAGTCGAAACTCTTCCAGATTTCGACCTCTGGAACGCTCCCCGAGTCCCTGAACAAGTGGGTCGTGAGTTCGGTCGAGGCCAACCGCAGCACCTACTCGACTGCGACCGTGTGGGTCAAACCCGGAGAACTCACTCCAGCGGAGAAGGTCGATGAGGCCGTACAGGCAGCAGGGCTCGACTCGGCTGTAGGCACGACGTACCGCACGGCATCCGCATGGGTGCTCGACGTGTGCAAGAGCATGACTAGCCCGGCCCAGTACGTGACCGCGTCGGAGTTCCTACAGGGACAGATCAACGAGGACGCGAAGAATCTGGAAATCTTCAAGATCGGAATTCCCCTGCTGTGCCCGGAGCACCAAGGCGCACTGAACGACGTACTCGAAGGGAACGTGCCGTTCAGCAGCGGAACATACGAGATCGGCACCGGCAAAGGAAAGATCAAGCCCGGTAAGTACCGCACCACTCGCAGCGTCGATGACTGCTACTGGGAACGGACGCGACCAGACGGCGAGATCATCGACAACAACTTTGTCATCCACGCGCAGTTGATCACGGTCACGGTCGCACCCTCGGACGGCAGTTTCACGACACAACGATGTGGGACATGGCAGCTGGTGAGGTAGGTCTCGCAGCCATCCACAGCACCCCAACCAAGGAAGGTCAGAGACGGGTGAACGAGGGCGAACACAGCGTCAAAGTGGGATTCAACCTCGGGTTCTTCAGCGGTGAAATAACCCGGACGCTTCGCGGTTCCTGGCGCAGGAAGTTCGGTCCGTTCGTCATCATCAATCGAAGCAACGGACTTGCCTTAGACACAGGACTTCATGAACACAGCGGTGCTGAGCCGATCATGTGGCATCCTCACGGCGAGCTGCCGCAGCTTTGGATCTTCATGCGCACACCGCACTGGGGCGAGTACACCATCGTCTCAGTAGCAAACGGATTGGCCTTAGACGCTGGCGCGACAGATGAGCCTTCCCGGTCCCCGCGCATGGAGCCTCGACATGGAGAGCCCCAACAAAGGTGGCGTTTTCGTCGCTCTGAGGATGGCAGGGGCTACATCATCAGTTCCGTCCTTACCAACCATGTGCTCGACTTCCCCCACGGGACAAAGGAACTCGACCGCCCTCACATGTACTACAGGCACGGTGACTTCCGTCAACAGTTCCTAGTCACCAGCCTGACAAGCGGCCGGTTCGCCGAAGGCGGATAACCGGAGCACTGCCGGAACCTGGAGTTTCGTACACACGGCGAGTTGCTATGACGTACCAGTGGGCGGCATGACGATCAGGGGTTACCCCCACCCTTCAGCAGAAGCCGGACGGCGCGCCACAGGGGAGTACCGTCAGTGCGAAGCGCCATCGTGTATCGAGAGGATCTCCACGACATCAAGTGGAATCTCGAACCGCACTGCTGTGACGCCGCCATCGTAGTGAGGCGTCAGAACCGGCTCAACTTCACCGTCCAGAACCCCTGATTCCTGTAATGCGCGAGTGATGCGCGCCGAAGGTCGAGTGAACCCGCGCAGCATCCTCTCCTCAGAGTAGCCCGCGATCTGAAAAATCTCCTCACGGGTAACGATGCCACCCTGCTCTGCCGCGAACCTTATGATGTCCGCTTGTTCACGACCTTCGGCGTCCAAACGTTTAAGCAATTCTTGCACTGCAGCCGGCGTCCATTCCGACTGACGCGACTTGATCTCTGCCCTAGCAACGTCGGTTGCCGCTTCAGGCGAAACAGTGACATTCAATGCATTTGCGTGTTCAATGAGCTGCAGAGGCCGGAGCAGGTACAGCCGATGCGTCGAACGCTGAGCAAACTCACGAACGAGTTCCGGCCGAGGGCCCATCAACGCCGACTTGTGCCGCCACCACCAGTCCTCCTTCTCGTCGCCGGTGACGACGGCAAGCGGTAGGCCGCGGCGTTCTGCCTCGTTCATCGACTGGAGCCAGACCAGATAGTCTCCGCCTGCACCCTCAGACAATTCGGATTGCGCCTTCTCCGCATCACGATATCCGGGCGGAATTCGCTGCTCAACGCGACGCTGCGCCTCCTGAACGGCTTCGGCATGATCTGCCGACTGCAACGCCGGGCCTACGCTAGCCACGAGCAGGTCGCGCAACACGTCGAGGACTGCATCAGACTCCGGGCTGTAGCTGATAGACCCAGCACCAGCAATCTGGCCGTTGATAGTCTCTCGAGCTTGCTTCAAGCCGCCCGCTATCGCCTCCCTGACTGTCGTCTTGACCACTTCATCTACGGCCGTCTGCTTGGCCCAGATGTCGATCGCGTCTATGAGAGACCGCTCGTTCTTGTCGATCGCGTTGCTTATTTGCTCAGTTGCAGCGTTCCGCCGATCGATCACGGTACACCGGTTGCGCCAGAATTCGAGCGCTGCTTGGTGGCTGACCCAGACGCGGTCACCTGCCGCACGGAGCACTGCTACGAGCGCATCTCTCGCGGTGGGGCTGTAGCGGTAGAAGTTCAACAGCACGTTGGCATCAAGACTGAGCAGGCCAACGCGAAGCGCCTCGGCGATGTCGGCGCTGGCCTGCGGAACGTGCTCCACAAATCCTTCGTCGAGAGACTGCTGCGAATCAAGTCCCATGTCACGTCACCTCGAAGACCTTCATGACTTCGTCGCCGTAGTCGTTGATGACCTTCACGGCGATCTTGCCGGTGGACGGCTTGGGGAAAGGGCGCGAAACGGTCTTGTAGAGCGAGTCCCAGGCGTCGGCGTCGATATCTGCCTTGAGCGCGGTCTTGAGACGCTTGTAGGGGTCGTTATCGCCGGTGAAGTAGCAGTGCCGGACGAAGAACGACTCCTCGTTGTAATCAGTGTCGATCATCCAGAGCGCGACATCACTGGTCCCCTTGCTACTGCGGACCTCACCGGTCGTAGGGTCATAGACGTCGATACCCTTGACCGTAGCAACGAATCCGTCGCTGGTCTCGCTGATGTCGATGTCCGGCTCACCGAAAACCGTGAACAGGTTGCCTGCGCCCGTCTTCTTCAGTTCCCGTCCCATGAGCAGGTCCACGTTCATGCGGACCATCAGCACCGGAATCCGGCCGAGCCTACGCACGCCGGCTACGTTGGCGAAACCCTCGTCCGTCGCCTCCACGGTGACGCCGTCGGTCTCGGTGACGCCGGTGACCTGTGGATCGAACGCGAAAGCCAAGATCGCGAGCAAGCCGATGTCCTCGGCGGCGAGAGCCTCTTTGGCTGCCTGCTTGACGAAGGACGGGCTGACCGTGCCGTACTGCGGACCGATCGCGATGCCGATCCGGCTGGGGGCGTCGTCACCGGTCTCGCCAATACGCTCACCGACGGCTTGAATGTATTCACCTGCGTAGGTCTCGAACGACGCGAACTTGATTCGCTCGTTCTTGCGACCGTTCTGAATGCCAGCCGCGCTGAGATTGTCGAGGATCGACTGCTCAAAGTTCGGCGCGTCGGCGTCCTTGGCGGCAACGGCCTCGGCCAGGGTCTCATCGCCCACAGACGTAGCGAATGCCAGCGATCGGTGCGGGCTCAAGCTCTCGACGGTGAACGGTCCGGTGACGCGGACCTTGTTCTTATCCTCGTACGGCTTGTCGTACAGCACCTCGAAGTCCGCATGCCGCTTGATCGCCTTATCAATCTCGGAGCGAGACATGCCTTCGTTGATGTCCGGGTTGTTCGCAATCGACTTCAGCGTGATGTGCTGGATACGCTCGTAAACAAAACCCTGTCGAATGTCGTTCGCGAACTCCTTGCGCGGCAGCACCTGCGTAGTCAGCGACCGCTCTTTCGCGTACCCATCGGCCGAATCCCCAAGCAGATACCACGGGTACTTCGCACCCATAAGACGCTGCCGCGCGAGCGCGAGTGCGACACGGGAGGTATCAATCGTGATCCACCGGCGCCCCCACTGCTCCGCAGCGAAAGCAGTCGTTCCTGAGCCACACGTCGGATCGAGTACAAGATCGCCTGGATCGGTGCACATCAACATGCATCGCGCAATGACCTTGGTGCTCGTCTGCACGACGTATATCTTCGGATCAGCCCTACTCTGGATCCCTCCCACATCGCTCCAGAGGTTCGTGATGGCGAACGCGGGGAAGTCGTCCAGGTATCGCACATAGGCCAACGTATTCGTGGTACGACGAACACGGTCAGCAAGAATGAGACGACTCATACCAGCTTCATGAGTCTTCCACCGACTTTGAAGCGTAGGGCGAAATTCACGGCCATCGATGGTTACCGGAAACCACGACGCAGCACCCTCCCCCTTCGCGCGGCCTTGACTCTGACTGGTCAGATTGTCCAGCCGATAGTGGCGACCGTCCACGCCTACCTGATCATACTTCCCAGCACCCGCACCTCCGACAGCTTTATCATTAAAGAGCTGTCGAAACTTTGTGGTTGTGCGGTCTTTTCCGAACCAGAGGACCAGGTCGTAGGTGCCGGCCAAGTATTCGCTCGTCGCCCCACCCGTTGTGGCATATGCAATCTGTGTAATAAAGTTTTCGGGCCCAAAAACTTCGTCCATCAGCGATCGAACAAGATGAACGTTTTGATCCCCAATTTGAACGAAGCAGCTGCCGCTCTCGGTCAGGAGCTCGCGAGCTGCGAGGAGGCGATCACGAAGATAGCCGAGATACGAGTGGATGCCGAGTTCCCAGGTGTCACGAAAAGCCTTGATCTGCTCAGCTTCGCGGGCAGCGTCCTCGAGTTTGCCGTCCTTGACGTCACGTTTGCTTGTACGGACCTGCCAGTTGGAGCCGAACTTGATGCCATACGGCGGGTCGATGTAGATCATCTGGACCTTGCCGCGGAGCTGCTCTCGTTCAGCCAGTGAGGTCATGACCTGCAGCGAGTCGCCGAGAACCATGCGGTTCGACCAGTTAGCGGCGTGCCGGTAATACTCGACCGCGTCGAGTTCGTCCAAGCCGTCGAACGTATCGAACAGGGCGAGCTCAGGCTCTTCGTCAGGACGTTGGGCGGTGCGGCGCAGGTTCTCGATGAGGACGCGTGGGTCGATCTTCTCCTGGATGTAGATGGGTGGCGCGTCCGCGATTAGATCAAGGTCGGCGTCGTCGATGTCGTTCGCAGGCGGGTACTTGCCCTTCCAGACCAGCTGCGGGTCGAGGCTTTCGTCGCGGGCGTAACGGACCTGCCGAACGGCGCGCACGTCATCGTCGACGAAGCTGAGATCGTCTGCGCTGGGAATGTTGACCCTCTTGTCGTCGTGCTTGATGGAATCAACCGGGGTCGGTCCGGCAGGAGCCCTCTTCTTAGGCGCCACGTGCGCTCCTCGCCTCCGTCTCGGAGAAGTCCAACAGATCGGGGTCGCCGATGATCGGCAGGTCGCCGTACAGCGCTTCGATCGCGTCGGCGAGGCGGACCTTGAACTCGAGCGGGGTGGTCATCTCAACGTAGCCCCAGCGGCCGAAGCCTCCGTGGTTGTTGACCGCCGCGCACCACGAGTTACGAGCGGTGTGCGCCTTGGCCTGTGTCGGCCCGGGGCTCTTCTGGCTGCCAGAGACCTCGATGATGAGGGCTCGGTCGAAGTCCTCGTCGTCGTACCGCTGAAGGCGCACAAGAAAGTCCGGAACATACGAATGGGTGCGCCCCTTGTAGACATACGGGATGGCGAAGCCGAGGTGATCGTTCTTCACGAATGCGGCGACATTCTTGTTGTTCTCAAGGATCTCGGCGAGCAGCTGCTCCCAAGTGTTGCCGCCCACGCCGTCGAGTGTGACGTGGGAAACCTCCGACTTCTCGGTTGCGACAACGGCCTTGCGGGTGTGAAAGCGCACCCCAGCTGTGGAACCGCTCGGGTCAAAGCGGTTGAGCATCGGGCGGAGGCGTTCGCGCCGGTTGCCGGCCTGCACGACCATGGCGTCCCAGATCTTTTCCGCAGCCTCGGCGCGGGCTTCAGTGATGGTCATCAGGAAACCGATGCTCCAGCCGTCTGCGACCCGCACCTTCTCCTTGATCCAGTCCTGGCAGATGCGCAACAAGCGGGGAAATAGCCACGGACGCTTGTCGTCAGCAGAGTTGAACTGTTGGTCGAGAATGCGCTTGGCGAGTGCGAAGGCGACCTCCTGCGGCCGGTAGACCGTGGGGTCGCCTTCCTCCATCTCACGCTGGCCGACTGCGCCGCCGAGTTCAACCCAGCGCGGGACGGTGTTGGGGCCGATCTCAAAGAACGGGGCATCGTCGAGGTCGACGTAGATCTCGTCGTCCGGGAGTTCGACCCGATAGCCTGTGAGCTTGGGGAACGCGATTCGCAGGTGCTCGCGCCCCTCGAGGGAAGCAACCTCCTGGACCGGACGTGGCGGGAGCGGATCCTTTGTCGGCCGGTCCGACGAGATGAACTGGAACGGGATCCCGTAGACGTTCGCGTACTCGGCTTCGAAGCGGCCCTGCTCGTTGACGGTGTAGCTGCGGCGGCGTAGTCCGCGGCCGACGACCTGCTCGCAGAGCAACTGACTGCGGAAAGCGCGTACCCCAAGGATGTGGGTAACGGTGTTGGCGTCCCAACCCTCGGTGAGCATCGAGACACTGACAACACACCGGACCTGCTCGCCCAGCTTGCCTCGCTTACCGACGGTGTTCATGACTTCGCGCAGCAGCTCGTCATCAGTGATCTTGTCCAAGTCCGCGCCGGGGTTACGACGGCGGTATTCGGCCTTAAAGGCAGCGATCTCTGCGCCGGCCGCGAGCTTGAAGTCAGCCTTCATCCCTTCGCCAGATTCCAGCTGGGCGGAGTCGATGAGGATCGTGCGTGGACGAGCAAGCGGCTTGCCCTCGACAACATTGGTGAGGAGTTCGAGCTCGCCGGGCTTATGAGCGATCACCTCACCGTCCTGCTCGACTTCGACGCCGGAGATCCACTCGTAGACGAGCTTGCTGACGACAGTGTTCGGACAGACGACGATAAAGACCGGCGGAGTTTCGCCGTGCTGCCGGAGATTGTCTTCCCAATGTTTGAACGCCTTTGCATAGCTGCGATGCAGGCTACGCAGCGCACCTTCCAGCTCAGGTGGCGGCAGCCAGTCGCTGACGGCGTCCTTGGCGGCACGCTTAGGAAGTTTGTCGCCAACGAAGTCCCACAGTCGTAGATACGTGACAAGCGGGTCAACGGCGTCGTCGTCGACCGGAGTCCGTGGAACCTTGACGACGCCAGATTCGATCGCGTCCATGAGTGAGAAGTCGCTGACCGTCCACGGGAAGATATGGCCCTCGTTGTAGCCCGAGCCCTTCAGGTAGAACGGCGTGGCCGACAGGTCGAAGACCTGCTTGATGCCGACATGCTTGGCGATCGCCTGGAGGCCCCTGAACCAGACACGCGCTGCCTCGTTGGCCTCCTTCTGCTCCCTGTCCGCTCTCTCACCAGCTGGTAGCGGTTTGTCCTGATAACAGTGGTGCGCTTCATCGTTGATGACGATGATCTGCTGCTTGTCCGTGCCGAGGTCGCGCAGCACCCGGCTAACCATCGCTGGCAGGGTCTCCTTGAATGCGTCCTCCGCACGGTCGCCCTTCAGCAGAAGACGCGTGTTCTTGGCGATGCCTCGAATCTCCTTGGCATCCTTCAGGCCGAAGGCGTGGTAGTTCGTGACAACGATCCGCGCCCTTGAAAGGCCGCCCTTGAGGTCATCAGGAACAAGACCTCGTAGGTCGTAGTAGTTCTCTGGGTCCTCGGGGAGCAGCACCCGCAGGCGGTCCCGGATCGTGATGCCTGGGGTCACAATCAGGAAGCGGTCAGTGAATCGGGTGTCGCGCGGCGTGTACATCTTGTTCAACGTCTGCCATGCGATGAGCATCGCCATGACGACAGTCTTGCCCGCGCCGGTCGCCATCTTCAGCGCGGCGCGGGGCAGTCGAGAGTTGTGCGCCTCGTTCTCCGGCTCGAGCCGCTTGCGCCAGTCCGTGTATCCGTGCCGCCCCGCAACCTCAGTGAGGAAGATAGCGGTCTCTGCGGCCTCACGCTGGCAGAACAGCACCCGGTTCTCGCGGGTCGAATCGGCCCAGTGCTGGAGCAGCTTGCGAGTGATCGGCGTGACGCCAGGAAACTCGCCGGACATCCGCCACCTCGCGACGTCCCTGCGGATGTCGTTGATCAGCGAATTGCGCTCACGTCGCTCGCCAGTGACGTCGAAGTCGAAGGCCGCTTGCTCGCCGCCTTTGCCCTTCTTCGTGACAGCGATCGGGATGAAGGACTCACTCGGACGGCGACCGTCCCGGATCTCACCGGACGGCCCTTGCGGGCCGATCACGTAGTGACGATCCGGCTGCTCGTACGGCGAGTTGAGGATCGGACTATCGATCGCCGCAGTCACGGTTCATCCCTCCATGCGCCGTCCAGACCTCCATGGACTCTAGTCCTGATCTTTCGGATAGCAACGGCTGGCCTGAGGCTGCGGTTGTTGGCCATTGGGGTTGCGTCCTCTTGTGCAGCACCGCCCTGCACGTCGCCATCCTCGTCTCGTCCACCGCCATGACCCGTGACACCGGGGTCGTGTCCGCTATCCCGGTGTCACGCCAACACGATCACAAGGAACGCCGACACAATCGGTGGAGGCAGAACCTCACTCTCACGGTAGATCAACGCCTCTTGCGTGCGCGTGGGAGGCTGCCGACCGGTCGGCACCGACACGTTCGGATCACTATTCAGCTCATTCGGATCAGCTCTCGGGACGTGACCCGAATGAGCTGAAGTGATCCCAATGGGGGTCACAAGCCGCTCGTCCACACCGAGCCCTGCCCGAAGCCCTGCCTGGTGGTCGTGATCCCAGCACGCTTGCGAGCACGCTTCAGCGTCGCCTCGGCGAACCCGTCTATCCTGGCAGCCTTGATGATCTCGGCGGCCTTGGCGCTACCACCCTGCTGGTACAGGTATTCCTTCAACCACGCTGCGGCTTCGTCGCGTTCGGACCGGGCTCCGGGATCGCCGCCGGACTCGGCGAGGATGTCGTTCACGTGGCGTTCGGTCTCGCCGATCATCACGAGCCGACCAACCTCAGCAGGGCCGTCGTCGGTGTCGACCAAAGCGGACTCAATGCGGTAGCCGAGCGACGGCAGGTTGAGGCGCCCGAGATTGTTCTTCGCCTGGCTGATCACGCAGGAACCGTCCTCGCTGTCATCGTCACGTGCGACGGCGAGCACAGCGCGGGCAACGGCAGAGAACGCCCGACTACCGGTGATCAGGTTCAGCGGGTCCGGGCTCGCCGACTTGTTGAAGTGAGCGAGCCCTACGACCGCACATCCGGTGCGATCTGCCATGCGCACCAACGGTTCTAGCGCCAACCGCAACTCACGGTCCCGGTGCGTGTCGATCCCCGAGGCGATCGCCGACAACAGCGGATCGAGCACGAGCAGGCCGACGCCTCGGGCGGTGATCTCGTCGCCGAGCGCTTCACAGTCACGCGGCAACGTGAGGCCGGTGAGCAAGCCGTCCGCGACCGCCTCGGCGCGGTACACCGCATCGAGATCGGCACCAGCGGCGGAAAGCCGCGGTGCGACCGTATGCGCCCACGAGTCCTCGGTCGCCGCGTAAATCACCGGCCGGCGCTGACCATGCATGGAACCAGGCAAGGTGCCGTTGGTGACCTGTGCAGCGAGCCAACACGCGAACTGGCTCTTACCGATGCCCTCACGACCAGGCACCAGCGAGAGCGAGCCTGCCGGTACCCGGTCCTGCCAGGTCCACCGCACTGCTCGCATCCGGATTCCAGACGCAGGCGTGAGGCGGATCTGCCTGTCAGGCACGGAATTCCCTGCTTCAGGCGGGTGTGCTGTCAGAGTCAAGCGACACCGCCGAGGCCCCATCGGGCCATGTGCTCGACGTGCGCAGCCTCGGCGGCTTCCTGGCGTGCTCGTGCCCGGTCGAGGTACTGCACGACCTCGCGGACGGCGTTCGTGTCGTCGCCCTCGACCTCGACGAAGCGAGCAGGCCACGTCAGGTGAGCGAGCCGTTGCAGGGTCGAGGCGTCGAACCAGCGCTCACGGCCGAGGTGAACCCGCACGCGCACACCCGTCGGGACCGCAGGAGACATGGACAGGTCGCTGATGTGTAGTGCCAGTACGCCGTAGACGGTCGAAGTACGCTTGGTATCAGTTGCGTTGTTGTGCTGGGCGGCGACTCCTGCCGGGGAGTCGCCGCCCTTGCTCGTGTAGGTCACGCCGCGTTGTCCTCCTCGACGCCGAGCAGGCGCAGCAGATCGGCGGTCACTACGCGGTAGGTGTTGCCGAGTCGGAGCACGCGTGCCGGGAAGTCCTCTGCACGCGCCAGTTCGTAAGCCTTTGTCCGCCCAATACCGAGCGCTCGACCAGCGGTCACCAGGTCGACCGACGGCGGCAACTCCAGAAGCTCACGCCTACTCAGGCCCCCAGAAGCAGTCACTCAAGAACTCCGTTCGCAATGTTAATGTTGCATATTGCACTCTAGTTGTGTCAGTATTGGCCTGTCAGGCGAGATCGGACGCTACCGATCTTGCCTCAAGAGTGCAAGCAGATGAAAGCGGAGGGCGCAGTGCACGAGATGAGCGACACGGTGGCACGCGAGATGCAGTGGCACCGCAATCGCCACGGGTGGACTCGCAAGCAGCTCGCCGCGCGATGCCAGGAACTCGGTGCTGACTGGCTGACCTTCGCGGCCATCACCAGCATCGAGACCGGCCGACTGGACGAGAACGGCCGGCGTCGGCGCGGCGTCACCGTGGACGAGTTGGCAGTGATCGCGAGGGCGCTCCAGGTGCCCCCGGTCGTGCTGCTTTTCCCGGTGCGCAACGAGAACGAGGTCACGTGGTCGCCAGGCGCGAAGACCCATCCCTGGTACGCGATCCGGTGGTTCAGCGGCGAAGGTCGTCAGCCGGTGAAGCCGAAGGGCTGCGGCGAGTACGACCCCGCGACCGGTCTCCACGAGTGGTACGAGGAGGAACCCAAGGACAACCACGAGCAGCTCGATCTGCTGCGGGAGCACGACCGGCTGATCAGGGCCCTAGGGGAATCGGAAACGCGGGCGATCAACGCTCACCGGTTCGCTGAACTCGCGCAGTCCCCCGAGACCCGCAAGGCCCGACTGATCGAGGCCGACGGGGAGGACCTTTACCGGGCGCAGGTCATCGAACGCGACCTGATCAATGTGCGCCGTGCGATGCGCCGAGCCGGACTCATCCCAGCGACGAACGAAGAACTCGACCAGCTCGACAGGAAGGGCACCAATCAGTAAAAGCAGGAAGCGTCACGCGACGTTGTGCTTGCCGTGATCCCGAGACCGGGAAGCAGTACGGCAAGGCCTGCCCCAACGCCAAGAAGAAGGGGCACGGGACGGTAGCGATCCGCCAGGAGCTTCCGTCTACAGCGGACGGTGAGCGTCGGCTGTTCCGCCGCTCCGGGTACGCGATGGCCGAGGCTGCGCAGGCCGATCTCGACAAGGTCCGCGCGCTGCTCGCCATCCCGGAGAAGGACGACGAAGAGGGCCGTGAGGCAGTCGCCGCACTGCTCGCACAGGTTGCGGCGGACAGCAAGCAGCCGATCCCGGACTACGACGAAACGAAGCGTCGTCTGCGGACCGGACAGAGCCTCGTCAGCAAGATGACGGTCGGCGAATGGCTCGACGAGTGGTTGCCGGGCAAGCGCATCCGCAAGACGAGTCGCAGGCACTACGAGTCGGCGATCAGGGTGCACCTCAGGCCGCTCATCGGGCACATCCCGGTGACGAGGCTTCGGGTCAGCCACCTGAACGAGATGTTCGCGACGATCGAGGAGAACAACGACGAGATCGTCGCGGCTAACGCGGCACGTCGGGCAGTCGACGACGCACGCAAGCAGGCCACGAAGCGAGCGGAGCAGCGTGCGTTTCGGGCGCAGCTTCGCGAGATGCCGCCGTTCCGCAGGACGACCGGACCTGCGGCACAGCTCAAGCTCCGGGCGACCCTGCGAGCAGCACTGAACGATGCGATCGCGCAGCAGATCATCACGTTCAACCCGGCCGCTCACGTCGAGGTCGAGCCAGGCAAGCGCCCCAAGGCGCTGGTGTGGACGGCCGAGCGCGTCGAGCAGTGGCAGCGGACCGGCGAGAAGCCGTCACCGGTCATGGTCTGGACTCCAGAGCAGACGGGCGAGTTCCTCGACCTGATGCACGACGACAGGCTGTACGCGCTGTACCACCTGATCGCGTTCCGGGGTCTACGTCGGGGCGAGGGTTGCGGGCTGCGCTGGTCAGACGTCGACCTCGACGCG
Organism: Lentzea sp. NPDC037011; assembly: GCF_055607425.1. NCBI lineage: Bacteria > Bacillati > Actinomycetota > Actinomycetes > Pseudonocardiales > Pseudonocardiaceae > Lentzea > Lentzea sp. NPDC037011. The sequence goes on along the minus strand of NZ_JBVJRT010000005.1, from coordinate 2,255 downwards.
AAGACAGCGACGGTCGCGACTCAGCTCGTCCTCGACGGATGGGAGGTCGAAGAGGGAGACCCGAAGACGTCCAGCGGTGCGCGAGTCGTCGCGCTGGATGCCGAGACGGTCAAGGTCCTGCGGACGCACAAGGCACAGCAGGCAGCCGAGCGGTTGGAGTGGGGCGAGGCCTGGATCAACACGGGCCGCGTGTTCACCGAAGCCAACGGGACGCTGCTGCACCCAGGCAAGGTGTCCGAGGCGTTCGAGAAGATCGTGCGGACGTCGAGCCTGCCGCCGATCCGGCTGCACGACCTGCGGCACGGTGCGGCGACGCTCGCTCTCGCGGGCGGCGCAGACATGAAGACTGTGCAGGAGATGCTCGGTCACCCGTCCATCACGATCACATCGGACATCTACACGAGCGTCCCGCCCGAGGTCGCTCACCGTGCCGCCGAAGCGGCGACCAAGCTCGTCCCGCGCAAGTCCACCGGGAACCGATGGGCATACTTCGAGCACACACGAGGCCCAGAGCAGCGCAGCTCTACAACTCGTCACGAACCTGCGGATACAGAAAGACCCAGGTCAGGAAGCCTGACCTGGGTCTTATCTCACCGAGCCGCCTATCGGAATCGAACCGATGACCTGCTCATTACGAGTGAGCCGCTCTGGCCGACTGAGCTAAGGCGGCGAGACGCGATAACTATAGCTGACCCGTGGACCCGTCACTCACGGGGGTCGGCATCGTTGAACCGACCGTGACCGAGGTCACCGTCTCCTAGTCCGCGTCGAGGAGTGGTTCATGCGTCGCTCGTTCTCCGTGCCGCTGGCCGGTCTGCTGCTGGCACTCGCCGCAGGGCCGGCACTCGCCCAGCCGCCGACCACACCGGTGCCGGGGCCGAGGGACCCGAACCAGCCGCCGGCGTCGTCGCCGAACGGGCCGCAGCCGTTGGCGCACGCGGTCGGTGATGCGGGCACGGGGCTCGCGGTGGTCCGGCTCGGGCCGCAGGGCGTTCCGACGAGCACGATCCTGCCGGGGTTCGGCGAGCAGCTGCCGAAGCAGTCGGTGACCGAGCTCGGGCTGGGGCTGTCGAGCGCGCAGGTCAACACCGAGGCGTTCCTGGCGACGGAACGCGTGGTCACGCAGGCCAACCCGTTCGGGTTCGCGGTGGCCGGTCGGGCGCCGCAGACGCCGGGAACGCTGGTGCAGACGGCGATCCCGGACAACCCGCAGCCCACGAAGGGCGGCCTGCCGATCCCGGAGACGCCGCTCGCGAAGCTGAGCGTGCTCAACGGCAGCGTGCAGGCGCGGTGGGACGAGAAGGTCGGGCCGTGCATCAGCCCGCTCGCCACGGCCACGACGTCGCTGGCCGGGTTGCAGGTGCTGAGCGCGCTGCCCGCCGAGGTGCCGCTGGCGCCCAAGACCGGGCTGGTGAGCATCCCGGACACGTTCGAGGCGAGCTCCGCCGTCCGGCTCGTCGACCTGCCGGGCAGCAAGAACAAGGCCGTCGCGTCCACGTCGACGATGCGGGCGGTCAGCATCGAGCTCGCCGGCGGTCTGAAGATCGACGTGGTCACCCCGCCGACGCTCACCGCCACCGCGACCGGCGACGAGAAGACCTCGACGATCAGCTACACCGCGCCGGTGCTCAAGGTCAGCCAGAACGGCAAGGACCTCGGCACCCTCGACGCCGCCCACCCGGTGCTGGACGTGCCGCTGCTGCTCGACCTGGTCGTGGTGAAGCTGCAGATCGCGGGTCTGACCGAGAAGAAGGCCGCCTTCTCCGGCAACGGCTTCACCGGCTACCAGCTCGGCGCGACCGCGCGGATGCTCGACGTGCAGCTCCTGCCGACGGACAAGCTGAAGCTCCCGAACCTGCCCACCGCGCTCGCGCAGATCTCGCTCGGCGAGCAGATCGTCCGCGCCGCGGCACCGCAGGGCGGCGTGGTGTGCGGAACGTCACAGCCGCCACAGACGAACGCTCCGCAGGAGCCGGGTGGTGCGGCGGCGCCGCCCAAGAAGGCACCGCCGCTCGCCTACACCAACGCCGCGTACCAGTCGGTTCCGCTGTTCTGGACCGGGGCCGGGTTGTTGCTCGTCGGGGTCGTCGTGGTGGCGGCGCTCCCGGTCCGACGCCGGCCGCGTCGTGTTCCGGCGTCTGCAAGTACTACCGACTAGCCAGTTGGAAGCTTCTATGTCAAGCGGTGGCGGGTAGTTGGGTGTTTGTGCTGCTCATGTCGGTTTTGAGTGCTGTGTAGACGATGTCGGAGAGGTG